>CANRTU010000006.1 GCA_947642745.1 uncultured Eubacterium sp.
CAGGCTTTATGCGGCCTATAGATACTTTTTGCGTTATGGAACTGTCAAAGACCCGGGTGTTTGTCGTAACGAATAGGCCCGGTCTGCTTTACAAAACAATCTTTTAGGATTATAATTCCTATATAAATTCAACGAAATGAGGTGACCCATGAATCCATTACCATTAAACAGAATCCACTTAATACCTTTTGACAATGTATCCGGCTATGATGTACGTCCCGGCTTTTATGACATCAACGGGGCAACCGCCATTCCGGGCGGCGTAAACTTTACTGTACATTCCAATCATGCCACATCCTGCGAGCTGCTGCTGTTCCACCGTCAGGAAGACGAACCTTATGCGATCTTAAAGTTTCCGGATAATTACCGGATCGGTAACGTATATTCCATGATCGTATTCAAACTTAATATCGAAGAATTTGAGTATGCCTACCGGATAGACGGCCCTTACGAACCAGACTGCGGCCTGATCTTTGATCCTACAAAAAATCTGCTTGACCCATATGCCAAAGCTGTCACCGGCCAGAGTATCTGGGGCAATCGTGAAACACAGAACCGTTTTTACAAAGCCAGGGTAGTAAAAGACGATTTTGACTGGGGCACATTAGTCCATCCAAAAATCCCGATGGAAGACCTGATTATCTATGAACTGCATGTCCGGGGATTTTCCATGGCAGATGGTTCACTTCAGGCAAAACCCGGCACCTTTGCCGCACTGACAGAAAAAATACCGTACCTGAAAGAGCTCGGTGTAAATGCCGTGGAACTAATGCCTATATTTGAATTTGACGAAACCGGTTCCCTGCGCACCTATAACGGACAGGACCTGATCGACTACTGGGGTTACAATACCGTCAGCTTCTTTTCCCCAAATACCAGCTACTGCGGCGGTATCGAGTACAATCGTGAAGGTACGGAGTTAAAGCAGCTGATCAAAGCGCTTCATGAAAATGAAATTGAAGTTATATTAGATGTCGTCTTTAACCATACTGCGGAAGGAAATGAAAACGGACCGTTTTTCTCCTTCAAAGGATTTGATAATAACATTTATTATATGCTGATGCCAAACGGCGAATACTATAATTACAGCGGCTGCGGCAATACCTTAAACTGCAACCACCCGATCGTACAGGAAATGATTACAGAATGCCTCCGTTACTGGGTAACCTCCTACCGGGTAGACGGGTTCCGTTTCGATCTTGCTTCCATCCTTGGACGAAATGAAGATGGTTCTCCGATGAGCAAACCGCCGCTGATCCAGCGTCTGGCATTTGATCCGATTCTGGGCGACACAAAACTGATCGCAGAGGCCTGGGATGCCGGCGGCCTTTATCAGGTGGGAAGTTTTCCTTCCTGGAAACGTTTTGCGGAATGGAACGGGCGCTACCGGGATGATATTCGCAGCTTCCTGAAAGGGGATTCTGATACGGCGGGAATTGCCGCAAGACGTATCACCGGTTCTGCCGATTTATACGATCCGCTTACCAGGGGACATAATGCTTCCGTGAATTTTATTACCTGCCATGACGGCTTTACCATGTATGATCTCTATGCTTATAACCAGAAACACAATGAGGCAAACGGCTGGAATAATACAGATGGCAGCGATAACAATCTGAGCTGGAACTGCGGCGTGGAAGGCGACACAACCAGCCCGGAAATTCTTGATCTGCGGGAGCGGATGATCAAAAATGCCTGCGCGGTTTTACTATGCAGCCGTGGAACCCCGATGTTCCTTGCCGGAGACGAATTCGGAAATACCCAGTATGGAAATAACAACGCCTACTGTCAGGATAATATGATCTCCTGGCTGGACTGGTCCTTATTGGAAAAAAATAAAAATCTGTTTTCATTTTTTAGCTATATGATCCAGTTCCGGAAATCCCATGCTGTTATCCGCCGGAATACGTCAGAAAGCTCCGTAGGATTTCCGTCTGTCAGTCTGCATGAAGCACAGGCCTGGAATTCTGATTACCAGTGGGATTCCCATGTGATCGGCGTCATGTTCGCCGGAAAGAATGAAAAAAACGGCTCTGACGATATTGTATTTCTGGCCATTAATTCCTACTGGGAAGATGTTACCCAGCATCTGCCGCAGCTACCTCCAACCATGCGCTGGACGGTTGTCGTAGATACCTGGCAGAAACAGAGTGTACTGCCACAGCCACAAAAAGTCCAGAACCACACGATCGTATTAAAACCACGGAGCGTACAGGTACTGGTTGCCACTAATGTATTCTTAAATGTATTTTCGTAATATATCTACTGTATGTCCACTGGCTCCAATCAGATCCTGTCGTTCGCATACACTCATCTGATACCGGATGAACAGTTCAAATGTTTCTTCATCCATCGTACGCAGCGCCTGGCGCATATAATTGGCCGGGCCGTCTGGTGCGATGATCTGTATACGTTCCAGACCAGCAGTTTCATTAATCATATCAATATCTTCCATCCTGATATAATCATACAGATCTTCCGGCTGCGAGACACAGTGATAATTCTCGTCCAGCCTTCCATCCGCCAGACATTCCTTTACATTCTGATCCCGGAATCCGTATATCAGTACACCATATTCATTCATACAGTAAGCTGCCAGAACGTAACCTCCGGGCTTCGTCACACGTTTTGCTTCCCGTAGCGCCTGTACCTTATCTTCCATCTGATACAGATGATACATGGGACCCAATACCAGCGTCATATCAAAACTATCTGCCCCGAAACGGGATAAATCCAGGGCATTACCCTGATATGCCCTGACTGCGCTGCCTTTAGATTTTAGTATACCCAGATTATATTTTACCAGCTCCACTGCGGTTACATCATATTCTTCATCTGCCAGCGCCACGCTGTAACGTCCGGTTCCCGCTCCCACATCCAGTATCTTTGGATGCTCCATTCCTTCCAGATATTTATGTATATATTTCATTGTAATAATATATTCCACCTGTCCGTGACGGCTCTTTAAGCGTTTATCCTCACAGAATTTATTATAATATTTTTCCAGCTCAGTCATTACTGCTCCTTTCTTAACAATATAAGATAAAAAAGTATCCGGCTGCAGTTTCCTTTTCAGCGCAGGCGATCCTCCCAGAGAGTTTTACTCTATCGGACGTTCTTTCCTATAGAGTAAAAAGCAGGGCTGCTCCCCGGCTGCCCTGCTTTTATCTGTTTTACATTATTATCTGTTTAATCCCTGCGTTATTTTTCCACCGGCATCTCCACATGCAGTTTTCTCAGATGCCAGATATCCCGCACATATTCTTCAATCGTACGGTCAGAAGAAAACTTCCCGACATTGGCCACATTGAGTATGGCGCTCCGTGCCCAGCGGCTTTCATCTTTATAAGCCTCCATGACACGCTCCTGTGCCTGTGCGTATGCACGGAAGTCTTTCAGTACAAAATATCTGTCCGCATACTGGGTACAGTTTGTATTCAGCAGCGAATCATACAGACTGCGGAACTGCTCTGTATCATTGTGGGAATAAAATCCGTTAATCAGCTGCATCAGTACCTGACGGATTTCTGCGTCACTGTTAAATATTTCCATCGGATTATAATCACGGCGCTGTTCGTGTCCGATGACTTCATCTGAACTCATACCAAAGATAAAGGCATTTTCTTCGCCCATCTCTTCTACCATTTCCACATTCGCACCGTCCATCGTTCCAATTGTCAGGGCGCCATTTAACATAAACTTCATGTTACCTGTACCTGAGGCTTCTTTGGAAGCGGTAGAAATCTGCTCAGACACATCCGCCGCCGCGAAAATCCATTCCGCATTGGATACCCGGTAATCTTCAATAAATACAACTTTGATTTTATTATTGATACTCCGGTCATTATTAATCACGTCTGCCACGCTGTTGATTAACTTAATCGTAAGCTTTGCAGTTCTGTATCCGGCCGCTGCCTTGGCGCCAAAGATAAATGTCCGTGGAATAAATTCCATTTCCGGATGTTCTTTGATCTTGTTATACAGATACATAACATGCAGAATGTTCATCAGCTGGCGTTTGTACTCATGCAGACGCTTCACCTGTACGTCAAAGATAGACCGTGGATCTACCTCAATTCCGTTATGTTCCAGAATATATTTTGCCAGACGCTGTTTATTCTGGTATTTTATATTCATAAATTCATGCTGCGCCTTTTCATCTGATGCGTAGATCGCAAGGCGTTTCATGTGTGAAAGATTAGTAATCCAGTCTGTGCCGATATGGGCGGTTACCCAGTCTGCCAGTAATGGATTGCCGTGGAGCAGAAATCTCCGCTGTGTGATCCCGTTTGTCTTGTTGTTGAACTTCTCCGGAAACATCTCATAGAAATCCTTTAATTCCTCATTCTTTAAGATTTCCGTATGAAGCCTTGCCACACCATTGACAGAATAACCTGCCGCAATTGCCAGATGAGCCATTTTTACCTGTCCGTCATAAATAATGGCCATTTTCTGGATTCTGTTATGATCATTTGGAAATTTAGCCTGGATCTGTAAAATAAATCTGCGGTTAATTTCCTCAACGATCTGGTAAATTCTCGGAAGCAGTCTGGAGAAAATCTCAATCGGCCATTTTTCCAGCGCTTCCGCCATAATCGTATGGTTGGTGTAGGCACAGGTCTTTGTGGTAATCTCCCAGGCTGTATCCCATCCCAGACCTTCCACATCCATCAGAAGACGCATCAGCTCTGCCACCGCCAGCGTCGGATGGGTATCGTTCAGCTGTACTGCCACTTTATCCGGCAGGGTGCGGATATCGTCGTGATTTTTCTTAAATTTGGATATAGCTCTCTGCAGGGAAGCAGACACAAAGAAATACTGCTGTTTTAACCTGAGCTCTTTGCCGGCGATATGATCGTCGCACGGATACAGCACGTCCACCAGGTTTCTGGCCAGATTTTCCTGCTCTACCGCTTTATGGTAATCTCCTTTGTCAAAGGAATTCAGCTCGAAGACCTCCATTGGTTCCGCATCCCAGATCATCAGCGTATTTACCATATTGTTGTTATAACCCACAATCGGCATATCGTATGGAATCGCCTTAACAGACTGATAGCCTTCATGGACGAATCTGGTCCTGCCATCCGCATTATTTTCCGTACGCACATAGCCGCCAAATTTTACTTCATAACTGTATTCCGGTCTGCGCAGTTCAAACGGATAACCGTCTTTCAGCCAGTTATCCGGCGCCTCAATCTGGTAGCCGTCCCGGATCTCCTGACGGAACATACCATAACGGTAACGGATTCCACAGCCATATGCCGGATAGCCAAGCGTGGTCAGGGATTCCAGAAAGCAGGCGGCAAGTCTTCCAAGGCCGCCGTTGCCCAGTGCCGGGTCTGGTTCCTGATCCTCAATCACATTTAAATCCAGTCCGATTTCTTTTAATGCCTCCATCACTTCCTGATAAGCGGTTAAATTAATCAGGTTGTTGCCCAGCGCACGGCCCATCAGAAATTCCATCGACATATAATAAACAATCTTTGGATCTTCTTTATCAAAAGTTTTCTGGGACGCCAGCCAGTTATCTATGATTACATCCTTAACGGTATGAGCCACAGCCTGGTAAATTTCCTGCTGGCTGGCCTCATCAAGAGTCTTGCGGTACAGATTTTTTACATCGTCTTTTACACTCCTGATAAATGCCTCTTTTTCGAATATTTGATTTTTCATTGGTGTCCTCCTTCTGGTTGTTATTGCTTTTCGACACTTAGAGTTACTTTTTCACCATTGATATTCCACTCTTTGATATACCCGCAAAGTGCGTCCGCCTCCAGGCGTACGCCAAGTACATCCGACTGGATTATATTTCCATTTTTTGCGAAAATATCTGCAATCTTTTCATTTGCGGTGTAAGAAACCGCAATCTGATCCATAACCTCAAATCCAGCTTCTTTCCTCATGGTCTGGAGTTTGCTGATAATCTCCCGCACAAAACCCTCTTCCAAAAGCTCCGGTGTCAGTCTGGTATCCAGTACAACAGTAATGTTATGGTCGTTCACTGCCATGTATCCTTCCTGCTGCGTCATCGTAATCAGCAAATCCTCTTCTGATAATACGATGTTCTCACCAATACTGTCAAGTGTGATTATACCTTTTTCCCTTAATTGTGTCATTGCGGCGTTTCCATCCAGTCCGGAAAGCGCCTGTTGAATCTGCTTTAAATATTTTCCATACTTAGGGCCTACTGTACGAAGCTGTGGTTTAAACGTATAATCTGTATAAGAGCTGACATCATCAGAAAATGTAATCTTCTTTATATTTAATTCTTCTTCAATGATTTTTACGAAATACTCTGGCAGCTCAAACGGCGCCCTCACAAATAAATTTCCCACTGGCTGACGGTTTTTAATATTTGCCGAATTACGGCAGGAGCGTCCCATAACAACGATCCGGAGCACCTCGTCCATATTTGTCTCCAGCCCGGCATCTATCCAGGATTCATTAACTGCTGGAAAATCACACAGATGAACGCTCTCCGGCGCTGTAGCGTCAATGCCGCATACCAGATTGCGGTAAATATCCTCTGTCATAAACGGAATCAGTGGCGCGGCTGTCTTCGTAACTGTTACCAGTGCGGTATACAGCGTCATGTAAGCATTGATCTTATCCTGCTCCATGCCCTTTGCCCAGAAACGCTCCCTGCTTCTTCTTACATACCAGTTGGACATTTCATCCACAAAGCCATCCAGTGCCCTGGCAGCTTCCGGAATCCGGTAACTGCCCAGATTTCCATCCACGGATTTTACAACTGTATTCAGCCTTGATAACAGCCATTTATCCATAACGCCCAGTTTATCATATTCCAGCTCGTATTTTGTAGCGTCAAATTCATCAATATTAGCGTATAAAACGAAAAACGCATAGGTATTCCACAATGTGCCCAGGAATTTCCGCTGTCCTTCCAGCACGGCCTTATCATGGAAACGGTTTGGCAGCCATGGCGCACTGTTGATATAGAAGTACCAGCGGATTGCGTCCGCTCCGTATTTTTTCAGCGCTTCAAACGGATCGACAGCGTTGCCTTTGGACTTGCTCATTTTCTGTCCTTTTTCATCCTGGACATGCCCCAGCACAATGACATTTTCATACGGCGCCTGATTAAAAAGCAGGGTAGATTCCGCCATCAGTGAATAAAACCATCCTCTGGTCTGGTCCACGCCTTCAGAAATAAATTTTGCCGGAAACTGCTGCTGGAACAGTTCTTTATTTTCAAACGGATAATGATGCTGGGCAAACGGCATGGCCCCGGAATCAAACCAGCAGTCGATTACCTCTGGTACTCTGCGCATCGTACCGCCGCATTCCGGACAAGGTAACGTTACGTCGTCAATATATGGCCTGTGCAGCTCCACGTCCGCCGCTTCCGGCCGGCCGCTTTTTTCCGCCAGCTGCGCCCTGCTGCCAATACATTCCTGGTGTCCGCAGTCACACTCCCAGACCGGAAGCGGTGTTCCCCAGTAACGGTTACGGGATATTCCCCAGTCCTGGATATTTTCCAGCCAGTCGCCAAAGCGTCCTTTTCCAATAGAATCCGGAATCCAGTTGACTGTATTGTTATTGCGGATCAGATCATCTTTTACCGCCGTCATTTTAATAAACCAGGATTCTCTCGCATAATAAATTAACGGTGTGTCGCATCTCCAGCAATGAGGATAATCATGTTCAAATTTCGGCGCATCAAAGAGCAGCCCTTTCTGTTCCAGATCATTCAGAATCTTAGGATCTGCTTTTTTGACAAAAATTCCCGCATATGCGGTCTCTTCTGTCATTTCGCCCTTGCTGTTGACCAGCTGTACAAACGGAAGGTCATATTTTCTGCCTACCTTTGCGTCATCTTCACCAAATGCCGGCGCTATGTGTACAATACCGGTACCGTCTGTCATGGTGACGTATTCATCACAGGTAATATAATGCGCCTTTTTATTCTGTTTTGCTATGATATCCGCCGCAAAGTCAAACAACGGCTCATACGCTTTATGCTCCAGACCGGTACCGGAACATGTTTCCAGCACTTCGTACGCCGCCACGCCTGCGTCTTTATCGCCCAGCCTGCCCAGAACCTGGCCCAGCAGCGCCTGCGCCATATAATAAATATAGCCGTCCGCCGCTTTTACTTTACAGTAAGTCTCCTGTGGATTCACGCACAGCGCCACATTGGACGGCAGCGTCCATGGCGTGGTGGTCCATGCCAGAAAATACGCCTCTTCCCCGATTACTTTAAAACGGACCACCGCAGAACGTTCCTTTACGGTTTTATAACCCTGCGCCACCTCCTGTGAGGAAAGGGGCGTACCGCAGCGTGGACAGTAAGGAACAATTTTAAAGCCTTTGTATAGCAGCTTTTTATCCCAGATCTGCTTTAACGCCCACCATTCGGACTCTATAAAATCATCTTCATAGGTGACATAAGGTTGTTCCATATCCGCCCAGAAAGCCACCTGGTCTGACAGGTCTTCCCACATGCCTTTATACTGCCAGACAGATTCCTTACACTGTCTGATAAAAGGCTCCATGCCATATTCTTCAATCTGCTCTTTTCCATTCAGCCCCAGGTGTTTTTCCACTTCCAGTTCTACTGGCAGTCCGTGGGTATCCCAGCCCGCTTTGCGGGGTACGTATCTGCCTTTCATCGTCTGGTATCTCGGAATCAGATCTTTAATGGAACGTGTGAGTACATGGCCGATATGGGGTTTACCATTGGCAGTCGGCGGTCCGTCATAGAAAGTGTATGTTTCTCCTTCTTTTCTGGAATCCAGGGATTTTTGGAAAATTCCCCGCTCTTTCCAGAAGGCCGCAACTTTTTGCTCTCTTTCCGCAAAATTCATGTTCGTATCTACTTTGTTATACATGCCGCAACTCCTTTTTTATTTAAATATCCCGCCCTTTCCGGCCCTGTGCCCGTCATACCGCTTTTCTGGTATGCTGGTCAGAACCGTTTCATAATGGGATTTTCATAGAAATTAAAAAAATATCCGGCAAAGCCGGATACTCCGCCTGCGGCGGGCTGCCCCCGGCAGCATCTTCCTCTCCGCCGCAGGGCGATCCTGCCCGGAGGACTTTTATCTTACAGGACGCTCTTTCCTATAAGATAAAAAAACCCCGTCCTGTTATAGGACGGGGTCTGACCCGCTTTTATACCACCTGTAACACGATACTTATGGCACAACGCCATGCATATCTGTTCCCTGTAACGCAGGAAATACGTCAGTGCTTACTGGCCTCCGGATAACTCCAGACTGCTGTTTTTCCGGAAACTGTTCAGACTGCTGCTCAGAAGTGATCTTCAGAAATTCCGTGACTCATACCGGCTTTCACCCTCCCGGCTCGCTGTCATTTTTGCGGAACTCTTACTGTCTTCGTCAATGCATTTAATTATTAATAGCAAGCATAGTATATCCGCTAATGAAGCATCTGTCAAGAAGTTCTTCACCGCTTAATATTATCCACGGCTGCGCCGTTTCAGTTCACATTTATGCCTGTAACCTTTAAACCGCAAATCTGATGTAAACCGGACTCTGCCTGTCTGTTTAAAGCTGCCTGAAGACAGACAGGAGCGCACACCTGACACCATTTATCTGCCAGGCGTACCATGCGGCGGCGTCCATGACATCGGTTTGAACGGTAACCCGTTTGGGTCATATCCGGAGTCATCCCGGAATGGAAAATCAAACAAATCATCGTAGTCAGACTCATAATCGTAATCACCGTCATATTCAGAAGAGTACGGCATCTCCTGCATGACTTCCCAGTAAAAGGACTGGAACGGTCCCCACAGCAGCACGAGCGTTACGATAAAGGCAATGACTGACAATATGGCTGATACAATTCCGGTAACAGCCATAGCCCTTCCTTCCGTACTCCGTCCCAGATGCAGTCCCCCGAAAATAACCGCCGCAACAGACAGGGGAATATTCAGGCAGGTACAGAAAAGAACCAGTGACATTATGCCAAGAATCATGGACGCAATCCCAAATCCATTCCCACTGCTGCTTTTTTTCTGGAACTGATCCGGATGCAGGCCGCCGCCAGTCTGGTTCTCATAATATGGCCGCCCGTTCTGATTCTGTGTCTGCTGATACTGCTGGTATGGTCCTCCGGGCTGGTTATATGTCTGGTAATATCCGTTCCCCTGCTCTCCGCTCTGGTACTGCTGGCTGCCGCCCTCTGTATAGCCACCGCCGTATGACTGGTCAGAACCGCCTGCGTCATTCCTGCCAGACGGCTGCTGGTAACCGCCTCCGGCCTGATATTGTCCATAAGGCTGCTGGTACGTGTTTCCGGTCTGGTTCTGTCCATAGGGCTGCTGGTACGTATTTCCGCCATAAAAAGACTGGCCGGAGCTGTCCGATCCGGACTGATCCCATCCGTAAGGCTGGCCGGAATTATCCGGCTGACTGTCCGGCTGACTGTCCGGCTGACGGCCGGAATCCGGCTGACCCATTTCATCTTTTGCATCCGCCGCATCCAGTCCGGAACCGTTATTCAGGTTATTATCTTCCATCACTTCTCCTTTCGTCTTTGTCTGTATATATTTCGTCATTGCTATCCGGATAAAATACCAGTGTACCCCTGATCCGCAAAGAGGAACATATCATGCCCTCCAGGGTACATCTGCCGGAAAACATGTTTCGGACACACTCCGGGGTAAACCACGCATGATACTGCATGATTATCTGTCATTTCGTTCAACGGGTCAGCCGCAGATAAATGTATATTTCCCAGACGCCAGAATGCAAAAATGAGAGTTAACCATGCATAATCCAGTATTGTCCAAACACGCTCTAGTCCCTGCCATACAAATCCCTGGTATACACTTTCTCTGACACATCCTCCAGCTCCGGCGCAAAGCGGTTTGCCACAATCACGTCTGCCCTGGACTTAAATTCCGCCAGATCCCTGACTACTTCACTTCCGAAAAACGCCTCTTCTTTCAGAACCGGTTCATAAATTATGACAACCGCACCCTTTGCCTTGATACGTTTCATAACGCCCTGAATGGAACTCTGCCGGAAATTATCCGAATTGGTTTTCATCGTAAGACGATAGATTCCTACCACACAGGCATTTCCCGGCACTCCATTTCTGCCTTTTCTGCCGTTCACGTCAAAATAACCGCCTTTATCCAGTATCTGTTCAGCCACGAAATCTTTTCTCGTACTATTGGACGCCACGATTGCCTCTATCAGGTTTTCTGGCACATCTTTGTAATTTGCCAGAAGCTGTTTCGTATCCTTCGGCAGACAGTAGCCGCCATAGCCAAAGGACGGATTGTTGTACTGGGTGCCGATACGGGGGTCCAGGCAGACCCCTTCGATAATATGCTTTGTGTTCAGTCCCCGGACTTCTGCGTAGGTATCCAGCTCATTAAAGTAAGAAACACGCAGCGCCAGGTACGTATTGGCAAATAACTTGACAGCTTCCGCTTCTGTGGTTTCCATATGAAGCAGCGGTATGTCTTTCTTTTCCGCTCCTTCCTGCAACAGATCCGCAAAAACCACGGCCGCCTTCCGCATTTCTTCATTTCCGGAAGGACTTCCTACAATGATTCTGGATGGATACAGATTATCATATAAGGCATGACCTTCCCGCAAAAATTCCGGTGAAAACAGAATCCGTTCTGTCCCGTATTTTTTGCGCACATCCTTTGTAAATCCAACGGGCACCGTGGATTTCACAACCATGACCGCCTTCTGGTTTACTTCCAGCACTGTCTGAATGACTTCTTCCACAGAAGACGTATCAAAATAATTCAGCCTGGTTTCATAATTGGTGGGCGTGGAGATAATGACAAAATCAGCATCCACATAGGCGCTGCGCCCATCCGTTGTGGCACATAAATGTAACGTCCTGTGGGCAAAAAAGTCTATAATTTCTTTATCAATAATGGGAGACTGGCGCTGATTAATCAGTTCCACCTTTTCAGGCACAATATCCACTGCTGTTACTTCATGATGCCGCGCCAGCAGGACTGCCAGCGACAACCCCACATACCCGGTACCTGCCACTGCTATTTTCATAAATCTGTTTCCTCTCTGTCTTTTTTTACGGCCCCGCACTGTATCCGCTTTCCGCCCGTCATGGATCAGGTCCACAGCTCAGGCCCATAGACTCCCTGTGCCACCAGGTTTTTAAACGCTTCCACCACACTGTCTTTATCCGCCGCATATGTAACGCCAAACCATTTATCCGCAGTAGGAAGTACTTTTACTGAAGCCTGACCGCTGCCGATCATCTGGTCAATCACCGACGGCAGCAGATATTCCGCCTTGATATCTCCCGGTTTTACCTGCTGTAAAAACTCTGTAAATTTCTGCTCCAGTACCGGAAGGAAATCCGGTCCCAGTCCCCACAGGTTCATGGATACAAGTGTATCATCAGAAAGGACTCCTCCGTCCGCATCTTTTACCTGTCCGGAATCCATCCGTTCCAGCCCGCCGGTTTCCACTACTTTCAGCAGGTTGTTTTCATCATCCATGGTGCAGATCCCCCGGGTAACGGCGCCGTTTTCACTTAATGTATTTCCAATCCGGAAGCCCGCCATACAGTACTGACGTTTATCCTCATAATGTTCTTCCAGATATTTATATATAATCTGAAACGCCGTCTTTCCATAATAGTCATCCGCATTAATCACGGCAAATGGCACATGCAGTACTTCCCAGCACGCCAGCACGGCCTGGCCGGTTCCCCATGGTTTGACACGGTCCGGCGGACACTGAAATCCTTCCGGCAGGTCCTCTTTATCCTGGAATACATATGTAACCGGACAGATTTTTTCGATCCTGGAACCAATTGCTTCTTTAAACTCTGCTTCTATATCTTTGCGTATTATAAAGATTACTTTTGTAAATCCTGCCTCCAGCGCATCATGAATGGAATAATCAATAATGATTTCTCCCTGTGGCCCCACTTTCTGCAGCTGCTTGATGCCTGCGCCATAACGGGACCCGATGCCTGCCGCCATAATTACCAGTGCGATTTCTTTCATATGTTAATATCCCCCTTGTATTTCTTTTATTTACCGTTTATAATAACATCAATGTCCGTATAGTTCAAGCTTTCATTTTTTACCATAACGGGCAGAAATTGCAGCGGTGCCAGAGCCAGGCTGTAATGCTGATAGTTACAGGTCACATAAAACAAATCTATATACGCAGCCGGCTGTCAGGATGCGCCCCATAAATATTCCCGCCTGCGATACGCAGTCAGGAATAAAATATTTTCAGGCCTCCGTCAGCCGGTTATCAGGAGAATCTGACATGAATGAATTAGAATTAAAATACGGATGCAACCCGAACCAGAAACCTTCCAGAATTTTCATGAAGGACGGTTCCCCACTGCCGGTAAAAGTATTAAATGGAAAACCGGGCTATATTAATTTTCTGGATGCTTTTAACGGCTGGCAGCTTGTTACAGAATTAAAACAGGCCACCGGACTTCCCGCTGCGGCTTCTTTTAAGCATGTATCCCCGGCCGGCGCAGCTGTGGGCCTGCCGCTGACCGCCATAGACCGTAAAATCTGTCACGCAGAGGACGAAACAGAATATTCACCGCTGGCCTGCGCTTATATCCGGGCAAGGGGCGCTGACCGCATGTCATCTTTTGGCGATTACATTGCCCTGTCAGATGTGTGCGATACGTCTACAGCGGAATTTATTAAACATGAAGTGTCCGACGGTATTATCGCTCCCGGCTATGAGCCGGAAGCCCTGGATATTCTGAAATCAAAAAAACGGGGCACTTATAACATTGTGGAAATGGACCCTTCCTACAAACCGGCTCCGCTGGAACAAAAAGATGTGTATGGCATTACTTTCGAACAGGGCCGTAATGAGTTAAACATTGACAAAGATTTCTTCCAGAATATTGTAACGGAAAATAAAGACCTTCCGGAATCAGCCCGTATCGACCTGGCCATCGCAATGATTACCTTAAAATATACCCAGTCCAATTCTGTATGTTACGCAAAGGGCGGGCAGGCCATCGGTATCGGCGCCGGACAGCAGTCCCGTATTCACTGCACCAGACTGGCAGGTACAAAAGCCGACAACTGGTTTTTACGCCAGTCCCCGCAGGTACAGGATCTGCAGTTCCTGGATACCATCAAACGGGCGGACCGGGACAACGCCATTGATCTGTACATTGGCGACGACTATATGGATGTGCTGGGAGACGATGTATGGCAGCATACATTTAAGGTAAAACCTCCGGTATTTACAGCTTCAGAAAAACGTGCGTGGCTGGACCGGAATACAGACGTAGCCCTGGGTTCTGACGCTTTCTTTCCATTTAGCGATAATATCGAACGGGCTTTCCGAAGCGGCGTAAAATATGTGGCGCAGCCGGGCGGCTCGAAACGGGATCAGGATGTGATTGACGCATGTAACGCCCATCAGATGGTAATGGCATTTACCGGTATCCGCCTGTTCCATCATTAATTAACCAGACTTTTTTAAATCAGTCTCTTTCTCTGGCGGGCCGCCCCATACGGCAGGAATCTTTCAGGCTGTATGGAGCGGTTTTCGTTTTTGACAGTCCTGTTTTTGTGTGGCAGACAGTTCAGTTTCTGAAAAAACGCCGGCCGCATCCCGCCCGCAAACCGCTTCTGACATGGAATGCCACACGGGATTGTCATTGCGGAAAGCCTGTCAGCGGCTCCCCGCTTCCAGATCTCTTCTGATATAACTCACATACGTATCCACAATATTATCATCCGTCAGCGCATACAGCATACGTGCACCCACCACATCCTCAATTTCATTAAATACCGGCCTGCCATGATGAAATATAAAATCAACGCCCGCCATTCCAATATCAAGTTCAGATATAATTTCTTTCACAAGTCTTGTCTCTTCGCTGTTTAGTTCATACATTACAGCCTCTCCTCCCAGACCTGTATTACTGCGGAAATCCACCCTGCTGGTACGTAGTACACTGGCCACGATCTGACCGCCCACTACGTAGACACGCAGATCCCTGCCGGTATCAGAAGCAGCCTGCTGTACCACATATTTTGTGTCTTTCTGGTAACTGTCCTGTTTCCAGCGCCTCCATTCAGCTGCGTCACATATCAGAAAGACTTCTGTTCCGCCATGTCCGGCACAGGATTTTACCACTACCGGATAACAGTCCGGTTCAGCCTCTGCCCCGCAGACTATGGGCATAACCGGAATTCCCCGCCGCTGCATATAGCGGTAAGCCATATCCTTATCGTTGCCCAGTCTGGCAACCTGTGAATTGTTGTAAACACGCACGCCTGACGCTTCCAGCGCCAGGGCCAGCCGGTAATCCCTGGTCCGGTTTACCACAAAATCAGGCCGCTGCTGGCAAATCAGCTCACACAACCGTTCTTCCCGGCCGTCTGCATATGGTGAAACCGGAGATTCTGATCCGTTTATACACAGCACCTCCGGCCGTTCCTGGTCATATATACCAAGGGTGACTGACATGCCATATTTCTGACATGCCTCGTGATACAGATCTATATAATGCCGGTTTCTGATACTTTCCGGACGGGTATAAAGAATCCATCCCTGATACGCATGATCCGCATTATTGTTATCATATTCTTTATTGTCATTGTTTTTCCGCTCTTGTTCCATTTCATTATATCCTTTTTATATATTTGCGCACTCTTTTTCACAGGGTTATCTGTCCGGATGTTTACGGGCAGACATTCCGGGGGGCTTTTCTTCTGTCCGCCATTCATAATTCATCCGCTTTTCTTTCTCTGAATGTCACTGTCTGGCCAGTCTGATGTTTGTAAACATCCATGATTCCTTATGATCCTTTGTACAGGGCACTTACCTGTCCACGTTTCATGGCTGTTCCTCTGCGGATTCCTGTATGCAATATCTGATAATATCATCTGCGGCATTGATTCCTGTACACTGATACATATTTATAAAATGTGCATTTGAATTTACTTCACACAGTACCGGCCCGCCGTCTTCTCCGGACAACAGGTCAATCCCGGCAAAATCCAGCCGCAACAGCCGCATGACTTTCCGGGACAATTCCGTCTGTTCCGCATCCGGCTCATAACGTTTCATGCTGCCTCCGTTTGTAATATTGGCCCGGAAATCCTTCTCATTGTACCGGTGCATTGCGGCTACCGCCTTATCTCCCACCATCTGTATCCGTACATCGGATCCGGCGGAAGCTCGGATATATTTCTGAAACAGGCAGGGACGGTTCTGAATGCGCAAAAGACACTCCTCTGTCTGCTGTCTGTTGTATACCAGATATACCTGCTGGCCAAAAGAACCATAGCATTCTTTCACTACAAAAGGATATCCCAGCCCCTCTTCCACTTTCTTTAAAAATCCCAGATCCGCAAACCCTTCCGGCCGGAATGTTTTCGGGGCAACGACAGTCTCCGGCATCCGGATGCCACTGCCTTGTAGTTCTATAAATGTCCGTGCTTTATCGTCGCAGATACTGATGCTTTCCGCCCGGTTAAACAGCCGCAGACCGCATGATTCCAGAATCCGTGCCAGGCGTACATCTTTATCCCAGAAAAGAACAAACCGGGGCCTGCGTGTTGTCCGCAGCTTTACCTCCGGTCCCAGAACCAGCTCTGGCAGCAGCTGTGTATTGGTCATTATTTCCAGCCTGCAGTTTTGCTTTGCGGCTGCTTTTACCAGCCATTGAAACAGCTGGCGGAATTTTTCCGAACAGATAAATCCGTTTACTACAAGCCATGCATATATTTCATTCATTGATTACTCCTCCTGTTTTGTCAGTCGTATCCGCAGGACCGGCTCCGGCGCTTTTCCGTCCCGGCACAGGCGTCCCCCGGATAGTTTCATCCTCTGGGAAATACAGTTTCCTACAGGATGAAAAAGGGGCTGCCGGAAAAGCACTGTCCCTGACAGGACAGCCTCTCTGGCAGCTTCAGCCAGTGTACTGTCTGAAACTGTCAGTTCCCGATAACCCCTTTCATACGTTATCAGCTGCCTTTTCATTCAGCAGCCCTACCTTTCATTGAAAGATATCATATTTTATTACTTATATAACCAGCGCCGGCGCCGGATCAGACATCATATCTGACCGCAGGATTCCGGAATATGTGAATCAGATACATTTTACCGGATTATTACTGGTTTTCCTTTTCTTCCATTTTATTTCAGCTGCCGGATACAGCCCTGTCCACTACCGGGACAGACATATTTTATACATCATGATTGTAACAGCACGTCGTTTGTAACTGTTACTCATTTTTCTCTTGTTTATATCTGTATAATCCTTCTCCTCTCTATTTGTTTACCCCCACAGACCGTCTGCCTGTAACTGCTCCCAATCCACTTCCAATAATAAATGCGTATGCTCGTGATCTCTTCCTGCTTTTTTGGCACGAACCTCGATATACTTCTGGCTAATCATTCCATCTAATGCGGTTTTTACACGATTTTTCGGTACACGATTATAAGAAGCAACACTTTCAATTGTTTTCCAGTAAGATGGTTTTCTATCCGCATTTTTCTTACGCAAATGATCCAGACTCGCAAGAATAAGGTCATTGTAATGATTTCGTTCCTGTTCCTGTCTGGGCATTTCCACATAACTGGTGGCAACGGATTTTAAAGCATTACTGAACGCAAACCGCACACCGTATATGATTACTTTTTTGTCTTTTTCCTTAAGGTATTCCGCTACTTTTGTAAAATGTGCGTCTCCCGTGAAAAGAACGTATATTTCGTCATCATTTCTATCGGCCATGCTGCGGTAAATCGTATCCAGCATAATAATGTCTGTAAAATCCTTGTCCACACCTTCCTTTGTGCTTGCCGTGTGAACTACATATTCGGTAAGCGATTTCAGCTTTTCCAGTTCAGTGCCGATTTTCGGTTCTGAAAAATCCCCAAAAATATAGAGCCTATCCAATTCATACTCCTGTTTCAGTTCTTCCAGCCATTCTTCTACATTCGGTTTCATCTGCACTTTGTTGTGATATCCATAATACCAATGCTCATAGTCAACGAATACTGCGGCTTTCGGTTTACCGGAAGTCTTTTTTTTAAAAAAACTAAACATCAGTTCCTCCTTTCTTTATATTATTGTTCCAGAGCGTGGGCTGGCTGTTTTGGATAGTCTTTATATTATATACTATTTCTTCCATTTATTGAAGCTTTTTCTTTCAGGTTGGAAAAAAAAGCGTCCGGCAAAACCAGAAATACCAGAGGTTCTACAAATGCCGGACGTCTGCGAATAATAATGAAACGGAAATCCAAAACAGATTGATTTTTTCCATCCCGGACAGTATGATATATCTGCACCAGAACACGCTGCTTACGCAAAATATGATCCACCACGCCCCAGACCGTCGCACGCAGCCGTTCACACAAACAGCCAGCTTAAAACAGGAGACGAAACTATGCGGGAAATGAACCTTTTAATCAAGCCAGCTTCCGGGCTGTGCAATATGAAATGTGATTATTGTTTTTATACGGATGAAATGCGCAGCAGAGAGCTGGCATCCTACGGAATTATGACAGACGAAGTAATGGAACAGGTCATAAAAAAAGCCCTTGCAAAAGCTTCCGGCAAATGTACGTTTTTATTTCAGGGAGGGGAACCTGCCCTGGCCGGACTGCCTTTTTATGAGAGATGGCTGGACTATGAAAAAAAATATAATGTGAACCGGATAGAAACCGCACATGCCCTGCAGACCAACGGTTACCTGATAAATGAAGACTGGTGCCGGTTTCTTGCAAAACATCACTTTCTGGCCGGACTGTCCATAGACGGCGTAAAGTCTACCCACAACGCTTACCGGAAAGACCCGCAGGGAGAAGGCACTTATTTCAGGGTACTGGATGCGGCAGACAGACTGCGCAGCGCCGGTGTGGAATTTAATATACTGACCGTGGTAACAAAGCAGACAGCGGCAAAAATCCACCGTATATATGAAACTTACCGCCGCCAGGGTTTTGTCTGGCAGCAATATATCGCATGCCTCGATCCGCTGGAAGCAGCGCCCGGAAGCATGGATTATTCCCTTACACCGGAAATTTATGGACAGTTTCTGACAGACCTGTTCCGGTTATGGAACATTGATCTGCAAAATGGCAGACAGCCCCATATCCGTCAGTTTGAAAACTACATTGGCATTCTGCTTGGCTATGAACCGGAATCCTGTGAACAGCGGGGCGTCTGCAGTTTCCAGAATGTTGTGGAAGCGGACGGAAGCGTATATCCCTGTGATTTTTATGTACTGGATCAGTATAAACTGGGAAACCTCTTAACAGATGATTTCGACATAATAGAAGAAAGGCAGAAACAGAGCTCTTTTCTCCGCCGCTTTCAGGCCTCTTATGACGCATGCGCCGGCTGCCGGTACTATATGCTGTGCCGTGGCGGCTGCCCCAGACATAAAGAACAGCAGGGCGCTGCGACAGGACAGAACTATTTCTGCAGATCATACCAGATGTTCTTCGATGCCTGCCTGCCCGAAATGGAAAGAATTGCCAATGCGATAAAAAGCAAAAAAATCCATACGAAAGACATGATTTGAAATAGTAATAAAAACTCCTTTTTTTATAATGACAGAATACCGGTATGAGGAAAGGAGAATTGATATGATAAAACTATTTATGATTCTGCTTATTTGTTTCTTTTCATCCGCAGCAGGTTCCATCTGTGGAATAGGCGGGGGCGTCATTATCAAACCAGCGCTGGATGCGTCCGGTATTATGGATGCGGCGTCCGTGTCATTTCTGTCAGGCTGCACCGTGCTTTCCATGGCTGCCGTTTCTCTTTACAATAATCTGAAAAACAGAAAGAACAGTGATTTTGACAAAATATCAGCCTCTATCCTGACTCTTGGAAGCATCGCCGGAGGTGTACTGGGAAAATCGGCGTTCCAGTATATCCTGCTCTTTCCGGCAATGAAACACAGGGCCGGCGCCATACAGGCCGCCATTCTGCTGGTCATTACGGCCGCAACACTGGCCTGTGAGCTGAACAAAGATAAAATCGTTACCAGAACCATAACAAGTAAAGCGGTCATCTTTTTTACCGGATGTTTTTTAGGCGTGCTGTCCGCCTTTCTTGGAATCGGGGGCGGGCCGGTCAACCTGATTGTACTGTTCTGTCTCTTCTCCATGAAGACAAAAGAAGCCGCCTTGTATTCTATTTTCATCATTCTGTTTTCACAGGCAGCCAGCCTGCTTTACAACATACTGGCGGGTAATGTACCCCACGTTTCCACAGATATTCTGGTCCTTATGAGCGGCTGCGGTATTCTGGGCGGCCTGGCAGGTTCCGCTGTCAGCCGGAAAACAGATAACAGAACGGTGGATCAGTTATTTACCGGACTTATGACTGTTATTATCGTAATCAGCATATACAATATTTTCCGGTACTATTAATCCTCTTGTTTCTGAAACCAGGACGGCGTATTGCCGCCTGCGACACTATGGTAAAATTCATTGGGTGCTATACCAGTATATTTTTTGAACACACGGCTGAAATACAAAGGATCTTCAAACCCGGCAAGCTGTGCCGCCGTCGCAACCGGCATGGAATTGGTCATCAGAAAATCCTTCGCCTTTTCGATCCGCAGATTATTTAAAAACCGCATCGGGGACACACCCATCCGCTGACGGAACGTATGGGAAAAATAGCTGTTACTTAATTTACAAAAATCAGCCATGTCAGATACGCTCCAGTTTTGCATGTATCTGGAATTCAGCTCACAGATCAGCCGGTCAATGGTGAAATCATTTTCACAGGAATGCGCCAGCTGCTCAAAAGACCGGTGGATCGTACTAAGCAATATAGAAAAATTAGCCAGAACCACATTTTCATAATGAGGTTTCTTTAACTGCAGTTCTGTAATAATATACTGAAAAAGCATCCTGACAGCCAGGCTCTCCCCGATATAGCAGTTTTCAACTGCGTATCTGTTTAAAACCGCTTCGCACTGGCTGCCCGTAAAATGAATCCAGTAAATCTCCGGCCTGTCTTTCGCATAATAGGAATACTGCTGGTGTTCCAGCGGACGGTATAAGACCAGGTTACCCGCCGGCAGTACTTCCCATTTGTGATTCAGAAAATAATGCCCGGCTCCTTTATAAATATAAATCAGCTGATAATCCAGGCGTCCCTTTTCACGGTTCAGAAAATAATCCTGTTCCACAAATGTCTGTTTTCCACAACAATTTACCATCAGATCCACGCTTTCATCGCAAAATCCAAGGATATTCCTTCTGTCACGTAAGTGTCCGCTGATGTTTATCATATTTCCCCTTTCTGTTGTATAGTCCGGCTGTCATGATTTATTCCATTTTTCCTCAGAATACCACATAAAAGCAGAAAAGTCCATATAAAAAACATATCTCCCAATGGTATCCGGACGGTTATTTTTGTAACATACTTTTACAGGGACAGTAACCAGACCGCCGCCTGGCCAGAAAGGAGGAAGCGCAGGCATCACATGGTTTCTGCCTGTACATATCTGAATAGAAAGGAGAATAATATTGAAAAAATAGGTTATTGTTATAATGACAGATACCACCTGCAAAGAAATGCTTGGATGTTATGGAAACAAAAACATGCATACGCCAAACCTGGATTCACTTGCGGCTGAAGGAATCCGTTATGAAAATGCGTATACCTGCCAGCCCGTGTGCGGCCCTGCCCGCAGTTCCATATTTACAGGACTGTTTCCCCATTCAAATGGAATGATTACCAACGGCCTTCCACTGGGCGCAAACGTAAAGACCATTGGCCAGCGGCTGACAGACTGTGGTATTGAGTGCGGCTATATCGGCAAATGGCATCTGGACGGCGGTGATTATTTCGGGCTTGGAACATGTCCCCGGGGATGGAATGCGGACTACTGGTATGATATGAAAAATTACCTGGACGAACTGACCGCAGATGAACGGCTCCGTTCCAGACAGTCCGACGAAGCTTTCGCCCCCGGTTTTTCAGCGGAATTTACATACGCACACCGCTGCACCAACCGGGCTGTCCGGTTTCTGGAGCAATACAGCGACGATGATTTTTTCCTTACGATATCTTATGACGAACCCCATGCGCCGTCTTTGTGCCCTGCTCCTTACAACCAGATGTATGCGGATTTCAGATTTGACCATTCACCCAGATTTCAGGATGATCTCAAAGACAAACCGCTGATGCAGCGGCTCTGGGCCGGCAGCCTTCTAACCGCTCCGGAAAGCCGCCTCAACAGACCTTCCCAGTCCCTCTCCCTGCTTTTGGGATGCAATTCCTTTGTGGATCATGAAATCGGACGTATTCTGGACCTGGTGCGCAAAAAAATTCCGGAAGCGCTTATTCTGTATACTTCCGATCATGGCGATATGCTGGGAGCCCACAGACTCTTTTCCAAAAATGCCGCCGTATACCGGGAAGTAGCCAATGTTCCCCTGATTATCCGGGGAGGAGATAAGGGCAGGGTTGTAAACGCACCCGCATCTCATATTGATATTGCTCCTACCATTCTGGATTATTTTGGCCTGCCTGTACCAGATCTGCTGGAAGGAAGGAGCATGCTGCCGCAGATTTACGATACAGACAAACGGATCAACGACGTGGTATTTACAGAATTCACCAGATACGAAGTAGATCACGACGGATTTGGCGGGCTGCAGCTGATGCGGGCTGTCATCTCTGAAAACTACAAGCTTGCCATTCATCTGCTGGATAAGGATGAATTTTATGATCTAAGGGCAGATCCGGAGGAACTGGAAAACCGGATTGAAGACGACGGCTGCCTGGACATCATAAAATCTTATCATCAGCTTCTGATCCGCCACATGAACGATACGAGAGATCCATACCGGGGTTACCAGTGGTCGGCAAGACCCTGGAACAAAGGATTCATTCCCCAGTGGAACAACGAAGGATATACGAGACAACGGGAAGACGACGGCTACGGGCACTGGCAGCTGGATTATGATACGGGACTTCCAATGGCCCGTGCAGTCCGTAAAAAAAATCTATATGAACTGGAGGAAAACGCGAATGAACCGGACAAAACATAAACCAGCGGCCGCAGTCACAAAAAGACAGCGGCAGGAACGCTTCAGAATGAATGCCTGGTGCTGGCTGTTTATGCTGCCAGCGGTAGGTTTTTATATCCTGTTCCAGGGATATCCTATTATATGCAGTATACAGTATTCCCTGCTGGACTGGTCCGGCATGACCTCGGATGCGGTTTTTACCGGACTGGCTAATTATAAAGAACTGATTCAGGATGGCTTATTCTGGAATGCGTTCTTTAACAGTTTCAAATACATGCTTATGATTGTACCACTGGAACTGGCTGTTTCATTGTTTCTGGCTTATATGCTGAATAACGAACGGTTGAAAGGACGCTCTGTATACCGGACCATGTATTTTATTCCGGTCATTACAACCGCGTCTGTGGTGGGCATTATTATGATTTTTATACTAGGCGTCCAGGGCCCGGTCAACTATCTGCTTACTACCCTGCATATTCTTGACCAGCCGGTTAATTTTCTGGGAGACGCAAAAGCAGCCCTGCCCACCCTGGTAATTATTTCCCTCTGGAAAGACTGCGGCACATACATGATTTACTGGCTCGCCGGCCTGCAGGGCGTGTCTAAAGATGTATATGAAGCCGCCACAATTGACGGCGCAGGCAGGGGAAAGACCTTTTTCTATATCGTGCTTCCCCTCATTGCGCCCACCGGCGGCATTATCGCAATCTTATGTACCATCAATTCCCTGAAAGTATTTGATATTGTAAAAACAATGACAGAGGGCGGACCTTATTACGCAACCGATGTCATTGCTACTTATGTATACCGGAACGCATTTTCCAGTGAAACCGGAATGCCAAGGCTCGGTTATGCAAGTGCGGCCGCAATGTTTTTCGGAATAGTCATTATCATCATCGGACTTGTCCTGAATTCTGTCAAAAGCCGGCTGGGCAGGCATTCACAAATGTAAGGAGGAAATTTATGAACGGAGAAAAAGCATTCCGCAAGGCAAAAACCACAATCACGCATCTGCTGCTGGCAGGCATTGGCTTTATCTGGATCTATCCTTTCATCTGGATGATTTCGGCTTCTTTTAAAAGTCAGCCTGAGTTTTTTGATAACCGCCTCGGTCTGATTCCAAAATCTCCCACCATTGATAACATGATCCGCATCTGGAGCAAAGCAGATTTTGGCACGTATTTTATTAATACAATTATTGTCACCTTTTTTTCTGTAATAATCGTATGGATTATGACCATGATGGCCGGATATGCCATGGGACGCTTCCGGTTCCGTGGACGGAATCTGTGCATGGCCGTATTCCTGGCAAGTATCGCCATTCCCCTGGTAAGTACGATTATTCCGACTTATGAGGTGGTAAAAAGCATGAACCTGGTAGGTACGAAGACCGGCCTTATATTATCCCAGGCCGGCGGCGCACACGTTATTTTCCTGCTGCTGTTTACCAGCTTTTTTGAATCTGTGCCGGATGAACTGGAAGAAGCCGCAAAAATGGACGGCTGCAACTTTTTCCAGACATTTTTCTATATTATGATGCCATTATGTAAACCAGTTGCTACTACTGTCGTCATAATGGAGACTATCTGGGCCTGGAACGCATTTATGCTTCCGCTTGTACTTACTCTGAATTCCCCTGCCTCCAGAACACTTGCTGTTGGGCTTTATGCCTTCAAGGGAGAAAATACTGTAGACTGGACAGGGATTGCCGCTGGCGGAACAATTGCCGTTATCCCGGTAATCATACTCTTTATCTTTATGCAGCGTCACTTTGTTGAAGGTATCGCCGGCGCTGTTAAGAGCTGATACGTCCTGCCGGAAATATCCGTTCTGGGAAAAAACTGCCATCTGACCAAAAAGGAGCTTCCCCAGCGGAATGACTGCCGTCTTTATTGATTATTTATATGCGGCGTTTCTTTGCGAAAGGCACCGCCCGGCTGTTAAGTACTGATACGCTCTGTCAGAAAGCCGCCAGAGAGCAGCTGATCATAAAGAGTCTGACATAAAAAATCTGATATAAAACCTGATAAAACGCAAACTGCGATCAGAACTAACTATATATGGAGGAAAAAACATGAAAAAAAGAAAAACCTTAGCATTTCTGCTGACAGCCGCCCTGACGGTTACCATGCTGACAGGCTGTGGCGCAATGCCGTCTACCGGCGGAAAGAAAGACCGGGATACTGATACCAGCGCTGACAATACAGATACCACGTCGTCTGATGACAAAAAGTCCAAAGACGGCAAAGTCACACTGCGTGTGGTTGACTGGAGCGACGGCTCCGCCGGACAGAGAGAGGAGTTCCATAAAAAATTTATGGAACAGCATCCGGATATTAATATCGAATATACCATGCTGACCGTTGACCAGTTCAAAAACACCATTGTAACAATGATTAAATCCGGCGAAGGCCCGGACCTCTTTCCGATCCCTGTAGGGCTCACACTAAACACAGCCGTTGCAGAAGACTGGTACCAGCCTATGAATGATTATGTCACTGAAGATTTCGCAAAACAGTTTGACCCCCTTTCATTCGAAGAAGGTGTAACACATATCGGAGACGACTGGTACACCATTACAGAAGTAATGCCAACCATACAATGTCTGTTTTTTTACAACAAAGATGTTCTGGCCGCCGCAGGCGTGGATAAAGTTCCCGCCACATACTCCGAATTCCGGGAAGCCTGCAGAAAAGTAACTGAACAGGGCAAAGGCAGCACATACGGCCTGGCAGACGGCGGCAAGCAGACAAACCGCATGGATGTTCTGGCACGTTCGCTGGCTGCCGCTGCAGGCGGTAAAATCGCAGCCACCACAAAGGTACTGACAGATAATGGTACCGCTCCTTTTGATACCAGCCAGATGAAGCAGGCAATGGAACTGATTAAAGGCCTGACTGACGATGGAAGTATTCATCCGGACACGATCAATATCAGCGCTCCGGAAGCAAGAGAATTATTTGCCCATGGTCAGGCCGCTTTCCTCTGTCAGGGTATGTGGTGCATTTCCCAATGGGATGTGGATTATCCGGATCTGAACTATGGCGTTATGGCTGTACCGGTGCCTGACGGGATATCTGACACTTATGTCCAGGCAGGCGGGCTGTCGCCCTGGATTGGCATTTACAAACAGTCAGAACATCCACAGGAAGCCGCAGAATATTTAATGGCATTGTACAGTGAGGAATACGGCTACCAGTCCGGCTGTGTCTCTGACGGCACGTTTGTATCAGTTATTCCATCTATTAATGAAAAATATATGACGAATGAAATTATGAAAGATTACTACACCATTGCGGAAGACACCTCAAAGACTGTTCCCACACTTGTGAAAAGAGATCTTAAAGCCAATGATCTGTATGCCGAAATAAAAGATGTGCAGCCGGGCCTCGGAGCCATCGTACAGGGCATTATTTCAAAGAGCATTACCGATTATAATTCTGCCCTGAAGACACTGGCAGACGCATCCACCGCAGAATGGAAGCGGGCATGTGAAGCTGTCGGTATGGATTTCAGTGAACTTGAATTTCCAAACTGGGACCCCAAAAAAGATTATACGAATAAAGATTATGAAGCACTAAAGTGAGGAGTGAGGATCGTAAAAACAAAAAGCGGGGGTTCCCGCTTTTTGTTCTTACATCAGGAATATAACCACATACTCCGGACGTGCGGAAAAGACGTGCTTCCCCAGCTGTTTCCGGCGTATCTGTATCTTCATCCTGCCTGCCGGTATACCGTATCCCTGCAATAAAATATGGAGGAATCTGAATCATGAAACAGAAAATACTGGTTATAGACGATGATATTGATTTATGCAGACTGTTAAAAAATAATCTTGAGCAGGAGGGCTATGATGTCCACACCTGTCATGACGGAATAACAGGTCTTAAACATTTGTGGCATTATGATTATCAGCTTGTGGTTCTGGACATAATGCTGCCTTTAAAAAACGGATATGAAGTATTGAAAAAAATCAGGGAAGAAAACGTTGTTCCTGTTTTAATGCTCACAGCCAGAGACAGTGAGGGCGACAAAGTATCCGGTCTTAGAATGGGAGCGGACGATTACTTAACAAAACCTTTTGCCAATAGTGAATTTCTGGCAAGGGTGTCGTCTCTTTTACAAAGATATACTGTTTTTAACACACCGGATGTTACCAGTAAGTTTATAACAGCCGGCAGACTGTCTATTGATAAACCGGGCCGTATAGTCCGTAAGGATGATATTACGCTGGAGCTTACCGCAAAAGAATTTGATCTGCTTTTATTTGCGACGCTTACGCCATTTGTATCTCTTACCATTTATGTAAAAGGTACCCTTGCGCCATTTATCGTTATCGTTACAATCAGTCAGTTAAATGTAGTATTATCCGGTTCCCCAATAGCGGGATATTACCCGTGGACCGCCACGTATCTATTGCTGACCGGCCGGCTGGCACAATCCGCTTCTGCCCTGCCCGGGATATTAATTATATTATTTGTATGCCTGTCCGGAATATTCAGTAGTATCCGCTGGTTTCAAAAAGAAGATGTTGTGTGAATCCCGCAGATATTGCAGACAGATCTGCTCCTCCTTATAACGACAGTTTTATGTATCTGATTTACTTATCTGTTCTGACTGTTACCGGAGGAGTATTGATTCTGGCTGCTTACAAACCATGAAAGGGGATAACAGAATGGAACGGAACTATTTCAGGGACAGGCTTTTTGATTGACTGAACGACAGCGGGGGGATGGGGATTGCTGGCCTTTCACAGGCAGATTGAAGTGACTTGTGATGAGGGTGTTACAGCGGAGTATGCTGCCCGGTCCATTCGCTGGCTGGCGGAGGCAGATGAAACTCTGGTAAGGGAAATCTGCCAGTACGCTCTTTATTATCTTCAGGATGAGTCAGAATCCACAAGCAGGGGAGAACTGTCGGACGAAGATATGCGGCACATACAAGAGCCGTCAGAGGTTCTTCGCTATATGGAGTCTGGCAGCCTGGACATCAGGATTCCCAAAGATCTGGAAATCCCTGTACTGGATCTGAGTGGTGGCTGTGACTGGCAGGAGGATGAGGGGCTGCACTGTCTGATAAAAAATGGCCATGTGGTCTACATGGGTTCCTGGAATGATGAGGATGTGTGGGATGAGCACTTGCTGAACGATGATAAATATTTATCCAATTATGTGCTTTATCCCAAACGTGAGGAGTTGCGGCAAAAGCTGCGGAGAGACTAAAACAGCATCCGCCAGAGAAAATCCCACACCTGAAGCTGCCATGAATACTCCGGTCAGAAAATTTGTGGAATTTCTTCCCGCAGGAGCGGAACACTGTACCCCCCCCCTGGGGGAATCATGGTCGAAACCGAAAGGAACCCGCCTGATGACTACCTTGCAAGAAGATTCTTCTCTGGCAGGGGAGGACGCTTCTTTGCTGTATCGCTGTTATTGCATGAAGCTGAATCAGCCTCCAAATGCCGTTGCATGGATAAAAGCCCGGGCAACGGCATTTCCTTATCTCCGCTTCATCCTGCTCAACGGGTATACCGGCCTTATCCGTGACTACTGCCGGGAGTTTTTTGTTTCCAAAGGCATGATAGCCGGCTTTGCCATCCACGACAAGAAGGACGCCATAGCTGTATTGTTCCTGCTAATTGGGGCTGACACATATCATGCCCTTCAGGATACATCTCACGAAAAGCATTTTTCAGACACGCTCTGGATAAAATGGATTACCTCTTCTTTTTTCTGTAACAATGCCCCTTCCGCAACCGGATATCCCAGCGCTATGGCTGCCCATACAATATCGTTTTGCGGAATGCCAAGGCTGTCCAGCTCACTCTTAACCGGCGGTGCGTCACGCAGTGTCTTCAGCGGATTTAACCATACCGAACCGATTCCATAAGAAGCGGCTGCCAGCATGATATTCTCCGCTGCGCAGGAGGCGTCCTGACATCCATCGGCATTTCTCTTATCGTTTGACACCAGCACTAATGCCTGCGGATTCTCCCATCCATAGAAGTAAACCCGGTTCTGTTGTGCTGCCTCCTGCGTCTTTTCACGAAGCCGCCTGATATCTTCCTGAGACGTCAGGACAGTGAACCTCCAGCTTTGCATATTATGGCCGCTCGGAGCATAACACCCTGCCCGCACAATCATTTCCAGGACAGGGCGCCTGATTTCCTGTTCTGTAAATTTCCGCACACTCCTCCTGGAAAAAATGACCTGCATCACCGGATTCATCAGCTCCAGACTTTCCTTATCTTCCCAGAGCATACGCAGTTTTCCGCAGTCAGTCTTCTGCATCCGGTTACGTGGGATACGCCGGACCACCACTGCCTGTCTGGGGATTTTATGCCGCTGCAGCCTTGTGGATAAAAACTTTAGCAGTCCTTCCTGCGTATAGCCGCTTTTTACAGCCACAAAAAGAACCGGCACCTGCCCAAGGATGCCATCCGGATCATCCACACCGATACAGGCGCATTCCCGTACAGAATCGTATTGCCCGGCAGCCTCTTCCACCTCAACCGGCGAAACTTTTTCCCCGCCCACGTTAATGATGTCATCTGCACGTCCCAGCATATAGAGATACCCTTCCTCATCCATATAAGCCATATCCCCGGTCAGAAGCCATCCTGCGGTCAGCGTCTTCTCCGTTAGCTGCGGCTGTTTCCAGTAACCTGTCATAAGCATATCACCCTTTAACGCCATGCGGCCCGGATTCGTACTGCTGCTATCCATTTCCTTTCCGTCCGCATCCACAATCTTAACCTGCACATGCGGCAATGTCTTCCCCAGCATCCCGGCCCTGGCCGGATCACGGACAGCCTGCGCCACATCGCAAAAGACCGCTCCGCCGGACTCAGAGCTGCCCCATGTATTAAAAATCCGCACCCCCGGCAATAATTCCGTAATCTCTTTCCTCTGGCGGATACTAAGGGAGCCGGCGCCAAATTCAATAAACCGCATTCCGCCAAGTACCCGTGCAAACGCATCCTGCATCTGCGAACGCATAATCTCGTAAGCAGCCGGAACTGCCGCCATACAATTACATCCAAAAGCGGACACATTCTGCTCTGCTTCCCTGGCAAATGTAAAACCATTTTGCAACACGACCGTCCCGCCCTGATACAACACCGCACGCAGGACACGCAGCGCAAAGGAATGATGCAGCGGAAGCGGCAGCAACAGGCAGTCCTCCCTTTGAATCCCTATCCCCTGCGCCGTATCTGTCAGAATATGGTATACCGAACGGCAGGTCAGTATCACTCCTTTTGGTTTCCCCGTCGTACCCGTTGTAAATAACAGCTCCGCAATCTCCTCTTCTTCTGGTGAAACAGGCACAGCAGGCTCCAAAGGGCTGCCATTTCGCACCGCCTCCCCTGCACGGCGGTACATTTCCCGCAGTGAAAGGATACGGCACAAAACTTTCCCTTTCACCGGCTTATCCGTCAGTAAAAGGGATGCGCCCGCTTCTGTACATATTGCCGCCATACTTTCCGGCGTGCCGTTTTTATCCAGAAAGACAGCAACTGCCCCGCTGGCCCGGACCGCCATATAAGCCGCCACCATCTCCGGCCCTGATACAGCGGAAAAACAGACCCTGTCCCCATGCCTGATCCCCTCCGCACGCAAAGCCCCTGCCATACAGACAGCCCTTTTCACTAATTCCTGATAGGTAAGCTGTTCCTTTTTAAAGATTACCGCCCGCCGCTCCGGCTGGGATTCTGCCAGCTCCAGCAGGCGGTTCCACAATGTATCCATACGCATTTCCTTCTCTTTCTATTTGTTTACATATTTGAAAACAAGGCAGGCATTAACCGTCTGTCGCTTCTTTTCCGCCTGCTCTGGCGTTACATTTCAGAATTTTCCAGTTATGCCCGCAGCCGCCCGATCATCTTCGCCAGCCCGCTGACAGAATTAAAATTTTCCTCTATAATCTCTTCATATGGGATTGTGATGCCAAACTCCATGGTCAATGCCGCAATGATCCCTGTAATTGTCAGGGAATCCAGTATCCCGTCATCTACCAGCGCATCCGACGCCGTAAAATCAATCTCCGGATATTCCTCTGCCAGAAGCTCCAAAATCTTCTCTTCCATTAATTAATTCCTCCATTTAAAATTGTATGTATACAAAATTGCTCCCACCCTGCTCCGGCCCATAAATGCCAAAAATTATAACAGCCATGATCGAAGCTACATAAAAAACACAGCGGACAGGCAGATACCAGCCGGCAATTTTCTCCCGTACGCACCCCTTTTCCTGCTGTATATCGACAAACCAGAGTATGCCGGCCGCAAAAAGCGCCAGCGCAAATTCTTTCCACTCCAGCCCCTGCTCATACAGCGTATTATCCACTAACTGCCATAATTTGGGCTGTGTCAGGATTCTTTTAAAAATCATTCCGGATACATGCAGATCCCCCGGAACCGTAATGATCCTTCCGATACAAAACAGTAAAAACGTGCGTATTGTCCGGAATACTTTCCACCCTTTCTTTTCCAGATCCACATGCAGGATCTTTGACATTTTTCTTATTTCCGGCGCAAACACTGTTGATAAAATAATCAGCGACCCCCAGTAAACGCCCCATACCAGATAACTGGCCCCTGTACCATGCCATAGCCCCGTTAACACCCAGACAACGGACAGAGGGACTACCGTCAGTACGGCACGGCCTGCCCTTTTACCAGCTTTCCTGCCTGCCATACCTGATAAACGGATCAGGCGGGGTGAAATGACCAGAGGCATATAGACATAATCCCTGAACCATACGCCCAGTGTTATATGCCATCTGCGCCAGAATTCCGACGCTGATTCCGCAAAAAAAGGATGGTTAAAATTCTTTTCCAGAACAATACCAAACATCTGTGATACCCCGGCCGCAATGTCCATGCAGCCAGAAAAATCGCTGTAAATCTGAACTGCTGATAAAATGACCGCTATACACAGTACCGCCCCGCCGGGCGCACCCTCATCTGAAAACACTGTGGCAGTAAACAAAGCAATGCGGTCAGCAATAACCATTTTCTTAAAATATCCCCAGATGACAAGCTGTGCGCCAAAGCAAAAAGACCGGTAATCAAACCGATGCCCCTGATACAGATACCCTGCCAGTATTCTGTGTTTTGCAACCGGCCCCTGCAATATTTTGGGAAAAAACAGGATAAACAGCAGCAGCTTAAAATAATTCCCTTCCGGCTGGTCCTTTTTCCAGTATACATCCGCCAGATATCCAATTGATGAAAACGTATAATAAGAAATACCAAGCGGAACCACAAATCCGGACTTCCATTCCAGAAAGGAATGCAGCTTGCAAAATAACAGAATCACCAGCAGCACAATACTCCCTGCCATAAGATAAAACCGTGATTTTTTCTTCTGTTTATTACAATCTCCTTCCTGATCCATGCAGCCAGTACAAACGCCTGCACAATATACGATAAAAGACGTCATTAATACAAACACCAGCGTATTGACTCCGGCGGTACTGTAAAACGCAATACTGCCAGCCAGCAGCACCACCCACTGCACTCTGCCCGGTACAAGATAGTAAACAAACAGCAGGAGCAGTACAAACACTATAAAATAAAACGATAAAAACGACGGATTTAATGTATGAAACCACTCGTCAAAGTGAAACTCTGTATATGGATTTGACGAAAACATCTGATACTCCTTCCTGGCATATTTGATAAACGCTTTCCGTGAGATCTGTCCGACGGTATGATACATCCTGCGGGTCACAGGGCTGATTTTTCAGACAGATTTATATGTGTGATCTGATAGTCATCCATACGGCTAAAAACAATAATATCCACAACCGTATCTGTCACTTTATTGTATACGACCAGGATAATCCCAACACCCGCAACTACTTTACTTTCTACTTTACTTTCCTCTTTTCCCTGTATCGTAATTTCACATCCACTGTAGCCCCTCATAACTCCGATCTTTTTGGTGCCATGTATTACCTCTTCCGCCTTTTCCCTGTCACCGGCTGTCTCCTCTTCCATCCATGTCAGCGTATCCAGCTGTTCCAGCGCATCCATAAGCTCTTCGTAGTTTTCTGAATCATCATCCTCTGTCCCATATGGTATAGCAAGGCAGGACACCTTTCCCTGTGCCAGTTCATCCAGATAGTCGTCCTTATCGCTGATACTCTGAAGCAGGCGGTCTGACAGCTTTGCCATTGCCACGTCCCATTCCCGGTAATCCTCATCTCCCCGGTGATCTGTGAGGGCGTAGCGCTCCCTGAGATAAGCGCCAAGGTATACACTGTCTTTCCTTACCCCATAAACATTCAAATGTGCGTTATCTTTATAAAAATCCCTGCGTGAAAAATTCAGTTCACGGTCTAAATCCGTAAAATTAATAAAAGGCACCTCATACGCTTCTGCGATCAGCGATACAGTATGAAAATAAGGCTGCTGCTGGTCCGCATTCATCGGCTGGGTCGATACAAACACCAGGGGGATATTGTTTTCCCTGCATAAACGGATGATCTTTTTCAGATAATATTCCTGCTTCTCACCAACCGCCAGATACTCTATGCAGTCGGCCCCTGTGTTCATCTGCGCATCCGCTCTCCCATATAAAGGGGCAGACCCTTTATCGAATTCCAGCTCCCCGCTCCAGTTATAATGCATAAAATCGTTTTCTGACAATTCCCAATACCGGCCATGGAATAATGGAAATTGCAGAATAAAATCCAGCCTGTCTTCCATGCTGCAGGAAGCGGCTATGGCTTCTAATTTTATCAGGCCGTTTTTTAGCCCCGACGTATTGGTCATTTGCTGCTGATAGCCTGAAAACTCATCCTGAAACCGCATGGAACTGACCTCAAAAACAACTACCTTTGGCGGATTTATTTTTAATGCCTCTTTCATAAAATAATAACTGTTCCATACCGGGCTGGTGTTTCCCCACAGGTTGTAAGCGCTGATTCCAAATTCATCCCATAAAATCCCCCCGTCGAGATTAATTCCTGTCCTGCTGCTGCCAACAAGCAGCACATCCACACTTCCTTTTTCCTGCAGGTAATAGTTTTGCATCGTAGTAATACCATCGGTATTTTTATTCCTTAATGTATAGCAGGCCACATACATTGCTGTCAGCAGCAGGGCAGCACAAAGCATACATGATACCGCCCGCTTTGCGTATTCTGTCCGGTCATAAGTCAATGCTTCGTCAGACCGGTGGTTATTATACTCTTTTGCGCCTGCCTGTCTGTTCACCCATGAGCCGGGTAAAACAGCCAGCTTTCCCGAACGTAAGTATAAATTGCGCAGCGCTGCGGCTGCGGAAAGAACGCACAATATTACCAGGGCAAACCATGGCGCCCGCGAAAATAACTGATAATATTTTATGTATTCCGGTATGTAACCGGGGCCGAACCTGATCTGCCCATCCCCTGAACCTGCGATATATATAAGCTCCCCAGTCTCTTTACCTGCCTCTCCTTCATAATCAGGGACTGTCCGGTAAATGCCCTTAACCGTATCAGCAGTCTCAGATTTGCTGATCAATTCTGATTCTGTAATTTCACCTGTAAATGTCCTGGGATTTACCAGCATGACGTCCCCGGTAGAAAAGCAGGATGTAATCATGCCAGACCCGTAAGATGATATGGATGCGGCAATCCCCTCTTTGCCGGAGACGGACACATCCCCCAGGTTAAGGCAGTATAGAATTTCCCCCGCAAAATTATCCGCCAGACCCCCTGCCCGGTATTTCCCCCTTACCTTTGCCTTGTTATAACAGTTTATGATCCGTGCATTTCCACCTCCGTGGCTTGTAATGCTGCCTATGCATTCACCCCGGAACAAACCGCTTTCTATCCCCAGATTTCTTACTTCGCCTCCCAGTAAGGCAAAAATCCCGGCATACCTGTCCTCGCAGGACACATTATATATACAATGCCCCTGCCCGTCATACGTTCCATTAAAAAATATCCCTTTTTTTACATCACCGATTGGTTTCCAGTTTTCCCCGTCCGGAAAATAAAGGTCCTGCGTCTGTTCAAAAAAATATCCGGCATAATTGACGCCTATATTTACACAATCCCTTAAACATGCCAGGTCTTCGCAGGAAGAAATTAAAAAGGGGTCTTCTTTCGTGCCCTTCCCGTCAAAACTGTATTTCTTCTCAGACAACGTAAGGAACTCCTGTTTCTTTTCTTCTCTTTCCTGCCGGAAAATATCCGGCTCATACGTGCTGTCAAAGCAGACGCCGCCTTCTTTCCATACCATAAAAACCGTATTGCCACGGGTAATCAGCTTTTCCTCTTTCTCTTTATCTGCTGTATACTGCTGAAAAAGGTTTTGATAAAACAGCTCCATGCATGACCCGGCCTCCCGCAGAGCTACAATACCGGAATCTGAGATAGTCCCTGAAAACGTACCATCATCCGTCAGCTTCTCTGCGTCCGCCGCATAACAGTAACGGATGTCCGCACTACCATATGAAGTAATCCCTGCCGTAACTACGCTCTCACCCGCACCTTCCACATGTCCGGAATTCCAGCAGAACATAATAAGTCCCGGATAATTATCGGTAATCCCGCCAGCCCGGCTGTCCGCATATACATCCGCCTTATTATAACAATTAATAATCCTGGCTGTTCCTGTCCCATGGCTGGTAATACTTCCCGCACAGTTCCCCTGAAAATAGCCGCTTTCAATTCCCAGGTTCCTTACTTCCCCGCCTAAAAACGAAAACAGTCCGGCATACTGGTTATTGCTGTAAATATTTGACAATGTATAGCCATCGCCGTTATACGTCCCCGCAAAAATATGACCCGACAGATCTCCAATCGGAATCCAGTTTTCTCCGTCCGGAAAGAAAATATCCGCTGTCTGCTTAAAGAATACCCCTTCCAGACTATCCCCATCATTTACCATATCCCGGAGGCTGGATAGATCTTCGTACGAAGAAATGAGGTATGGGTCATCCGTTACCCCTCCCCCTTCCCAGACATCCTCCCGCCCTTCCGCTGATACTGGCGCTGCCCGGGCAAATACCATTATGCACACCGCCATTAGCAGTATCCCCAAAAAACATATCTGCTTTTTCATAAGCTCTGTCCTCCTTCATATTCAGTTTAATCTAATATAGTGCGATTATCAATCCATATTTCAAATTGCAGACGATAATATGTTGCCTGGGCGAAGTTTTGGAGACTATTTCCTGTTAAAAATTCACATATAATAGGATTTTTACTCTAAAACTGTATTTAATAGTAAAATGGGACAAAAGGAGATCATTCTATGAATCAGTTTGGAGACAGGTTACGGGAATTACGTGAAGAGCGGAATTTAAAACAACGGGATGTTGCACAGGCCCTTTCCATCAGCAATAAAGTCCTTTCCAGTTACGAACGCAACGTTGCGTTTCCTTCAATAGAAATGCTGAAAAGAATCTGTGAATATTACAATGTATCTGCGGACTACCTGTTGCAGATTGATGTAAAAAAAGAAAAACCGGAAACCAGAAATTCTTTCCGGCTTGTCGCACTAAACCCACATCAGATAAGGCTGCTTTCCTATTATGAACGGCTCAACACTGAAAACAAAGACGCTGTCCGTGGGGCAATGGTGCTTTATTATAAAGAACAGATGCGAAAAAAAAACGATACCCGGACGGATTCTGATGACGAAAAAAACAGCAGCCCACCACATTAAAAGACTCATGCGCAGCCATTCCATGAATAAACAAGAAGATAGCAGATCCTGTTTTTTCCAGGTTCATACTCTTAGTATACGCTATACTGTAAATGTTGTCAATTTATTTTTTACTAATCTAGTTCTGTTCTATTTCTTTGCGATTTTCTTTTGTCATGCCAGAAAATGAATCTGTCCCCGTTCCTTAAAGCATATCTGAAAAATGCTTTAAGGCAGTTTTCCGCTCCCAGCTTTGTACCTTCAAGGTATATCACACTTTTCAGGATACAAGGCAGGGAGCTCAGATGACGAATACAATTTTCAGACACGCTCCCGTACAACGGGAACCAGAACAAGCAGAAAACATACGCTCACCAAAGCCATCAAAGCTGTGTACAATACCGCTGCGCCAGACATCTGATACGCTTCCACTACCACATTCGCACAGGCCATCGCCAGGACCGATATCCCGGCATAAATCCATACCAGGACTTTCTGGCGGCGGATAATTGTAATTACCGCATTCAGCAATCCTGAAAGTCCCAGGAAACCGCCTCCCAGCAGCAGGATCAGCAGTTCCCTTTTATACGGCTTCAAATCTGCATGATACAAAAACGAGAGAACAGGTATCCCGAATAAATCCGCCCCCAGGATACATACGCCCGTAATTCCGGCTACTGCCAGAACCTGAACTCCGACCTGCTTTAAAAATTCTTTCTTCCTGCCCTCACTCCACAACCGGGATATCTGATAAAGCATAGGATTAAAAATAAAGTTATTCAAAAGTCCTATCACAAACACCGGCATCGAAACAAATCCATAGCAGGCCTGTAGTTCGTCCGATAGCAGTGCGTCAATGGCATATTTGGGTATATTTCCAATATATACGGATAAAAAACTGCCGGCAAATAGTGGAAAACAGTTTTTGAGCAGCGCCAGCAAATGTTCTCTGTTAAACTCCGGCTGTTCCCTGTATGGTACGCATGTCCACTTCAAAAAAACAACCATCACGACAACAGTCACCCCGGCTGCCGCAACAAGCGCCACCAGCTGTTTTTTTACCAGTATCAGCAAACCCGCATATACAGCAATTGTAATCAATAGCCGGATTGTCATTGCCTTAGACGCAATGTCCAGACGCCCCCGCCGCTGATACTCCCCAAAGTACACATCCTCGGCCGCATCAGGTATTTTTAACAGGCACATCCAGATAATCACCATACTCTTTTCAAAAGTATAATGCCTTGTAACGGACAATACCGCCACATACGTACAGGATGCCGCCAGCATGGCGGCTATTGACACATATCTTGTATGCAGGTAATCCCGGAAGGAAAACTGCCCCTCCACGTCAGAAACCTGATAATTGCGCATACCATACTTCCCGATATTTAAAAACAAATTGGCGTTCACATTTGCGATTGTAAAAATCCCCGCTTCCGCAAGGCCTGCCGTCCTGGTTATTATCATCAGCAGAATCACCGACTGGAAGGCCATAATCATACTTCCCGCCATGTTCCAGACAAAACTGTCACGTGCGATATTGTTACTTTGCAAAAGAAATTTCTTTAATGTCATTGGCTTCAAATCTCTTTACATAAAACAGGATATGATCCGCCCTTTACAAATTCCCAGGGAACCAGATCAATTTCATACGTCAAAGAATTCTGAAGGTTTATTCTTCCGTCTGTATACATACTGCTATCCGGGCTATTCATATCTGTAACCAGCTGATTCAGCTTATTTAACAAAATAAACGAAGACATATATTTTTTAGTACAGCGCATAACATTCAGATTTCCTACATTTCCTACGATCTGCGGATGTAACGCTCCGGATAATGAATACACATTTTCTATACTGCCTGCATAATACGACACTCCGCCTGCTGTTTCCATGCCATAGATCTCCCCGGTACTAATACAATTGGCAATATTACCGCTGAAATTGTCAGCAATGCCGCCTGCCCGCAGGCCGTTCACATCAGCATCTGTATAACAATTCACAATTGCGGCCTGATGGTCAACAGAATGGCTGGCTATAACACCCACGCAGCTGCCTGCAAATCTGCTATTAATAATACCTAAATTACATACAATTCCACCCAGCTGTCCAAACAATCCTATATTATCATTTTTCGTACAAACAATATTTGATATCGTATGTCCCCGGCCATCATAAATACCTTTAAAATAAAATCCGCTGTTAAATTCTCCGATCGGGTTCCACGGCCTCATAAAGGGTGTATTTGACAAATCCAGATCGACAGTCTGCCTGAAATAAATTCCCGCACAATCATTTCCGTTTTTTACCCATTTTTGCAGGCGCATCAGATCACCTGTATTCTGGATCAGATATGGCATATCCTTCGTACCGTGTCCATCAAAACTATCTTTTATTAATTCCTGATTTTTCTTATAATATAATAAAAAGCTGTTTCCCTGTGCGGATTGTACTCTTCCATAAAATGTATATCCATATATCTGTGTAAAACCCAGCAAAAAATTCCGCATTTTATGCGTCGCTGAAATATTTCCATTTCGAAACGCATGATCATGTGCCCGGTAAACATCCTGAGCTGTTTCATAAATTAAAACTGCTTTCGGCGGATTTTGTTCCAGCACATCCATATCCTGTATAATTGATTCATCTGAAACAACATCCATCCACTGTACTTTTGCACGGACACCCGGATCTTTTCGATTACAGAGATTATAAAAAACTGGTATGTGCGGAAAACAATAAATTGCATCTCCATCTTTTGTGTTTTCCTCCAGAACGCCGCATATTTCTTCATATGCCTGCCGTGTTTCAGCAGACATCCGTATTCCTTCTAACATATCTATACTGCTTAAATTATCGTTGCTCCAAAATTCTGGTTCCGTCAGTCCCCACCAGTTATATGTACAAACCATTTTCTTTGCAGCGGATTGAATCGTAATCAAAAAAGCTGCCGTAACTATGATAAGCTTTGCCGCTTTTGACAATATATTACATCCGGCCGTAAAACCGTCTGCTGTTTTTTCTAAACAAAAATTACAAACCTCCAATAATAAAGCCACTAACCATGCGACTCCGATAGTGGCCTGCCCTTCCGCTAACCCACCGCACATGATACAGCTGTAAGAAACCGCAAAATACGAACCTGCCACTGTCATAAACAATAATTCCTGTTCCAAAAATTCTTTTTTAATTATAAACCGGCTAAGCGCATGAACGGAACAGCAAAAAAATAATGGTACTATCATTAAAAAAACCGCATATGGACTCAGATACGCATAACCAGCCATTCGCTCTGCAATTCCTTTCTTATTTACAGAAAGTATTAAAACTTCAACGATTACCATACAAAACAAAAAAGCCCACATTTGATCAAAATACGTGTTTTTACCCGCCGGCAAAAATAACTTTGACACAGCTCCTTCCGTGTTTCGCAATTCTGGAACCGTTCCCCTCTTTTTCAAATAAGAATATTTAAATACACAGAATAGCGCCAGGAACAGCAATACAAAAAGCGACAGATTCATAGCGCTTTTGAAATAACCCATGTTATTTATAAATCCTCCAAAAAGGATTGCGGAAACCCCTCCCTTCGCAGCAACAGCATTTGAACCAGCCAGTTTCAGGAACGGAAAAAAACTGCCATTTAACAGGAGGATTACCAAAACTATAAAAACCGGAACGCAAAATCCACACAGAAAAAAACCAAGGCTTTTTAAAATTGCTTTCCATGGTTTAAATGCAAAAAGGCCGACTGTAAAAAGTAAAATCAACGCATATGCTGCATATACCAGACCGTTATTCTGCTTTGTCAAAACTATCCCCGCATTGGAAATTCCCGCAATCAACAGATACTGGTCATAACGGCTCTGACTTTCTACCCGCAATTGTTTTACTGCTTTTACCAGAAACAATACTGTCAGACACGTAAATATATCCATGAACCGCACATAATCATAAAACACCTGCACAACTTCTGACTGCATATAAAATACAGATGCTATGGCGGCAATACAGGCAAAAGAATCCCGGAACAGTTCCCGCATAATAAAGAAAACCAGGCATCCAATCAGGCAGTAAAAAATTATTCCAACCACACGTAATACAATAATTTTGTATCCAAAAACCCCCGTCACAAACGCAATGAAATAAAGGTACAAAGGGGTGTATAAATAATCAAAATCCCTGTATGCAGCCTCTCCATTATGAATACATTCCGCATAATATGTATACCACCCTTCAGCAAAAGGCATCGTTTTATCAAACATAATAAACGCATATAACCCTGTAACAAGAAGGATTCCAAGCAGGTACCTGCATTTAAATATAACTTCCCGAACTGTAAGAACTGCCTTTCGGCCATTTATTCCCGGCATCATACATCATCCTTTCCAGGTTATGAACAATTATGAATCGCAGCTATTCTAATTACAAATATAATAACAACTGAACTCATCCATAAAAAACATTTTTATGTTCACTTTTCATCCATACCCTGTTCATTTAATTCCCTGACTTTCTCACTATGTAAAGAATCAATTCCAGAATTAATTTTATCCTGATCACCGAAATTAATCCTCTCCTGTTCAATCACTAAAGGTCTGTTAATGATACGCTGGTTCATGCTGCTAATATATTCCCCTAAAAAACCTAAAAAAAATAATTGTACGGATCCCAGAAAAAACATGCCGATCAGAATCGGGGCCATACCTGCCGCAAACTGTTCCCAGAAAAGCAATTTCAGCACCAGATATACAATCGCTGCCACAGTGCTGACAAATCCGCAGGCAATACCGGAAAATGTCGCTATCCGCATCCCCACTTTTGTATAAGTCGTAACGCTCAGCATCGCCGCATCATAAAGTGTATACCAGTTATTATGTGTTTTCCCTGCCCTCCGTGCCGGCTGCTCATAAGGTATTTTTTTTATACCATAACCAAACTCCGCTACAATCCCTCTTAAAAAAGGCATCGGATCTTTCAGCTGCCGCAGTACTTCTATAAATTCATGGTCATATAACCCAGAACCTGTAAAATGCTCGATCAGCTCAATGCTGGAAAATTTTTGTAGTAATTTATAGTACATGCTCCTCAGCCTGTATACAATCATATTCTCTTTGCTTCCTGTCTTAACACCAATCACAATTTTATATCCATTTTCCCACTCTTTTACATACTGTGGGATCAGCTCCACCGGATCCTGGAAATCACAGCACATACCAATTGTACAGTCACCGCTCGTTTGCAGCATACCATGGTAGGGGGAATTAAACTGTCCGAAATTCTTCGCATTAAATATAACCCTGACCCTGGGATTCTCAGCGCAGATCTGACGAAGCAGCGTCCTCGTCGCATCTCTGGAATCATTGTCTATAAATAAAAGCTCATAATCATATTCCGGAAGCTGTTCCCGGAAAATATCCGCTATTGCCCTGCTCATTGGAACAACATTTTCTTCTTCATTGTAACATGGAATCATAACGCTTATTTTTTTCATTTGCATTTTACACCCCTGATAGATCTGCTGTTTTTCTGATACCATCCGGAAAATGCACGGCAGGCCCGAATCCGGTATCTTTTTTCAACTCACTGATATCAGCCTGCAAGTGCATCACCTGCCCCGCAGCATATGGAACAGCGCCAAGCCTTACTTCTGCGCCGGGAGATATGATATCCCGAAGCTCTAAAATATATTCTGCCAGTGGCTTTGCTTTCCCACTGCCGAGAACATATATTTTTTTATCCGCCCCTTTCTCTCCGATCAGATAAAGCGCCCTTGCCGCATCCGCACTGTACAAATAGTCCCACATCTGCTCCCCTTTGGTAAATTCCGGCGTTTCCCCAGCCAGAAGTTTCCTTATGGCTGACATAATCATACTATTTTCACCATCACATGGGCCATATACACTTAACACCCTCACCCATATATGACGTAAACCAAGCTGTCCCGCCAGTTCACGTGTCATCAGCCCCGCACACAGCTTTCCCATCCCATATCCATTTTCCGGAAAAGCAGGAGTATCCGGCCGTAAAACACCTTCAACGCACCCATATTCAGCCTGGGACCCTGTTCCGACAAATACAGAACACCCGAATCGTCTTGCTGCCCGCACCGCATCCAGGGCATATGCGACATTCTGGTTCTGCAAGTACAAATCATTTCTTGCATTTCCAAACGTTCCCGCCCAGGCAAGATGATAAAAAACATCATACATGCTGCCTGTATCATTTTGTATCCCTGCAAGCTGTTCCAAAGAACAAAATTTCTTTGTTACCAGAGAATGCCGCGGTATGTTCCTGTTCCGTAATGAATCTTTTCTGCATAATACAAGTACTTCTATGCCCTGTTGAATACATTCATTAACTAAGGCTGTTCCTATTGCGCCTGTAGCGCCAGTAATTACCACTCTTTTCATATCACACATCCAGCTCCGGAAAGATAACAGAAACCAGCAATACAAACCATACCTCCTGAATTCTGCCTTTCCAGCTATCTCAATAATTCTGAGTACAACTATAGTACTATGCCGCTATTTACTATAAGCTGCTATTTATGGACAAGACGTATCTTACCGCCAATGATCTCCCAGAAACATAACATCTGTCCGCCATTCTTTGCCCTTTCCATATTTAAAGCGGTAACATAACCATTCAGATTATCTGTCGTATCCGCATCGTAAAAATAACCGTCATCAATCGAAATATCATTTCCTGTATTACTATAACAATTTATTACAGAATTCGTATGATAACCAGAAATACCGGAGGACAGTCCTCTTCCATTAAATGTACAGACCGCTAAACAGTTTATAATCTTTCCGCCAAAATTATCCGCAATACCTCCTGCCCTGCCACTTGCATGAAATTTCCCGCTTACAAAACAATTAATTATCGCAGAATTTCCATTCAGTCCATGCGATGTAATGCCGCCGATGTTGGTTCCCACAATTTTGCAGTCCACGACAGCAAGATTCTCCACCGTGCCTGCTAACTGTCCAAACAGCCCGACATTCCCTTCCGGATCATTGATATAAAGGTTAGAAACAGAATAGCCTCCTCCATCATAATAGCCTTCAAATAATCTGCCGCTGTTATATAATCCGACCGGTTTCCAGTTTCCAGAAGACTTTAGGTCGATGTCCGATACCTGACGGATATATTCGCCTGCAAAAGACCTTCCATGATTCACTAATTTGCGAAATAATTTCAAATCCTTTACATCAGAAATTAAATATGGGGATTCCATGGTACCTTCCCCCTTCAGGCCGCATGGTTCTGGTTCCGGTGCTGCTATATTGTATACCGCAGTCGTATTTTCCTTTGATTTTCGCTCAATACAGGTTGTAATACAGTCCTTCCCATCATCCAGTTTATACACAAATACATTATCCACCTGTCCAATCAGTATGTAATCTTTTTCTTTTGCTTGTGAAAACCACTTTTGTATCTCCCTTTGTCCGCAATATTCTCCATTACGGTAAACAGCTTCATGCACCTCCATACAATCCGGCACATCCATCCATACTACGATATCTGGTTCGTTTTTGGACAACAGCTCTGCTTCCGCAGCCGCAAAATCGTCCGCACAGACGTCATAGTAAGGGACTGGCACAAAACCGTTCATATTATAATTATCCAGCAGTACATTAAACACTTTACAATGAGGAAAGCCCCAGATCGTCGCATTCTCATCTGTATTCGCTTTGATAACCTCATATAGCTTTTCATACTTTTTCTTTTCCTGCGGACTGAATTTAAAGCCTTTCACAGAATCTATGTCAATCGTTTCCGTCTTTTCCCAATACGATGCCATGGAATCTCCCCACCAGAAATAGGCACATACCAGTTTCTGGGAAAGGCAGACAACAAAAATACACGATACAATAACATGAAAAATATGAAAAGTGATGAAACCAGATCCATTTTGCGGCTTATTCTTAAATATAATATATGTCAGACATGGAATGCTGATAAACGCCGCAACTGAAACAACCCCTGTTTCCCCGTTTGTCATAGCCCAGGCATAACTGCCTGCCACTCCTCCAAACGCCATAACAAGCCTGTCCTGTTCAGGCTCCTTTTGCTCAATTCTTCTGCTCCATATATGATAAGGAATCCACAAAATCAGAAAACAAAAAACCACAGTCAGCGCAACCGGCAAAAACTTAAATAAACCTGTCTGCTCATAAATCTGAAAAGCAATGCCATTGATATTTACAATCAGCAGTACTGTATATAGCGCACAAAAAAACAAATTTGTAAGCCATCCCTCCCGCATACTTTTCAGTACAAAAAACACTAAAAATATATCTGTCAGAAACAAAATAATAAGCCTCGTATTCCAAAGAATTTTCATTGTCTCAATGAATACCCAGCCATAACCATAACCAAGGAATAAACCGGCGCCTGTTGCCAGGGCAATTCCCGCAGTGATAAAATGCCTTTCCACTAATTCCCACTTTTTTTTATGAATAGAAATATAGGAAAAACAAAGCAGGCAGGTACAGGCACAAATGCCACACCATTCCTGTTGAAAGATTCTTATCATTTTTTCAATGAGTACATGATAAAAACCGCCTTTTGAACTCATATCAATAAAAATCTGATAAAAGAAATCCCGGACCGCATGATGATAACCCAGATAACAAAGCGCTGCCACAACAGGACACATAGCGCCCAGAATGACGCAAAGCGACATTTGAATCCAGTTTCTTTCCAATTTTAGAACAATCAATATTCCGAAAAACACCGCAAAAGACATTGCGCTTGCCAGTACAACAGGCTGCTTCGATAACAGCATCACTCCTCCACATAAACCGGAAAGAAACATCCAGACTTTTCGTCTGCGGATACTGTTTTGTGCCGCAACATATCTGTTCATAAAAAAAATCAGGAAAACAATATGGATCAGATTCGTCTGATTATAGTCGCCTATAACATCATGTACAGTCGCCGCTCCCAGAACAGCAGCCGCAAAACAAGCCACAGACGCAATATACGGACTTACTTTGTGACAAATCATACAATAGAGGAATACCATCATTACAATCCGTTCCAGCAGCCTCCACAACCTGTATATTAAAAAACTTCCAAAAGACAATTTCAGTATTACGTGGTCAACAACCAGATTGAAAGGTGGGAGATAATAATAAAAATCCCTGTATGGTATTTTCCCCTGCGCAAGCAATGCATCGTAAAATCCGGCCCAGCCTTCAGCCATAATAAATGTCTTATCCAGCCAGACAAAATGATACAGGATTACAGCCAGAACCAAAACAATGCCGCATATCCATTTTTCCAGATACGCAGTATCAGATTTCTGCTTTTTAAATTTCAGACATTCCATCACCTTCAAAAATTACTCCCCCTTATCCGGATGCTATACGTTTTGCATTTTTGCAGTACACTGACTGTATCCCGTTAACCGCCCTGTAATAAAAATCAGACATATCTTATCAGATTCAAAAATTCTCATAGAAGTAACGTATCGTCTTTACATATAAGCATTGAATTTGTATTTTTACTAAAACGAACTATCTGCCCCGTATTTGTATAAGCCATGTAGTGTTTCGTCCGCTGCTATAACTACTTTTACATCCTTTGCATAATGTCCTAAAATATCTGCACGCAGCCTTTCAATTTTTTTTGCAATACCACCTGAAAAAATAACCGTATCCACCAGTTCCGGCTGTGGCCCGACCCGGTCTGCAGCCAATAAAATATTATGTTTCATCTCATCCAGAACACTATGCATTAAATTCCCCAGTGTCAGCGTATATTCACTGATATTGTAAATACTCCCTCTTGTATGATCTGTAATTGCATTTTCAAAAAAACTCATATCACATAACAAATCAGATGTCTTAACTTTTTTCTCTTCCTGTAATAAGATATCCCAAATATTATCATCTTCTCTATGCACTCCAAATTTATCCAGTACATCCTTTACAAACCGGATATACACATTTAATGCTCTTCCAGATGGTATAAACGGTATGGTTTTTAAATATGCACCATTGAAATATGGCCTTAGCTGACAACCAGGAACTTTAGAAAGCTTTCTGACAACTGTACTAACCTGTGCTCCTGTACCAAGATTAAAAGAAATTGTATTTTCAGTCAGCACCCCTGCGCCATACAACGCAGCCTGCTGATCTCCCAGAGCAGGCCTTGCAGTTACAAGTGTTTTTCCAGGCAGGCCAAAACAGACATTTTCCGTACCAATAGCCGGAAAAACAATTTCTCCACCGATTGTCTGTAAAAGTCTCTGATTCCATCTCCCTGATCTTAACTCATACAACCCTGTTGCCGCAGCATTCGTAGGATGACACACCGGCTCCTGTCCTGACAGTCTCTTTAATATATAATCCCCCAATGTATAAAAAAAAAGCTTACCAGATGTTGTATTCAGATACCCCTGCCGTGACAAATATAACAGATTGCAAACCGGAAGCCCGGCCCTCAATGGCATACCTGTGTCAGCTATCGTATCTGCATAAGCTTTCTCACCTAATATATCCATTGATGATTTTCCCGCTATTTTAACCGCACCATATTCTTTCTGCCAGGAAATATAATCCGTATATGGCTTTCCATCCTCATATGCCAGGAGAAAACCATGCATTTCATTTGAGATACATAACCGAAACCGCTCAAGCCCCTCTGATAATTTCATAACCATGTTATACACAGATGCGACCAGCTTTTCAATTTGTACAATTTCCGTCAATTCTCTTTCCAGACTGACCTGCGGTGCATATTCCTGTATTTTCTTTATTATTTGCTGGTTTTTCAGACGGGCTCCTTTTAAAAAACTTGCTCCACAATCAATCGCTATAATATTCATGTGTTTCCTCTATATAATTCAAAAAAATATTTTCAAGTGTTTGATTAATCTCTACAGGATACACTACTAAATGACTTCTTCTATCCAATAACGCAAAATGGAGTATATTTCCCCTTACTTTCTTATCTGTATGGATAATCGCAAATAATTCTTTTGGATTTTCAATGATTACCTCTTCTGTAATAAAAGCTTTTTTGATCAAAGATTTTATTTCCAGATAATAACTTCTATCTATTAATCCTTCTTTCCAGGCAATATAATTCGCTACATCAATTCCCCATATAACTCCTTTTCCATGCGGAACTACATTCTTAGTATACGCTTCAAGGGCATGGCCGAATGTATGTCCATAATTCAGCACCCGTCGCAAATCGGATTCAAATTCATCTATCTCAATAATCTTTTTTTTCACCAATAATCCTTTTTTTATATACTCCTCCAGCTGCGTACAGGGAATAAACGTTTTCTCATTTTTTAACTCATTATAAAAAGTCTCACCATCTGTCAGAGAAAATTTTAGCAATTCTCCCCATCCGTTTAAGTAATCTTCCTCTGACAATGTATGTATAAAATGAGTATCAATAATAATTTCCCCGGGCGGATAAAAAACTCCAATCTGATTCTTATATGGTCCAAAATTTATCCCGCTCTTCCCTCCGATACAGGAATCACACATAGACAATAAAGTAGTTGGAAAAAATATCCAGTCCACATTCCGTAAAAATAAATTACTGGCAACCGCCACTACGTCCTGTGTAATTCCACCACCAAAACAAATAACCTTCCAGTTTTTTTTCATATTTAATTTTTGAAAAAAAGACAAAAGATCCATAACAGTGTCCATATTTTTGTGATTTTCAGTAGCATCAAAAAAATAAATCTTTTGCTTGTCTATAACCTGAAATTTTTCCTTATACAACCGATACACGTTTTTATCAATAACATAAACGGCTGTATCAGTCACAGCAGACAAATTTTCCACAAAATCTTCCGTAAAACAAACCTTATAATCGTGCAAACCTGAATTAATCTGAATTGTATCCATATCCATACATTTGTTCTCCTGTATTTTCTTGTAAAATCCTGATTTTCAATACCGTATTATTGTGATGTATATCCTCCGTCTACTATTATCTTTTGTCCTGTCAGATATGTATTGCTCTCTCCTGCCAGATAGCAGATTACGCCTGCAATTTCGTCTGGCTGTGCCATACGCCCCAGCGGAATCTTTTTTTCAATTTCATGAATTTGTTCCTTTGTATTATTTTTATACGTTAATTCTGTAAGTGCAAATCCCGGACAAACTGTGTTTACTAATATATTATACCCACCAAGCTCTACAGCCAGCGTTTTCGTAATGCCATGTATTCCATGCTTTGTCATGCTATATACGATACGGCCGTGTTTGGACACAACCCCCCAGACTGATCCAATATTGATAATTCTTCCATACCTGTTTTTCTTCATAGATGGCACAAATGCACGTAAGAGCAATAATGGCGATATTAAATTAACACGCATGGAACGCTCTATCTCATCATCTGTCACATTTTCTATATCGTTAACTTCGTTGATCCCCGCATTATTGATTAAAATATCATAAGAATCATTTTTATGTAATTCCAAAAATTTTTCTACTGAAATAATGGATGATAAATCCATTTCTTCTCTGGTGGGGGCATATACGTCATAACCCATTTGCACAAATTTTTCCACAACTGCCTGTCCAATTCCTCTGCTCCCACCTGTTACAAATGCAGTTTTTTTCATTCCCTGTCCTTTCTCTGTTCATTTCCCGAAATCCTTTACACCTGTCTTTTCCATTCCGCACTCACTTGTATATACTCGTCTCTATCCAGAAATGGCGCCATGTCATCCATTGAAGGAGAAATAATTCTGCCATCCTGAAGTACTTTGGAAGAAGCCTTCGGAGCAAATTCCTGCCGTTCATCCACGAACACTTCACAAACAGCCATCCCCTCTTCTTCCAAAACACGGTCTATGATTTCCTCTGCACTATCCTGCTTCCGAATATAAAAATATGGTATGTCAAATGCCCCCGCAAGTTTTTGATAATCCGGAATCGCTACGCCACTTTTCAAATCCACACCTGCTAAAGGTTCTCCAAAATTACGAAGCTGTGTCTGACGAATGGAATGATATCCATTATTATTATAGATAAATATTTTTACATTCAGGCCATAGTATTTCATAGTTGGTAATTCCTGAATATTCATCATAATACTTCCATCGCCTTCCAGACAAATTACCCGCCTTCCCTTTAACGCTACCGCAGCACCCAGGGCTGCCGGTAACCCGTACCCCATAGCCGCACAACCAGAATTGCAAAGCATTCTCTGCCCCTGTTTCAGTTCGCTTACCTGTATTGGGACAACACAGGCGCTACCATTACTACAGACGATTGTATCATCATATTCCAGGCTGCCATACAGATAATGTGTAAATACATAAGGGTTAATATTTGTTTCTGACTGGAAATAGGATTCTGCGACAACCGGATACCTCATTTTAATATTCTGGCACCATTCCAGCCAGATATCATGCCGCCCAGGTCTTGTATATTTACACTCTAACATCGCACTAATGACATCCGAAACATCTGCGCATACCGGCCAGTCTGGCTGGTATGTAGGCTTATATAACTCCTCCTTCTCAATATCAACCATTATCTTATATGCATTTTTTGCAAAATCTCCTTTTTCGTAACCTACCATTCTTACATTCATACGACATCCCAGCGACAACAGGCAGTCACACTGTTGTAATACAAAATTGCCCGCTCTGGTACCAACGGTACCCGGAACACCGATATAATAATCACTAGTATAAGAAAGCAGATCATTTGCTGCCCATGCTGTTACAACCGGAATTTTTAATTTATCTGCCAATTTTAAAAATAAATCTCCAGAATGACTATATCGAATGCCATTTCCCGCAAGTATAAGCGGAGCTTTCGCCTGCGAAATCCTGTTTAAAATATACTCTGCCTGTGTACCGGCATACTTTTTCCTCTCCGGACAGCTTTCTTCTTCTGGATGAAAATGAACTAATTGTTCTGTCTCAATCCTGCTCCCCTGAATATCTAACGGTATATCCAGCCAGCAAGGCCCGCCTTTTCCTTTTTTACTTAAATACAGCGCCTTTTCCAGATGATAAGCAATTTTATTTTTGTCCTTGACCATAACACAGTATTTTGTAAAATTTCTGGCACACTGGACAATATTAAATTCCTGATCTCCTAACTGCCTGATGTGCAATTCAGGATGATTTTCCGTGGTCATTTCCAGTTTCACCTGTCCGGAAATAACAAGCATTGGTATCGAATCCAGCCAGCCACCTGCCACCCCTGTAATCGCATTCGTACCCCCGGGACCACTGGTGACACATACGCATGCCAGCTTTCCTGTCAGTCTGGTATATGCTTCCGCCGCAATCGCACTTGCCTGCTCGTGATGATTATAAATACATTCAAGATCTTCGTTATGTCCAAAAGCATCGTTTAAATGCATGGCGCCTCCACCAGTAACGGTAAAAACATGCTCTATTCCACATCTTACTAAAAAATCAGCAATGTAATCCGATATTTTTTGAACCATTTCTCTAATCCCCTTTAAAATTTCATACTTATCTGTCGTTATCACAGAGCGTATTTGAAAAACGCTTCCCACAAAATGGAAAATTCAAATGGCTGGAATGAATTTTGTCACGCTCTACGGCCACTTACAGCAATAATTCAGAAATATATTTACTCTCTGTCAAAAACATAATATCCATATCATTCTTTGTGGTCTTTCTAAAATCCACATACATATCACGGATTTCCTCATTCAGCTCCTGCCACTTTTTTCCGGGATTAATATATGGGAGCGCCGCATCCGCATAAGTATCCGCATACACATCTCCAAAACCATCAAAACCAGCCACAGCCACATGTCTGATATGAAGCCTGTTCAAAAGACGCAAAAACATAATGCCCGCATTGTCAGAATGCTGCCATCCCCGTTTCACAAGAAAGTTATAATTCACAATCATTTCTAAAGGACCAGGCTGCGTCTTAATACTGGATGCCAGTATTTTCCAGCAGTTCTGAAAGACGTCTGTATATACTTCAGCTATATAATCATAACGGATCTGATTGCTGAAGAATAAATAATCATATGTATATTCCCGTAATACCGAATTAATCCCCACAACGACCGGCTGATATTTATCTATATACGCCTTAATCTGTTCTTTTTTAGTCAGAACAGACTTTCCCGGGAATAAAAGCAGTATGATCCTGTCAGCAAAAGCTTTTTGCAGTTTTTCCATTGCCGCTTCGTCATCAATACTACTATTCAGATAATCCATCAGTTTTTGCTCCAGTAAATCATAGTCATATTTTTTCCGGTCAGCAGGAGGTAAGGATTCGATAATATTGCGCATCGCCCTTGCATTTGTCCGATGACTATCCAGCAGATACATAATATTATTCACATGCGCACCATACATTCCCGCTATAAAATATGGCGTGGAATATCCCCATTTATAATTCTCCTGAAAATAAACCATATAAGTATCAATGGCATCCAGGATGACATTCATATCATAATTGCAGTGATATTTGCGGTTTAAAAATGAAGCGACCAGTTCTGTTGTCGCATTTCCCGCTCCTCTTCCCATACCGCACAGACTCGCATCTACAACCATATTTCTTCCTGTTTTCTCCAGCTGGCGGACAAACGCCATCGTAAGAGAAAAAGAAAGCTGCTGATTATTATGGGAATGGAATCCCAGCTTAATATCTTTATCCAGACTGCTGTCCAGGATCGATATAATATGCTCCAGGTCCTCCGCATACATAACGCCAAACGTATCTACAACAGACAGACATACCGGTTTTATCTGATTGATCTCCTCCGCAAGCGCATACAGTTCCTCATCACAATAGCCTGATGTATTGGCTGCCTGAAAAAACACCTGATATCCTCTTTTTTTAATCTCTTTGCCTACCGCTATACCTTCGGGGAACTTTTCCCTGGGGAACACTACCCGGATCGCATCCACTGACTGCCCGTCATTTTCCGGCAGATACTTCAGATCGTACCTGTCCCAGTCAATCATGGCCAGATATATCGTATGCTTACTCTTTTCTGAAATATATGATTTCAGGTCTGAAGGAACATGAAAAAAGGAAGATCCATCCTGATGCGGCGTATTTTTAAGCCACCCACATTCAATCATCTCAATATTCGCATCCTGCATTTTCCGGATAATACCCTTTATTGCCGGGACCCCGAATTTTGCGTCTACGATATAAGCCCCATCTCTCAATGTACAATCCAGCATCTGAATTCTATTGTCCATTTGTATCTCTCCTTTTTGTCACCCACACTGCTTTACCAGATCTTTATCCTTCCAGACTGCCCTTTGTTTTCACAATATTATATGGCCGGATAAAATATTTATCTTCAATTTCTTACCGCATCTGTCAGCGTCTGCGCCACATAATCAATTTCCGCATCCGACATCCCCGGATACACACCGACCCAGAAACTGTTTTCCATGATATAATCGCTTACCGCAAGTCCGCCGGCAATCCGGTAAATACCTTCCTGCGGACTTCCCGCAAGACACGGCTGCTTTGTCAGGTTGCCCGCAAAAAGGAGCCGTGTCTGTATACCGTGCGTTTCCAGATAGTCCAGTATTTCATCCCTTGTTCTTCCGCTTACGGGTTTCACACTGATTAAAAAACCAAACCAGGACGGATTGCTGTTTTCTGCCTCCTGCGGCAAGAGTAATACGTCTTCCACGCATTCCAGCGCACGGCGCAGCCTCTGCCAGTTATACCTGCGTTTTTCTATGAAATCCGGCAGTTTCTTCAGCTGCTCTACTCCGATTGCAGCCTGCAAATCCGTCATTTTCAAATTATATCCAAAATGGCTGTATACATATTTGTGATCGTAGCCCTTCGGGAGTTCTCCATGCTGTCCGTCATAACGGTGTCCGCAACAATTATCCTCTCCGGGCGGACAGGCACAGTCCCTCCCCCAGTCACGGTAAGACAATATCAGCCGGTGCAGCAGCGGATTGTCTGTATATACGCAGCCACCCTCTCCCATCGTCATATGGTGCGGCGGGTAAAAACTGCATGTCCCGATATCGCCCCATGTACCCGTATATTTGCAGACGCCGTCTACCGTGCAGACAGAGCCAAGTGCATCGCAGTTATCCTCAATCAGCCACAGATTATGCCTCCCGCAAAATTCCATGACTGCTTTTACATCAAAGGGGTTCCCAAGCGTATGCGCCACCATGACTGCTTTTGTCTTTGACGAACAGGCCTCTTCCAGTTTCGATACGTCTATATTATATTGCGGAATTGTAAGATCTATAAAAACAGGGACCGCCCCGTATTGAACAATCGGCGCAACCGTCGTCGGAAATCCGCAGGCAGCCGTAATAACCTCATCACCTTTTTTTATCCGGCGCTCCCCAAGCTCCGGTGCTGTCAGCGCCATAAAAGCAATCAGGTTTGCAGACGAGCCGCTGTTTACCAGATGTACATATTTCGTGCCTATCCATTGCGCAAACTCCTGTTCAAACTGCCTGGTAAAACGCCCTGCCGTAAGCCAGAAATCCAGCACTGCGTCCGTAAGCCCGCACATCTCTTTTTCATCATACACACGAGCGGCGTAAACAATCCGCCTGCCCGGTGCAAATGCCTCTTTTTGCGCCGGCTGCTTAAAGGCATGGTAATATTCCTCTACCATTTTTTTTATTTCTAAACGTGCTTCCTGTTCGCTGCCCCATCTTTCCATTTCGTCCACCTCATTTAAACCTTTGTATAATACTCATGGGCGTTGAATCTGCCTTCTGGTCAGATTCCCGGCGATCCGGCACGCCTCTGCCCACAGCTTCTTAAACCGGCGTTATCCGGCGAACTTTCATGTCCGCCGGTATAAAAGCTAAAGTGTTCCATCCACATGTTCCGCCTGACTCCAATATTGTGTAATCTGCCGCCGCATACATGCCGCCGGGTCATCTCCAGCCATATAACACTTTACCCATTCCACAGTCCTGTCTACCGCAATGCGGATATCCCATACAGGTCTCCAGCCAGTCGCCGCCCTGATCTTCGAACAGTCAAGCTTTAGAAAGCCCGCTTCATGCGGTCCGTTATCCCCCTGCGCATGCCAGGAACATCCGTCCCCCCACGCCCTGCAAAAGTATTCTGCCAGTTCACCAGTCGTAATGCAGCTGCTATCCTCCGGCCCTACATTATATGCGCACGACAGGGAACTATCCCTGGCCTGTCCTTCCGCAATCAGAAGATATGCCGACAACGGTTCCAGCACATGCTGGTAGGGGCGTACCGACGCAGGATTGCGCACCACAATTTCTTTCCCGGACATCGCCGCCCTGATGCAGTCCGGCACTATGCGGTCTTTGGAAAAATCCCCTCCGCCGATTACATTGCCTGCCCTTGCGGTAGACACGGCGACTCCCTGCTGCCGCAAAAAAGACTTCTGGTAGCTGTGGGTAACCATCTCCGCACATGATTTACTGTTCGAATACGGGTCATAACCATCCAGCGCATCTGTTTCACGGTATCCCCAGGGCCATTCCCTGTTGTCATACACTTTGTCTGTCGTCACATTCAAAAAAGAGCATACCCGGCTGCCCTTTCGTATGCATTCACAAATATGTACCGTACCAAGCACATTAGTTTCATATGTATATACCGGATTCTGATAAGATTCCCGTACAACAGGCTGCGCCGCAAGATGAAATACCACCTCAGGCCCGCTTTCTTCAAATGCCCGGTACAAAGCGTCAAAATCCCTGATATCCCCATAAACGGCGCGCATCCCATCTTCCACACCTGCCAGTGAAAACAACGACGGACTCCGGGGCGGCAGGGCATAACCCGTCACGTCCGCTCCCAGCTTTTTGAGGATCATGCACAGCCAGCTCCCTTTAAACCCGGTGCATCCGGTTACAAATACTTTTTTTCCTTTATACCAGGATGTCTTTTTCATCTGTTATCATTCCTTTCCAGGCTGTACACCGGTTCTTTCTTAAATTTTGGATATTTTGTATTTGCCAGTAATTTAAATTTTGCCAGAAATATAATGTACCGGCAAAACTGCATCTGACAGCATTTCCAAACATGAGAAAGAACCTGTGTACCTTCTGTTATCCCTTTATTATCTTATAGGAAAGTGCGTGAAATCTGATAAAAAGCACTGCGGGCAGGATCGCAGGGTCTGCCCTGTTTTACCGGGCACAGCGGCGTAAGCAGCCTTTCATGTCCCTTCTTTCCACACCCAGACAAAAAAAAGGAAAAACGCAAGCACAGCCACTGCCGACACAAGATAAGGCTCTGCCAGCCCCCTGTGGTATTCTGTCCAGGGATATACAAGATAATCCATGCCCACGACCAGAATATACACAGCCGAATATAACAGCGCACACCAGAATCGCCCCTTTGTCTGCTTCAGTACGAAGGCAGACAGCAGCAGAAACACAACCGGATACAGGTACCGGGACATCATTTTGACTGCAAACGTATAAGTCCCGGCTACCAGAACTGCCGCCACAAGCGGATATGCATCGTATACGCCCTTTCTGTGCCAGAATAGTACAATAACCGCCGCTACTAGTAATACAAGAAACAATGTCCCCCATGCATGACAGGATAATAACCCGAATTTTTCTTCCACCGGAACCTGGTTGAACCCTGCCAGCATCCAGAAGTTGCAGGCATTCTGGCTGCCTTTACCAAAGCTCTGGATACTGCTGGTAAAATTATTCCAGAAGCCTCCCTGCCCTGTTCCGCCATTTTGCGGCAGCAACGGCAGATAGGAAACAAAAATAGCGGCAATTGCCAGCAGGCCGCCTGTCAGTTTTTTCCAGAAGTTTCTCCAGCAAAACCCGTTTCCAAAAACCTGCCAGGCTGTCGCAAGTAAGACAAGCGGCGTAAGGAATACCGCCTGCAATTTTAACAATACCGAAGCCGCAAAGCAAAAATAGGCGGCAATCAGCTTCTTTTTCGCAAGTAAAAAAACCGTAAACACCAGAAATCCAATATAAAGCATGTCCACCTGACAGACAAAAGCCGTCGTAAATAACACGGCCGGATTCATCAGGGACAGATAACAAACAAGGCATTCTCTGCCCTGTTTTCCTTCCCCGTTTTCCATACAGCGGCAGCACAGCCATACAACCAGAAATTCCATCAGGATACAGGGAAATCTGATGGCAAACACAAACGCCCGCATCCCTGCATCTATCGGAATGCCAGTGAGCCGCATTACCAGATAAACGATATAATATATGAGCCAGAAAAGCGGCGGGTAGGAAATCCCGCCTCTGGCATAAAGCCCCCGTATGGATCCATCCGCAAATGCCTCCATCATATGCTGGAAATCTCCCGCATCTCCAAAAGATGAATAGGACGCCAGCTTCAGGCTGAAAAAAGACGCAAATAAAATCATGAGAAGCTCCGCTAAAAATAAACGTCCCTCATGCTTTTCCCTCTGTACATAGATATAAAATCCTGTCCCCCCTGCCACATAGATAACTGCCGCCATGCATACCCACACGAACATCATGTCGATTTACTCCAGACCATCCAGGGCGCTTTTTTGCATTGGATCATTTCTTCCAGATTTTCTTTCTCCCGCTGGGTATCCATGCATTTCCAAAAGCCCGGATGTTCATATGCCATAAGCTGCCCGTCTGCGCACAGCCGTTCCAGCGGCTCTTTCTCTAATACGATACCATCCCCATCTATATAATCGAATACTTCCGGTCCGAATACCATATAGCCGATATTGATTAAAGGGCCATCTCCCTGGCTCTTCTCACGGAAAGAAGTAACCCGCTTATTTTCATCTACTTCCAGCACACCAAATCGCTGTGCCACACTACACACGCTGACCGTCGCAATCTTTCCATGCGACTTGTGAAAGGACGCCAGTGCAGCCAGATCAATATCCGCAACCCCATCCCCATAAGTAAGGAAAAAAGGCTCTTCGCCTACATAAGGCTGTATCCGCTTTACCCTTCCGCCTGTCATCGTTTCCAATCCAGTATCTACAACTGTAACCTGCCAGGGTTCTGACACATTGCTGTGGATGACCCTGTTATCCCTGTCTGCGAAATCAAACGTCACATCACTGTTATGTAAATAATAATTTGCAAACCATTCTTTAATTACCTGCTGTTTGTATCCCGCACATATGATAAATTCATAAAAACCATAATACGAAAACTCTTTCATAATGTGCCACAAAACTGGCTTTCCGCCAATTTCTATCATTGGCTTTGGCCGCAGATGGCTTTCTTCACTAATCCGTGTCCCAAATCCCCCAGCCAAAAGCACCACTTTCATAGTCTTCCCTCTTCTGTAAACCCATCCCTTCGTCTTTTGCGGCACGGGCTTTTCCGGGAAAGGCCCGTGCCGCAAATTTATAGAGGAGAAGATGGTTCTATTTCAAATAAACTTTATCTTTGTTTCTTTACTTTCTGCGTTTTTGTAATCTTTCCACTCTTGTCGCAATAATACCTCTTATTGCCAACAGTTACCCATTTGTTTGTAACAATAACGCCGGACTTATTCGTATAATATTTCTTGCCCTTTACGTTCACTACTTTATTTGTGACAATAACGCCATTTTTGTTTGCATACAGCTTCTTTCCATTGGCGTTTGTAACCATCTGGTTCGTTGCGATTGCGCCGGACGCCTTTGCAAAATATTTCTTGCCATTTACACTTACTACTTTATTTGTAACAATGACACCATTTTTGTTTGCATACAGCTTCTTTCCATTTGCGTTTGTAACCATCTGGTTTGTTGCGATTGCGCCGGACGCCTTTGCAAAATATTTCTTGCCGCCTACGCTGATCGTCTTGTTCGTAATAATCGAACCATCTGCAGAGGCATACATCTTAACGCCTTTTTCGTTCGTGACAAATTCCTGTTTTGCAATGGTGCCGTCTTCTTTGGCATAATATTTCCTGCCATCTACTGTAACAGTCTTATCCGCGACAATCCTGCCATTCTCGTCAGCATATACCAGATTGCCGTCTGCCGTCGTACATAACTCGTTGCCTGCCCTTGTGCCGTCTTCTTTTACCGCAATCTTTTCACCGTTTTCTTCTTTGATTTCAACCGATGGTTTTTCCTCTTCCTGCCCCGGTGTCGTCGGCGTTGTTGTACTATCATCTCCCGTCGGCGTGGTTGGCGTTGTCGTACTGTCGTCTCCCGTCGGTGTCGTTGGCGTTGTCGTGCCGCCTCCCGACGGTGTCGTCGGCGTCGTCGTGCTGGCTGTTGGTTTAGTTGGTGTTGTCGGGTTTGTTACGTTTGATGAACCTCCTGAAGAGCCGCCTGAATTTGATGAGCCGCCCGAGCCTGTTGGTGGTGTCGTCGGCTTCTGGTTCGAACTGCCCTGATCACTCCCTCCACTCGCAAGGGAAATCCGTGCTGTTTCCTGGCCTGTAGACGCTGCGGATACTGCAAAAGTACCGCCTGACAGACACAGGGTCAGTGCAACCACAATCCCTTTTTTTGTCAACCAATTACGTTTCATTAAGTTTCCCCCTTTTCTTTTTGCGGCAGTAACGTATTGCGTACCTTAACAGATTACGTCAGCCTGCCAATTTTTTATATTATCAGAAAGGTAAAATTTCCCAATAAATACCCAAAATGATAAATGTTTTTAAATCAAATTTTATACTAGTATAGTCTCATTTTATACGATTATCAATTTATATTTCAAATTTAATGCGATTTTCTATTGGTCATGATTTATTTCAGACTGATAAAAAGGATACTAAGGGAATTTATAGGATGATAAACCCGAATTTCAGATTCATAACAAAACGGACATCTGACAGTCCGGGAATCAGGAAACTGCCCGCCGTCAGGAGCCTGCGGACCGGGTACGCCCGGCTGTTGGAAGAAAAGAAAAAATTACTCTGGGTACAGGCGCTCCTGCCTCTGTCTGCAAAAACAAAGCTGCCTGTTAACAATTTTTCCATGTTAACAGGCAGCTTTGTTTTTAATAATATATTAGCGGAACATCTTAATGTACTAATGTTCCGCTGACAAATGCATTCCTTATACTATTTTCATACATTCCGGAAATTCTCAAACATCTCATACAGATCCAGCTGCCCCCACCCCGATTGGGTCAGGTTAACGTCATAAAACATTTTCAGTTTTTTTGTGAAAATCGCTGTAACCTGCATAACTTCATTGGGGTTTAGGTAAATTAATGCTAAATTAGCAAAACATTGGTGTTAAATTACAAACATTCGTTCTGCAATAGCACTATTACCATCCCTATTTTCATGATAATTCCTAACACATTGCTTTTTAAGCCATTTTCATTGGCACTATATAGTTCCTAATATTTCTCTCCATTTTCACCTAAAAACCAGGTGATTTTTTCAACTGCCTGTCCAATTAATTTACGAAAAATCTCATAATAATGTAATAAATTCATCCGGACTGTAAACCTTTGTTTTAGCCATCTTAAAATCTTTTAAATTACATGTCACCAGACAGTCTGCATTTACCATTCTTGCACATTTATCCTGCAGGCAATCCTCAAAATCTTTAAACTGTACATTTTCTATCGCCTCTAAAACCTGAGCGTGTGAAGCGCCCGCAACTGTCAACAGCCTGCAAATATCTTTTAACCACATTCGCTTCCCCTCATTCGGAATCCGAAGCGAATACCATATAACAGACAACGAATGAAAAGCTATATATCCATCAACTTTTCCTTGAGAACACAAATCCATAACCATCTTTGAAGAATCCCGAAACCGATCTTCACGGTCTGTAATATAGTTTAATATAACATTCGTGTCAATTAACGCAACCATATTTTTCTTCCATAGCCTCCCTTCTGATTTGTTCATAGTCATAATCTTTTGGGAACTGATACTTCTTTTTTAATTCTTCCATGTGTAAAAACGCCTCTCTTTTTTCCGAAAGTAAATTTTGATTCCCAGATATTTCTTCAGGTTTCCCTGCCACTATATTAAATCGCCGAATCATATCTATAAAAAACTGAACACTGTCATCATCAGGTAAAGAATCAATCATAGCATATGCTTCCTGACGCAAAGTCATTTGTTCCACCTCCAATCGTTTCAATTTAGCAATCACAAATTTTCAACATCTATCATATATATCACCACTTTTACAGCTTTTCTGTATAATAAATCTATCATTCTTACGGTTGCTTTCATGTATTAATAGCAGTAATCCACAGCATATTACGATATGTTTTTTCGTGGCATAGCTTTTTCCTGATCGTATATCATCCGGGATTCTCACTTCATCAACAGAAAGATCAACATATTCTGCAATCTTTTCAAGCGTTATTGTTCCATCTTCCAGCATTTTCTTTGCAACATTAATCATTCCCTCTTTCAATGTCTGATTCCTCATATCTTCCATAGCCCGGCACATAATTTTGATTCCCGCCCTGCTCTCTTTAAAAAATCTCACTCTGTCTGCCAATATCCCATAGTACATATCCGCTGCGTCCGTACAAGAGAAGTCATGCATTAACTTTCCAATCGGCGTCTCTTCACCGTAAGAGCTATTTACATACAGTATGTGCGAACCTTCCTCAAATCTTTCTCCGGTTCCTAAAAAGCACCGCTCAACCGGATAGAGCGGCAGCCTGTCAAAATCCTCGCCTTTCTTCAAAAGGTTTGCGTCCATCATGCCCTTTATCAACTCAGGCGCCCTGTCATATCTTTTTATTATTTTTTCCTCCGGTACATCATGGCCGCCTGATTCCACCCTGGATCTCACACGCCAGACATTAATCATGGGATCAGCAGTAAGAACATAATAGCAGCGTATAAAATATCCTTTCTCTTTTGCCCTTTTTAATAATCTTAAGTTTCTCTTTGTTGACAAAACCGTTTCAAAACAAAACTCATTCATCTGTCCGATATGCTTTTCACGCTGTTTTTCTGCCAGCTGTGCTGCTTCCAGATCTGAACATTTCATGTTTTTCTTAATTTCGTCAGCATTAATATAATCCATTGGCGGTTTTAGCTATTCAGTAATGGTACTCTTTCCGGAACCGTTCGGATCAGCAAAAACCACAACTTCAGGCTTTTTTTGCAGCACGCTCACTATAACGCCCCTTTCTCATTCTTCTGCCCACTTCTACTCTTGAGCCATCACTGCTTTCCTTATATAATCTGCTTATCTCTGTCATATACAATTATTGGAACATCCATTGCCCTTTTCTTCTCTGGTTCAATCCTCACAGCCGCATTTACGCGCTTTACAACCATCTCATCTGAAATATACTCTTCCCGTCTCATATTTAACAACATCCTTTTCTTACTATCATACCTTAACCAGTTAATTCTATCAATCATTTTCATCCAATAAATCTTTTCTAATATTCCCCACTGCGTAACATTCTGGACAAATTGACATATGAGAACAATTTATCCATAATCATATATCTTTCTCTTATCAATATCTTATACCATCCTCTCAGCATCCAGCCGTTTACCAGACATTCCTGAATTTTACCTTCAACAGCCAAAGGCATCAAAAAACAGCGGAACATCCTCATTACACGAATGTCCCGCTAAAACATTTTCTAACTACACAAACTCATTCATTTCAAAAATTCTCAAACATCTTATACAGATCCAGCTATCTCCAGCCCGATTGAGTCAGGTTAATGTCACAAAAAATTTGAGGCTTTTTTCTGCGAAAATCGCTGTAACCCGCATAACTTCGTTGGAGTTGAGGTAAATTAATGCTAAATCAGCGAAAAAATGGTGGTAAATTAATGTCACAAACAGTTGTTCCTCTATTTCATATGCAACTTATACTTTTCCCATCTGCCCGGAAAAAATATATTTGATTTCAATTAATCATCAGAATATATCAACTTTTTATCAATATATCAACTATTTAAATTCTTTTACACTTTTTCTAAATAACTTCACACATTCCGGAAATTCTCAAACGTCTTATACAGATCCAGCTGCCCCCACCCCCATTCCCTGTTGGGATACGTCCGGAAATCATCTCTTGCGGCGCCACGGATTAAATAATTTTTGATCGTTACCGACGTAGCTGAAATATCATTGCGCCGTACGCCGGTCCATTCCAGCATCAGGGCGCCTGCGCCTGCCGTAATGGCTGCCGCTATGCTGGTGCCGCTGCGGGTACCGTACTGCCCGTTACCAGCCGGGCCTGAGACATCCACGGCTGGCGCCGCAAAGTCCGGTTTGATATTTCCGTTAACGGCAAACCCACGGCCGGATTCAGCGTAAATGCTGTCATCCTTTGTGTTATAGCCTCCCACCGTAATCGGCTGTTCCGAGTCAGAAGGCACCGTAATCGTAGTATCCGGATTAGAACGCAGAAAAATCACTTCACCGGATACCATTTCAGACATAGGCAGCCAGATATGATAGCGTCCCTCCGCATAATTGCGTACATGTACAATCAGTACCCATATTCCGGCGGCCGGCCTGTCAAACCGGATGCTCACCAGTTCATTGCTGTTAAACGCGCCTACGAGACGATAATCTACAGATACCATCGTCCCCTCAAATAAAAAACGATACTCCGTGTGCTGAAATGGCGTGGAGGGCCGTGCGTTGAACCGTTCTCCGGTAGGAGACAGCACCGATATTTCATACAGTTCCGGAGCCTGTGCCCATAGCTCTGCAATAAAGCCACTGACCCCTTCCGCAACGCTGATTTCCACCCGTTCTTCTTCGTTCTGCCCACGGACTCCGCCCAGAAAATGATGCCTTTTGTCCGCTTCATTGCCAGCCGCTATAACCACGCAGCGCTGCCTTCTGCTGGCCACCGTGGCCAGCGTGCCGGAGATCAGATTAGTTCCGCTGCGGTTGCCCATATTTGTTCCCAGCGCAATACAAAGCGCCAGGGGTTTACGCAATTTAATAGCCAGCAGATTCAGGTAATGGATGCCTGCCATAATATCATTTTCCTGGAAGACCCTGGCCTGTTCCGGAATAAAATAATAATCCTTCAGATACTGCTTCGCACTTTTTAGTTGTACAAACGCTATATCGCAGCTGGGTGCCGCTCCGCTAAACTGGTTTGTATAATCCTGTGATCCTGCCGCCAGCGCTGCCAGAAATGTGCCGTGGCCACTTACATGTGAAATTCTTCTCTCCGTCTCATCTGCCAGCAGTTCCGCATTGATCTGCTCCCTCGTATATTCCGTTCCATAAATAAAGTCCAGAGGCGGCAGTCCGCTCCGGTCCTGCTGGTTCCAGATCGCTTCAATTCTGGTCGTCCCGTCCGAATGGCAGAACAGCGGATTCGTAAAATCAAAATCTGTGTCTATAAATCCCACCAGCACTCCCTCTCCTGTCAGCGCCAGGTTCGTCTGGTCCCTGACTTTCAGAATGCCGCTTTGTTCCAGCGCAATGTTATCCAGAAGTCCAAAACACTTGGGAACGGAGCCATATGTATACCGTCCGCTGTATAAATCTTCAGAACTTTCTGGCTGGTAATAAACCGCTTCATATACCGTCCCCAGCTCCTGCCTGCAGTATTCCTCCGGAACATATTCTTCTATATACATTTTCTCAACAATAAAATCATAATAGTCGTTGGAGTAAACCGCTTCTTCACATTCTGGCATGGAAACCCCCTGAAAAGCTATTCTTTCTATTGTATGCTGCCAGCAGAGGAATGTGTCTGCCGCCGTCCGGAAAGCGGTATCCTGCCCCTGCAATGACAGAAACAGACGGATACTGAAATCCGGACATAAAATACCCCCTTTTACCAGACTTTAATTTTACCCGGTAAAAGGGGGCCTCAACAGGGACAAGCTGTCTTTACATCCGCTTCTTTAATCTGAAAACACAATACTGGAATGACGCATTTTTACTTCTCTCAGCATTGTGTCTGACGGTTCTACCTTTACTTCCTGTATCGCTCCGTCACAGGAAAAAATCATACTGTAAATATTATGCTCCGGATTGCCGGAAGAATAGTCCATTACTTTCAGTCCCGGATTGCCATGAAATCCATCCAGCCTGTGGGATCTGACCGGCGCCATACACTGCAGATCATTCAGTGAATAGGAACGGATCTTTTTCCTGCGCTGTTTATTTTTGATCACGGTAATGTCAATTTCATCGGATACGAGCAGATACTCATATTCCCGATAGCGGTTTTTAATCGTATAGATTGTCACGGGAATGAGAATTACCCCGATCAGAAACAGCGTCATATGAAACATTGCCCCATAACACAACAGTGCGATTGTCAGCACTGCCAGTCCCAGTTTCAGCTGCTTTCCCCTGACGTCTTTTTCATCATGGACAATTACTTCCGCATATGAATCTCCCATATTTCCTCCTTTACTCTTCAATAGCTTTTCCGTGGTTTTTTAAGACCTCTCTTATAAATTCTCCTTTTACGGAAATACGAATCAGCCATTTTCCGGCATAAGATTCCGGGAATCTATATCCGTCTGGCCGGGCAGCAGAGCATTGCCACGCATCGTAATGAGCGGGCCGCCTCTGCCCTCCACATAATCGCCTGTAATTGTCACACATCCGATATTGTCGTCTTTTGGAATTTCATACATAATGTCCAGCATAAATTCCTCAATAATAGCCCGCAGCGCCCTGGCTCCTACTTTCTTTTCCCTGGCTTTTCTGGCAATGGCATGAAGTGCGTCAGAATCAAATTCCAGCTTTACCTCATCATAGTCCAGCAATTTCTGATATTGTTTCAGAATAGCGTTTTTCGGCTCTGTCAGAATCCGTACCAGCATATCCTCTGTCAGCGCCTCAAGCGAAAACAGCACCGGCAGACGGCCAATAAATTCCGGAATCATGCCAAATTTCCGGACATCCTCCACGGTCACTTTTGTCAGCAGATTTTGTTCTTTGTCATATTTATCCTTTAAATCGGCTTTAAATCCGATGGAAGACTCTTTATTCAGACGTTCTTTTATGATTTCATCCAGATCCGGAAAAGCGCCGCCGCAGATAAACAGAATATTCTTTGTATTTACCGTGGTCATCGGAACCATCATGTTTTTACTGCCAGCTCCCACCGGAACATCCACCTCAGCGCCTTCCAGCAGCCTTAACATTCCCTGCTGCACGGATTCCCCGCTGACATCACGCTGGTTTGTATTTCTCTTTTTGGCGATCTTGTCAATTTCATCTATAAAGATGATACCATGTTCCGCCCGTTCCACATCATTATCCGCCGCTGCCAGTAATTTGGATACCACGCTCTCAATATCATCGCCAATGTAACCGGCTTCTGTCAGGGAAGTTGCGTCTGTAATCGCCAGCGGAACGTCCAGCAGCCTTGCCAGCGTCCGGACCAGGTAGGTCTTTCCGGAACCTGTAGGCCCCAGCATCAGCATATTGGATTTTTCTATTTCTACTTCGTCTGATCCAGTCTCGCTGGAAATCCGTTTATAATGGTTATATACCGCTACCGACACAACTTTTTTGGCATGTTCCTGTCCCACCACATAATCGTCCAGTTTTGCCTTGATTTTGTGCGGAGCCGGAATGGCGTGAATGTCAAATACCGGCGCTTCTTTCTTTTCTTTTGGTTTTTTCTTCTTTACCTTCTGGGCGCCCGGCATAAAATTCTGAAGATCCGACAAATTAATCATACTGATATTTGGCATACGGCCATCCATGTGACGCATTGGTCCTAAAATATCATCCAGATGAAAGCCGGACTTATTCATGCTGTCAAACGTACGCTGCATACAATCCTGACAAATTGTAATATTATTAGGGATTTTAATCATCTTACCTGCCGCACTTTCTGTCCGGTGGCAGATATAACAGATTTCTTCGTATCCATCGTTCTCTTCTTTTCCGGAATCTTTATCTGTGGCAGCCGGTTCCTTTTTCTGCCCGTCCCCGATGCTTTCTACTTCCCTAAAATCCTGTTCTGACATGTTCTACCCCATTTCATTCTTTACTCTGGTTACTGTTCATAGTCCCTGTTTTACCGGACGGATACCCCGGGCACTGGTAAATCCTGTGCCAGTGATAAAACACCTGCCCGTAATACGGAAAACCACCAGCAGCTTTCCCTGCCAGTGTTACAATATTTTATTATAAAGAAGCCCTTCTTTTTTGGCAACCGCTATACCGAAATTTAATAATAAATTTATATTCCTTAATAAAGTGTATCTGATTCCTGTTTTTGTCATACGTACCCGGAAGACATGGTATGTTCCACAATCCGCGTCAGAGAAAAGGCGTATCTTTTTTTCCATAAAGCGCTTCTTCCTCCAGTGTGCCCAGCGCCTCCCGGCGGAGACGGTCCAGTACCCGCAGGAACTTCCCGACTTCCTCCCAGGCCTGCTTTGACTCCGGAAGCATCAGCTCAGCCATCTGGAATACATGAAACATTTCTTCATAAATGCTGATCCTGACCTTAACTCCTGCCTCCCTGGCTTTCTGCGCCAGCCTGGTGGAATCGCTTAAAAGCATCTCTATCGAACCTGCCTGCACCAGCATGGGCGGAAAACCGGTAAAATCACCAAACAGCGGGGAAATGTAAGGATTCGCCGGGTCCTCGTCTCCTGCATAATCCAGGTTATACAGCATACTGTCTCTCGTATTTCCAAACAGCGGATCCAGCGTATAATTTGTTTCATAAGATTCGCCGCTGGCAGTCAGATCCGTCCAGGGCGACATCAGCACCAGGCCTTCCGGAAGCTCCATACCGTGATCTTTCAGATACAGGCACAGCGCCAGCGCCAGCCCGCCTCCTGCGGAATCCCCGGCGAACACAATCTGATTTGCCGGGTAACCGTTCTTCCGCAGCCACTCATAGGCGGACAGCGCGTCTTCCAGCGCCGCCGGATAAGGGTGCTCCGGCGCCACCCGGTAATCCGGCACCAGTACGCTGATGCCTTTTCCCAGCTCGCTGTACAAACCGGCAAACGAACGGTAAATATTACGCATGGCGCCGATATATCCGCCTCCGTGCAGCTGCAGCACAATCCGTTCCATATCCGGATTTTCCACAGGAGACAGCAGTTCCGCACGGCAGCCCGCAAGCGTAATCTGTGTCATGTTAAAACACGCCGGACATTTCCAGGGCGGTTCTACCATATTTTTACGGATTTCTCCTTTTTGCAGTTTCGGGCCAAGTACCCGGTCCGCAGACATCCTTGCGATCATATCCCGGACAATAGTGGCACGGATGCTGCTTTTCGCATTTTCATGTTCCACTTATAATCTCCTATTCTTTTTCTGAAAGCATATGGAAGGGAAAGCGGCGCAACAATTATTACATTAGTTACATTACATGAAAACGCCGCTTCAGCTCGTTGCTGGCACGTCTTCCCCCGATAATCAGGGTAGCCAGAAACAGCATACAGGAAAACCCAAACACCACATAGCTCATAACTGGTTTTGTAACCACATCCGCCAGGTACAGTAAAATACCGGCTCCACTGCATACTATCATAAATATCTGAAGGGAAAGATAACTCTGCCAGTTCCTTATATTCACAAACATCAGAACAATGGTCATAATATCAATTGCCATCATTGCTCCGGGAACCGCATAGTTCAGCGACCAGCGTGTAAACCCGTACAGATAATCAATCAGCACAATATACGCTATCCCGCAGGCTGTCCCGATAATTACCTTACTCAGATACCCTGCGTGCTGGTTTTCAATTACGAAAAGCATAATCAGCTGTAAATACGCCAGTCCGCCGATGACAATCACACTCCACCATGTGCCGTCAGGATGTGTGACATTTATAATGACAGACAGGGCGCCAGCTACAATAGAAAAAAACAGCACAATTCTTACAATCAGCTCGATTTTTTTTCCTTTCACACGGATATCAGGATAATATTCCTTTGAAGCCTCCGTCTCTTCCGCCTCCACCACACAACGGCACAGGGGGCAGACTTCTGTTTTATCCATGATTTTCACGCCGCATTTGATACACCTATTCATAATACACCCCGTTCGTTTCAATCTTTACGTCCAGCCCCTCCCGGGCCAGTGTCCGGAAAAAAATTCGTTGTGCCACCGGTTCTTCCAGCACAGAACTAAAGGAAAACACCAGCGTATCTTTATAAGAACAGATATTGCCTTTCAACAGCTGTCCTTTACTCATTGCCAGAAAGGAATGAAAGATTTCTATATAAGGCTCATATGCTTCCTGCACTTTTACGTTACCGATATTGGTCACTGTGGAAGTATTGGCCAGGGCTGATCTGGTATACACGGAACGGATAGCCATATTTTTAAGGGGCAGCGGAACGGCACGCATGGCAAAATTTTTCTCATTGGATACATTGTAGGAAAAAATATCTTCCAGATTTTCCTTTGTAATCTGGCTGCGCAGACTGTCTTTTACGATCTGCATTACTTCCTCAAAGCCATAGCTTTCCTTTTTGGGCCAGAATTCCGCAGATACCATTACAAAAAAATTTTTGGTAGTCACCGAATCAAAATACGGACGCAGATTCACCGGCACGGCTGCCCGGACCGGACGGTCTGACGCCGCTCCGTGGAGATAGCCCTGGTAAATACTCCAGATAAAAACCGCCACCAGATATTCATTGATACTCATTCCGTGGCTCTTACATACCTGCCGCAGCTCACGGATATCCATATAACCGTGCATCACGCCAAACTCCTGTACCCGCAGCTTTTGCGCCCTGATAATATACGCCCGCCCGGAACGGTAATTTTTCCCGTGGCTCCTTTTATAATTCTGCAGAAAACTGTCTTCCAGATTCAGCGAGGTATCCGAACTCAGCCGGTCCCCCTCCTGTTCCCGCAGCCTGGGATGGGTCAGCCGTAAATACTGGTAGGTCAGTTCTTTCAGGAAATTCAGACCACCCATACCGTCTGTCAGCACATGAAACACCTCCAGATTTATCCGGCATTTATAATAGGTCACACGAAACATATAATTATTGTTCCGGTTCTGGATAATATACCTGCATGGGTAGGCGCTTTCTTCCCTTACTTCCGGAGCCGGTTTGCCATTTTCTTCAAAATAGTACCAGAAAAAACCTTTACGCAGCCGGACATTAAAGCCGTCAAACTTTGGCAGTACCATGTCCAGTGCCTGCTGCAGCGTATCCCCGATGACCGGTTCTTTTAAAATAACGCTGATCCGGTACACATTTGTCATATTTTCACCGGCAATTACCGGAAACAGATGGGCCGTATTGTCCAGTTTGTCCCATTTCGGTTCCCGGACACGCCGTCTTGGAGCCTTACGTGTATTTACTTTCTTTTTTTGCTCTTTATTATTTCCTTCTCTGTTCATTTTGTTCCTACTATGATTCTGTACTGTTAAGATTACAGACTGCTCCTGATTTTCTCCGCTTCATCAGACATCTTCTTAAAATAAAAACTATATACAATAATTTGCCATAAATCGTTTCATTATGCAAGTCCTATCCAGAAATAATCATGGAGCAGATCGATCCGGCCGTTACTGTTTCCATCCCGGGCAGAAGCCGTTACTGGAAAATATCCTCCGGCAGCCCTTCTGACATAGGGAAAATTCTGCTTACCCTGTCCGCAGGTCTTATCCGTCATTCTGGAAAAAGCAGCCGGATACCACTTCCCGTTGCCGGTAGTGCAGTATCTGGCTGCTTTCAATTATCACATCCTGTTTCTGATATGTTTTATTCTCATTCGATCTCTTATCATTGGATCTCTTATCATTTAATCTTTTATCATACGGTTTCTTATATAACAGCAGTTGATATCTGATACCATATCCTGTATATGATCTTATACAAATCTACTATAATAAGATATTAAAAATAAAAGTTGTAACCTGCTGTTAATAATACAATTTCTTATAATTTAGTTTCTTATAATTCAATCTCTCTGATCCAGCCTTCCGGCGCTTCGATATCTCCCATCTGGATACCGGTCAGCGTGTCATACAGCTTCTGGATCACTGGTCCCATCTTTTCCATACCGCTTGGGAAACAGATCTCCCTGCCATGATCCACTACTCTGCCTACCGGTGAGATAACTGCCGCTGTTCCGCACAGGCCGCATTCGGTAAAGTCTTTCAGTTCTTCCAGGGTAACCTTTCTCTGTTCTGTTTTAAGGCCCAGATATTTTTCCGCAACTTCCATCAGGGAACGTCTTGTAATGGACGGCAGAATACTGTCAGAAAGTGGCGTTACAATTGTATTATCGCTTGTTACAAACAGGAAATTGGCGCCGCCTGTCTCTTCCACATAAGTCCTGGTACCGGGGTCCAGATACAGATTTTCATCATAACCATCCGCATGGGCTGTAACAATCGGATACAGGCTCATGGCATAATTCAGTCCTGCCTTGATATGGCCGGTTCCATGAGGCGCTGCCCGGTCATAATCACTGACACAGATTGTCAGCGGCTTTACACCGCCCTGGAAATAAGGTCCCACCGGAGTGGTAAAAATACGGAACTGATACTCATCTGCCGGTTTTACGCCAATGACCGGATTGCTTCCAAACATATACGGGCGGATATATAAGGTCGCTCCCGAACCAAACGGCGGCACATAGGACGCATTTGCCCTGACGGTCTGTACCACTGCATCTACAAACCGCTCCTGCGGAAACACCGGCATGATCAGCCGCCTGCAGGAATCTTCCATACGGGCCGCATTTAAATCCGGACGGAACGTAACAATCTTATGATCCTTTGTCTGATATGCTTTTAATCCTTCAAAACAGGTCTGGGCATACTGGAGTACGCCGGCGCATTCGCTGATTGTGACTGTGTCGTCTTCGGTTAACACACCCTCGTCCCAGCTTCCATTTTTAAACTCTGACACGAACCTTTTATCCGTTTTGCGATAAGCAAATCCTATGTTCTCCCAGTCAATATTTTTGTTATCCATAAATTACCACAACCTTCCTTTGTTGTATACTGTCTGACTTTATCGTCCTGCTTCTCCCGCAAATTGTATAATATATCATGCCCTTCAGGGTACAAAGCGGGGCGTGCAGATCATGGGAATGATTTTTCAAACACGCTCTGGCGTATTGTATCGTTGATATCTGTCAAAACCCCGCTGAACAGGGTTTCAGCGGCAAGGCGCCTGAACGGGGCGATGCGGTGGCATCGTTGAGTGAAGGCAACGCAGTCCGATGGAAGCCTGAGCAGGGAGGTCTGGCTGAGTATCAATGATACAGTACACTAGTTTACTCTCCTGTGTGAAAGCTGTCAAGTCCGGCTTATGCGCAGACCTTTGGGATAATGGTTTTTTAAGACCCCGCCGGAAACTTTGCCCCAGCCCGCAGAGCACCCCTGTACAGTTACCAGGGTCCAGCCGGAAAGTCCGCGGCAGCTTATGGTCCCGCCCCTCAGATACAGGTCTGGATCTTCCAGTTCCAGTGTCTGTTTTACCTGCTCCGGTTTAAGCGCCATGGCCAGGGCATGGGACGGCTCAAAGCGGTTTTTCCGGCAGCAGCCCAGCCGCAGTCCTGCCCTCTCTGTTTTTAAGCCCGCTGTATCCGGGGTACCGTCCGCCGGCAGATAAATAACGTCCGCAAATGAAACCAGCCGTTCTGATGTGAGAGACTTCTTACATAAAGCCGCCAGATCCGGCTCAAGCACTTCCTCCAGAAATTCCAGCAAAAGCCTGCGGGAATCCGGCCCGCCTGTCTGTTTTCCTGACTGCCCGGACTTTTTATTACATGCGCAATGACTTATTGCCCTGTTTTTCCTGCCCTTATGCCTGTACGGATCTGACTGTTCCAGTGCTGACACTGCCTGCCCTGCTTTCTGGAACCGGACAGCATAATGGCCCTCTCCCTTTTGCAGATGGGGCCAGATGTGTGTACTGTGTTCCAGTGTCATCTCCGGGTATCTGGCCGTGAGCCACCCGGCATTTTCCTCGTTCTCCGAAGGTGCAAACGTGCAGGTAGAATAGACCAGGATTCCCCCGGGCTTTAACATTGAAACAGCGCAGGAGAGGATTTCCCGCTGCCTTGCGGCGCACACTTCTACCTGCCGCAGACTCCATTCCCCACGGGCCGGGGGATCTTTGCGGAACATACCTTCCCCTGAACAGGGCGCATCCACCACAATCCGGTCAAAAAATAATGGAAACCGTTCCGCCAGACGTTGCGGCGTTTCGTTTAAGACCAGTGCGTTGGTTACGCCCATACGCTCAATATTACGGGAAAGCGTCTTTGCCCTGGACGCCACGATCTCATTGGAAACGAGCACGCCGCTGCCTTTCATCCGTCCGGCGATCTGCGTACTCTTTCCGCCGGGCGCCCCGCACAGATCCAGAATCATCTCTCCCGGCTCCGGCCCCAGCAGTTCCACCACTGCCATGGCACTTGGTTCCTGAATATAATAAGCGCCGGCTTCGTGCAGCGCCAGCCTGCCGGGCGTATCCTGCGCCCGGTAATAAAATCCCTCCCCGGCCCAGGGCACCGGCTCTAACTCCAGACGCATCTGTGCGGACACAGACAAAAACCTGTCCCTGTCTATTTTCAGCGGATTGTACCGCAGCCCGTAAGTCCGCTCATCCTGATAAGAGGCAAGAAACTTTTCAGATTCTTCACGGCCCAGCTGCTCCCGGATACGTATCTGAAAATCCTGTGGTAACTCCATGTTTTTCATATTCCTTTCCTGTGCGGACAATCCGCCGATGCGTGTCAGTGATTTCTGTTACAGAACATCTTTAAACACTTCCCGAACCAGATGGTCCAGCTCTTTCCACACATCAGTATCTTCAAATTCCCGCAGACGTTCTGTCACCGACCGGTAATACCATGCATGCAGTTCTCTGCGCTTTTCATTAAAACGCTGCCAGAAACCGACGCCATGTTCCCGGTATCCCTGGTAAGTAGCCCGCATATTGGACAGTTTATCAGAGATGGCAATGATTTTTTCCTCCCGTGTCTTGTGTTCCAGACTGTCAATAAATTCCTGTTTACGGATTTTCCAGGTATCCGAAGCATTCTGTCCTTTTCTTTTATTTTCACTTTCCGCCTGCACCAGCTTTGCCACCCGGGCGCCAAACGCCTGCTCTATTTCCTCCGCTCCATATGGCGTATCCTCGATAATGTCATGAAACAGCGCCGCAATAATCACGTCCTGGTCATGGGTTAAGGTCATCGCAATCAGCGCTGTCTCCACCGGATGTACAATGTACGGAACAGACGAGCCTTTACGCACCTGTCCCTGATGGGCTTTCATCGCAAACTGCATGGCCCGGTCGTAATTTTTCCTGCGCTCTTCTTTGTCCTCTGAAGATGTCTGATCCGTCTGGACCTGTCTGGCACAGGCCAGTTCAAAAGCTGCCGGTCCTGGTGTATCCGTGGTCAGTTCCTGACGGGATTCTCCTGTTTCCGCCATGTCCCTTTCCGCTTCCCCACATGCGGGATCTGTCTGTCCTCCCTGCCTCCTGCCTGATTCTGTCATGTCTCCCCTGCCTCCTTCTTCTGCTTCCCTGCCCGTCATGTCTTCCCAGCCTCCCTGCGTACTGTTTTCAGTCTGTTCCATCTCCCGGAGCGTGTTTGAAAAATCATTACTGCTATCCGCACTCCCCATTTTGCGAAGAATTCATCCCAGATTTAGTCAGCATAGCCCGCTCCAGCGTGCCCCCCTGTATGCCTCCCAAACCCTGGATAAATTCTCCATATCATGCCCTTCAGGGTACATCGCACGGAAAGCATTTTTCAAACACGCTCTGACGCTTCCCGCTCCTGTTATCTCCAGTCGCTTATGCGCTGATCATACGGCTTTTCATGACAGCAAAAGGCCGCCGCAAAACCACATTGCAACAGCCCTGTTTTACCTATACGTTACTCCTCCATCCCGTCTGTGAACAATTCGATCACACGGTTCATAGTATTTCCTTCCGCCGGAGCGTCTTCCAGACTGTCCCAGGAACCATCCGGCCGGATTTCTTTTAATAAATACCGCTTCCCATCCAGACTGGTATCTTTTTCTACCACATAACAGCCCGCCTGTTCGTTCTGCGGATTCCATACCAGATACATTTCCCTGCAGTTTGTCTTATACAGATGCCTGGACGGCAGCATGATCTGCACAATATTTAAATCATCCCGGATATCCAGTTCCATAATATCAAAATCTTCCACTACATATTCGAACAGCGCTTCCTGGTCCACGCCGCTGTATGGTTCCTTATACATTTCGCATAATAATTCCGCTGACAGTTCCTTTATAAATTCCTGCCTGCCGGCATAAAACCTTTCCGGAATCTGGCGCAATTCCGTATTATGCCTGGTAATCATGCGGAAATCTTCCGTCTTCATGGTAACGGAACGGCGTGCGGGCACTTCCTTTTCCACCTGACTGCTTAATTCCAGCATCTGTTCTTTCAGCATCAGGTTATCTGTATATGGATTTAACACAATCCCTTTAATAGAAGCCCCGTTACCAAGCAGCATGGACACACACTGCTTATACTGCAGCTTCTGCATTCCCTGGTACTGCTGGTCTTTCGGAAATTTTGACACGGAAGTAAATGCCGGCACATAGATATCTTCATCTTTATTTTTAATCACATACGGCTGGAGCGCTTTCTTCTGCTGATTAATCATAACAGGAACAAACACCTTTGAATCTTTCAGCGCCATCACAAGGCCGAACAGCGTTTCCTTCCCGGGTTCCCTGATATATGCATGCATGGCTTCCAGCAGTTTTGTATCGTCAATATCGCTCTTTTTAATATCCATTATTTTTCTCCATAATTCTTCTGATTCTGATGACAAGTACATTTTATCTCATTCCTGTCAGTTTTTCCAGCTGTTTTCTTAAAAAATCACAAAAACTGTATATGTAATATTAACAAAATATTGTCTTTTTTCCTGTAAGTTGCTATAATATATTAAAAACATTAATCTATTATGAAAGGAGTTTCTTATGCACACATTTCAGCCTTATCCGGTCGAAATGATCGAGTTTAATCCATTTACTAAAATTGGAAAAGAGTGGATGTTAATTACCGCCAGTAACGGTGAAAAAACCAATGCCATGACCGCCAGCTGGGGCGGAGTCGGTGTCCTCTGGGGCAAAGAAACCGCATTCTGTTTTGTAAGGCAGAGCCGTTATACAAAAGAATTCATTGATAACAGCGACTATTTTTCCCTTACTTTTTTTGATAAATCCTATAAATCCGCATTGAAATATTTCGGTATTGTATCCGGGCGCAAAGAAGATAAAATAAGCAACGCAAAAATGAACCTGAATTATTACGAAAAAATTCCATTTATTGATGAAGGCAATCTGGTGCTCTGTTGTAAAAAAATGTCCGCAACACCTGTCCTGCCAGACCAGTTTACGGACCCCGGCATCAAAGACACGTGGTATAAAGACAACGATTTTCATACGATGTATACCGGTGAAATTGTACAGATCCTGGCCCGGTAACGGATGTATGGGTTACTTCCTGATCTATGGCAATGTATCCCGTTTTGTCCTATCCGCAAACAGCCTGTCCATCTGCCGCAACAGCGTCTTCCAGCTTTTATGGCAACAGGAAGCCACAGGCGGCACCCACTGACTCCCAGGAGGATAACTACATGAAACGCACCGGCCGTATCCTGTTCTGTCTGCTCCCGCTTCTGCTTACCATCGGTCTCCAGAATCTGGTCAGCATTCCGGCATTTGGAATTTCCGCCATACTTACAATCTTACAAAATTATCCGTCCGGCACACTGGCCGGAATATACGAAAAGCTGTTTGCCCTATGGACTTCCAGCACGTTTACAACTGGCATTTCCGTATTATACGCAGTCACCGCACTGGCAGTTTTTGGATTCTGGTATGCAAAAAAGCTGGCGGATGACCAGGAACAGGTCCCGGTACGACAGGCATTTAACTGGCAGATTGTACTTGCCTTGCTTTTACTGGCAGTGGGATTACAATATGTCACTACTTATCTGATGAACTTTGTGGCCCTGCTGCGTCCGGACTGGATGAGGGCCTATGAAGCTTTACTGGAGACAGCCGGATTCGATTCTGTCTCCCCGCTGCTGGCCATTTATTCCTGTCTGATCGCACCTCTGTCAGAGGAACTGATATTTCGTGGCGTCACACTGGGCTATGGAAAAAAAGCCATGCCTGTAATCCCGGCAGTCTGCCTGCAGGCAGTATTATTTGGCGTTTTTCACATGAATATAATCCAGGGCATATACGCAGCGTTTATCGGACTGTTTCTGGGCTATGTCTGTGAAACCGGCGGAACTGTTGCCGTCCCTGTTTTACTACACGCATTTTTTAATTTAATTGGAACCAGTTTCAATTCACTATTGTTTTACCGTATGGAACAGCCATTTTTCTTTTTGTTGTGGCTGACCACCGGCGTACTTCTCACATTTACCGGAATCTTTTTATTCCAGTACGGCGTACAGCGGCGGGATTTGTCCCTGGCGCCAGACGTAACCGCACAGAATCAGGAGCCGTTCTGAGAAGTGTTTTCATTGTTATATACATGCTCCGGCGGGGATCTCTCCCGCCCCGGAGCGTATTTGAAAAATCTTTCCATGATATGTATTCTGTCAGACCTTTCATAACCTGATGAAAAATTCTTTGTGCAATATTTTTTTCTTAAAACCTTATAAAACAAAGGTTTCTATCCTTTTTTCTTTTTATTTTTCATTTCAGTAGTGCAAAACGCCGAAAAGTTAACAAGCATTTCCAGAACTTGACATTTTTAACAGCCGGGTATAAGATGAACTCATATAGCTTCTGTACTATTTTTACAAAATTAAGTCAGCAGAAACCACAAAAAATATTAAATTTTTCCAAATACCGTCAGGCAGAGCAGAAAAATAAAACCAGCAACAAAAACGACAGAAACAAACAACTGTCGCTTTCTTTATTTCATACGGATTTTTTGTTGTTTCATTTTTCGGAAAGGGGGACAGACAGCAGACTGATAAAACGCAAAATGACTGATGTAAAAACGCAGAAGCCGGGCGGCTTATCTGCCCAGGCGCCAGATATCAATGAAATAACCGGGCAGAACAACTGCAGAGGGGAGACTGCAGATTAACAAAAAAGGAAGGGAATCGTTATGAACGCAAAAAAATTGTTGGCCATGATCCTGAACCGGCATGGCCGCAACAGGTATTCCGTTATCCGGCACCGGAATGAACGTACAGGCAGCGGCAAACGACAGCTCTGTATTTAAGGGCGAAGAATGGTTTGACCAGAATGATGTATTTCAGGTCAACAGGGAGGACGCACACACAAGTTTTGTTGGTTTCGACAATGCGGACAGCGTTAAAAATCCATCGCTGCGCAAACAGCACGAATCATCGCCATTTTATCAGTCTTTAAATGGCGCATGGAAATTTAACTGGGTGAAATCCCCACACGAAAGAAACACGGAGTTTTACAAAAATGATTATGATGTCAGCGGCCGGCAGGATATCAAAGTGCCGTCAGACTGGCAGACAGAAAATTACGACGCACCAAAATATACCGATACACGTCTTCCGTGGGAAGGTGTGGAAGATCCAAGAGCAAATTACGGACTGCCGGAAGACAGCCCGAGAGGAATTGCCCCGACGATCTATAATCCGGTAGGCTCTTACAAAAAGACATTCAAAACCCCTGCGGACTGGGATGGAAAAGAAGTGTTCGTATCTTTCCAGGGCGTGGAATCCGCATTTTATGTATGGGTGAACGGCGAGCTGGCAGGCTACAGTGAAGACAGCTATACGCCTGCGGAATTTGATATCAGCAGCTACTTAAAACTGGCCGGTGAAGACAACACCATTTCCGTGCAGGTATACCGCTGGTCTGACGGAAGTTACCTGGAAGATCAGGATTTTATCCGGCTCAGCGGTATTTTCAGGGATGTATTTTTATTCGCAAAAAACAAAGAAGCGTCTCTGTTTGATTTTGCGTATACTACGGACCTGGACGGGCAGTATAAAGACGCTGCTTTTAATTTCGAAGTAACATTAAGGGGATACGGAAAAGAAGCCGCAGACGGATATACGGTGGAAACAATTCTGTATGATAAAGACGGAAACGAAGTGTTCAAAAAAGATCTGTCTGATTTAGAATTTAAAGCTTCCGGGGATAACCGGTACCTCCAGGCTGTATCCACCTATTCACAGCAGGTAACCGCTCCGGCGCTCTGGTCTGCGGAACATCCGGATCTGTATGAACTTGCCATTATTTTAAAGAACGCAAAGGGCGAAATCGTAGAGACAGCCGGAACCCATGTGGGATTCCGTGAAATCGAAATTGTCCGCAAAGGCACCAACACATCCCAGATCCTCGTAAATGGCGCACCAATTATGATTAAAGGTGTTAACCGTCACGAGACTTCCCTGGAAGGCGGACGTGTCATTACAGAAGAAAGCATGGTACAGGATATTCTGCTTATGAAACAGTATAACATCAACTCTGTACGGAATTCCCATTATCCGAACGACGCAAAATGGTATGATCTTTGCGACGAATACGGACTTTACATGATTGATGAGGCAAATATCGAATCCCATGGATTAAACGACTATATTCCACAAAGTGATCCGCAGTGGATTGCGGCATGTAAGGACAGAATGAGAAGTACGATTGAACGCAGTAAAAACCATGCCAGCATTATGTCCTGGTCCCTTGGAAATGAGTCCTATAATGGAGATGTCTGGGCTGAGCTTGGACGTTTGTGCAAGGAACTGGACCCGGCCAGATTTGTTCATTATGAAGGCTGGAGAGACATTGACGAAGTAGACGTATGGTCCAGAATGTACCGCCGTGTCAACAACCCTGATGTGGATGACAAAATAAAGAACCCGATGGGCTGGTGGGGTGAACACGGTACAAAACCGGCTTTCGAATGCGAATACGCCCACGCCATGGGCAACGGCATCGGCAACCTGGACGAGTACTGGGATATGTTTGAAAAATACCCGAACCTGCAGGGCGGCTTTATCTGGGACTGGGTTGACCAGAGCCTGGAAATCAAAACGCCAGTGGACAAAGTCTTAAAAGACGACGGGAAAAATAACCTGGAAGTAATTTTAAAAGGTGAGCTGACAGACGACGGAAACGAGGGAAAGGGACTGGACGGCTATGCGCAGGTATACAATGACAAATCCCTGCATCTGTCCGGCAGCGCTCCGCTTACACTGGAAGCATATGTAAAACCGGAAGGTTATAAAATGACCAGGGATAACGATGGTTCCGGACAGCTGGACGCATCCGCCTACAATCAGACATCACCGATCATTACAAAGGGCAATGACGAATGGTGCAGTTCTGAATCATACGGCCTGAGACGCCTGGTTGATGGGGAAACAGACGTGCTGGAATTCTACATCCGGGGTGGAAACTATGATGATGACCAGGGCGTATATGAAAAAGCTTCCGCACAGATTCCGACACCGGACAACTGGGCAGGCAGCTGGCACCATATTGCGGGTACTTTTGACGGAACAACTTTGAAACTGTATCTGGACGGAAAAGAAGCGGCGTCTGCCACAAGCAGTTTTGGCATCGTTTCTGGTCCGAACCCGGTAGGTATCGGCGCAGATCTGACCTATGATGCGCAAAATCCGAACGTACCGGCTACTTTTAAGGGCATCATTGACAATGTAAGAATTTATAACAAAGCGCTGTCTTTGGAAGAACTGAACGATACCACAAGAACAGCAGACGCAGATACACTGTTATGGCTGGATTTCAACAGTACAACAGATAAATCCTACGTACAGGATTCCTACTATAGCTTTGGCGGCGACTGGCAGGATATTCCGGAAGGTAATCCAAACAACAAGAACTTCTGTGCCAACGGACTGGTATCGGCAGACCGCACCGTTCAGCCGGAGCTGGAACAGGTAAAATATATTTACCAGAATGTAGGTATTGAAGACGCCGGCATCCTGGATGGCAAAGTAAAGATTTCCAATAAATATTTATTTACAAACCTGAATGCTTTTGAAGCTTCCTGGGAACTGGTAGAAGACGGAACAGTGATTCAAAGCGGCGTATTTACCGACGAACAGATGAATGTACGGCCGGTACAGGATTCTACAGAAGAAATCAAAACTTACGGCGAAACCGTACTTACTGTACCATTTACAAAACCTGAGTTAAAAACAGGCGCAGAATATTTTGTAAATATCAGCTTTAAACTGAAAGAAGATACCTCCTGGGCTGAAAAAGGCCACGAAATAGCCCACGGCCAGATTGCCGTACCATACGAAACCGGCAAAACAGAGACAGTGAAACCTGAATCCCTGGATAAACTGGATCTGAAAGAAGATGAGAATTCTGCAATTATTACCGGAAAAGATTTTGCCATTACTTTTGACAAAACAGCCGGCACCATCAAAGATTTTACATATCAGGGCAGACAGCTGCTGGAGAACGGCCCGCAGCCAGACTTCTGGAGAGCGCCGACAGACAGCGACCTGGGATTCTATTCCGGGGCTGAATATGATACCTGGAGATATGCCGGCGCTGACAAAGCCGTATCTGATGTCCAGATCCGTAAAGTCAGCGATGGTATGATTGAAATTAACGTGAACTCCAGTCTGCCGACCACAACTGAATCTGCTTACAGTCAGAAATTCGTTGTATACGGCACCGGAGATGTAAAAATAACAAGCACCCTGACACCTAGCGCCGGCCTTCCGGAAATTCCGGTAATCGGTAATAGTCTGACACTTCCAAAAGAGTTTTCTACCGTTACCTGGTACGGAAAAGGACCGGATGAAAACTATATTGACAGACAGTCCGGCTACGAAATCGGCGTTTACAAAAAAGATGTGGATGATTTCTTTATTGATTACATCAAGCCTCAGGAAACTGGCAACCGGACAGATACACGCTGGATAAGTATGACAAACAGCGAAGGTGTGGGTCTTCTGGCAAAAACAGATGTGCCAATGGAATTCATCGCATTGTATTACACCGCAGAAGAATTGACGAATGTGATGCATTCTTACATGCTGGGCGGCAAAGACAATATTACACTCCGTCTGAACCAGCGTCAGATGGGAGTAGGCGGCGACAACTCCTGGGGCGCAAAACCGCTTACAGATTATCTGAATCCATCGGATAAGACTTACGAATACAGCTTTACATTAAAGCCGGTATCCACAGCGGATGTGAACGCTTCCATGCAGGAATACAAAATCGTTCTGCCAGACAGCAGTAATATGCAGACAGAGCTGAAAAAAGGCGATTCTGTTACATACAAAAATATAACTTATACCGTACTTGATCCACAGAAGAAAACAGCTGTGGCATCCAAAGGCAAAAACAGGACACTGAAAAAAGCAGTCATTCAATCTGAAGTTACGATTAACGGCACAACCTGTAAGGTCGTACAGATCGCAGATAAAGCGTTCAGCGGATACAAAAAACTTACAAACGTGTCCATAGGCAAACATGTGAAAACCATCGGTAAACAGGCATTTATGGGAAGCAGTAAATTAAAGAGCATTACTATAGAAAAAGGAACGGCATTAAAGACAATTAAAAACAATGCTTTCAAAAATACCGCTACAAAAATGACTGTAAAAGCCCCAGGCATGAACGCAAAACAACGTAACAGCCTGTTAAAGAAGATGAAAAACGCAGGTATGAGCACACAGGCCACCATTAAATAGGGCAGGCTGCGAAGCGGCACGTGAAAAGCATTGCGCAGCGTCCTGACTAACATAAAAAACAGCAGTTATCCGGTGAGGGGCCGGTAGCTGTTGTTTTTTATCATGCGCACAGACAGGATGAAATGTACCGGCAGCCATGATCCTTCCTCTCCGTCACTGCCATTTTAATATGCTTTATGATTTTGTTATAACTGTTACAGTTCCGGGTTTTCTATCCCGGTCCGGATACTTTTACACGGACTCTCTTCCTGTTTTAAATTCTCCTGCCAGTTTCGCCCCACGGGTTAAGTTTTTTCCATTTATTTCCGATAAATTTTATAGTTACAAGGATTGTAAATATACAGAAAGAACCACGGACGGTATATTATCCAGGAACCAGACCTGAATTATATGCCGTTTTTTGTATGCACTGAAATCAGAATTATGATTGCTCTGGATGCCCCTTTTATAGATTGGGAACGGATTCTTGTCTATCCGTGGATTCTGACTGTACCATAAGTCCGGTTGCAGATTATTTTGCGGCGGCCCGTGCAGTCTGCCAGGATAAGAGCTGCTGTCCTTTATATGCAATACGGACAAAATAAAGGAGGTATATGTTATGATTATTGATTCCAGTAACGTGAAGATGGCTTCCAACAGGAAGTTTGCTTCCATGAGACGCACCAGTTCTCCCTTCTACGCTGTGGGAAAAATTTCCAGCTCCTCCGGAATGTTTGTAAAAACAGCTGTATCTACAACCCAGACCGCCATTGACAAAGACTCCGGCAATGAAACAAAAAAGAACGCCGCCTCCGGTTCTCCGGAAGATTTAATGTCACGTTTCTCCCAGAGCCGCAGTATACGTGGGACCGGTCTGGAACATATCCGCAGTCTGCAGTCCATCCATCAGATACGCACCCGTTCCATCAGCTACATGCTGCGCCAGTTCTTCTGGGGAAACAGATGGGGCCAGGATCCGCTGGCAGCCCTGTTCGCTGACCGTACGAACGGACTGATGGACCCTTCCTTTACCCTGCCGTCATTAAATAACAATTACACATTTATAGAAGAAGAACAGACCAGCTTTGCCACAGAAGGAACGGTTGTGACTGCGTCAGGCAAAGAGATCAGTTTCAACCTGGAGCTTTCCATGTCCCGCTCTTTCTATGAGGAAAGCGCTTCTATCGTAGACTTCAGTTCCATACAGCTGACAGACCCGCTGGTTATCAATCTGGATACAGAAGTTGCGTCTGTCTCAGACCAGAAGTTCTATTTTGATCTGGACGCAGACGGCAGACAGGAACAGATTTCAAAACTGGGCGCCGGCAGCGGCTTTCTGGCACTAGATAAAAACGGAGACGGCATTATCAACGACGGAAGTGAACTGTTCGGCGCCTTAACCGGCAATGGATTTGCGGAACTGGCAAAATATGACCAGGACGGTAACGGCTGGATTGATGAAGCCGACGAAATTTTTAACAAACTCTTAATCTGGCAGAAAGATGAACAGGGCAATGATGTACTGCGGGGACTGGGCGCCGCAGGAGTAGGCGCTATCTATCTGGGAAGCGCCAATACGAATTTCTCTCTGAATTCAGCTACGGACAATCATACCAATGCTGTCATTCGTCAGACTGGTATGTTCCTGTATGAAAACGGAGAATCCGGAACCATGCAGCAGGTAGACTTTGCGCAATAATCTCCATAAATAACAAATCATAAAAGTGAAAAACAGCTTTGCCGGACAGCAAAACTGTTTTTCACTTTTTTACTTTATAGAAAGTTACTCCGCAGGCGGAGTATCCGGCAAAGCCGGATACTTTTTTATCTTATAGGCAAGAGCATCCTATAAGATAAAACCCCTCCGGGAGGATCCCCATGCGTCGGAAGGGAAGATGCTGCCGGGGGAGGGCAGCCCGCCGCAGGCGGAGTATCCGGCAAAGCCGGATACTTTTTTATCTTATAGGAAAGAGCGTCCTATAAGATAAAACCCCTCCGGGAGGATCCCCATGCGTCGGAAGGGAAGATGCTGCCGGGGGAGGGCAGCCCGCCGCAGGCGGAGTATCCGGCAAAGCCGGATACTTTTTTATCTTATA
>CANRTU010000007.1 GCA_947642745.1 uncultured Eubacterium sp.
CCGCAGTCACAGCGGCAGGGGCAGCACGCCTTTCCCCGGCTGTTTCCGGCAGTATCCGTTTATCTTTCCTGTCTTCCCCGCACATATTCCGGCAGACAGGATAACCGTGTACAGGAGGGTATCAGGTGTAGTTTCCAGAAAATCATATATAACCCTGGTCTGCCATGCATGGAGGAATGCCGCAGGAATTCCCCGCAGTCACAGCGGCAGGGGCAGCACGCCTTTCCCCGGCTGTTTCCGGCAGTATCCGTTTATCTTTCCTGTTTTCCCCGCACATATTCCGGAAGACAGAATAACCGTGTGCGGAAGGGTATCAGGGTAATTTCCGGAGAATCATATGTACCCCCGGCCTGCCATGCATGGAGGAATACCGCCGGAATTCCGGCGGTATCCTGACGACAGCGGTCTGCTGGAAAGCTTACTTAAAAATCCGGCAGTATCCGGAATGGTTTCCGGATGAATTTATGTAATTCTTTTATATGACGGCAGAACACAGGAGGCCATGCTGTTAATACAGGCAGTGCGCCCGTCTGAAGTAAGCTGCATCCGGTACGGGAAATGCCAGCCGGACTTCTATATCATCCGTCTCCCCATACCAATGATTTTTCACTGTGTGCCACATAAAGCTGTCAGGCACAGGCATGGAAATCAGGGACGGGCATGTGTATATTCTGCCGGAAACAGCCGGGGGAAGACAGCCGGTCCCTGCAGGCGTGACTGTGGAGAAAAGCCGGAAGCCCTTTGTTTTCTGCCTGTTTTCAGGATTCAGGGACACGGATGTCCCTGAAAGGTGCCCCTGAGCCAGGGATGGCGAATGGGCACTGGTCCGTCCGGTATGAATGTTTTTCACGCAGAAAACTTAGGGATTCCTGCTTTTCGGAACCGGAATGCCTGCAGGGACCGGCTGCCTTTTCCCGGCGTCCGGGAAATATACAGCCATCCGTAGCCGATCTGTTGTATGAAATGAAAGATAACCATGTATTATCAGGTATTGTTCTTTGTACAGCCAGAAAAGTAAAAAAGACCTGACTCCCGCCAGATCTTTCTGAATGCAAATTTATTTCAATTTACCTTTCTGAAATGATTTTTGTTATAATTTACTTATCTTTACTGATCTCCAGAATTTATTTATTTCTTGAATTTACTTATTTCTTACTTTCTTTAAAAATAATTTCACCTTCATATACAAGTCCCAGCTTACTTTTTGCCACATCTTCTATGTATTCCTGCGTCTGTGTATAAGCTTCGTATTCTTCCAGTTCTTTCTGGCGGTTTTCTTCTTCCTTTTTCTGCTTTTTCAGGTCAGCTTCCTGTGCGATGTACTGCTGGTTTTTCTGATACAGATGTACGATCTGTACAGACATCACCAGTGCCATTGCAAATACAATAAGCACAACACACGCTTTCCCGTTTTTATCTGCCTTCCGGCCTCTGTATTTACTACTCATATGACTCTCTCCCAGACTGCGTCCGCTTATTTTTTGGATATCCCCATTTTAACCTCTTTCTTTATTTTTTTCAATCGCTTGTTTAGATATTTTGTGATTTTTCTCTGCCTGTTCATCATAAGCGTGCCGGCCTTTCGGAAGGGAGCGGACACAAACCTGCATATTTTTCTGACAATGCTTATCAGTTTCTTTAAGAAACGGACAATATACTTTACCACATAACGGCTGACCAGCTGATTGTAACACAGCATCCCCAGTGCGACTCCTCCAATGGAAAATCCACGGATCAGCCCGTCGTTTTTCTGGTATAGCATTGCGAAAATGACAAAGCCCGCCAGGATCCAGAAACAAAAATCTTCAACTGAGATCCAGAAATTTCCATGCCGTACAATCTGACGGAAAATACGCAGACAGTCATAGATAAGAACCAGAACAACTCCCAGAATCAGGGATACCGCAAAAAAATCAAGCTCCTGAAAAATACTTTCACTGACAGTATTCATCGGAATATTCTTCCCAGAAGACTTTCGCCTGATTTTTTCACACCGCCCACATCGGAATAGGAGAGACTGTCGATCCTTCCCTCTATATCCACTTCTCCTTTTTCCAGTGTCAGCCGGTTTACATGCAGGTCATTGCCTTTAATGAGCAGCATTCCCTGCTCAGTCTCTAACAAAATCTCTGATACATCAAAAGAAAGCACATCCAGAATCCCTGTAAAAGCCACCGTTTTACGGTTGGACAGCAGGATTTTGTGTGCTTTCGACTGATTTTTTTCCATTCTGTCATCCATATACTCTTCCTCCATTCTTGTCCGAAATAAAAAGACTATTCACTCTGATAAAGTATATGATTCAGACTGGAAATATATGCCTGCAAATTCATTTAAATATATTCGAATAACTCTTTTGCCTGTTCTTTTTTTGTGGTATCCTGAATATCCAGTACACGTATTTTCACACTTTTCGCTCCAAACAGTACTTCTATGATATCTCCCACTTTTACATTGACAGATGCCTTCGCCGGCTTCCCGTTAACCATTACCCTGCCCGCATCGCAGGCTTCATTGGCTATCGTGCGGCGTTTAATCAGACGTGATACTTTCAGATATTTATCCAGTCTCATATTGATTCCCTCACAATTTCCTTATATTTGCTCATAGAAAAATAAAAAGGGCTGCCTGACACAGCCCTTTTTATTTTATATCATTTATTCGTTCACTAAATCCTTTAAAGCTTTTCCCGCCTTGAACTTCGGCGCTTTCGAAGCTGGAATAGTCATCTCTTCACCTGTCTGTGGATTTCTTCCTGTTCTGGCTGCTCTTTCAGAAACTTCAAATGTACCAAACCCGATAATCTGGATTTTCTCACCCTTTTTTAATTCTTCCGATACTACATCTTTAAAAGCTTCTAAAGCTGCTCCTGCATCTTTTTTTGATAAAGAAGCCTTATCGGCAATCGCCGCAACCAATTCTGCTTTATTCATTTCTATTCCTCCTATGGGTCAATATAATATTGTAATTATAAGAATCAGAAATTCTCTTCTCCAAAATACTTACGAATATATTTATACTAACTTTTCCAAGGTTTGTCAAGAAGAAAAGCCTATTTCATGGCATTTTCAGGTTACTGCAATCCAGCCCCGGGCGGGGCATCAGATCATCTTCTGAATCATTTCAAGAACCTGTCTTCCCAGGGATGCGGATTTCTGGTCAGCATCTTCCATGGAGCTGCCTTTTACGCCGATATAGAATTTAACCTTTGGTTCTGTGCCAGACGGACGTACACATACCCAGGCGTCATCTTCCAGTTCATAATATAATACATTGGATGCCGGCAGTCCGGTAGGTCTTGTCTCACCAGTTACAAAATCCTGTACCTTGTCTGTCTTATAATCCCTGGCAGCAAGTACTTTAAGACCGCCAATTTCCTTTGGTGCGTTCTCACGCAGCGTGTTCATGATTTCCTGGATTTTTGCCAGTCCTTCAATTCCTTTTAATGTAATGGATTCCACATGATCTTTGTAGTATCCGTAACGCTCATACATTTCCAGCATAGCATCCCACAACGTCATGTTTTTGGTCATGTAATAAGCAGCCGCTTCACATAAAGCCATGGAAGCCACAACCGCATCCTTATCCCTTGCGTAAATTCCGGTAAGACAGCCGTAGCTTTCTTCCATACCAAACAGATATGTTCCCTTTCCGGTATTTTCGAACTCCAGAATCTTCTGTCCGATAAATTTAAATCCGGTCAGCACTTCTACCAGCTGGATACCATAGTATTTTGCGATGGCGTCCGCCATATTGGTGGATACGATGGAACGGATAAATGCGCCGTCTTCCGGCAGGGAACCGTTGACAGCCTTGCGCTGTCCGATTACATAATCGCCAATCAGACATCCGGACATATTGCCGGTCAGTGTATGATATTCGCCAGTCTTTGAATCTTTCACATATACGCCCAGACGGTCCGCATCCGGATCTGTAGCAAGAATCAGATCAGCATTTACTTTTTTGCCAAGTGCGAGACCCAGTTCAAAAGCTTCTGCGGCTTCCGGATTCGGATAGCTTACCGTCGGGAAATTGCCATCCGGAAGCTCCTGTTCCGGAACTACATATACATTCGCAAATCCAAGCTCTTTTAATACCCTGCGGACCGGAATATTACCTGTGCCATGCAGAGGCGAATATACGATGGTAAGCTTGTCCTTTACTGCGTCAATGCAGTCCTGATGCAGCACCAGGCTTTTAAGCTCTTCAATATACGGATCGTCAATATCTGCGCCGATTGTCTGGTAAAGTCCCGCAGCCTTCGCATCCTCCAGGGACATGGTCCTGCAGGCAGCGTAATCTGTCACTTTCTTTACCTCTCCCATGATACCGCTGTCATGAGGCGGTGTAATCTGCGCACCGTCTTCCCAGTATACTTTATATCCATTGTATTCTGGCGGGTTGTGGCTTGCCGTAATATTAATACCGGCAATGCAGCCAAGTTTACGGACTGCGTAAGATAACTCTGGTGTAGGCCTTAAACTTTCGAATACATAAGCCTTAATACCATTGGCTGCCAGACATAATGCGGATTCATCCGCAAATTCCGGTGACATATGCCTTGAATCATATGCGATGGCAACTCCTTTTGCTTCTCCCTTAACAGACTTAATGTAATTTGCCAGCCCCTGTGTTGCTTTTCTTACCGTATAAATATTCATACGGTTTGTTCCGGCTCCGATGACACCTCTTAATCCGGCTGTACCAAACTCCAGATCCATATAAAAGCGGTCTTCGATTTCTTTCTCATTTCCTTCGATTGCTTTCAGCTCTGCTTTTGTCTCCTCATCGAAATAAGGGTTGTCCAGCCACTGCCGGTACATTTCTTTGTAATCCATTTCTTTCCTCCCATTCATGTAATCATTATATTTCTCAATCTCCATTGTCTGAAGAAGCTGAGTTCAGTTTATCCAGAGATTTCACCAGATCTGAAAGTGTGTCCAGATAATCAGTAGAATCTCCTCCGGTTAATATGCCTGCCAGCGATGAACCAAGCGCCGCACCAGCCAGGGCACTGCTGCTCTTATTACCGGATGACTCTCCGCCGGATGAACTGCCGTTGTTTCCTCCGGAACCGGAGCCTGTCCTGGAACCTGCCAGTGAACCGGCCAGGGACCCTGCCAGTCCGGACGATTTTTCAGAATTCTTATTGTCTTTGTTATCCGTGGAAGCGCCTGTATCTGTATCTGACGTACCCGTACTGCCGGAAGATCCGGAACCTTCTGTCAGCAGGATATCAATGTTTGCTGTAGGCGAATTAATCACAAGCTGTCTGTTCCAGTCTTCATAGTCTCTGGCACGGACTCCAAGGGAATGCACCCCGTATCTGACTTCAAGCGGTTTAGACGGGTTAACCTTTTTGCCGTCTACACGGATGACCGCTCCTTCCACACTTACATTAAATGTAAGCTGGCACATTCTGGGCCCTTCCCCTTTATAATCGTTTAAATCAACAGTGGTCGTCTGGTCACGCAGGATACGGACTTCACCGTCATCCCCATAGCCATCGTTGGCAACTGAAAAATCATAAACACCCTCCGGAATCTCTATGGACATATCCCTTGTGACTACCGTATATACCTGTGTTCCCAGATTCATCCAGCCGCCTTCAAACAGCTCTGTATTTACCAGTTCCAGGGTGCCATGGCCACTTTTCACTACTACCGAATAGATCGTGCGGTCAACGCCATATATATTTAATACGTCATTTTCGCCTATGGCATATAAACTGGTTTCCTCTCCATCTGAATATACTTTTATACCCGCATTGCACTGATACACCGTATCTGCGATGGTAATCCTCTTTTTTTCAGCATCTATGGAATAATTGCGTACGTCCTCATAAGACCAGGTACGGTCTGTAAACGCCACAGCGCCAAGTGTTTCATTACTGTTTAACCTCTTAATGACAACCAGTCTGCCTTCACTGAATTCTTCGCTCAGCCCATAGTTACCATATTTGTCAAAAAATTCAGTGCCTTCTGTATATTCATAACAGATCTGGTTCCCATCCGCAGGATTCAGAAGCGTCATCTGATAATTGGTAAGATCATTTTTTGCGATAATATAAACATCATCCGGAACCTGCGGGATATCCGCCTGATCTTCCTGCTGTTCCGTCCGGCCTGCCATATTTTCCGCCCGGGATACCTTCTTTCCTTTTCGTGCGGTAATGCTGCCGGAAATTCCACAGGCAGTAAACAAAAACATGACGGTCAGCAGAAAGACGGACACTGCAATCTTTTTCTTCATATGTTTACCTTTTCCTTTCTCTTTGCGGCATGGCACAAATGTCAATAGATTTGTATATTATATCACTTACCCTCCCCTCATGCAAGCCTGCTGCCTGTTATCCATGTACAAAATACTGCAGAATTTTTAAAAATTCCCTGCGTTCCTTCTCCTGAGAACAGATTTTTACCAGCTTTTCACTATCCCGGTTGTTTGCCCAGCTTTTTCTGGAGTTAAAATAATGGTTCGCCACTTTCCAGAACTTTTCCGGATAGGCCATCCGCAGGTACAGCTGTCCCAGTTCCCACCTTTCCAGCCGGCGTACTTTGTCATATGCATGAATCATATCCATGCCGATGCCGGTATTCCAGTTATGTTTTTCCATAATTTTGCGGAAAAAGTGGGCAAAATCGCTGACATAGGCATCTTTACAAAACCGTTCATAATTAATGATCACCGGCCCGTTAGCTGTCATCAGCAGATTATGCTGACTGTAATCCCCATGACAGATACCAAAATACTGATCCTCAGGCTGTTCCTCCATGTTCTGCAACCTGTCCACTGCCTCGTCCGCCTGGTTCAGATAATATGTATATTCATTCAGGAAACGGGCCTCAAACTCATTTTTCTTTTTCCTGGACCTGATATAATTACGCACTTTGTGCAGTTCCCTGGTATGCCGTTCATACTCCTGTTCCAGGAAATCCGGCGTCCTGCACAACGTATCCGGCATCTCTTCTGTAAAATCAGCCGTATCCAGATGAAACCGGGCCAGTCTGCGTACGGCACATAAAATATCTTCACGGTTTCTCGTGTCGCATTCCTTTCCATCTGTCCAGGTCCGCATATAATAGCGTGTTTCATCTATATCAGTAAATAATACCCCGTCTTCTTTTGTATATACGATCTGCTCCGTACGGCTTCCTTTTTCTTTCAGATATTTCAAAAACAGGTCCAGCAGCTCCGCCTTGGATACAGAACCAGAAAACTCTTTCAGAATCTTTTTATCCCCGTTTTTGTCCAGGCAGAAATATACGCCCCGGCCTTTTTGTATATCTGTAAATTCGTATGGATACGCTTCTAATATGATTTCTGTCCGATTATACACAACAACACCCTCCAGCATATGATAAACGATCACGCATTAACGTGTCCATTTATCATATGTTGGAGGGTGTTAAATTATGCATCGCCATATATGTTATCCACACAAATTCCCTGGCAGAACACCGGGGCGTTTATAACTGTGAGATTATACGCCCTGCCAGTTCCATAAGACAGGTACGCTGGTTTTTTTCCGGATCTTCCACTACCTGCTCCAGGAGCTGCTTTAAGATCCCGCCAATCTGCTTTCCCTGGGGGACGCCCAGTTCCAGCAGGTCCCGTCCGGATACTGCCAGCTGCTTTAAAGTGAGACAGTCGCCTTTTTCCATAATCTGATCATACATTTTCTCATACGCATCCACATAGTCCAGCTTTTCCCGGCGCATATACATACTCTGCGCCAGAATATCCGCACGCTTTACGGCAAATATCCCCGGATACTGCTCCACTCCGGTTTTTGTAATTGCCCTTCGTACTTTTGCCTCTGATAAAACCGGATTATAATCATGCCAGCGGACCAGCGCACATACCCGGTCCATGGTATCCCGGTCGAATTTCAGACGGCGGAAGATCTGGTGCGCCATTACGGCGCTCCTGTCCGGATGACCATGAAAATGATCTGTCCCATTTTCATCTGTCGTCCTGCATACTGGTTTTGCCAGATCATGAAACAGCATGGCCAGGCGTAGCACTTTATCCGACGGAACATGTTCCATGGCATGAATCGTATGTTCGCCTACACTGTAACAATGGTGAATATGATTCTGGGGCGTCTGCATCATCACATCAAATTCTGGCAGAATCACCCCGGAAATTCCCAGTTCATACATTTCACGCATCCGTTCCGGATGTGGCGAGACAAGAAGTTTTACAAGCTCTGTCTGTATCCGTTCCCTGCTGATTTTGTCCAGTGTTGCCGCCAGTTCCTTTATGGCGTTTTTTGTATTTTCTTCTATTTCAAAATCCAGCTGTGCGCCAAAACGCACTGCCCGCAGTATCCGCAAAGCGTCTTCACAAAAACGTTCCGCCGGATGACCCACACACCGGATCACACCCCGCTTCAGATCTTCCATGCCGTCAAAGGCGTCCACCAGCCCGTCCTGTTCATTATACGCCATGGCATTGATCGTAAAGTCCCTCCGCTTTAAATCTTCCATGAGATTCTGCGTAAAACTGACTTCTTTCGGATGCCTGGCGTCCTCATATGCGCCGTCGATCCGGTATGTGGTTACTTCAAAGCCTTCTGACTTTAACATTACCGTAACCGTACCATGCTGCAGGCCTGTATCAATTGTTCTTGAAAACAGCGCCTTTACCTGAAGAGGCTTTGCCGAAGTCGTAATGTCCCAGTCTTCCGGCAGCCTTCCCATAAGACTGTCCCTGATACAGCCGCCTACGGCATAAGCCTCATAGCCGTTTTCCCTGAGTTTTTCCAGTATATATTTTACTTTTCCCGGTAACGTTATCTCTGTCTTCATGGTTCCGCCTCAGTGTTTACGCAATGATCTGACATACGCCCTGTATGCGCTTAATATGCTTTCCCCCAGAACACCAGCTTTCTGGCCGGTTTTCCACAACAGACGCATACACCGGATATCTGCTCCTGTTCAAACGGCATACAGCGTGAAGTCGCTGTTGTTTCTTCTTTTATCTTTTCTTCACAGGCACGGTCCCCGCACCACATGCCCCGGATAAATCCGGGCTTTTGCTCCAGCGCCTGTTTAAATTCTTCATAATTATGAGCGTCTGAAATATGTGCGTCCCTGTGGGCCTTCGCCCGTTCAAACATTTCTTTCTGTATGGTATCCAGAAGCTGCGCCAGCTTTGCGGATACCTCGTCCAGAGACACCTGGATCTTTTCCCTGGTATCACGGCGCACAAGCACGCACTGGCCTTTTTCAATATCTTTTGGTCCCAGTTCGATACGGACCGGAATGCCCCGCATTTCCTGTTCCGCAAACTTCCAGCCGGGACTCTTGTCGCTGTCATCCAGTCTGACACGGAACGTATCTTTTAATGTATCCAGCAATTGTACCGCCTGATTCATGACCTGCTCTTTCTGCTGCTGGATCGGAACGATCATAACCTGAACCGGAGCGATTGCAGGCGGCAGTACCAGACCGGAATCATCCCCGTGCACCATAATCAGGCCGCCGATCAGCCGTGTGGATACTCCCCAGGACGTCTGATGGACATACTGCAGCTGGTTGTTTTTATCTGTATACTGTATCTCAAAAGCTTTTGCGAACCCGTCTCCGAAGTTATGGCTTGTACCTGCCTGCAGCGCCTTTCCGTCGTGCATCATGGCCTCGATGGCATACGTTGCCTTAGCGCCGGCAAATTTTTCTTTTTCCGTTTTCTGTCCCCGGATCACCGGCATAGCCAGTACTTCCTCACAAAAATCCGCGTAAATATTCAGGATCAGTTCTGTACGCTCCACAGCTTCCTCCGCCGTGGCATGGGCGGTATGTCCTTCCTGCCACAAAAATTCCCTGGAACGTAGAAACGGCCTGGTCTCTTTTTCCCACCGCACGACAGAACACCACTGGTTATAGATCTTTGGCAGATCCCGGTAAGAATGAATATCATTTTTATAAAAATCACAGAAAAGCGTCTCAGAAGTAGGCCGGACACAGAGCCGCTCCTGCAGCTCATTCTGTCCCCCGTGAGTCACCCAGGCTACTTCCGGCGCAAATCCTTCCACATGGTCCTTTTCTTTATTCAGCAGACTTTCCGGAATAAACATCGGTAAATATACATTCTGCACGCCTGACTCTTTAAAACGGCGGTCCAGCTCATGCTGGATATTTTCCCATATGGCATAACCCGCCGGTTTAATAATCATACATCCTTTGACAGATGAATAATCAATTAATTCCGCTTTTTTTACCACATCGGTATACCATTGCGCAAAATCCTCTTCCATGCTGGTAATGGATTCTACCAGTTTCTTTTCCTTTGCCATGTTTGTTCTCCTTAATTTAGTTTTGATTTATTCTAGCCTCATATTTTAAGGATGTCAAGCATGAAACCGGAAAGCATATTTAAACACGCTCTAAACCAGGGATACATATAATTCATAAATCAGAAATGCGGACACCGGTCCCAGCAGCACTCCCGCCCCTCCATACACGTGGATTCCAAAATAAAGGCTCATAAGCACCGCAATCGGCGGGAAACCAAGGCGTTCCCCAATCAGACGTGGTTCCAACAGCTGGCGGACAAAGCTGCATATAATATACAGCAGGCCATATACTGCTGCCAGAATGTATTTACCATTCACGATATCCAGAATCATCCAGGGTACAAATATTGTGCCCGTACCGATAAACGGCAGTGCGTCGCACAGGCCGATACCCATACCCGCCAGAACCGCATAAGGATTGCCAGTCAGAAACAGACCCGTGACGCAGATCAGGCTGATAACCAGCAGGATGATAAGCTGGGCTTTGAGATAAGTGCCTCCCGCCTCCTTTGCGTGCCGCTTCATTTCGATCATCAGCCTGCCTGCCGCAGAATTGTGAAACATTTCCGCAATCCTTGGGAAATCCGTCAGTATCAGAATGCCTGAAATAAATGATACAATTCCGATACCCATAAGGGAAAATACAATCTTTGCATAAGCAACCGAATTTTTAAGCAGATAAGGCATGGTCGTAGTCTGCAGCCCGGAACGGATTTTTCCCTGCATGCTGATAAAGATCTGCTCCGCTTCTTTAATCTGTACGCCAAAACTGCGTTCCAGCCTCTCACAGCAATCGCACCACATTTCCCGCATACTTTCCTCAAAAGACCCTGCGTTTTTTACAAGTGACGCCAGCTGGAAACAGGCGGAACGGACCGCAAAAAAGCAGATAACACCGGCAATGGCCAGCACAACGGAAAAAAGAACCATAGATACGGTTCCCCTTCCCCGCCCTGTTTTACGCACCACCTTTTCCACTATAGGATTTAGTATCATCGCAAGCAGGGCGCCTGCCAGAAAAGGAAACGCCACTGGCAGGATGTATCTCATAACAAGATACACCGCCAGGGTAATTCCTGTTAATAAAATAATTTTTTTAATACTTATATTTTTATTCCATCTCATGGGAAAAGTATGTGTCACAACCTGGGAAATATGTATCCGGAACCGTCTGCGCTTATGGCAATTTCTGGCCATGCGGCACAGACTCTGCGCTTCCAGACGATCCGGTCTCCTTTTCCTGCCTGTTTACAATCTCCCCGTTGTCCATTTCATACACTTCATCGCACAGAATACGGATATCTTCCCCATTATGGCTGGCGATAATAAGCAGCTTTCCCTGTTCCTTCAAAGACAAAAGCAGGCGCCGGACTTCTTCCACCCCGTGCCTGTCCAGCCCGTTCATTGGCTCGTCCAGAATCAGTATGGAAGGATCCTCCATGACTGCCTGTGCCAGCCCGAGACGCTGGCGCATTCCAAGACTGTATTTTTTTACCGGTAGTTTTGATCCTGCGTCAAGTCCTACCTGTTCCAGAGTGGATCTGATCTGACCGGGTGTAATTTTATTACGGATACCGGCCAGCACTTTCAGATTCTGGAATCCACTATAATATGGAATGAATCCGGGTGTTTCGATAATAATTCCTGCGTCCGGCAGATAATCGGTATCTTTGCCAATCACCTTTCCGTCCGCCACAACCATCCCGGCGCCAGGCTTTACAAACCCGCATATACACTTCATAAGCATGGTCTTGCCACATCCATTATTGCCCACAAGTCCATATATATGTCCGCCTTCCAGTTCCAGAGAAACATGTTTCAATATCTGCCTTTTATTTAACGTAAGCGACAAGTCTTTCACCTGTATCATAATCTATTCCTTTCCTGCCTGGTATTTTCCGGAAGCTGCCAGGCATAAAACTGTCAGAACTGCGCACCCTCCCAGCAGATACAGATAAGAGCCCATGACCGGAAATACCTCTTTTTTCAGATACGTCTCAAAATGTACCCATGGAATCGTATGCGCCATGGGCAGCAGCCACATCGCATCCATATGGATCTCACAGGTAACTGCTCCAAGGATCAGCAGAAAACCATCCATAAACACTCCCGCCTTTTTTTTTATTATACAATGCCGTCAGCAGCAATACCAGTGACAGCAGCAGAAAATGCAGAAATATAAACAGCGCTGTATGCAGCATCGCCGTGCCCAGTGTCATCTGATGATAAGTATTCTCGGGCAGCAGCTGTACCACATAATCCCTGCTCCGCTCCGGAAAAACTGTCGTATAATGCGTTACCGCATGGGAAAATGACATCCTCCACTCCCCGCAGTCCCAGATCATAAGTATACAGGCAGCAGCCAGAAATATAACAAGAAACAGCGCCGCCTCCAGGGCAAAGAGAATCTGTCCGCAGATCCACACCTTTTTGCCGCACCGGATCTGATAAAAGACGTCAATCCCGCCTTTTTGTGGAAAATCCGCCATCAGCACCAGAAATAAAACCGGAATTATCAGCAGGAGCAGGCCTGAATTCCCCAGCGCCACAAATGCTTCCGGTATGGAGACCGGTGTTTCCATCAGCAATGCACATTCCTTCAGCGGAACTATCACCTGTATATGAATAAAGATCAGGATCACCCCGAGAATTATCAGACGGCTGCTCCTCATCCATCTGTGAAACTCCGCCACAGAGATATGCGCCGCTGCTTTTATCTTTGACTCACGCACCATATTTTCCCCTTTTCACACTGAAATAAAACAAAATTGTAATGACTGCATATAAAAGCAGCATCATCGGCACAGACACAGCCTGATACCGGTCGGAGGAGAGCCGGCTCACAGAGACCGGATAAAACGCCTCGATCCATTCCACAGATTCTGCGCCGTGCGTAAGTTCGTCTATCATCAGTTTATGTAACATCTGCTCATAAATATAATTGAGCAGAAACGGCAGACATACAAGCATATATTTATCCCGGAAAAAAACTGCCACTCCTAAGCCGTACACACTGACATACATCCCATACAAAAATACCCCGGCCAGCCGCCGGACCGTATACAGATAAACAGAATCACCAAAATAAAATTCCAGATAATAACTCTGCTGGTCAAAAGAAAAACCTGAAAATGGCGGGAAAAAAATGATAAAAGAATTCCGTACAGCGCATATCCGGCTGTCAGAAGAATGCCGCCGGTCAGGGCGCCGCTTATTATTTTCGATGCGCAATAACGGAAATTACCTGACCAGAACAGCTGGAACTGTACCTGTCCACTCTGGCGCTCATCCGAAAGTTGCGCAATATAACCGGACGTCAGTAATAGCGGCGCAAAAAGCTGCAGCCAGTTCCCAAGCCCTTCCTTCCACAGATACAGGACACTTTTTGTAATCTGTTCCTCTGATTCCGCCACACTGTGATTGAGCATCAGCGAAAAAACAGGGATCCGCTCCCCCATTCCGCCAATATCACCCGGTGCGGTCAGGCACAGACACAGCGTGCCCAGCACCGGTACCAGTATATATGGCAGATAAAAATTCTTTTTTAATTCCTGAATCGTACATCGCAACATGTTTTCATTCCTCAATTATGTATAATAATAAATCTCTCCGGTAAACGCATCCACAAAGACACCGATATGCCTGCCCTTTGTCCTGCTCTCCCCGGTCAGCTGCCAGCACGGAAAGATTATATACTCATCATTACCTTCCCCGAAAACCACGGGCAGGTATGCCAGCCCCACCGATGTGGCGTGGATATTCACATGGGGCGCAAGCTTTTCCCCCAGTATCTCCGCCATCTGACTGACCCCGATAATTTTTCGGTCCGTCACCAGCGGCACCAGCCTTTCCGCCTCATTGTATCCCGCAAACGCTGTTACCCCCGTATCATCCACCACATACGCATGTTTGATATCTCCCACTATCAGATACCCCCCGTCAAACCGGTAGCTTCCATGATCCATATAGACAAACGGCACCCCGTTCCGGACCCTTCTGACCATGTAATCGTAAACATGGGCATCCCCGAGGCGGCACACACTTGCTTCCGGTATGTCTACAGACAGACCGTCTTCACACGGAAACGGTGTCCCTGCCATAAAATAATCCTTTACAAGCCCCGCACCTTCCCCGACTGTCAGTTTCCCGCCTGGCAATTTATACAATTTGTTATCCAGTTCCTGAAGTGTGCCTGATTCCACCATATCACCCAGATTATCCCCAAGGGCGTCACGGATCGACCTGGTTTCCAGTCCCAGGTATTCCGTGATCTTTCCGTCACTCATGGAATATATCCCGTTCCCCGCTATCTGCATGTGGCACTGGTTACAGTTTACAAGGGCGCCGCTCCCAGACTCCATCTCATCCATATGCTCGTAAAAACCGGCGTAATAATAAGGCTGCTCTTTGGTGTCGTCCGTTTCAAACTGTGGCGACACCACCCGCAGATCCTGTTTCATGTCCACCGCATTCTGCTTCCCGATCCGTTCCAGCCACGCCGCAACTGTATCCCAGCTTTCCTGCACCGTGATGCCACGCTCCAGGCCTGCCATCATTTCCAGTTCCACCGTGTCGGGAAGGTCCAGAAATTCACAGCCCTCAAAGTGTACATTTGCGTAATCTGTACCGGCAACCCGGTCCGCTTCCTCCCGGTAACTGCTTCTGTATTCTGACAGCTCCACACGGTCCGCCAGCATCCTCTCCCGGTATTTTTCAACTGAAAATCTCAGTTCTGGTATTTCCTGGCCGGCTGCTCCCGGAACCGGTTCTTTTTCCGGATCAAGGGCTGGTTCCTGTCTGCTGCAGCCGGACAGACCGCCCGCCAGTATCACTGCAAGTACACAGGCACAGAGCCCCCGTACCATTCTGTCATGTACCATTTCAATCACCTCCTGTAACCTGTACCATAAAAGGCGGGAACCGGATGCATCCGCCGGCATCCGGTTCCCGCCTTCACATCCCATACATGTTTATGGCATATGTCCCTGTTTCCTGCCCTGCGGCATCATGGATATGCCCGGCCTTCGTCCGGCACGGAAAGACCATGCGGCCTTCAAAATTCTCCCGGGCAGGTCACGGACAGCCGGCCACCAGCCCTGTAAACCGCTGTACATGCGGTATTGTGCGTGGCATCCGGACATATGATAAACCGGTATCTGTCCCAGAGTATAACAGTTTACAGGTGTATGTGCAACAGACTTCATACAACCTTAAACAATGTTAAGAAAACCTTAAAATCTGACGGGTATGATTTCTTCTGTTTCTCCGGGTACAAAGCTGGCGGTGCAATTGACGGATATGGAGGCATCACGTATAATAATAAATCTCTCCGGTAAACGCATCCACAAAGACACCGATATGCCTGCCCTTTGTCCTGCTCTCCCCGGTCAGCTGCCAGCACGGAAAGATTATATACTCATCATTACCTTCCCCGAAAACCACGGGCAGGTATGCCAGCCCCACCGATGTGGCGTGGATATTCACATGGGGCGCAAGCTTTTCCCCCAGTATCTCCGCCATCTGACTGACCCCGATAATTTTTCGGTCCGTCACCAGCGGCACCAGCCTTTCCGCCTCATTGTATCCCGCAAACGCTGTTACCCCCGTATCATCCACCACATACGCATGTTTGATATCTCCCACTATCAGATACCCCCCGTCAAACCGGTAGCTTCCATGATCCATATAGACAAACGGCACCCCGTTCCGGACCCTTCTGACCATGTAATCGTAAACATGGGCATCCCCGAGGCGGCACACACTTGCTTCCGGTATGTCTACAGACAGACCGTCTTCACACGGAAACGGTGTCCCTGCCATAAAATAATCCTTTACAAGCCCCGCACCTTCCCCGACTGTCAGTTTCCCGCCTGGCAGTTTATACGATATATCTGCCATTTCCTCAAGCGTGCCTGACTCCAGAATATCCCCAATATTGTCTCCTGTTGCGTCACGGCCTGACCTGGTTTCCAGTCCCAGGTATTCCGTGATCTTCCCGTCACTCATGGAATATATCCCGTCCCCGGCTATCTGCATGTGGCACCGGCTGCCGTCCACAAGGGCGCCGCTCCCGGATTCCATTTCATCCATATGCTCGTAAAAACCGGCATAATTATAGGGATACTCTTTACTGTCGTCCGTTTCAAACTGTGGCGACACCACCCGCAGATCCTGTTTCATGTCCACCGCATCCTGCTTCCCGATCCGTTCCAGCCACGCCGCAACCGTATCCCAGCTCTCCTGTACCGTGATGCCATGATCCAGGCCGGCCATCATTTCCAGTTCCACCGCATCCGGAAGGTCCAGAAATTCACAGCCCTCAAAGTGTACATTTGCGTAATCTGTATCAGCAACCCGGTCCGCTTCCTCCCGGTAACTGCTTCTGTATTCTGACAGCTCCACCCGGTCCGCCAGCATCCTCTCCCGGTATTTTTCAACTGAAAATCTCAGCTCTGATATTTCCTGGCCGGCTGCTCCCGGAACCGGTTCTTTTTCCGGATCAAGGGCTGGTTCCTGTCTGCTGCAGCCGGACAGACCGCCCGCCAGTATCACTGCAAGTACACAGGCACAGAGCCCCCGTACCATTCTGTCATGTACCATTTCAATCACCTCCTGTAACCTGTACCATAAAAGGCGGGAACCGGATGCATCCGCCGGCATCCGGTTCCCGCCTTCACATCCCATACATGTTTATGGCATATGTCCCTGTTTCCTTCCCTGCGGCATCATGGATATGCCAGGCCTTCGGCCTGTTCCCTCAGGCCGGCCTCCGGCCACCAGCCCTGTAAACCGCTGTACATGCGGTATTGTGCGTGGCATCCGGACATATGATAAACCGGTATCTGTCCCGGATGTACTACAGATAAAAGTTCTTTTTAGTTACTGGATCATACACCACGACACAGCTTCCATCCTCATTCAGTATAATAATAAATCTCTCCGGTAAACGCATCCACATATACTGCGAAATGCCTGCCTCCGGTTTTGCTTTCTCCTGTCAGCTGCCAGCATGGGAAGATCATGCGTTCTTCATAATTATCTCCGAACACCACAGGAAGGTAAACCAGCTCCGCCGATGTGGCATGGATAGTCACATGGGGCGCAAGCTTTTCACCCAGAATTTCCGCCACCTGCCTGATCCCGATGATTTTGCGGTCTGTCACCAGCGGCACCAGTTTTTCTGCCTCATTGTATCCCGCAAACGCAGTAACCCCGGCATCATCCACCACATATGCATGTTTGACATCTGCCTGTATCAGATAGCCTCTGTCAATATTTCTTCCATAATCCATATAAACAAACGGTATCCCACGATAGACCCGTCTCACCGTGTAATCATATACATGCGCATCCCCCAGCCGGCAGATACTGGCTTCCGGCACGTCCACGGATATATCCGGTTCGCAGGGAAACGGCGTTCCGGACTGGAAATATTCCTTTACAAGTTCAGATCCTTCCCCTACCGTAAGTTTCCCACCGGGCAGTTTATACGATTTCTTTTCCAGTTCCGCAAGCGTGCCCGACTCCACCACAGCGCCCAGATTATCCCCCAGGGCGTCCCGGAGCGACCTGGTTTCCAGTCCCAGATATTCCGTAATCTTCCCATCGCTCATGGAAGATATCCCGTCCCCTGTTATCTGCATATGACACTGGCCGGAGTTCACAAGGGCTCCGGCCCCCGATTCCATTTCATCCATATGTTCGTAATAGCCGGCATAATAGTAAGGCATCTTTTTTCTATCGTCCGTATCAAACTGTGGAGACACTACCCGCAAATCCTTTTTCATGTCCACCGCATCCTGCTTCCCGATCCGTTCCAGCCACTCCGCAACCGTATCCCAGCTCTCCTGCACTGTAATACCCCGCTCCAGACCGGCCATCATTTCTACTTCTCCTGTTTTTGGAAGATCCAGAAATTCACAGTTCTCAAAATCCACATTTCCATAGTCTTTTTTCAGAAGCCATGCCGCTTCCTCCCGGTAACGGCTTTCATACCCTGCCAGCTCCACCCGGTCTGGCAGCATCTTCTCCCGGTATTTTTCAACTGAAAATTTAAGCTCCGGTACATCCTGCCCGACTGGTTCTGAAGCATCTGTCCTGTCCGGGACAGATGTCCGCTCCGGTTCCTGTTTGCCGCAGCCGGACAGACTGCCTGCCACTATTACTGCCAGCACACCGGCGCAAATCCCGTATCTGATCCTGTCATATCTCATATCTGCCACCTCCTGTAAAATACTGTCGTGTATAAGCATTAATATAGTATCAGAACATCTGATAAACAATTTGTGTCTCAGAGTATATCAGCATACAGATGTACCTGCAATATACTTCATACAACCTTAAATAATCTTAAGAAAAGCTTAAAATTTTGCAGAATACAAATATAAACAGAAACAAAAACCGCCCCGGCTGCTTCATTCCTGCCAGGACGGATCTATCTGAAAGTTCATTTTCTTTTTTGTCACTGGATGTACAAACTCCAGTTCGCAGGCGCACAGTTTCAGCACCCTGTCTTTTTCTTTATACACGGACACCCGGTTTACGTCTGCACGGCTCTTTCCCGTCAAAGAAGCGGCTCTGTTGTCCGCCCCGTACTTTACATCGCCTTCCAGAGGCGTTCCCAGATGCGCCATCTGCACCCGGATCTGATGATGCCTGCCTGTCACCAGTTGTATCCTGACCAGATTCCGCACCGGACTTTGAGTATCATAAGTATGCACCACCCGGTAATCCAGTACCGCTTTTTTTGCTTTCGGGTCTGACGCATCCGATATGGCAGAAGTATTGGTTCTGCCATCTTTGATCAGATAATTCTCCAGATGCCCTTCTACAGCCGGCATGTGGCCCAGCGTAACCGCCAGGTACACTTTACTGAATCTGCCCTGTTGAAGCTGTCTGGCCAGCGCCGCCGTTCCAGCCGGATGTTTTCCAAATACTACGATCCCTTCCACAGGCTGGTCCAGCCGGTGTACCAGCCCGATATATGTATCTTCGCTTTTATAACTGCGGTAATTACGCAGCAGACTTACCATATCCGGCTGACGCAGATTCCTTGTCTCACAGGCAGTGCCTGCCGGCTTAACGCATACAAGAATATCATAATCTTCATATAAGATTCTGACGCCGTTTACAGTCGTGCGCAGCTTCCCTGCTGTTTGCTGGCTGTTCATTGAAATTACCCCCGCTCTGGAACAAATTACATTTTAAACCGGTAACCCACGCCCCAGATAGTCTCAATATACTGCGGCTTTGCTGTATTAATTTCAATCTTTTCCCGGATCTTTTTAATATGCACGGTCACAGTGGCGATATCCCCCACCGATTCCATATCCCAGATCTCTTTAAACAGCTCTTCTTTTGTAAAAACCCGGTTTGGATTCTGCGCCAGAAACACAAGCAGATCAAATTCCTTTGTAGTAAACTGCTTTTCTTCTTCATTGACCCAGACACGCCTTGCCGTTTTATCAATCCGGATTCCCCGGATTTCAATAATATCATTCTGGGGCATACCGCTGCCAATCAGCCGCTCATACCTGGCCAGATGGGCCTTAACCCTTGCCACCAGCTCGCTGGGTGAAAACGGCTTGGTCATATAATCGTCAGCTCCGAGTCCCAGTCCCCGGATTTTATCAATATCGTCTTTTTTGGCGGATACCATCAGCACCGGCAGGTTCTTCTGCTCCCTGATCCTCCTGCACACTTCAAAACCGTCCATATTCGGCAGCATTAGGTCCAGAATGACCATATTGTAGTCATTTTCCAGTACTTTCTGAAGCCCCTTTTCCCCGTCAGACTCTATTTCAACCACAAAATCACTAAGTTCCAGATAATCCTTTTCCAGCTCTGCAATTGACATCTCGTCTTCTATTATTAGTATTTTATTCATTTGGAACCTCCTGATATTTACGTAATACAAAATACATGACTGTGCCTGTGGACTCCTTGCTTGTCGCCCAGATTTTACCTCCATGATCCTCAATAATTTTCTTTACAATGGACAGGCCGATTCCACTTCCTCCGGTGGCGGAATTTCTGGAAGCGTCCGTCCGGTAAAAACGGTCAAAAATATACGGCAGATCCTTCTGTGCCACCCCTTTGCCGTTATCTTCGATTTCCACCTGAATAAAATCGCCCACGTCCTTGATCCGGATATTAATTCTGCCGGGCTCTTTATCCATATATTTTACAGAATTTCCAATAATGTTATCAATGACCCTCTTAAGCTGCTCCGGATCAGCGATAATCAGGCTGTCGTCTGCGGCGTAATTATAATAGGACAGCCCGATATGCTCCGCTTCCAGCTCCAGCCCGATTTCTTCCACACAGTCATTGAAATAATCCAGTACGTTAATTTTGTTAAAATTATATGGTATCCGGTTGGTATCAATTTTGGAATACAGTGTCAGTTCATTGATCAGCCGGTCCATATCATTGACTTTACTGTATATGGTGCGGATATACCGGTCCATTTTTTCCGGTGTGTCTGCCACGCCGTCCATAATTCCTTCCACATATCCTTTGATGGCTGTTATCGGCGTCTTGAGATCATGGGAAATATTGCTGATCAGCACCCGGTTCTCTTTTTCCGCTTCCAGCTTTTCCTCTGCCGATTCCTTCAGACGCTTACGCATACTTTCAAAATTCTGGCACAATTCTCCGATCTCATCGTTGCCTTCCGCATCCACTGTAAAATCCAGATTGCCTTCTTTTATTTTCTGCGTGGCGTCTTCCAGTTTACGGATCGGCGTCACAATTCCCCTGTATATCCAGGCTGTAATGGTCAGTCCGGTGAGAATCAGTATAAACACAATGCATAACGCCATATCCTCCAGCAGCACTTTTAAATGAGTATAATCAATGGAATAGGCCAGCAGCCCGATATCAATCCCATCACTCTGGGTGATTGTTTTCATCTGTACCAGCCTGATCGCAAAAAACGCCAGCACAGCCAGCAGGATCGGTACAAAAACAATTAGAAAAAAAGACACTACCAGTCTCGTGCGCAGTTTCATAAGCATGGCTCTCCCATCACATGTCTGTATCCGGACAACATCTGCATTTCCAGTATACACAAACAGCCGGCAGGGCGTTGAACACACCGTACCGGCTGTTTTGCAGCATGTTTTCGCATATGCTTATTATAACATGCGCCTTGTAATTTAATATTAAATTTCAAGAAAACATTCTTAATTTTTTCTAAATAGAACGATAATTATTTACAGATATTTCTTCAGTATATCCACTTTGTCCAGAGCTTCCCATGGCAGGTTCAGATCATTTCTGCCAAAATGTCCGTATGCCGCTGTCGGACGGTAGATCGGTCTGCGCAGATCCAGCATTTTAATAATTCCTGCCGGTCTCAGGTCGAAATTTTCACGGATAATCTCTACCAGCTTATCATCAGCTACCTTACCAGTTCCAAATGTCTGGGCCATGACAGATGTAGGCTGGGCCACGCCAATGGCATAAGACAGCTGGATCTCACATTTTTCAGCCAGTCCGGCAGCCACAATATTTTTAGCCACATAACGGGCTGCGTAGGCTGCGGAACGGTCAACTTTCGTACAGTCTTTTCCAGAAAAAGCGCCGCCGCCGTGACGGGCATAGCCGCCATATGTATCCACAATAATCTTACGTCCGGTCAGCCCTGCGTCTCCCTGCGGACCACCGATTACGAATCTTCCGGTAGGATTAATAAAAAACTTCGTTTCACCGTCGATCATATCCTGTGGCAGCACCGGATCAAATACATGCTTTCTGATATCCGCATGGATCTGCTCCTGCGTAACAGTCTCATCATGCTGGGTAGACAGTACGACAGCTTCCAGACGCTTCGGCTTTCCTGCCTCGTCATATTCCACGGATACCTGAGTCTTGCCATCCGGTCGTAAATAGCTTAATACGCCGTCTTTCCTTACTTTTGTCAGCTGAAGCGCCAGACGGTGGGCCAGCGAAATCGGATATGGCATATATTCCTCTGTCTCACTGGAAGCGTAACCGAACATCATTCCCTGGTCACCGGCGCCAATGGCTTCCAGCTCTTCTTCAGACATTTTGTTCTCTTTGGCTTCCAGCGCTTTATTGACACCCATGGCAATATCCGCTGACTGCTGGTCAAGGGCTACAAATACGGCACAGGTATTACCGTCAAATCCTGTCCTGGCATCGTTATAACCGATTTCATTCACCGTCCTGCGTACAATGCCCGGGATATCCAGCTGTGCCTTTGTGGTAATTTCACCAGTAACCAGTACAAATCCGGTACAGCTGGCAGTCTCACAGGCAACACGGCTCATAGGATCCTGTTCCATACACGCATCCAGAATAGCGTCTGACACTGCGTCACATACTTTGTCCGGATGACCTTCTGTAACTGATTCTGAAGTAAATAATAATTTTTCCATATTTTTTCCTTTCGTTTTACCAGTTTCATTTACAATATCTGTTTTACGTCCGTCACCACATACCGCAAAATTATCCGGCTGTCTCCGGTACCTGCGGCGCATTGTGCCTGAGGTTTTACAGATCATTGTAAATGATTTCCTATAAAGTAAAAAATCCGGTCTGCCGGATATTCCGCCTGCTCCGGCAGCATTTACCCCTCCGGCGCATGACAATCCTCCCGGAGGATAAATATAACAAATAGTATCCGGGCTACCGGATACTCCGCCTGCGGCGGGCTGCCAGAAGGGCTTTTTTACGTTACAGGACCTGCTTTCCTGCATAAAAAAGTATCCGGCAAATCCGGATACTCCGCCTGCGGCGGGCTGCCTCTACAGCATTTTCCCTTCCGCCGCATGGCGATCCTCCCGGAGGGTTTTTATCTTATAGGACGCTCTTTCCTATAAGAAAATAAAAACAGATCCGCCATAAGCGGACCTGATAATCTCGTTAAATAATCAAATCCTCTTATTGTTCGATTACTCGCTCAGGCTGGCACCTTCCGCTCCAAAGAGGGGGTTGCCGTGACTTCACAGATCCTATGTATCTCCATCACTCTGAATAAGAGAAAAATCGTATGCAATTTTTGAATTCTCAAATCTAACTTGTATAGACCATACACCTTTTTTTACAAAAAGTCAATACCAGATTTCAGCCAACTTTCAGTGTAAATTTCTGGATTTCTTTTTCTGAGCTTACTTTTTCAATCTGGGCGCCCAGTTCGCTCAGTTTTTTCTCAAAATCTTCATATCCCCGCTCAATATAGTATATATTATCTACAACAGTAACTCCGTCCGCCGCCAGCCCGGCAATTACGAGCGCCGCTCCGGCACGCAGATCCGGTGCGCTGACCCTTGCGCCCATATAATTGGATATCCCGTTTATAATGGCAATGCTGCTCTCTACTTTAATACTGGCTCCCATTCTGGTCAGCTCATCCACATAACGGAAACGGTTTTCGAAAATACTTTCTGTCACCGTACTTGTGCCCTGGGCAATGCCTAAGAGCACTGACATCTGGGGCTGCATATCCGTCGGAAACCCGGGATACGCCAGGGTGGTGACCTGGGTATGACGCATCGGCTTTGAGGAAACGACCCTCACCGCATCGTCAAATTCTTCCACCTCACAGCCGATTTCAATTAATTTGGCCGATGTGGCTTCCAGGTGTTTTGGTATAACATTTTTAACTGTAACGTCCCCTTTGGTGGCTGCCGCAGCAAACATAAAAGTACCAGCTTCAATCTGGTCCGGTATAATCGAATATTCTGTTGCGTGCAGCTTTCTGACGCCTACGATACGGATTACATCGGTTCCTGCGCCACGGATGTTTGCCCCCATCCGGTTTAAGAAGTTTGCCACGTCTACTACATGGGGTTCTTTTGCCGCATTTTCTATAATTGTTTTGCCTTCTGCCATGGAAGCTGCCATCATAATATTGATGGTGGCACCGACAGATACTTTATCCAGATAGATATGGGTTCCTGCCAGACGCTCTGCGTGTGCGACAATCAGGCCGTACTGGATTTTCACATCCGCACCCAGGGCACGGAATCCTTTCAGATGCAGGTCAATCGGCCTGCTCCCGATATCGCAGCCACCGGGAAGCGCCACTTCCGCATGGTTATATTTTCCAAGCAGTGCCCCCAGCAGGTAATAAGATGCACGTATTTTTTTTATGAATTCGTATTCCACACACAGTTCCTGTATCATGGAACCATTGATTTTGACAGTGTGCGCATCCAGCCGGTCTACTTTTACCCCGATTTCTCTCATCGCATCCAAAAGTACATTGATATCCCGTACATTTGGGAGATTTTCAATCGTGACTGTTTCATCCGCCATAATCGCAGCGGCCAGAATGGCCAGCGCCGCATTTTTAGCTCCTCCTATTTCAACTTCTCCCACCAGCGGAATACCGCCCTTAATCACATAAAACTGTTCCATCTCACACCTCTGTCTATCTCAATCTATCATGCCTGCACTCATACCATCAGCCAGTTCTGTATATACGTAACGGTTACATCTTGTGATATAGCTTTGTAACATTATTTACTTTTTATTCGTTTTCTGGTTAACATCCTTACTGACACGTTATTATAATAACCTGTTTTCCCATTTGTCAAGTACTCTGTATCATGTATTTCAGAAATAGTTACTTTTCATAACCAGATATTCCCGGATTTTTACCGGAATAAATGTTTTCTTTTCCTGTTCATTATAGCAGATTCCGTACGTTTGTAAAGAGTAACTGTCCCGGCATGGCTGGCTGTTTGTCTGTTACAGTCTGGTCTGCAACCATTTATTAAAAAAATCCGGCCCTTTTTAGTTATATTATTCTGAAACCTGCATATGGTTCCTTCTGTAACTTCTTTCTGATAAATCTTTCTGAATAAATCTTATGATAAATCTTTCTGTAACTTCTTTCCAGAATGGCTGATTCAGAAAAATATCTTTCATATCCTTCGTCTTTGCGGCCTACCGGGCAAACTGGCTGTTATACAGTGTCGCATAAAATCCCTTCTGTCGCAGCAGCTCTTCATGCGGCCCCTGCTCAATAACCTTTCCGTCTTTCATTACCAGAATCACATCCGCACTTTCAATTGTGGACAGCCGGTGGGCTACAATAAAACTGGTCCTGCCCCGCATCATCGTGGCAAAAGCATTTTGTATTTTCATCTCTGACCTTGTATCAATAGAAGACGTGGCCTCGTCCAGTATAAGCATCGGCGGCAGGCACAGCATCACCCTTGCGATACACAAAAGCTGTTTCTGTCCCTGGGAGAGATTTCCCCCGTCTTCTGTGATCAACGTATCATACCCGTCTGGCAGACGCCTGATAAAGCTGTGGGCATGCGCCGCCTTTGCCGCACGGATCATCTCGTCTTCTGAGGCGTCTGGTTTTCCCATACAGATATTTTCCCGTATCGTGGCGCTGCGCAGCCAGGTCTCCTGAAGCACCATGCCATATGACCCCCGCAGGCTTTTACGTGTTATATGTTTAATGTCGGTTCCGCTAACCCGGATTACTCCGTCGTCCGGTTCGTAAAACCGCATCAGCAGATTAATCATCGTTGTCTTGCCACAGCCGGTAGGTCCTACGATGGCGATTCTCTGGCCCGGCTGCACCCTCAGATTAAAATCTGTAATTAATTTCTGATCCGGATTATAGGAAAAGCTAATATGTTCCAGCGCCACATTTCCGTCCGCATCCGTTAATACCCTGGCATCGGGATCGTCTTTTGTCTGTGGTTCTTCTTCAATTAATTCAAAAATCCTGGCAGCACACGCCAGGGCATTCTGCAGCTCTGTAATTACCCCGGATATCTCATTGAATGGTTTGGTATACTGGTTGGCATAACTCAGAAAACAGGACAGCTGTCCCACGCTCAGACGATCGTTAATCGCCGCCAGCGCCCCAAAAATTCCCACGCCTGTATATACCAGACTGTTGACAAAACGGGTAGCCGGATTGGTAATCGAAGAAAAGAAAATCGCCCGCAGGGAATATTTCTCCAGGTCGGCATTGATAGCGTCAAACTGTTCCAGCGCTTCCTGTTCATGGCCGAAAGCCTGCACTACTTTCTGACTGCCTGTCATTTCTTCAATCAGGGCCGTCTGCGCTCCCCGGCACTGGGACTGGCGCTGAAACATCTGATAGGTATTTCTGGCTATAAAAGCCGCCACTACCAGGGATACCGGAGTTACCACCACTACCACCACCGTAATACTCACATTCACAGAGAGCATAAAGCATAGTGTGCCTGCGATTGTAAGCACCCCTGTAAACAACTGGGTAAATCCCATTAACAGGCCGTCTGCGAACTGATCCACGTCAGCGATGACACGGCTTACAATCTCACCGGCCGGATGGGCGTCCAGATATTTCAGCGGCAGTTTTTCTATTTTTGCGAACGCCTCTTCCCGGATATCCCGGATCACCTGATACGTGATCCGGTTGTTAATAATATTCATCAGCCACTGGGCGACTGCCGTGACCGCCACCAGAACCACTGCTTTTTTAATAATGGCAAGAATTCCGTCAAAGTCCACCCGTCCCTTTGCGATAATCAGATCCACGGCATCTCCGGTGAGAATTGGAAAATACAGGGTGGCAAAGACTGTAACTGCCGCAAAAATAAGGGATAATATCACAAGAAACCAGTACTGACGGATATAAGCCAGTACTTTTCTGATTGTTCCGGCCTGTGTGCCTTTGTTTACTGTACGCATACGGCAGCCCCCTTCCCTGATGTATCTGATCCGGCTGTATATGCCGGGTTCTTTTCATCGACGGCGTCCGCATGGTTCTGTTTTCCCGCCGTGTCCTCATCCCCGCTGCGGAACTGGGACGCATATATTTCCTGATATACACCGCATGTTTTTAAAAGTTCCTCATGGGTTCCTTTTCCTGCCAGTTTCCCGTCATCCAGTACCAGAATAAAATCTGCGGACTGCACGGAGGAAGTCCTCTGGGACACGACAAATATTGTCGGATTATAATCCAGTTCCCGCAGGGATTTACGGAGTTTAGCGTCAGTGGCAAAATCCAGCGCACTGGCGCTGTCATCCAGAATCAGAATCTCCGGCCTGCGCACCAGGGCTCTGGCGATTGTCAGACGCTGTCTCTGTCCGCCGGACAGATTCTTTCCGCCCTGCCCGATCATCTCATCCATTCCGTTCTCTTTTGCTTCTATAACGTCCATTGCCTGCGCCGATCTGACCGCATCCATAAGCTGGCTGTCCGGCGCATGTTTATCGCCCCATTTCAGATTTTCCCGGATCGTTCCTTTAAATAAAACTGCTTTCTGCATAACTACGCCGATTTTTCCCCGCAGTTCTTTCATATCATAATCCCGGACATCTTTCCCATCAATCCGTACCGCCCCTTTTGTGACATCATAAAATCTTGGAATCAGGTTTACCACGGTACTCTTGCCGGAGCCTGTACCGCCGATAATACCAATGGTCTGTCCTCTGCGTGCCTGAAAACTAATGCCAGATACCGCATTTTCCCCGGATTTATGATAAGCCATATCCACATCCGCAAATTCTACTTTGACAGGCTCCCGCATATCCGCATACGCATACCGCGCCCCGTCTTTTAATGTAGTATCAGTCCGTTCCGTCTGTGGAAGCCCCTCTTCCACGTCCAGTATATCCGCTACCCGCTTCCCGCAGGCAATAGCTTTTGTGACACTGACAATCAGATTGGCCAGCTTGATCAGTTCCACCAGAATCTGGGACATATAGCTGACAAGGGCCACCACTTCTCCCTGGGTAATATACCCACGATCTACACGGACCGCTCCCGTCCAGATCAGAAGCAGAGTGGCCACATTGATAATCACATAAGTAACCGGATTCATCAGAGCTGATATTCTTCCCACGTACTGCTGATCTTCATTCAGCATTTGATTTTTCTGATTAAAGTTGGAAATTTCCTCTTCTTCTTTATGAAATGCCCGGATTACCCTTACGCCGGTCAGATTTTCACGGACCTGTATCATTACTTTATCCAGCCCGTTCTGCACCTTTTTGTACAGGGGAATACTGACGCACATGACCCCAAAAACTACCACAGACAACAGGGGAATAGCCACTACAAAAATAAATGCTGCTTTTACATCGACAGTAAACGCCATGATCATCGCTCCAAATACAATAAAAGGCGATCGTAAAAACAGCCGCAGAAACAGGTTGATACCTGCCTGCACCTGGTTGATATCACTGGTCATTCTGGTAATCAGCGTGGAACTGCCTATTTTATCTATATTGGAAAAAGACAGTCCCTGGATATGGGCAAACATGGCGTGACGCAGCCCGCAGGCCATACCTACTGCTGCTTTTGCCGCAAAAAACTGGGCGGTCAGGGAACAGGCCAGTCCGATCACACCCAGACTGATCATGACCACACACATTTTAATCACATAATTTTTATCATTTCCTCCGATACCTGTATCAATAATCGCAGCCATGACCAGCGGAATAATCAGTTCAAAAGTCGCTTCCAGCATTTTAAATAATGGAGCCAGAATACTCTCTTTTTTATAATCTTTTAAAAAATACAATATTTTTTTCATAACGCTTTACCCTCAAATTATATCATCTTTTATTTTCTTATCTGTCCGGGTCCCCGTCCCGGGACAGACAGAAAAATATTCGTCTGATACATACTCCCCGCTATACAGAAAATCTGATTCATTACCTTATCCGCAAAGAAAGACAGTACCGTATATACAGTATCTGCCTTACTTCTTTGTTTTATTCAGTTCTCCAGGGTTATTCAGCGGTTGTTCCGCCTGTCGTATCATCCGTTGCCGTTCCGCCTGTCGTATCGTCTGTTGCTGTACCGCCTGTCGTATCGTCTGTTGCTGTACCGCCGGCTGTTTCATCCGGAGTCGTCCCGCCAGCCGCATCATCGGTTGCCGTATCAGGAGCTTTTACTGTATACAGTTCATCAAAGTTTACTTTGCTCCATTCGCTGTCGTTTATTTCCCATTTACTATCATCTTTATATCCCTGCAGCACTTCTGTATACTTATCATCCCGCCGCTGGGTCAGTATGGATTCTTTTTTCTTCTCCGCCGCTTCTTTATCGTCCGTGGAATCCATGCGTACTGCGTAATATACACCGTCTGCTTCCACCACGGAGTTCACCAGTTCTCCCTTTTTCAGTTTGTCTGCCGCCTGCAGCACCGCAAGATTCATCCCCGTCGTATTATCGTCTTCATTTAAATCCCCTTCTCCATAAGAGCAGGTAGAAATTGTATATCCTCCTTCCTGTGCCGCCGTCTCCATATCTTTGTTGGCAGACGCCACCAGGAAGTTCTGGGCTTTCGTCACCGGTGTTTCCTCTGTCTGTGTATCATCCGTTACTGTATCATCTGTCGCTGTATCCTGGGACTCACTTTCCTGTGCCTGTTCGAATTTGACATAGCTGAATGTCTTCTGGGCGCACTCCTTGTCGCTGACTTCCGTATCAATGGTTTCACCAATAGCCGCGCGCATTTTGGACCTGATTGTATTCAGCCGCAGCATCTCCGCCACAGATTCCTGCGTGGCTCCCATTTTCTCTATGGCTTCTGTGGTATTATCAGCAATAAATTTCGCTGCCGCATCAGTAATGGCGGTCTGTTCTTCATCAGTGAGCGTAATATTATAGTCTCCGGCATGGGCATCCATCAGGTAGCATTCCTGAATATCATCCATTACACTTTTCTTTACGGATTCTGTCATGGTCGTTCCATCGCCGGAATCCTGACTCCACATTTCAGTTCCATAAAAAGCCAGCAGATAAGAATCCATCTGCACCGCCTGATACTGCGCTATAAAATTAGCCACACCCATTGGAATTTCTTTTCCGTCCAGAGTTGCGGCTGTCGCTTTTGCGTCAATGGATTTGCCGCAACCTGTTACCGTAACAGAAGACAACACTGCTGTTGCCAATAACACTGCCACTGTCTTTTTTAACTTCATAAATGAACTGCCTCCTGAGTTTTCTATTGATTATTTTTCTGCACTGTAATGACTGTGCTCCGGTTATGAACCCGGCCAGATCTGTGCTGGTCTGCCGCCCCGGCCGGACACACTTAGGAACTGCCACGGAATAACCCGCCTGTTTCTTTTTTCTTTTTCTCTTCCGGATCCATTCCTGCTGACTTACGCCTGTACTGTCCGGACTTAATATCACAGCCATCCATGTACCGGCATTTGCCGCTGCTTTCATAAAAAATACTGTAAATTTTCCGCAGATTATTTCGTGACAGTTCCGTTCCCGGTTATTATAGTGCAAATATCAAATGTCTGCAATAAAATTCAATATTTTTTCACAAAATCTGCCCCGGCCGGATGCGTGTTAACTGCACAATACTTTCATCTGTTCTGTTATATCAGAAATTAATTTAATGATATCCTGCTTCCTGGAATCTCTGCTGTTTTGTACCATTTTGTACACAAATACCGGATTCTTCGCATTGGAAGTAAATGTAAATTTTCCATTATATGCTTTTATAAATTCCGGTATTCTGCCGGGGTCCATTTTCGCCCGCTCATGTATAAGAATCCTGAGTACGTCGTCTTTTTGTGTAATTTCTTTTATATATACCCGGTGGGCTTTTGCTTTAAGCTGGGCGATTGCCAGCAGGTTGTTCACAGACTTTGGAGGATCGCCAAACCGGTCCAGCAGCTCCTCCGTCATTTCATCAGCTTCATCCTGAGTCTCAATTCCTGCCACACGCTTATAAATATCCAGCTTCTGATATTCATTCTGGATATAAGAAGATGGAATAAAGGCGTCAATATTAATATCAATAGAGGTCTCAAAGTCTTCCACCGCCTCTATGCCCTTTGCCTGTTTCACCGCTTCATTCAGCATCTTACAGTACAAATCATATCCTACCGCTTCCATATGGCCGCTCTGCTGGGCGCCCAGCAGATTACCCGCTCCCCGGATTTCCAGATCACGCATAGCAATCTTAAATCCGCTTCCAAGATCTGTAAATTCTTTAATGGCCGACAGACGTTTTTCCGCCACTTCCTTTAGCATTTTATCCCTGCGGTACATCAGAAAAGCGTATGCCGTCCGGTTGGAGCGGCCGACTCTTCCCCTTAACTGGTACAGCTGGGACAGTCCCATATTATCTGCGTCCTGGATAATCATTGTATTTACATTGGATATATCAAGTCCTGTTTCAATAATTGTAGTAGATACAAGTACATCAATTTCTCCATTGATAAACTGATACATAATGTTTTCCAGTTCCCGTTCCTTCATCTGGCCATGGGCAAATGCCACAGCTGCCTCCGGTACCAGACTCTGGATCTTTGCCGCCACGTCTTCGATCTGGCTGACACGGTTAAATACATAATAGACCTGTCCTCCCCTGGCAAGTTCCCGTACAACAGCCTCCCGCACCATTTCCTCATTGTATTCCATCACATACGTCTGTATCGGTACCCGGTCCACCGGAGGCTCTTCCAGGACACTCATGTCCCGGATTCCGATCAGGCTCATATGCAGCGTCCTTGGAATCGGGGTAGCCGTCAGTGTCAGCACATCCACGTTTGTTTTCAGCTGCTTGATTTTTTCTTTATGGGCCACACCAAAACGCTGTTCCTCATCTATGATCAGAAGACCCAGATCTTTATACTGTACATCTTTGGACAATACCCGGTGCGTCCCCACCAGGATATCCACCTGCCCTTTTTTTAATCCCGCAATTGTTTTTTTCTGCTCCGCCGGAGTTTTAAAACGGCAGAGAAGCCCTAAAGTCACTGGAAAATCCTGCATCCGCTGGACAAAGTTGTTGTATACCTGCTGCGCCAGAATCGTAGTAGGCGCCAGATAAACGACCTGCTTACTCTCCTGTACTGCCTTAAAGGCAGCCCGGATGGCAATTTCTGTTTTGCCATAACCCACATCCCCGCAGATAAGCCGGTCCATAATTTTAGTGCTTTCCATATCCCGCTTGGTCGCTTCGATTGCCAGTGTCTGGTCTTCCGTTTCCTCGAATGGAAACAGTTCCTCAAACTCCCGCTGCCAGACTGTATCCGGCCCGAACACAAACCCTTTCTGATTTTCCCGGAGTGCATAGAGCTGGACCAGTTCTCCGGCGATTTCTTTCACAGCGGTACGCACCCGGTTTCTGGTCTTTTTCCATTCCGCACTGCCCAGTGTGTTTAACTTTGGCTTTTTCGCATCAGACCCGGCATACTTCTGAATCATATCCAGCTGGGTGGCAAGGATATATAGTGTGCCTCCTTTAGCATATTCAATCTTAATATAATCTTTTGTGGTTTTCTCAACTTCAATTTTTTCTATGCCACGGTAAATTCCCAGCCCGTGATTTTCATGAACTACATAATCTCCGATGCCCAGATCGGAAAAGCTGGCGATTTTTTCTCCTTCATACACACGACGGCGTTTTTTCTTTCTTTTTTCCAAACCAAATATATCAGTTTCTGATATAACCACAAATTTCAGCATCGGATATTCATATCCCCGCTTCACCTTCCCGTACAAAGTCATCACTTCTCCGGGCTTTACGGTATGATCATAATCTTCTGTGTAGAAGGCATTTAGTCCCTCATCTGTCAGATCCTGCGCCAGCCGCTGTGCACGTGTACGTGAACCGGATAATAAAATCACCTTATAACCTTTTTTCTTAAACTGCAGTAAATCTTTAATTAATAATTCGAAGCTGTTATTATACGGGTTTACAGTTCTTGTCTGTATGGGAAATACCTGTCCCACTGCCAGTTCAGGTACCCTGGCTTCCAGCGTGGCCAGCGCAACTGTATGCAGACGCTCCAGACGTGCCAGTATCTCCCTGGCGAGAAAAAGCGCTTCCATCTGTCCCGGCAGGATATATCCTTTTTCCAGACGCTGCTGCATACTGGCAATATATTCTTTTTCCACCGCACGGCCCTGTTCCACAATCCTCACCGGCTCATCCAGCGCTATGATCGTGTGTGCAGGATCGCAATAATCCAGCAGAGATACCGTCCGGCTCGTAAAATACGGCAGACAGGCGTCCAGATTGGCGCTGAGACCCGGTTCCCGGAGCTCTTCCACAAACGAATCCACCGTATGTTTCAGACGTGCGGCTTCTTCCGTTTTCATATCTTTGCGCAGCTGCCCGGTGACTTTTTCCATCTCTTTCAGAATGCGCTGGATACCCTGATCCACCCGCTTTTGATCCAGCAGAAATTCATTCGCCGGATAGATCGCTATTCTGGTAAGATTTTCGATAGATCTCTGGCTCCGGGCATCATAACTGCGGATAGAATCAATCTCATCTCCCCATAATTCTATCCGGTAAGGATTATCCTCCGTCAGCACATATACATCCAGTATCCCTCCACGTACCGCAAACTGGCCCGGAGCTTCCGCCTGATAATTCCTTTCATAACCCATAATTACAAGCTCTTTTAACATCCGGTTCAGATCCAGTCTGTCACCAGTCTCCAGTGTTCGTATCATAGACTGAAAACGTTGCGGTTCCACCATCCGGTTCATCAGCGCATCAAATGTAGTCACCACCGTATAATTCTCTCCACTGGAAAGCAGTTTCAGCGCTCCGATACGTTCTTTTTCCAGTTCATTGCCATGAATGTCTGACTGGTAAAACAAAATGTCCTTGGCGGGAAAGTAACGGACATTGCGGTCAAAAAACCGGTATTCATCACAAAATTCCCTGGCACGCTGTTCTGTAAAAGTAACAATCAGACGGTTAAAACCGGTTTTGCCCAGGCAGTGAATCATGTGTAGTTTCTGTGAATCAATGCAGCCGGTCAGCTCTGTAATGCCAGATCTGGCATCTGCGTACAGATGGCTGCGGATATCCCGGAATTCTTTCAAAGCCGACAGCGGCTCCATCAATGCATTCATATTACACTCCTGATTTCTTTTTATTATACAGATTCATCGCCTGTGCGATATCCTCCCCAACAATCCATGGCACAGCGGCCACAGCATCTTTGACAGCATCCTGCGTCCTTTTACGGTCCTCCGCCCCAAACCGCCCCAGAACATAATCCGCAAGATCCCATCCGGCAGGTTTTTCCCCCACGCCTACTTTAATACGTGCAAACTCCTGGGTCCCGGTATGGGCAATGATACTTTTGATCCCGTTATGCCCGCCGGCGCTGCCTTTACGGCGGATCCGGATACATCCGGTATCCAGACTGATATCATCATATATGACAAGCAGCTGTTCTGCGGGATCAATCTTATAAAAATCCATTACGGCACGAATGGCTTCCCCGCTGTTGTTCATATATGTCTGTGGTTTTACAAGCAGCACTTTGCAGCCCCCGATCATACCATTTCCGCAGAGTGATTTATATTTTGTCCGGGTAAAAGTGATATGATGTTCATCCGCCAGGGCATCCAGCACGTCAAATCCGATATTGTGTCTGGTATTTTCATATTGTCTGCCGGGATTTCCAAGACCTGCTATTACATACATGCTATCTGTTTCCTCTCCATTTGTTTCTTCTTTATTATTTTCTCTACGAAAATAATTTCTGATTCTGTTAATAAGATTATTATGTACAAACTGGTTCATTTCAGACATATTCTGAGTTTACCTTATTTTTCCTGGTTTGTCATCCATTTTCTATTCTATTTGCCGTACCCTTTCATATACATATTACAATTAATGATTCAGCCGTTGGTGAATGCTATGAAACCTGATTTCTTCCGATATTTGTTCCGAAATTTATCCGGATATTTCTCCCGGTCTGTACGCCCGTCTGCCCGGGCCGTTCTGCTGGGCATCGTTTTGTGCCTGTTATTGATTTTCTATTCAGAACAATTCCGGTTTCTGAACAGATCCGCTACTTCCAGTAATGCGGACTCCGGCAATGATTATATTAAATGGGTGGATTTTCAGGTAACAAGTGAAGCAATGAATGACGCCTATCAGTATGATTTAAAGGCACATGATACAGATACGCCCCTGGACTGGGTATCTCTGCTGGCAGTACTGGGTGTAAAATATGGAGGTGATTTTAAAAACTATAAAAAAGAAGATCTGGAACAGATAGTAAATAAAATATTAAATAAAGAATCAACATTTGAGCAACTGGTCAGCGGCATGAAACATTATGATTACTACAACGAAGCGTACCATGCTGTACTGGGAGGATTTGTCGGTACTTATCAGGTGCCTGTTACCAGTTCCGCTGATTCTGACGTACAGGAAAAGGCCTCCGGCCCTGCGTCTTCTTCTACCCCGCCAGAACCACCGGCAGCCGGAACAGATACGCCAGCTGCTCCTGACACAGGTACAAAACAGTCTGCCGGACAGAATCCGCCGGCGTACCAGACATTATACGGACTAAAAGCATATTCTCCTATCGCAAAAGGATTTCCTTATACAGATTATGACGATTTTGGCACGTCCCGGTCTTTTGGTTTCCGCCGCCAGCACCTGGGGCATGATATGATGGGACAGATCGGAACTCCTATCATTGCCGTGGAGTCCGGTTATGTGGAATGTCTCGGCTGGAACCGTTATGGAGGCTGGCGCATCGGTATCCGCAGTTTTGACAAAAAACGCTATTATTATTATGCCCATCTGCGCCAGGATTTCCCATATTGCAAAACGCTAAAAGAAGGCAGTATCGTTACTGCAGGCGATGTTATCGGTTATATGGGTCATACTGGTTACAGCGATAAGGAAAACGTAAACAATATAGATATCGTTCATCTGCATTTTGGTATGCAGCTGATTTTTGATGAATCCCAGAAGGAAGGTAATAACGAAATATGGATCAGCTGTTATGAACTGACAAAGTTTCTTTCGCAGCACAGAAGTGAAACAGTAAAAGATGAAGCTACCAGAGAGTGGCGCCGGACAGAAGAAATGATTGATCCCGCTGCCGAAAACTATGAGCTGCAGCCGCCGGATTCGGGCAAAAACCAGGACGACTGAAATATCGTCCGAAGACTGACAATGGATTCAGAAGGGGCTGCCGGATATGATCTTTTCATACAGGATACACATCAGCCGGCATCTTATATGAAAATTTCATTTCTGGCAGCCCCTTATCAGTTATACTGTTACATCTTTATCTTCCTGCATTTCTTTCTGATATTCATCCAGAATAATAGTCTGAATTCTGTCTCTCGTCTCAGAATTAATCGGATGAGCGATATCCCGGAATTCTCCATCAGAGGCCTTTCTGCTTGGCATTGCAATAAACAATCCCTTGACCCCTTCGATCACTTTAATATCATGCACAACGAACTCATCGTCAATCGTGATAGATACTACAGCCCTCATTTTTCCTTCTTTTTCAACTTTTCGGACTCGGACATCTGTTATTCGCATCATCTTTCGCCCCTTTCTTCTTATGAAAAACAATTCTGTATTTAATTATAATCCATATCGTTCATTGTTATCCTCGACTACTACCTTAACTCCGCTGTCCCCACAATAATAAGTATTTGCCTTTAACGTACCCCTGCTTTCTACGATACAATTCTCGATATGCGTATTATCGCCTATATATACTTCATTTAATATAATAGAATCTTTAATTACACAATTTTTACCTACGAACACTTCTTTAAACAGTATTGAATTTTCTACTTTACTGTTTATAATACAGCCGCTGGCTACCAGGCTGTTACGAACCTGTGAACCGGTATTATATTTTGCCGGCGGCAGGTCATCGACTTTTGAATAGACATGGGGATAATCCCTGAAGAAAAATTTACGTACCTCTGGTTTCAGGAAATCCATATTTGTCTGATAATAAGATTCAACGGTGGAAATGTTGCTCCAGTATCCGTCCAGTTTGTAACCATAAATCCGTTTCAGATTTTTATAACGGATTAAGATATCTGTAACAAAATCATTCCGGCTCTCCTGCGCACAGTGTTCCAGCAGATCAATCAGCTGTCTTCTGCGCACTACGTATATTCCCGTGGAGATCGTGTTGGAACGGGCAACCATTGGTTTTTCTTCAAATTCTACAATTCTGGAATCTTCGTTCATTCTGACGACGCCGTATCTGCTTACGTCCTCAGATTCACCCATATCCTTAACGCTGACTGTAATATCAGCTTTTTTCTCTATATGATAATCCAGTATCCTGTTATAATCTACTTTGTAAACACAATCGCCGCTTGTAATAATCACATAAGGTTCATGGCAGCGTTTCAGAAAATCAATGTTCTGGTACATAGCGTCTGCTGTACCACGGTACCACCAGCTGTTATCCGCTGTAACGGTTGGCGTAAATACATAAAGACCGCCCTGTTTTCTTCCAAAATCCCACCATTTGGATGAACTTAAATGTTCATTGAGCGAACGTGCATTATACTGGGTCAGCACTGCAACGGTCTGAATCTGGGAATTTGTCATATTACTTAAAGCAAAATCTATGCAGCGGAAATTTCCACCCACCGGCATTGCCGCAATTGCCCGCTTTCTGGATAATTCCCTCATCCGGTTGTTGTTTCCGCCTGCCAAAATCAGTCCCAGCGCTTTCATACCATTTCACCTGCCTTTATAATGGCATCTCCGCCTGCGAGCATTCCGTCAGGATAATCTGATGCCGTTGTCGTGCCAAGAATTGCTGTATTTCTGCCTATCCTGACATGGGCAGGTATGACAGAATCTTCTCCGATTGTAACCAGATCCGACGCATATACTTTTGGATTGTAGGTACTCGGCGCAAAATCGCCTGTTCCCAGTAGCGCACCGTCTCCGATCTTTGTATTCTCTGCGATGATCCCCTTATCAATGATCACATTTTCACCAATTGTCACATCCTGCATAATGATGGAATTACGTACTACAGAACCTCTGCCAATAGTTACTCCCGCACCGATCACCGAACTGTATACTTCTCCATAGATGTCGCTTCCCTCACCGATCAGGCTTTTGTCAACAATTGCTTCCGATGCGATATACTGGGGCTCAATCATATCGCATTTTGTATAAATCTTCCAGTATTTTTCATACAGGTTAAATTCCGGAATCAGGTCAATCAGTTCCATATTGGCTTCCCAGTAAGAAGCAAGTGTTCCTACGTCTTTCCAGTAGCCATTATACTCGTAGGCGAACATCCTGTTCCCCTTTTCATGTAGATAAGGTATAATATGTTTTCCGAAATCACAGTGACTCTGGTCTTTCAGATCAAGGAGTGCGGACTTTAACACTTTCCAGCTGAAAATGTAAATTCCCATGGAGGCCAGATTACTCCTCGGATGCTCTGGCTTTTCTTCAAATTCTTTAATCTGCTTTTTATCATCTGTGATTACAACACCAAATCTGCCTGCTTCTTCAATCGGAACCGGCATGGTAGCGATTGTTACATCTGCATTGCGTGACTTATGAAAATCAAGCATTTCTTCATAATCCATTTTATAAATATGATCACCGGATAAAATAAGGGCATATTGCGGATTGTAATGTTCCATATAATTCAGATTCTGGAAAATCGCATTAGCAGTACCTGTGTACCATTCACTGTTGTCGCTTTTTTCATAAGGCGGAAGCACCGTCACCCCTCCGTTATTTCTGTCCAGATCCCAGGGAATCCCGATACCGATATGTGTATTTAATCGAAGCGGCTGATACTGAGTCAGCACGCCTACGGTATCAATCCCGGAATTGATACAGTTACTAAGAGGAAAATCAATTATCCGGTACTTTCCGCCAAATGCTACTGCAGGCTTGGCCACGGTTGCAGTCAGTACACCAAGGCGGCTTCCCTGTCCGCCAGCCAGAAGCATGGCTATCATTTCTTTACAAATCAATTCACTCACCCCGCATCCTGTGATTCAGCTTTTCAATCATTCCAAGCGAGTCTCAACATGCTGAATCGTAACGTTTTTTATAGGCTTAGTATATCATAAACGCCACAAAATGTACATTATTTTTCACAAACTTTTTGCCGTGTCTGTAAAATTTTTGTCATATTAAACAAAATCTTACATATATAATTTTCCATTTCACAAATATATCAGAATCCGGATTTCTTTGCGTAATACGGGTTTGCGGCAAAATATTTCCCCTACTGTATGGTACAACGTAAACTTTTTAAAAAAATTTCGTAACAAATGAATTGCAAAATCAAATGATATGTTTATAATAAAATAAGGCCATTTTTTCTATTGCGCCTATTATACAGAAATATATTATAGATTGTGCAGGTGTTTAATATGTATCAGATTAATTTTAACCAGCCGGTTCATGTGCATTTTACCGGTATCGGCGGTATCAGCATGAGCGGACTTGCCGGGCTGCTTCTGGACAGACATTTTACCGTATCCGGCTCTGATGCCAGACAGTCGGGGCTCACCAGTATGCTGGAACGCTCCGGCGCAAAAATTTACTATGGACAGCGGGCTGAAAATGTAGATCCGAAAACGGATCTTGTGGTCTGCACGGCTGCCATCCATCCGGATAATCCGGAATACCAGGCGGCAAAAAAACTGGGTATTCCCATGATGAGCCGTGCCGCCCTCCTGGGTCAGGTCATGGGACATTACAGACATTCCGCGGCTATCGCCGGCACCCATGGCAAGACCACCACGACTTCCATGATATCCCAGATCCTGCTTACGGCGGATATGGACCCTTCCATTTCGGTCGGCGGAATTATGCCGGCAATTGGCGGCAATTTTAAAATTGGGCATTCTGATTATTTTATAGCGGAAGCCTGTGAATACTGCAACAGTTTTTTACACTTCTACCCTCAGTACAGCGTCATATTAAATATTGAAGCAGATCATATGGATTTCTTTAATGACCTTTCAGATATCCGGTGTGCTTTTCATTCTTTTGCCTCCAATACTGCCGCAGACGGAGCTGTTATTATCAATAGTGAAATAAAAGATCTGTCTGAAATTACAAACAATCTAAAATCCAGAGTTATTACCTATGGCTTTACATCTTCCAGCGATTTTTATCCCGACGGAATTACTTATGACCATACCGGCTGCGCACAGTTTCGTGCCATGCGCCGGGGCAGTAAGCTGTGTGATGTAAGCCTCAGTGTTCCGGGTCCTCACAATGTCAGCAACGCCCTGGCCGCCATTTCACTGGCCGATTGTATGAAAATCCCCGCAGATACCATTGCCAGGGGACTTCATGCTTTTACCGGAACCGACCGGAGGTTCCAGTATAAGGGAACTTTAAACGGCGCCACAATTATTGATGATTATGCCCATCATCCTACCGAGATCAGGGCTGCCCTTAAGACTGCGGCAAACTATCCACACCAGCGTGTGATCTGTATCTTCCAGCCTCATACCTACACCAGGACGAAGGAATTCCTGGACGAATTCGCCTCCGCTTTATCCGCTGCGGATATTGTGGTGCTGGCTGATATTTATGCGGCCAGGGAAACCGACGACCTTGGCGTCAGTTCTCAGGATATTCTCTCCAGGCTCGAAAAACTGGGAACAGAAAGCTATTATTTTGCCTCGTTTGAAGAAATCGAAAAATTTTTATCAGAAAAAAGTATGAACGGTGACCTGTTGATAACTATGGGTGCCGGAGACATCTTAAAAGTGGGTGAAAACCTGCTTAACCACTAGTTATCCACATTATCCACATTAAAGTGTGCATAATTCGCATTTTTAATGTGGATTTTTTGTGTTTTATCCACGGTAGTGTGTATATCTTCAAAAAGTTCCAAATATGGCATTCCCTGGTTTAATGCAGTTTTAACTTCATCCTTATCCACGTTATCCACATTATCCACACATGGCCAGACCACTTGATTTTAAAGGCTTTGTGGGAAAAAATGTACTTCTCAATTCACAAAACCTGTGCTATAATCTGAGCAATGAGAGAGGGAATGCATATGGCTATATTATTGAAACGGGACAGCAGTATGGCTGCCACATACGTACCAAATACTTTTATCGATAAATATATGACCCATGCGGACGGAGAATTCGTTAAAATTTATTTATATCTTCTCCGCTGTATGAATAGTCCGGATACGCCTTTTTCCATTTCAGGAACCGCTGATAAATTTGACCATACGGAAAAAGACGTGAGACGTGCCCTGAAATACTGGGAAAAAATGCGGCTGCTGCGTCTGGAATTTGACAGCAGGGACGAGCTGTCCGGCATCTGCCTGATGGATACCGCCTCACCGGATACACAAATACCAGCTTCCGGAAACCCGGATACTGGTCATACGAAAGACAGCGCCATTATTTCCCTGCAGGAAGGAGTATCCGTTTCCTGTTGTACAGACGCTGGCAATACTGACAGCTGTCCGGTACCCGGACAGGAACCATTTACTTATGATAGTTGCGAACCCCCCCACGATGACGCCTGTGATGGCACGCAGCAGCAAAAAGCTGTTTCCTGCCGCACATACAGCCGTTCTGACAGCGGCACTGGTATCACGCAGTCCCTGACAGGGTCCTGCGGATCATTGGCAGTACGGGATAAGGACCGCCCATATGCGCCGCAGCAGTCTGGCTCTGCTTATACCGCAGAGCCGTTTCTGTCCACCCGTCCGGATGGGAACAGAAACAGCGCCATGACCGCAGAACAGTTTCTGTCTGTTCATCCGGAAAACGGCCTCCTGCCTGCGATCCAGCCGGGGGCCTCTTATTCAGGATCAGACGGGACCATGACGGCAAAAACAGCCGCACAGCCTGCGGGGCTTTCTGCGCAGGCGCCGGCTCCGGCAATAGACAGGGCTGAGCTGATTTCCAGGTTTTCAGATGATGAAAATGTACAGGAACTGCTATATGTGGCGGAACGCTATATCGGCCGCCAGCTGACCCACAACGAAACCGGTACTATTTTATACTGGCTGGACAGCCTGGGATTTTCACAGGATCTGATTGATTTTCTGATCGAACAGTGCGTGGCAATTAACCGGCCAAGTATCCAGTATATGGACAAGGTTGCTCTTAACTGGGCAAAAGAAGGCGTCCACACCCTGTCTGAAGCAAAACGGACATTTGCGGAACATAATCACACGGTATTTGCCGTGCGCAGGGCTTTTGGAATTACCGACCGCAGCCTGGCGGACTTTGAGCAGGATTATTTACAGACCTGGACCCGTACCATGGGTTTTTCTGAAGAGGTCATTGTACTGGCATGTCAGAAGACACTGCGCAGTACGCAGAAAATCAGCTTTTCCTATGCTAATTCTATCCTGGAAAGCTGGCAGAAACAAAATGTACATACACTGGCGGAAATTGAATTACTTGACGCAAAGCACCAGAAAGTGCAGACAAGAAAATACGCAGCGTTGAAAAAAGCGTCCATACAGGGACGCACCCCAAGAGAAACCGCATTGACCAAATACAACAGTTTTTCACAGCGTACTTATGATTATGAAGCACTTGAACGGGAATTATTAACCAGATAGCGGAGATTACGTTATGTCTTTAACAAACTCACAGTATGACATTATCCAGCGTCAGTATGATGCCCGGCAGTTATATAACCAGCATGTAATACAGGAACGTAAAACATTGCTTTACGAAAAATACCCCCGTCTGAAGGAGCTGGATGATCTTACGGCCTCTACCAGTGTGCAGCAGGCCCGCAGGTTGCTGGACGGCGACCACATGGCGCTGCTGCAGCTAAAACAACAGCTGGAATATTACCGTGCCGAGCGGGAAGCGATTCTTATTTCAGCCGGAGTTGACGAATATTATTTTGAACCGCCTTACGCCTGTCCGGACTGTAAAGACACCGGCTATATCAATGGGCAGCGCTGTCATTGTTTTCAGCAGGCTGTTATTGATCTGGTATATACACAGTCAAATATAAAAAAAGCGCTGGAGGAGGAAAACTTTTCCAGGTTTACGCTCCGGTATTATTCCAATGAAGATGCCGACAGGGACACCGCCACCAGGATGACGCCTTATGAGAACGCAAAAGCGGCTCTAAAATCTGTATGCGCATTTATCAGAAATTTTGACCGGATATATGAAAATATTTTATTCTATGGCGATACTGGCACCGGCAAGACGTTTCTTTCCAACTGCATTGCCAGACAACTGCTGGATACTGGACATTCCGTCATTTATTTTACCGCTTTCCAGCTGTTTGATATTCTGGAGAAGAATAAGTTTGAAAAAGATACGGATGCCGCCGCTTCCCTGCAGAATATATTTGAATGCGAACTACTGATTATTGATGATCTGGGAGCCGAGGTGCCCAATACCTTTACTACCTCACAGCTATTCCTCTGCCTGAATGAACGGATACTGCGTAAAAAATCTACGATTATATCCACCAACTGGGGAATTGATGATTTAAACGTTATTTATTCAGAAAGGGTCTTTTCCCGTATTGTAAGTGGTTATACAGCGATAAAACTTTTTGGTGACGATATCCGGCTCCAAAAAAGAAATATATAATAAAACGGAGGACATAACATTATGCCAAACAACGAACACATACTGGACACGATTCCTTATGGAGCGCTGGGTCTGGTTCCAATGTCAAACTGCGCCACACTCGGAGAAAAAGTCAATACCTATCTGGTGAAATGGCGCCGTGAGCGTCAGTCTGAACACAAAAACAACATTGCCTTTAAGGGTTTTGAACGAAATACTTATATTGTCAATGCCCAGAATCCCCGTTTTGGCACAGGAGAGGCAAAAGGTATCCTGGAGCAGTCCGTCCGTGGATATGATCTTTATATTATGGTGGATGTTACCAATTATAGTGAAACCTATACTGTATGCGGCCACACAAACCACAAATCCCCGGATGACCACTATTCTGATCTGAAACGCATTATAGCCGCAGCCGGCGGAAAGGCACGCAGAATCACAGTAATTATGCCGTATCTGTATGAAAGCCGCCAGCACCGGCATACCGGACGTGAATCCATGGACTGTGCCATGGCTTTACAGGAACTGATCAATATGGGTGTGGATAACATTATTACTTTTGACGCCCATGATCCAAGAGTACAGAACGCAATCCCGCTATCCGGTTTTGAAACGATCCGTCCGTCTTACCAGTTCATCAAAGGACTTTGTAAAAACGTGCCGGATCTGAAATTCAATTCTGAACATATGATGATGATCAGCCCGGATGAAGGAGCCACCGACCGTGCGGTATATCTGGCAAGTGTCCTTGGCATTAATATTGGTATGTTTTACAAACGTCGTGATTACAGCCGTATTGTGGATGGCCGCAATCCGATTATTGCCCACGAGTTTCTGGGCAGCGAGGTCGAAGGGAAAGATGTAATGATTATTGATGATATGATTTCCTCTGGCGACAGCATGATCGACGTAGCCACAGAGTTGAAGAAACGCAAAGCCAGACGTATCTTTGTATTGTCTACATTTGGTTTATTTACCAGCGGACTTGAGAAATTTGACAAAGCCGTGGAAGATGGTATTATCTACCGTGTCATTACGACAAACCTGATCTATCAGACACCGGAACTGTTAAGCAGACCGTATTATATTAATTGTGATATGAGTAAATATATCGCATATATTGTAGATACGTTAAACCACGACTCGTCCATCAATGAGCTGCTGAATCCTTATGACAGGATTAAACGGCTGATTACAAATTATGAAAGCGGCAGACTGTAAACAGTCGTACTTAACCGCAGTATTCCAGATACAACAGCAGACATTTCTCCATATTTACAGACTGGTTCCGGTCTGCCCGCAACAGCGTCCGGAATCATTTTAGAAAATGTGGTAAAATGCCTGCTGTTGTGTTTTTCATAATTTAATCTGTAATAAAAAAGCGTCTGTACACTGTATCAGATATAATACGTACCATGCACAAACGCCTTTGATCCATAATCTTTTCTTTCATTTTAAAACAGGAATACTTCACCAGTATATTTCCCATTGTTAATTACATAATATGCCTTAAACTCTTCTGGTTTGATATAAACCTGTAAGGACTTAATAGAAGACACTCTGTGTCCGCCCGCAACATATGCTGCCTTTATTTTTTCGATCACTATTTCTTCCAGCACCTGCTGGCTCTGGTATTCAATATATACTTCCGGCTTCAGCTCAGGCTTATCCGTTTTTCTTGCTGGTGATTTCTTTGCGGTTTTTTTAACTGTTTTAGATTCTGCCTGCTCTTTCTTTTTCTGAACCGGCTTAGATTCTTCCTGTGCTTCTGCAGACTTCTTCCCTGCTGGCTTTCCCCCTGTTTTAACTGTTTCGCCTGACTTATTTTCTTTTATTTCTTCTGCTGCTTTGTCTGTACTCTTTGTGCTGCTCATCTCCTTTGACCTCCTAATAAATCTACTCACACACCAAAAACTTCTCCATCGCTAACAAAGCTTCTTTTTCGTCATTGCCATCAGTAATAATATTAACGCTCATCCCCTTCGAAGGATTAAATGCCATTATCCCCATTATACTTTTTGCGTTAATTTTGCGGTTGTCATTCTCAAATGTAATATCACTATCAAACTGACAAGCTACCTGAACAAGCTCTGCAATCGGATTATCATGCCCCTTTGCTACATTTGAAACTATAACTTCTTTTTTACTCATATTACCTTCCATTTCCTCTAAGAATCCGTTTAGAATGCACAAGTTCATCTCATAATATAGTCCAAAAAACCGGCATTTACAAGTCCTTTTTTTATTTCTGTTAAAAACATACGAATGACCCTAAAAGTACTTGTCACTTTTTATGCATTTTTCAGTTTACAATCTGCTGTAAACCCGCTCTGTTCCAGACCTTGACTATTATCTGTGTTCCCGCTTGAGAATTTGCTGGAAGGCTTCTGTTTCTTTTGCGATTTCCCCGCTTAGCGCAAGCATACAGATCAGGTTCGGAACAGCCATTAACGCATTAGCGATATCGGAAAAACTCCAGGCTATTTCCAGTGTTGTAGTAGCTCCGATAAATGCCACCAGCGAAAACAATACCCGGTATGCCATCGTATATTCTGAAGAGCCAGCCAGAAATTCCAGTGCTTTCTCCCCATGATACTCCCATCCGAGAATTGTAGAAAACGCAAATAATGTAATCCCCACTGTCACGATCCAGCCGCCGGCCTGGCCCAGTACTGTCTGAAAAGCCTCAATGGTAAGAGCCGCTCCTTCCACCGGTTTTCCATCCGCTCCTGTTATACCCAGCACACCGCTGGAAGCGATGCACAGGCCGGTAATTGTGCATACTACAATTGTATCCCAGAACGTACCAGTCATATTGATATACGCCTGCCTGACCGGATGATCCGTAGATGCTGACGCAGCTGTAATTGCCGCAGATCCCATACCAGCCTCATTAGAAAAAACACCTCTGGCAATTCCGTAATGCATCCCCCGCATCATGGACGCTATAATAGTACCGCCCACGCCGCCTGCCACTGCTTTTACAGAAAACGCCGCCCGGAATATCTCCGTCACTCCCGCAGGAACATTGCTGATATTTCCAATAATGACGATAATACCGCCAATCATATAAAAGACAGCCATACAGGGAACAACGACTGACGACACCCTGGAAATGGATTTGATTCCTCCTACAATAATACAGAGCGATAACAGCGTCACAATCCCTCCCGTAAGCCAGACCGGTACATGAAAGGTTTTGTTCACGGCGTCTGATATGGAATTAGCCTGCGTCAGATTACCAATTCCAAACGAAGCGATCACAGTAAACAATGCGAACATTGTGCCCAGTACAGCTCCGGCCTTTTTGTTTTTCAGAGCTTTGCGCATGGTGTACATCGGACCGCCGGACATCTCGCCCCGTTCGTTTACTTCCCGGTATTTGATTGCCAGCATACATTCACTGAATTTGGATGACAAACCGAAGCAGGCTGATATCCACATCCAGACCAGCGCTCCCGGACCGCCGGATACCATAGCGGTAGCTACGCCCACAATATTTCCTGTGCCTATAGTGGCCGCCAGGGCTGTAGTAAGAGCCGCAAAAGGAGATACATCCCCGCTGCCTGTCGTTTTCCTTGCTTCTTTGCTTAGTGTACTTCTGACCGCATAGGGCAGGTTCCGCCAGGTAAGAAACTTTAACCGTACTGTGAGATAAATGCCTGTTCCCACCAGCAGAACCAGCATCACAGGCCCCCATACAAAATCATCCACTGTCTTTAAAATTCTGGTAAACGTCTCCATTACATCTTCCTTTCTTTCGTAAATCAACTGTTACCTTTACTATCCATATGCTGTATTTCAGGGAATATGATCTTTTTTACTGATATGCCATATAAATACCGCCGGCTGCCAGAAACTCCTCTTCCGCCTCTTCTATGGTCTTTTTTATTGTCTGTGCAGTCCCCGGATCATAAATCCATACATTAACAGCGTCAAAACCAGTTACCAGAACTACCTGTCCGGCATCCGCCACTGCCATAACCGGTGTGCCACAGCCCACATAATACAGTATCTGTGTAAGGGAACAGCCCATTATATGCAGTACTTTCCTGCCAGAGAGCAGGGATTCCATGATCTCCTGTATAGTCTGCCCCTGATCCAGCAGGCCTCCCACATCCACTTCCACCCCTTCATTTTTCAACATTGCGCTGACACATTTTTCCACCGGCGTGCCTGATGCGTCCGCATCGGATATCTCCACATCCAGAGGCATCACAATGCTCTTTCTGGCACGATTCCAAATATAATTCTGCTCGTTATCCACTACAACACCCAGGTTTTCATCAGCGCTGCGTATTGCTTCCGACAGATCCGTGGACACCTTTTCCACTTTCCCCCAGGCATACGCAAAATAACTCTGCTTCTCCTGTTCAGACTTCAGTGAAGTTTCCCTGTCCTCACGGTTCATGACCAGTCTTGCCGCCACATATACCGGCTGGGAGTCCGGCTCTGACTCTGGCAGTACAAGCTGTACCTGAGTCTGTCTGCGTTCTGTGACAGTCGTGTGAATCACTTCCAGTTCGCTGGTGTCCTGGTTACGGTTTACAATAGAATCCTGCTGTGTCTGTGTATAACCGCCTTCACCTAAGATCAGCCGGTGGATAATCAGCACACCGTCCACAAATTCCACATTGCTGATATAATAACCGGATTTCTGGTATTTTTTCAGCAGCTCTGTATCTGATCCGCTCACAATACGCAGAGCGTACATTGGCGTCTGTTCCATGCCTGCCGTAATATTTTTTTTATTCTCATCTTTTGTAAGACCATATACCAGGTCTTCACCCAGAAATCCCAGTACCTTTAATTTCCTGCCCTTTTTCACACTTACCTGTTCAATGTTTCCCGTTTCCAGATCCATAATATTGATTTTTCTGGAAGCTTTGTCTCCGATCCAGGCAAAGTACCGGTTCGATTCAGATACCGCACAGGTGTTGTCGTTCAGGTCACTGGCGATTACTTTCATATCCAGCGAGGAAGCATCCGCACAATACGCTGTCCCGTCAAACAGCAGATAGATACTGCCTTCTGTATTTTCATAAAGCATTTTACCCAGTTCCGCTTTTAATACTTCAAATGATTTATCAAATGATATAAACAGTTTTTCTTCATTCATATTGGTCAGGTTATCATAATGCATAAAGCTGATGCCAGCTTTTCCTTCATGAATCCCCCGGTTCATATAACCATAGACGACGTAATCTGTATCGCCAGCTTCATTAATATCCAGAATGCGTACATCATGCTGCATATAGTTTTCCCTGGCGTCAATTCCTTCATGTCCCCGGAAGCTGAACACTTCAGCCAGACGATTGGTATTCTGGTTATAACTCCACAAATCCCCTTCCTGTACAAAGCAGGTAACAGATCCTGTCTCGTTCTGCATATACTCCACTTCTCTGGAACGGATACCCAGCTGGAGAAAGTTCTCGTACAGAAAATCGTTTTCCCCATTAAATATCTGATTCATAATCCGCTCAAAATTTAGCAGATACATCCGCTCACTTGTATACCTGATGCGGTAACGCTCCTCCACATTAAAATATTCCAGTTCCCCGCTCTCACCCTTGGCAGTCACCACATAATTCAGTATAATCACATTATAAGAAAGATTCATTTCTTTGACAGAAGGTACCAGACTGGTCAGTCTGCTGCACTCAAAGTCCGCCCAGTTGGCCTGTGTCAGGCTGGAATTAATCGTTACTTTGTGAAGTGTGGAATTATCGCCGGATACGTCCGGCTCCCAGTAAGTTGATAATTCATCCGGAACGTCTGAAAATGTCAGATCGTTTACTTTCAGGGCAAACTCCATGCTCTCTTTTACATAGCAGTCCCTGTCATCTGCGATTCTGGTATAGTAATAACAGATATCGTCTCCCTGCTTCAGCCTCAGTGTCAGTATATATTCCTTTTCCTGCTCCAGCAGACTCTGGACCGGAATGCTGGCTTTCATATGCTCTTCTTTTTCCAGGGTCGTGGCCAGTGCGCCGTCCGATATAAGCCGTTTTCCATCAATACTGCGGATCTCATAGGATACCTCATCAATCTCATATCCATAGGTCCGTATACGCAGCGCAATTTCTTTATTTCCGGAAACCGGCGTAATCGTATCACGCATTCCGGCCGCATTCATCTGAACCGTATATCCATGCAGTTCATTGATCCGCATATCATCGTAATATAGCGTAATCACTGGCAGAACAGCCTGTCCCATTTCTGTGGTCAGGTCCGTCTGGTTCTGATCCATAAACCTGCCGGATATGATCAGTGTCAGTATAAATATCACAGCCAGTGTCACTGCCTTTATAAGTCCTTTTTTCATCCGTTTTGTTCCCTTTCGTAAACCCCGGAATTATCTTCCTGTTTTATGGTGTCCAGGCAGTTAATATCAAACTGCCTGAACTGTTTTTATTACCACCAGCGTCTGCAGCGGTTGTGTCTGCAGCGTCTTTTATACATTTCATTATACAGTAATACTTCAATCAGATTGTTCAGGCCACGGTCCGGCGGTGGCGGCGGTCCCGGCGGTCTGCCCGGTGGCGGCGGCCAGCCCGGTGGTCCCGGCGGCGGCGGTGGCGGTGGCCAGCCCGGTGGTCCCGGCGGCCAGCCCGGTGGTCCGCCCGGTCTGCGTCTGGAATCCTGCTGCTCCACAGACATTTCGCTGATTTCCTGCTCTTCAGTCTCCTGCGGCTGGGTGGCAGTCTGGTAAATACGTTCACAGATCAGCTTTAACATCAGGCGGTCCGGATATTCGTCAAACATCATGCTGCCTTCGTATTCCATCCGGTCGCATTCTTCTTCCACCAGCCTTTGAATCTGCCTGGCTTCTTCGGGATAAAGCTCTTTCATACGTTCCATATCCCGCTCGTATTCCATCTCAGTCAGATAGATATTCTGGATGGGATAGCTCATGTAGAATGGCATTTGCGGCGCATTCTGATACTGCTGCATACGCAGAAACTGTTTCTGCTTATTATCCACGTATCTGTTCTCCTGCATTTCGTTAATTTAGTATATGCAGAAGGCAGATTCTGGTGCTTTCAGAAATCAGATTATGATGATTATAACTCACCAAATGTTGGGTTTCAAGGAAATTTCTCTACTATAATAAAATCCATTTATTCATTATCCCCTCATTTTAAGAAAAAGTTATGATTTTTTTATGATTTTTACCCATTGATTTTTCTGCCCCAGAGATATATTTTATAGTCAGCCCGAATAAAGTTATCAAGAGCCAGAAAGGAGTTTTCAATTTTATGAAAGCATCGCTTCAGAATATATTTTTTCGTCACAAAAATCCCGGTACAGAAAAAGTCACTGGAACAAAGAACCGGAAAGAGAGAAAAGAAAGATTTCAGCGGCAGACCGCTTTTTTTAACCGTTACTCACTACTGTTCCACGCACTGATGTCCTGCCTGTTCGTGCTGATCATTGAATCCTGCTCCCGCAGATCCGTCACAGGAGCGCTGGCATTTGCAGGAAGTCATACATTTGCCTTCCTGTTCAATTCCCTGATTATATTCGCCAGCCTTACGGTCGTGTATCTGTTCCGCCGCCGGGCGCTGATGAGGATTATTATCAGCAGTATCTGGCTGTTGCTTGGTATTGTAAACGGCTGTGTATTATCCCAGCGTGTTACTCCTTTTGGCTTTACAGATTTTAAATGTATTTCTGATCTGATGTCCATGACCAATACCCAGTACTTTTCCAGATCCCAGGCAATCTGTGTTGTAATCCTTTTAAGCCTGCTGACAGTTTTCCTGGTGATCCTTGCCTTTAAGGGACCGAAATTCCAGGGCCAGCCCCACAGACTGCGTTCCGTCATAATGTGCGGTGTCATGTGCGTGATCATGTCCGCCGCAACTTCACTGGCACAGGACGCCAACTGGATGGCCTCATATTTTTCAAATATTGCGCAGGGATATTCAGATTATGGCTTTGTATATGGATTTTCCTCCAGCGTTATGGACAGAGGGATGAATAAACCGCAGGATTATTCCAGACAGAAGATTCAGCGGATAGAAGCGGACGTAGCCCGGGCGAAGCAGAAGAAAGCTTCTTTTCATGTAGCTGACTCTGACAATGTCGTATCCGACGCCACTGACAACAAACAGCCAAACATCATCTGTGTCCTGTTAGAGTCCTTTATGGACCCGGCGGAAATTAATTTCCTGAAAACATCAGAAGATCCGGTTCCAAATTTCCGGTCTTTAAGTAAAAATTATACATCCGGTTACCTGACAGTACCAGTGATAGGCGCAGGCACTGCCAATACAGAGTTTGAAGTACTTACGGGTATGAACCTGCGTTTCTTTGGTACAGGCGAATACCCATATAAAACAATCCTGAAAAAGACAAACTGTGAAAGTATTGCTTCTGACCTGTCCGATATCGGCTATGGTACCCATGTGGTACATAATAACGGCGGCAACTTTTACAGCCGGGCGAATGCTTTTTCGCAATTTGGATTCGATTCTTTTACAAGTAAAGAATTAATGAACATACAGGAATATACACCTCTTGGTTCCTGGCCTACAGACGATATTCTGATCCGGGAAACTGAGAAAGCGCTGGACGCTACTCCGGACCAGTCAGATTTCGTCTATACAATCACTGTACAGGGACATGGCGCCTACCCTTCAGAAAAAATACTTACCGACCCGGAAATCCGTGTCAGCGGCGCAGAAACAGAAGAGAAGAACAATCAGTGGGAATACTACGTAAACCAGATTCATGAAGTAGATAAATTTATCGGAAACCTGACCGATATGCTTTCGAAACGGGATGAAAAAACCATAGTGGTCCTGTTCGGCGATCATCTGCCTACCATGGGACTGACAGAAGCAGACATGAAATCTGGCAACATATTTAAGACACAGTACGCTACCTGGAACAACTTTGGCATGAAGAAAAAAGATGCGGACCTGACTGCTTATCAGCTGCTTGCTTACGCTACACAGCAGGCCGGCATTTACGAAGGCACTATTTTTACTTATCACCAGACATCCAGATACAAAACAGATGATCAGGCATACCAGAACGGCCTTGAGAACTTACAGTATGATATTCTGTACGGAAAACGCTACTGTTACAACGGCTATGACCGGTATCCGGCATCTGATCTGCAGATGGGCGTAGAAAAAACACACATATACAGTTATCGTAAAAATAAAGACGGAAGCCTGTCAGTCTTTGGCGACAACTTTACAAACTGGAGCCGCATTTATGTCAACGACACAAAGATGTCAACCACCTTTGTATCGGACCGTCAGCTGGTATTATCCGCTGATCATGTGGAAGAACTTACAGACGGGGATATACTGAAAGTATGTCAGAGTTCCGGTAAAACGATTTTCCGCAGCACCGAAAATAGCATGACCTATTACAATAGCGAACCAGAAGGCGCTGACCCGGAAATATAAAATAATATAGAAAAATACCTGTACCGCTTTCCAGTGGTACAGGTATTTTTTATTATGACACCGGCCTGATAAATGGTTTATACTACGCCCTGTGCCAGCATTGCTTCAGCTACTTTCTCAAATCCGGCAATGTTGGCTCCGGCTACGTAATCACCCTCCATGCCGTATTTCTTTGCGGCATTGTCGATATTATGATAGATATTTACCATAATCTGCTGCAGTCTGGAATCTACTTCGTCAAATGTCCAGCTTAAACGTTCTGAATTCTGGGTCATTTCCAGTGCGGAAGTAGCTACGCCGCCTGCGTTTGCGGCTTTGCCGCCGATGAACCATACGCCGTTTTCCTGCAGATATCTGGTTGCGTCAATAGTCGTAGGCATATTTGCGCCTTCACAGACTGCCTTACAGCCATTTGCCACCAGCTGTTTTGCGTCTTCGATCAGTAATTCATTCTGGGTAGCGCATGGAAGGGCAATATCGCATTTGATCTGCCATACGCCACGTCCTTCGTGATATTCCGCACTCTTTCTTGCTGCTGCGTATTCTGTCAGACGTGCCCGTTTTACTTCTTTCACTTCTTTTAAAAGATCCACGTCGATGCCTTCCGGATCATAGATCCAGCCAGTGGAATCTGAACATGTCACAACTTTTGCGCCCATCTGCTGCGCTTTCTGCGTTGCGTAAATAGCCACATTGCCCGCTCCGGATACCACGACTGTCTTTCCTTCCATGGACTCTCCATGACATTTCATCAGTTCCTGTGTAATGTATAACAGGCCATAGCCGGTAGCCTCTGTACGTGCCAGAGAGCCGCCATAAGTCAGCCCTTTGCCTGTGAGCACGCCTTCATATGTGCCACGGATCTTCTTATACTGTCCAAACATATAGCCGATTTCCCTTGCGCCTGTACCGATATCGCCGGCCGGTACATCCACATCAGCCCCAATATATTTACATAATTCTGTCATAAAACTCTGACAAAACGCCATAACTTCCCGGTCTGATTTACCCTTTGGATCAAAATCAGAACCGCCTTTGCCGCCGCCAATAGGAAGGCCTGTAAGGGAATTTTTGAAGATCTGCTCAAAACCTAAAAATTTAATAATGCCAAGATTTACAGACGGATGCAGCCGGAGACCGCCTTTGTAAGGCCCGATTGCGTTATTGAACTGTACTCTGTACCCGGTATTTACCTGAACCTGTCCCTGGTCATCTACCCACGGTACACGGAATTTGAACTGTCTGTCCGGCTCTGTCAGCCTTTCCAGTAAAGCTTCTCTTTTATAAACTTCCTCATTTGCCTCAATGACCGGTCTTAATGACTCCAGCACCTCCTCCGCTGCCTGGAGAAATTCCGGCTCGGAAGCGTTCTTTTCTTTCACTCTTACAAGTACTTCATCAACGTAGCTCATATTATAATCTCCTTTATATTCTTTTACTATTGTCTGTCCCATATATTTTATTATGAAATGGATGATTCTGCAAGAAATTTTTTATATTCCTAATTTTATTAAGTTTTAACGCCAGCGCCTTTATTCTGACTGGATCACAAACGGGCTGTTATGCTTACGCTTAACAGCCCGTTTGTGATTACTAATTTAAAATTTCTCCTGTTTTCTGCCTACGAAAATAAATCCGCATCCGATCAGTAACAGTCCCAGGATCAGAAACAGTCCGGGATCAATGGAAAAATCACCTGTCTGTGGTGTATCATCCAGTGTATGGCTGTTGGAAGTCGTACCGGAATAAGCCCCGGAACCGCTGTAACTGCCGCCGCTGGAAGACGTGCCATTGCCGCCGGATGATGATGTTCCGGACGATGTGCCGCCGCTGGAAGTAGTTCCACTGTTTCCAGTCTGTGAACTTCCATTACCTGAGTTTCCACTTCCTGAATTTCCACTATTATTGGAGGAAGAATTACCTCCCTGGTTGCTGGAAGAGCCGCCGTTATTGCCTGAATTCTGATTTCCGCCCGGATTCACGGACGTACTGCCGGTACCAGGATTATTGCCGCCTACAGTCACACTGGTACTGCCAGTACCTGATGTGGAGCTGTTGGATGTGGAACTCTGGCTGTTGCCGGAGCCGCCGTCCAGGCTGGAAAATACATAACCACTGCTGGACGCAAAAGATTCCGCCGCAGAATTGCTATAACCATAAATTACGTCCGGCGACCATCCGGACTGGGAGCCGATAGAAGTCACCGACTTTGGTATGGTAATGGATTTTACCCCGCACCCGGATAACGCACCGCTCTCGATTTTGGTTAGTCCGCCCGGCAGTGTCAGGGATGTCACTCTGCCGCAGCCGGATAATGCGCCGCTGGCGATGATTTTCGTACCAGAATACACGGACACAGCCGACTGTCCCACCGGAACCTTTAACAGTGTAGTCATAGATGAATTATACAGACATCCGCCGTCTGACGCATATACAGAGTTTCCAGAGCCTACTTTGATCGTAGACAGACTGGAACAACCGGATAATGCGCTGCTTCCCATGCTGGTAGTGCTGGCCGGTATGGAAATGGCTGACAGGCTGGAGCAGTTGGCAAACGCACTGTCACCAATACTGGTCACCCCGGACGGCACCGTCATGGAAGAGAGACTGGAACAGCCGGAAAATGCCCCGCTGCCAATACTGCTGATGCCAGAGGAAATCGCCACACTGGATAATGACCGGCAGTTGCTGAACGTGGACGCAGGTATCGCCCCGATGGACGCCTGCATACTGACGGAAGTCAGACCGGAACATCCTGCGAATACGCCGCTGCCCATACTGGTCACACTGCCCGGTATCGTAATACTGGACAGACTGGAGCAGTTGGCAAACGCACTGTCCCCGATACTTCTTACACTGCCAGGAATACTCACTGTAGTGATTGCCTTGCCTGAGAAAGCGCCTGCCCCGATGGAAGTTACATCTGAAGGGATTGTGACAGAGCCGCCCCCGCCGTTATAAGCTGTCAGCACGCCGCCGGAAATCGTCATATTTTCTGCACCGGCGTATACTTTTTCATGTGGCAGCATCATGCATGCCACAGCCATAGCCAGCATACATGCAAATTTCCTTTTCTTTACTGAAACATTCATATGCGTCACTCCTTCTTTGCAATGAGGAACAGCCTGCCACCCTCTGTATAATTGTTACACGTCGATAATGTCAACAACTCATCCCCATAAGATATATCCGTTACCTGACCCACGACTGCCAGCTGCTGTACATTTGCCAGATAAGCATTGAAATCTTCTTTATTGTCCGCATTCAGAAAATTATAATAACGAAATGCGTAATCGTCCTGATATCTGACTTTGGAAAGGCAGACTGCCACAATTTTATACTTCGTCTTCTCATAAATCGTATCAAATTCCAGTTTCTGGTGGGTTTTAAAATAATCCTCCTGCATATAATTATGCAGCCCGCCAAACATGGAACTGTCTTTCATGTTGTGTCCATAGATAATCAGGTTTGTATCACGGTTCACAAAGTCATTCCTGGCGTCCAGAAACAAAGAACCGCTGTCACTTTTTTTCTTATTAAAATCCATATGCAGATAATAGGCGGGATCACTGGTACCCGTCTGCAATACGGGATAATTGACGTTCGTACCGTCGATTTTCAGCCAGCCCACCATATCTTTGTTCTGCTTATACAGATCCTCATACTGTTTTAAAATCGCCAGATCCGCCGGATCTATCGCCGGCTTTTTCTTTTTTTCGGGCGTCTTTTTCTGTCCGCTGCCTGCCCCGGAATCATCATCTGTATCCGGCGGCTGGTCCAGATCCACCCTTGTACCGTCGATAAACGGATCCCAGATCAGATGCCCGGTCATATGCTGCATATCCTGGAGTCGTTCGTACTCCAGCTTCTCCAGATGTTCCTGCCAGAGGTTCATACCATAAAATCCCAGACAGCATACAGCGGCCGCGATACAGGCCATACCGGCCAGTTTCAGTCTTTTCCCCTGCTGCGCCTGCCGCTCCTTTTTATGCTTTTCCTCAAGCATATTTCTGGAATGATTCACCATCAGATCCGTTAAGTACCAGGAAAAGGAAACCCCTATTTCACTGTGAAATATGATTTCCTTGTTCCTGATAAGCGTATAGAGCCTTACGGCGACATCAATGTCTGTAATGTCCATCGCTTTTGTAATATAATCAATTTTTCTGACATCTTCCTTCGCCGCAAGATACTCTTCATAGGTATCAAATTCGTAATCGCCTACTTTGTATTTTTTACCCATATGTCCGCTTATTTAATCTTTACATTCTTTGCCTTACTCTTCGCACTGTAAAGCTTGTTGCTGCCCTGTCTCTTAAATGCCCTTACTCTCACGTAGCATTTCTGGTTCTTCTTTAAGCCTTTGATGTTACATACCCTGACATTCGCTTTGTTAATGCTCTTGACTTTCCGGAAGCTTCCGTTTTTAGAGCCTTTGTAATATACTTCATATCCGCTGGCTCCGGAAACTGCCTTCCACTCTACACGTGCCTGACCTGCTTTTTTTGCGGACAGTTTCACGGAAGGTGTTTTTAACTTTGTAGTAGCGCTTATCAGAGAGGAGAATTCTCCGTAAGACCTGGAACCGTCCTTATTCTGAATATAAGATCTTACTTTATATTTATAAGTCGTACCACCTGAAAGTCCTTTCAGTTTCGCACTGTTCTTATTAGAAGTCACTGTCTCTACAACTCTTGACTGTGCGTTGCAGATCTGGTAACCGCTCGCATAACTCTGTCTTGCCCAGGAAAGGCTCATGCTGGAGTGCTTAATAGAAGAAGCTTTCACGCCTTCTACTGCCACTCCGGCTATCCGGAAGTTAATTGTCTTGGTACCTGCGTAGTTTTTATTAACAGGTTCAATCACAATCGTCGCAATTCCAGGATTTGTATTATTCTTATAAGTAACCGTATAATCCACGCCATTGGTCAGTACTGTACCACTGTCGCTGACAGTAATGGATGGTGTATAAGCGTTACCTGTATAAGTCTTATCCTCTACGTCTGAAACGTCGCAGGATTCAATGTTTCTGGCTTCAATTACAAAGTTTACAGTCTGAGTGCCGTCATATTTACCAATACCTGTGACAATAATGTCCGCAATACCTACATCCACATTGTTCCGGTAAGAAACTGTATAATCAGTGCCCTCGGTCAGTACTGTATTGCCTGATTCCACAATAACGCCCGGTGTCAGCGCTTCCCCGGTATAGACTACATTCGGAGCATATCCGGTTACCAGGAAGGAACTCATATCGTTGCCAATCTTAAAGGTCGTTGTGGTTGATCCGGTATAATTTTCATTTCCTGCCGAACGGATCATGACTGTGGCTGTACCAATATTCACATTGTTGATATAGCTTACAGTATAATCAGTGCCTGCTTTCAGTATTGTATTGCCGCATCTTACAACGACTGCCGGAGTAACCGGTGAGCCGGTATATTCCTGAGTCGGGATTGCGCCTATTGTACATTTGCTCAGGGACGCAATAATGCGGAAGTATTTCGTAATCATACCAGTATTATTGCCAATACCCGCAATATTTATAACACCAATGCCTACTTCTGTATTGCTGCTGTACGTCACTGTATAGTCTACATTTTCTGTCATACCGGAAATGGTTACACGTGGATATAATGCTTTTCCTGTGTAATACATCGCATTAGCGGTATCCATGGTTAATTTTACGTCTGAAGGTCCTACTGGTTTTGATCCGGAAATCTGTCCGGTACCTTCCAGATAAGAGTTACCTGGCAGGGTATCGCCGCCGGATATGGTAGAAGCTGTAATTAAGAACTGGCCTTTGGCTGTTCCTTTAAAGTTACCGGTACCATTTACCGTAATTGTCGCTGTACCAATATTAATGTTGTTTGCATAAGAGAGGGTGTACTCCGCGCCTTCCGCCAGTTTGTATTTCACGCCGTCGATATAGTCTGTGACAGCAATGCCTACCGGACAAATCTGGGCTCCGGTGTACTGGTATTCCCGCTTAAATCCGTCCACAACTGCCTGTTTTGTAAGTTCCCTTGGTGTAATCGTATAGGTCATCTTGCGTGGTTCTTTTGCGTAAGTGCCCATGGACGGCACGCCTTCAATCTGTACGATATACTCTGATGCGTCGATAATCTGTTTTCTCTTTACAATATTGGATTTTCCTACACTTCCTTTGTACCATACCACATTACATTTATCCAGACTGACGCCGGATACTGATTCTCTCGGCGGCTGTGCCATACCGTTAAATACTGCTGTGGATGGAGCGATCGTGCAGGTAGCCGTACTGATATCATCTCCTATGAAATAGAAGAATTCATCTGTATCACAGTAATTATTAATACCTGTAATAACAGCTTTTACACGTCCCGCATAACTCTGCTGTACTGTCTCACCATTATCTTCTTCACTGAAATATTCAATTGTAAAGTCTTCGCCCTCTGTCAGCAGTCTCTGTTTTGCCGTGCCATTCTGATTCCATACACAGTACAGTTTCATCCTGCTCTTATCCGGATGAACGGAAGTCTCTGTATCAATAAAGTCAAAGTGATAGGTGGATATATCCACTTCTTTGCTTTCTCCTTTATCATCATCCGCATTTACCAGATAATAACACTTCGTACTACTGGTCAGTGAACGGCGGGTAATGTCAAAGTAAATAATCCTGGTACCCTCATAATGCGGATCATCCTTGGACGCTTCAATGACTACCTGCGCCCGTTTGTCTTTTGGCGTCTCTTCGGTACTTACGCCTACATTATTCAGGAATGTGATCTTAGGATTCAGCATCCGTTCAATCACGTTGACTCTCCGGAAGTTTAACTTCACATCTGGTACGCACGGTTCTCCGGTATAAGCGAATTTCTCCGGCGTCAGAAGCTCTGTAACATCTTCCTCTGTAATATCTTTCTTTACAATCGCAAATTTTTCTACTCTGGTTCCGGTAAAGTTTCCCCGGCCCGTAATCGTGATTCTGCCTTCTTCTGTCGGTTCTGTATTGCTTTCATACTCATAGCTGTAATCACAGTTCTGATAGTAAGCGTCTGAAACAAGCTGATCCGGAACTGCCTTGCCCGTCATTACCATTTCTTTGTATTTCATGGTAAATTCCGGTTTTACCGGGTCTCCGTTCCAGTAACCATATTTATCTTTCAGTCCTTCGACTTTTACATCAGAATCAGTAATTGGTCTTGGATGAATGGTAAATGCTTTGTTAACCGTACCACGGAAGTTTCCTGCCCCGTGAATAATCAGATACGGACCTGCGTAAATATCCGCATCGTTTCCTTCCTTCGCATTAATGCTGTTCTGCGAATCCATATTGTAATCAGCTTCGCCCAGCGTAATCGTCCGGTCTTTGCCATCTTCTGTCTGATAGTGACACTTAATAATCAGATTGCTCCGGTCTGGCAGTACTTTTTCACCTGTATATACAATATCTTTTGCATGGATAATATTAATCTCCACGGTTACCTGTTCCAGAATACGCCGCTCAATTTCAAATTCCAGCGTCTTACTGCCGCAGAAACCGTATTCCTCCACGCCCGTAATGGTAATCAGTCCTTTGCCCGCATTGACATTATTCTCATAAGACACTTTGAAATGAGTGCCCCGTTTCAGTGTCACTGCTCCGCCTGAGGTTGTCATCGCAACCGTTACTTCCGGCTGTATTTCTTCCGCCATATACATATAGGACTTAGCAGGGATAGAGATATCCATATCCTGCATGTCAGCGAATATCCAGAAGTTAAATATCTTTTCTCCGGTTACATATGGCGTATTTGCCACAATCTTAATGGACGCCTGCGGGCCGTTCTTTGGCGTTACCTCGTTATTGGTCATGTTTACAAACTTAAACTGCTCGCCCTGTATCAGCTCCTGATCCCGGTACTTCACGATAATATCAGGAATAACCCAGTCTCCATCCCGGTAAATACCGTATGGTTTGTCAGGATTTCTCCAGATACATTTCAGTTCACTGCCTGAAAGATCTGCAGTAATATCATATACGATGACCTGTTCGTCTGTAAACCGGCCCATTCCTCTGATTGTAACGGAAGCGGTTCCGATTTCTGTGTTGTTGTCGTAGATTAGTTCGTAGTCTCTTCCCTCCTGAAGCGTTTCTATCGTTTCTTTACCATCACCAGTCCGTTTCCAGTGATATTTAAATACAAACCCAGGTTTTACCTCTTCACCGCCCTGATAAGGGACTTTATACTTTCCTTCCTTTTCATCATAGGCAATACCGCCGCCAATTTCAAGGTACGCAATAATGCCACGGTCGTTTTCTGTCTTGATCTCATTCTTCTTATCAAAGCTGCCCTTGATATAGAAATTTGTTTCCAGTTCGCCTAAGAAGTTCTGAGTTCCTTTAGCCTTTATTTTTAGTACCGCTTTTCCAATGTCCCGGTTATCAGTAACTGTAACATCGTATTCATCCGGATTTATAGACTTATAAATCGGCGTGCCGTCTTCCTTTTCCCCGATCTTATATTCTACCTGTAAGCTGCATGCTGCGGAAAGATTTTTATCAGCACTGGCTGGTATTCCTCCCGGCCAGTGATAGAGTCCGTCATAGGCAAAGGTCTTTTCTACCACGCCGTCTATTAATACCCGTATCATTTCTACATTATCCAGGGAGACTTTGTGGATTGTATAGGCGCATTCATACGTACCTTTATAGTTCTTTTTACCTTTAATAATCAGCTTATGTTCACCAGCATTAGAGTTTTCGTCATATACCAGTGAATAATCTACATCTTCCACCAGTTCCTTTGTAAAACTGCCTGTATCCGGATCCATTTCGTATATTTTCACCGGCGGCTTCTGCGCATTACCTGTATAATATAATTTTTCATCGTTATTGATCACAATCATAATCTGAGGCTTTTGGGCTGCCACGGCTATATCACATGGTTCGATAGTGAAAGACTTTCTCGCTATATTCGCTTCCACGACGCCTTCTGACGTATAATTACGCTGACCATATACTTTCACCCATGCCTGACCGGCATTTACATTATTCTGATATTCAAGCCTGTAATCTTCCGGCATTATTTCAGCTCTAGGATTCACACCCTGATCATATACTTTAATTGCGCCAGGGCTTAATACAAGTGGAAAACCTGTATATACCATGGAAGTATCCGTAATTTCTATAACAATACCGTTCTGCGTATTCATCGGCCTTGGTTTTATTGTATAATAAATCCTGACCGTTCCAAAATATCCACGGCCTGTACCTTCGATTTCCAGATACGTCAGCCCCTCTACTGCGTCTGTGCCTCGATCTGCATTCACATACCGGTATGTGAAATCAGCTGTTGCTGCAGCGGAATCACCTCTCTTTACCCCTGTTAAATAACGATCTTTGTGATACAGAGAGATTTTTTTCTCTTCACGGGTTGCGGCAACCGGCACATGCATCTCGCCCGGTTTTGGAGAATAGATAAATTCAACCGTACTCCTCAGATCCGAGAAGGCAATTCCGCCGTCACCCTGATCGACTTTACATCTTTGATTACCATAATATATATCAGTAAGAGTAATATCATCGCCAACGGAGAATGTGAACTTCTTGGTTCCTCCAAAACGATAGCCAAAGTTGATCGTAACTGTAACCTTACCGTTTTTGACCGTTATGTTGCTATTATCTTTATTAATTTTATAATCATATTTATTACTCACCGGTATTTTTGAATTAATCAGGTCAGTATTTTCCATATATTTAATAGAAATATGATTATTCAGATATTCTTCAACAGCCGTTTTTAATTTATCTTCATCAGCAAAATCTTCGAGCTCAACACCCAGTTGTTCCAGCGTCAGTTTGTCCGGCTGGCCGTTAATAACAATTCCATCCGTCTCATCGTTTGGTTTTAATATCTTTTTCTTATATTTCAGACTAATTTCATAACTTCCTGTAAAATTGCCTCTGCCTGCAATCGTACCAGTATATTTCTCTGAAGTATTATCTGTCTCCTGTGCAAACGAAGGGTATCCTTTCTGTCCGAAAGCAATACTTCCTGCTGCTGTCGGGTTCTTTGTAAAGTCATAATCTCCATCAACAATGGACAACTCCTGGCCCTTATAACTGATCGGAAACTCAGGATTTACAGACTCACCTTTAAAATCCACCAGTACATTTCCGTCAGTATCTGTTGATGGAAATGTAATATCAGGGTTTGGAATATTAGTTCCAGGACTACTAGGATCTTCTACGGTAAGCGGCAGGGGCCTGATTTCTAACGTGCACTTCAGTTCCCCAGTGTATCCTTTCTTTGGATTTCCTTTGATCCAGAAAAAGTTATCGCCGTTTACATTTTTATTTTCTCCCTGTCTGCCTTCTGTCTCATCAATAATAAAATCGTCGTAGTCCAGATACTGCCCTGTCGTCGAATTAAGAATCTGAAGCATACCTTTATCATTGCTATTATCTTTCAATATCTTACTGGCACCATGATAGATCAGATAATCCTGACTATCACGCTTAAATCCTTCAAAAGTGCAGATCTTACCTATGTCTCTGGATTCAACGACAATATCAAATTCCAGGGTACCCGTATAATTACCACGGAATATCAGTTGTATTGTCCAGTTTCCTTCGGAATCCAGTGTGTTAGACGGCTCTGTTTCCCCTTCTTTGAGCCACTTTATAGAATAACTGCCATCAATAGTATCCTTTTTTACTTCTGTAAATGAGTCAGCTGTTCCACCCGGTGTTGGCTGGAATATTTTCATTCTGTCTTTAATTTCATTCATGGTAGTCGTGCTGCCCGAAAATGTAAAAGTATTCGGTTTCATTGATATTTTCCATTTATGAGCATCAGACGCTACATCATAAGGAACCACTTTATATGATCCAGTCAGATCTCCTTTGTATCCACCTTTTCCTTCGATCCTTATGCCATAAGAAGAAAGATCATCTGAATTAACATTCATTTCCGGAGAACCTGTTGCTGTTTCTTTTCCATCTTCATCCAGAAATTTAATCGTATAATCCTGGTTATTCGTTAACTCTTTTTTGGGACTAAAATCCTTATCAAAAACTTTAAAATTCATAGTCCCTAGAATATCTGGATTTGGAGTTGGATCATACTCCAGTTCATATACATGATCAAGCAGTTTGTCATCATCTACATATATATCTGCATGTGTACCTATATTTTTCTCTACATAATAAGTCTGGTCGGTTACTTTACCTGTAAAACAGCCCATACCAGTAATAGTCATGGCGATTTTACCACATCCGGCACTATCAACATTATAGGTAATGCCATAATCTGTATTCAACTCCAGTTCTTTTATCAGATCACCTGTGGTAGTACTTCTCCACTCTATTGATACATCAGGCAGATAGCATGATCCATTTAAATCACTATCAAAATTTAACGGATCAGTCTTCTGCAGTTTGTCTTTAAATTTTGTCAGTATATCAAATCCATTATTAAATTTATTATCTGATGTACCAATTGATTTTGGACGAATCGTATATTCAAATTTTTCAATAGAACCAACAAAACCCTTACCCTGATTAGCATTAATAGTAATCGTAAATTTAAGAGGATTGGAAGGATCGGGTTTTGCTATAGTATTTCTATCTGCGTTACCTGCATCTTCGTCACTGCCTATCTCTTTGATCGAAAAACTAGGCATTGGTTTGTCTGCTCCGCTATATTCAACATCCCCATAAGAAACTTTGATTGTAGTTAGATTGAATTCCTTTTTTACAGTGTAGGTAAAACTGGATTGTATCGAATTACCGCTCTGATCTACAAAACAATGCCATTCTATTGTTCCATTATAAGTATTGCCTGATCTTTCTTTGTCAGGATAATTAATTGTGTATGTCTTCTTTAAGTTATTATTTGATGCATCTGTATTCCTGTTATTTACCAGTTCATCTATTTCATCAAATGTAGTATTGCCAAAGGAGATAGCGCCAATAATTTTTTTATCATCTTCCCCTGTAAAACTATATTCTTTGCTTGTGCCTGTTATTGTAAAACTGCCGTTATTAACATCAATATACTCTACGACAGCCGGTTTTATCTCATATGTAACTGATTCAACAGTATTGCCCAGCGACCCTCCTGTATAACTATAGGTAATTCGTCCAATATTAATTTCATCTTCTGTGTCCACTCCGTCTCTGGTTACTGTCCTCTTATCATAAAATTCATTTCCGAGCAATGTACATGTATTGTCTGCCTCTTTTTTGTATACATGCAGCGCAGGCTTCTTTCCGCTATACGCAATCCCATTGCCAGCTACTGTAACATCATATGATTCAGCATACTGTTTTCCATTTAAACCACCGTTTAAACTCAGAAAATATCCACTTGCATTAGCCCTCGGTGCCACACTATTATCCGCCCCCGCAGGATCTTCTCCCCCGTCAGCCGGATCATTCTGTTCTGCGTCAGCAGCCTGGTCTCCCGCAGGTTTCATTGTATGATCATCTGCATCCGGTCTGTCTTCCGGCTCTGTGGTTTCTCCGCCTTCTTCCCTGCCTGCAGCGTTAAATGTGCCTGCGCCTTCCAGTCCATCCGGTTCTTCTTCGTCAGGGCTGATTTCGTCGTCTGTATTTGTATCATCTCCTGCCGTTGTCTGATCCATGTTATCGCCCGGTTCTTCCCCGGGCTGTGTATCGTCGCTCACGGTCTGACTTTCAGAGTCCGGCAGAGCTGCCGCTCCATCCTGTCCATCTTCTGGTGGCATACCTGTTTCTTCTGACACGCCATCTGATTCATTGGCGCTGATTTTTGGGGCTACTACCGCTACGCCGCCCAGCAGCATAACCGAACATAGTACAATCAGTACTTTCACCCCGAACTTCTTCCACACGTCCTTGTACATACTCTTACCTTCCTCTCTGTCGTCCTGCATACCGAAGACGCCATTCTCTTTCCAAACCACTGCGTCTGCTATTACATGCACAGAAAAGCATGTATCTTCAACCGTCTTTCACATCAGACAGTTAAATTTACATACTTACTAATTGCTCTAATAGCTAGTTTATTATTATATCGGACGTTTCTTCAGAATGTTAACCTTATACTGGAAGATTTTACAGACTATTTCAGATTTTCTATGAAGAGGCAGCTGAAATTCAGAAACCGCCTGAAGCAGCATAAATATAAAACCGCCCGGAATACGCATTGCTTTATAAAACATATAGAATCTGGCAACGCTGTTTATCAGCTGGCACATCGGTAACTCCGGTCTTCTCCTGCAGCCAGTCAGCTGGTACCGCCTTCACAAAGTATAATAAAAAGCCTCCCATGATTTTATTTTATACTATCATAGAAGACCCATTACTTACTTTATAAAAAGTTATCAGATTCAGAATTTAATCTGACGTAACCCGATGCAGGGTTACCCGTACCCTTCCTTTCTTTATACGAAGGGTACGAACCGGCAGCCCTTTTCTTCAGTGTCACTCATCCATTTTCAACGCCCGGCATCATCCGGCTCAGCGTGAAAAAATAAACAATCTCTTTTTGTACCCATAAATGAAAAACGCAATTCCGGCTGCCAGAACTGCCAAACCGATTTTAACCAGTTCCCAGAAAAGTGACACAAGAAATGATATAACTACTGACATTGAACCAACCCTCTCTTTTTCTTTTGTATTATAATATCAACTGCCCAAACAGGCAGTGAATATTCCGGCTGCTTACGCAACTATGATTCTTCATCGTCATCACCTGTAAACAAATATTCGCCTTTGCCCAGCATATGATATATTGACGCCAGTTGCGCTGCCCTGATTACAATCAGAATCTTTATCACTTCAATAATTTCAGGCATAATAACTGACAGAAATGACATGAATGATGACATACGATTATCCCCTTTCTTCCTTTGTCTGTTTATGACTGTTTATCATTATATCACCATCTGTGACATCCTTCAACTATATCTGAAATTTTCTTCCAGCTAGTGCAGGCTTTCCAGTATCCGGACCCCTGCCTGGCCGTATTTCTCCTTTATTTTCTCACGTATTTTCTCCTCCGGCATTCCCAGTTCCCTCAGTATGGAAACTGTCCCGCCGATTCCCTGTTCCAGACCCTGCTCAAGGCCCTTTACCATTCCCTGTTCCAGACCTCTTTCCAGGCCCTGCTCAAGGCCCTTTACCATTCCCTGTTCCAGACCCTGCTCAAGGCCTCTTTCCATTCCCTGTTCCAGACCTTTTTCCAGGCCCTGTTCCATTCCCTGTTCCAGACCTCTTTCATAATTTTCCAGGTCACGCATTAACAATGTCATATATTCCAGCCTCCATTCCCTGTTTTTTCTCGCATTTTTTACTGCTTCATCCAGTCTCCTTACGAATTCCCCCTGCGCCTTCTTTCCGCCGGCATAATCCAGAAAGGACCTTAACTCGCTGTCCACGTCATCCATGGTACTGTCCGTATTCAGGAAAATTTTCGTGCTCCCGTCATTCAGCGCCACTCCCATGTCCTCCGTGCACACGTTCACGAAGGTATAACGGTGCCTTCCTTTCCCGAACGGGTCCTCCAGGCAGATGAAGATGATGTAGCCCGGCTTCAGGCGCCTGTATGACTGTCCCCTGTCGATCAGCTGAAGGTCAATCATCCCCTGATAGTACCTTGCCCTCTTCGGCAGTTCCGTGCCGGCCGCCACCTGCATCTCCATGTCATACGCCGTTCCTTTCCCATCCTCCACGTACACGTCCAGACGCACGCTTTTTGCGTCCGCATCCGGACGGATTCCCTTCTGCAGCTGCGGGTATTCCACACGGTCAATCCCCATGTCCGGCAGGATTCTCTGCAGAAGGCCCTTACACAGCTCCGGGTCCTGCATCACCTTCCCGAACATGAAGTCATTGGAAATACCCAGTTTTTCCCATTCCGTACAGGCCCGCCTTTGTGTTTCTTCCCTGTCCATGCCATCCTCTCCCCTGTCTTTTGTTTTTTCCGTAACTGGTTTTTCGCTTATTTTCTATCATCCAATCATACAGCATATATATCTGTATGGCAACTTTGATTTTTGTCAGCCAGCCCTGCAGATGGAAGTAGTTTCATATATTGTTATATGCCATGATATATCTATAAGCGTATTAAATATACTAAATAAGCCCCTTGTCATTAACCCTAAAATATATTAATCTATATCCATACATATATCCATGTACATATCTCAGGCAGCCTTATACAAAAACCTGATGCACTGGATCGTGTTTGAAACATCGTTTCCGTAATGTGTACTCCCCGCTTTGAAGAAAATCCATCCCGGATTTAACCATCCTGACCCGCTATGCCTCATAAATCCTGGATGGATTCTTCACAGAGTGTAAAGCATATCATGCCCTTTGGGTACATCTTACGAAAAGCATTTTCAGACACGCTCCGGGCCGGCGCATGGTTTATCTGAATTTACATGAAAGGAACATGAACTACTATGGAAAATTATGATTTTGAAAAGATCGGTCAGGAATTAAAGCGTCTGCGGACGGAACGGGCTTATACCCAGGAACAGGTGGCTGACGACCTGGGCTGTACGATTTCCTTTGTGAGCAATGTGGAAAACAACCGGACCAAATTAAATCTCCGTGTACTTGTATATTATTCCAGGCTGTGCAACGTGACCATTGATTCCATTCTGAAAGCCGGACAGACGGATACAGAGCTTCAGAATATTTCCGAAAACAGAGACTGTGAATTGCTGAATATTGTACATCAGTTTACACCTGACCAGCAGGACATGATTCTAAAAACATTAAAATATATCAAAGGCTTATCCTGATAAATGCCGGAAAATGAAAAACTGATACAGAATACCCAAATATTTTCTGTACCAGCCTTTCATTTTCCGGCATTTATTTTTCAGTAAGCTTACAGATTTACTTTACCGTTACTTTAACCTTCACCGTCTTTTTTCCGCTTTTTACTTTAATCGTTGTTTTTCCCTGTTTCTTTGCTTTTATCACTCCGCTTCTGTTGACAATAGCGATTTTTGAGTTGACAGACGTATATCTGATTCCCTCAGACGAGGTAACCGGCGTTAATTCCGCATCCAGATCATGAGTCTCTCCCTCTTTCAGCACTACTTTTTTCGTGTCAACGGTAATTCCTGTCGTCTCAATGGCTTTCTTCTGAACTTTAATTACGATAATCGCCACATTTCCACGCTTTGTAATTGCCCGGACAACTGCTGTACCTGTTTTGTGGGCAGTCATAATGCCATTTGGCTGCACGGAAAGCACCCCTGTATTGGAGGACGCATACAATTCCACTTCATCGTCTCCGGTTACTTCCGCTACAAGCGCATCTGTAGTCTGCCCTGCCATCAGTGTTGCCGAAGACACATTCCATTCTACACTGCAATAATCATCTTCAGGCTCTGAAGGTGTGGTCGGAGTTACCGGCTGCGATGGCTGCGTCGGTACTACTGGCTGGGTTGGCTGTGTCGGTACTACCGGCTGCGTCGGCTGTGTAGGCCAGGCCGGCTGTGTCGGTATTTCCGGCTGACCATAATCATTCAGTTTCACGACACTTAACTCATATACGTCTGTTGTTCTGGCTTCGTGCCAGTTCGCACTTGACACCATGGCAAAATACATGCCTGCAGGCAGGTTTCTGTCGATATACTGCACAGTCTGATTACCAAATATATCAATACATGCCATCTGTTTATAAGAATTATCATACAGATACAATTTCCAGTAAGCGCCGCCGTCTCTCATATTCGGAGTCCGCATCTGAATCCGGTAGTTGCCTGCTGTAATTGCCTGAAATCTGAAATAATCTTTTTCATAATCAGTTCCATCATTGGTTGTGCCATAATATGTGGTATTCGTATTAATTTCCGTAGCTGTAGTGAAATCATCGTTCATCTCTTTTTCCCACACATCAGATGTTCTGAAATTTGCCCTGATCCTGTAAATATCTTTGGAAGAAGGCGCAGACCAGCTGGCGCTTGTCACTTTTATATAATAAATCCCCCGGTCCAGTCCGATAGACGGCAGATTTGTAGTGGTCTGATTTCCATATATCAGTTTATTACATATTTCCTCGTAGAAAGAATTGTATAAATGTACTTTCCAGTAAGCTTCCTGACTCTTCTGCTGAGGACTGGAAAATACAATATCCATACATCCCGGCTGTGAAACCGTGAGTCTGTAATAGTCTTTTTCCATATCGGAACCGCTGCGTGTTGTTCCGCTATACTCCATATTCAGCTCCATTGGAGAAGCACTGAGAAAATTGTCGTTAATCTCTTTTTCCCAGTTCTCAGATGCGGTAAAATCTGCCCGGAATGTATACTGGTCTGTGGATTTAGCCTGCTGTCCGGCAGCGCTCGCAATTTTTACATAATAAGTGCCAGCGGGTATACCTGTAGTAAGCAGTTCTGTCCGTGTCTGATTTCCGAATATTCCTTCTGAATACAACTCTTCATAATATGAATTATAAAAAGATACTTTCCAGTATTCTTCTGCGTTTCTCTGTATAGGATTTGAAAAATGAATGGTAACATAGCCAGACTGTGTCGTTGTAAATTTATAGAAATTCTGATGATATTCAGAACCATTGATTACGCTGTCATAGACATCCTGGTTTGTACGGATCTCCCTGGCATCTGAAAAACCCGCCGCATATGTAAGCTGTGTCCTGTATCCGCACATGCAGATCATCAGCAGCAATGTCAGTAAGCAGGTGATGCCGCTCTTTTTAAGTACAGTCATTTTTTTTACATGTAACAACGATTTTCTTTCCATACTTCCATCTCCTTTTCTGCAGCCTGAAACAAAAATGCTCCCTGCCAATTGTTTTAACCAGAGAGCATTCAAATTTTATTTCGCTATATTAATCCGGACTAATGCCTTCTTCAACGCTATTTCCGCACGTTTTACATCCAGTCCCGCTTCTTTGATCTTCAGCCGGCGCTCAGCACGCACTTTTGCTTCCTCTGCACGATTTTTGTCTATTTCATCCGGCCATTCAGCGATTTCAGCCAGAAGCGTTACTTTATCGCCCAGAATTTCCGCAAAACCTGAGTGTACCGCTGCTTTTTTAGCACTGGAATTTTCCGTAATCGTCACAATGCCGGGAGCTAACACAGCTGTGAGGGGAATATGCTTTTTATATACGCCTATGTCTCCTTCTGTCGTGGTAAACTCAATCATAGAAGCGTCGCCACTGTAAAATATACGTTCCGGTGTAATAATTTCTACTTTAAATAACTTATCAGTATCTGCCATAACGTCACCCCTTACTTCATACGGGCACGTACTTCATCAATCGTCCCTGCATTCAGGAAATGTCCTTCCGGAACATCATCGTGTCTGCCTTCCAGTATTTCACGGAATCCACGGATTGTCTCTGCCACTGGTACATATTTACCATCCATCCCGGTAAACTGTGTCGCTACAAAGAACGGCTGGGATAAGAAACGCTGGATCTTTCTGGCACGGTTTACTACCTGCTTATCATCTTCTGATAATTCGTCCATACCAAGAATAGCGATAATATCCTGCAGCTCTTTATATTTCTGCAGAATCTCCTGTACCCCACGGGCTACATCAAAATGCTCCTGTCCCACAATACGAGGATCCAGAATTCTGGAAGTGGATGCCAGTGGATCCACAGCCGGATAAATACCCAGCTCCGCAATGGAACGTTCCAGCACGGTCGTTGCGTCCAGATGGGCAAAAGTTGTAGCAGGCGCCGGGTCTGTCAGGTCATCGGCAGGTACATAAACAGCCTGTACAGATGTGATGGAACCATTTTTTGTGGATGTGATACGTTCCTGTAACGCACCCATTTCCGTCTGCAGGGTTGGCTGGTAACCTACGGCTGAAGGCATACGTCCCAGCAATGCGGATACTTCTGATCCGGCCTGTGTAAAACGGAAAATATTGTCAATAAATAACAATACGTCCTTGCCGCCCTTATCACGGAAATATTCGGCCATCGTCAGTCCGGAAAGCGCCACCCTCATTCTTGCTCCCGGCGGTTCGTTCATCTGTCCGAATACCATGGTCGTCTTATCTATAACTCCGGATTCTTTCATTTCGTAGTAAAGGTCATTACCTTCACGTGTCCGTTCACCTACGCCTGTAAATACAGAGTATCCGCCGTGCTCTGTGGCAATATTGTGGATCAGCTCCTGAATCAGTACGGTTTTACCTACGCCGGCGCCGCCGAACAGTCCGATCTTACCACCCTTCTGATATGGACACAGCAGGTCTACGACTTTGATACCAGTCTCCAGAATCTCCGCTGAAGTAGACTGTTCCTCAAATGCAGGCGCTTTTCTGTGAATCGGGCTGTAATCAACACCTGACGGCGGATCTATTTCGTCAATCGGTTCACCCAGAACGTTGAACATACGTCCCAGTGTATTTTCACCAACCGGTACGCTGATAGGCGCTCCTGTAGCCGCTGCGTCCATGCCACGCACAAGTCCGTCGGTAGGTCCCATGGCAATACATCTGACGGTATCATCTCCCAGATGCTGTGCTACCTCGACAACCAGCCTTCCGCCACCCTTACGGGTGATTTCAATGGCTTCGTTAATCTCTGGCAGCTTTCCTGTATATTTAATATCCAGGACAGCGCCAACAATCTGAGTGATCTTTCCTATATTTGCTTCTGCCATTATTTTCTATCACTCCTTTTTCCTTTATTAAGCGGATCTACCGCCTGCGATCTAACTGATCGCCTCCGCGCCTGCGATAATCTCCGTCAGCTCCTGGGTAATAGATCCCTGACGGGCACGGTTGTATTTCAAAGACAAATCACTTATCATGTCTTCCGCATTACTTGTAGCAGAATCCATTGCCTGCATACGGGCGCCGTTTTCACTTGCGACTGCTTCTACCAGCGCACCATAAAAAATACTTGTAACATACTTTGGAATGATCATATCCAGAGCCTCCCTTTCGTTTGGCTCATAGTTCATGATCAGATTTTTATCAGCGGCATCAATTTCCGCCTCTGTAAATTCCACCGGAAGCAGTTTCATCAGAGTCGGAATATGAACGACTGTATTTTTAAAATGGGTATAAGCCAGATAAATCTGGCCGATATTACCATCTGTAAAGTCTTTGAGAACTTTATCGCAAATCTCCATTGCGTCCCTGTAAGCAGGACTTTCAATAACATCCGACGCATCCAGAACGACTTTATATCCTTTACGCTCCAGTGTGTCTTTTCCTTTTGTGCCAATGGTATACAGATCCACTTTATTTGCCGGTATTCCGCTGTTTTGCACAAGTTTTGTTATATTTGAGTTATAACCTCCCGCCAGACCACGGTTAGAGGTAATGACTACAATTGCTGTCCTGTCCGAACCATTATCTTTCAGATATGGATGGTCCATACTGCCGGATCTTGCAAGAATGGATGTAACAGTACGATACATATACTGAAAATATGGATCCGTCTGTTCTGCATGGGTCTTCGCTTTCTGCAGTTTCACGGTAGATACTAATTTCATGGCTTTTGTGATTTGCTGCGTACTCTGTATGCTGCTTTTTCTTCTTTTTATGTCTCTCATTGAGGCCATAACTGGTCACCGCCTTACTTTTATTCTACCGGAATGATTTCTTACATTCTTCGATGGCCCTGACTAATTTCTTTTCCACGTCATCTTCCAGTACTTTTGTAGTACGGACTGACTCCGGAATTTCAGGATATTTTGTATCAATAAATTCAAATAACTCGCTTTCAAAGCGCAGAACATCCTCTGTCGGAATATCCAGCAGGTATTTCTTTGTTGCGGCATAGATAATGATTACCTGTTTTTCTACCGGCATCGGCTGATACTGCGGCTGTTTTAAAATCTCCCTGATTCTTTCGCCCTGTTCCAGCTTTTCTTTTGTATCCGCATCCAGCTCGGAACCGAACTGCGCAAACGCTGCCAGCTCACGGTACTGTGCCAGCTCCACACGGATTGGAGCCGCAATCTTTTTGATTGCCTTAATCTGCGCCGCACCACCTACACGGGATACTGAGAGGCCGGCATTGATTGCCGGACGGAATCCGGAGTTAAACATTTCTGTTTCCAGATAAATCTGCCCGTCTGTAATAGAAATAACATTTGTAGGAATATATGCCGATACGTCGCCGGCCTGTGTCTCTATAATCGGAAGGGCAGTCAGGGACCCGCCTCCCAGATTTTCAGACAGTCTGGCTGCACGTTCCAGTAATCTGGAGTGCAGATAGAATACATCTCCCGGATAAGCCTCACGTCCCGGCGGTCTTCTCAGAAGCAGTGAGAGTGTACGATATGCAGTAGCATGTTTGCTCAGATCATCATAAATTACAAGCACATCCCCGCCATTTTCCATCCATTCTTCACCGATGGCACATCCGGAATAAGGTGCGATATACTGTAATGGAGCAAGTTCACTGGCTGTAGCGGCTACTACAGTTGTGTAATCCATGGCGCCAAACTCTTCCAGCGTCTTTACAATAGAAGCGACTGTGGAAGCTTTTTGGCCAATGGCTACATAAATACAGTGTACGCCCTGTCCTTTCTGGTTAATAATCGTATCAATAGCGATTGCCGTCTTTCCGGTCTGTCTGTCTCCAATGATCAGCTCACGCTGTCCACGGCCAATCGGCACCATGGAATCAATGGCCTTGATACCAGTCTGCAGCGGCGTATCTACGGATTTTCTGGAAATAACACCAGACGCAACTCTTTCTATCTGACGGAATTTATCTGTTTTAACCGGTCCCTTACCATCTATTGGCTGTCCCAGCGCATTTACCACACGGCCTGTCATGGCGTCACCGACCGGTACTTCTACAACACGTCCGGTAGTCTTTACGGTATCACCTTCATTGATACTCTTATTGTCGCCAAGTAATACGGCGCCAACATTATCTTCTTCGAGGTTTAATACCATTCCATAGACTTCACCCGGGAATTCCAGAAGTTCGCCCTGCATAGCTTTTTCCAGACCATGGATACGTGCGATACCGTCTGCCACCTGGATAACAGTGCCTACGTCTGCCACTTCCAGTTCAGCGGCGTATCGTCTGATCTGCTCTTTGATGACGGAACTGATCTCCTCTGGTTTTAAATTCATGGACAATAGTCACCTACTTTCAACTGTTTTCACCATATTACTATGGCATCTGTAACTTTGTTTTTACTAATTCGGATTTTAGCCTGGCAAGCTTACCCTGTACACTGCCATCCACCACCCGGTCACCGATGCGGATAATAATTCCCCCGATCAGCGCCGGATCTGTTTCATAAGTAATCTCAAACTGCACATAATCTGTTGTATCCAGCAGTTTTCTGCGGATTGAATCTTTCTGCGCAAGAGACAGTTCCATGGCGGAAGTTACACTGGCAGTTCCTATTTTTTTATATTCTTTGACCCGTGTAATAAAATATTCCAGCACGCTGCCAAACTCATTATAATGACCTTTGGCAATAATCATCCGCATCAGCCCGGTCATTTCCCGTGATATCCGGTTGCGAAAAATATTTTCTATTATTTTCTGCTTTTCTTCTATCACGATTTTTGGATGATTCATCATTTTTGTCAGATCTTCATTTTCCCGGATAATCGGCAGAAGCTTCTTTACTTCCTGAAATAGTTCATCCGTCTGTCCGGATTCAGAAGCCAGCTCAAACAATGCATCTCCATAGGTTTTTGAAACTAGCTTAGCCATGTCGAATCACCCATTTCTTTCAATGTCTGTTCTACCAGCGTATTCTGGATCGTTGTATCAATAGATGACGCAACAATTTTTGCAGCCATCATGGACGCAACGGTTATCATCTCCTGCTTTACTTCATCCATTACACGACTCTTTTCCAGCCTTGCCTCTTCATTGGCATGCTGGATAATGCGGGCAGCTTCCTGCTTCGCCTCGTCTATCATACGTGCTTCATTCTGAATCGCCTTCTGACGTGCTTCACTCAAAATAGCTTCCGCTTCTTTATCTACCTGTTTCAGTTTCGCATCATACTCTGCTTTAAGGGCTGCCGCCTTGTCTTTGTCTGTTTTTGCCTCACTAATTTCACCCTGAATCTTTTTCTGTCTGTCCTGCAGCATTTTTCTGACAGGATCAAACAGCAGATAGGACATTACCAGAAACAGTACAAATACAGCAATAGCCAGAAGCACGGCATCATGCAACAACTGGAAATCGAGATCAAATAGTCTTTCCATGTTTGCTCAGTTATGCCTCCTTTCCGTATTATTCCATTATCAGGGCACCTGCCGCGCGCCTTAAATTAATGGTTTTACGAAGAGTAAGAGCATGGCGATCAAAAGACCGTACAGACCTGTTGTCTCGGCAACGGCCTGACCTAATAACATGGTGGACATAATATCAGATTTTGCTCCCGGATTCCTGCCCACTGCCGCTGCGCCATGTCCGGCAGCAATACCCTGTCCAATACCAGGCCCGATACCGGCGATAACTGCCAGACCTGCACCGATTGCTGAGCATGCTAAGATTAAATCTTCTCCTGTGATATTCATAATGATTTCCTCCTAAAAAAATTTTCTCTGTAATAATATAATTACAAACTAATTTATTCTGTGCTTAACTGCTGACTGATATATGTCATGGTCAGCATACAGAATACATACGTCTGAATTGCTCCTGAGAACAAGTCAAAGTATAAATGGAGCGCTGCCGGCCAGACAAGAGCCAATTTTGACAACAGTCCGTAGACTAACGCCATCATAACTGTTCCTGACAGTACATTTGCAAATAAACGCAGCGACAGCGAAATCGGAACTGCTATTTCACTGATCAGGTTAATCGGGAACCAGATCGGCAGCCATGGTGGTAATGGCGAACACATATCTACCCAGATTTGTTTCAGACTGTGATACTTAAACTGGCAGAAATGTATCACACAGAATGTGATAACACCTAATGGCAGTGTCGTGCCATAATCTGCTGTGGGCGGCCTTAATCCAAACAGACCGGATATATTGCTCATAAGAATGAATATAAAGATCGTGCTGATATAATTCACGAACTTAGGCGCATTCTTCCCCATGGAGCCTTCTACAACCCCATCCAGTTTTTCTACGATCAGTTCTAATATGTTTTGGAACGTATCCGGTACTTCAGACGCATGGCGCATTTTAACATTTGCCATAAATGCGAATCCGACCATGACCAGCATCACGATCAGTATACACACATGGGACGTGGTGATCCATACTTCATGTCCGAACAGATTATAGGAAAATAATCCGTGTATCATAAAGTCGATCTTATCAGCACCGGATGACATTACGATTGCATCTGTCACATTTTCACCTCCCTTTCTCAATACATTCGTTTTATCCTAAGGCATAAGTCATGGTTACCCTGATCTGCCTGCCCTAAGACGCACCACCTTTTCCTGTTACCCTCATTATCAATTTGTGTAACGCCGGCTGTAAATAAGCCGATATCTTTAAACCCATCACACCGAGAAACAGTGTGGCAAGGTTACCAAGATCAAAGTACATTGTGACAGCAAATACAACGATAACCCCTGTATACCGCACAAGTCCCTTTGCGGTAATACGCATTCTTGCTTTTTCAGCGTCTGGAAAATCTATTGTCTCAGCGATAACCCGTGCGATATGATATGCCATGGCCATTGCTGTCACAGCGCCAATCCATAATCCACTGCTGTAGCGCAGCTTATCTTCCACAAACCATACGCCTGTAAGCTGGATCACCAGCGCATACAGTACGATTCCGGACAGAAGCCCGGGCAGCGCCTGATTCAGTCGTCTAAACATCTTTATCATCATCCTGCCAGATTTTTTTTGCCATAATATATACATTACGGAAACCGGCCAGCGCACCTGTCATAAACAGAGGAACCGTGATTACGGGAATATCAAATTTCTCTCCCAGCCACACGCCGCACAATGTACACAATACAATCGGCACAATCATATTCAGTCCAAACTGTGTAACCATTGTAAATGCGTGAAAAACCTTTCCCCTGTTCTTCATCAGCGTCCCCTTTCATGGCAGATTACACGAACCCACTTTTCTATTATATCATGAATGAACAAATTGTCTACAAATTTTTGCCAATAAATAACTTCTTTGTATATTTTTAGTCTACGACCCTTATTTTTACTGGAATTATCAGCAGTCTGCCGGACATTTAAATCAGTGCGGACAGGAATACAAGAAAAATGGTACAATCTGAGTTATCCCCAAAATGTACCACGCTTATTCTTTATATTTCATGCAAAATCGCTGCCAGCTTTTTAATGGACTTACTTAAAGTCTCATAGCAGATTCCATATGCCTGAAGTGTTCCTCCATAAGGATTCATAATCTCCAGCTCCTCGCCTACCAGCTCTGTCAGTATCTGGACATTTTCCGGTATGGCGTGTTCAAACATATCCAGAATCTTTTGTTTATCGCCGCTTTCCATAACGATAATCAGTGTATCCTGTGCAAAATCCTCTTCTTCCAGCTGGCTGGACATATAATTTTCCAGAGTAATGCCGTTACTGATCAGCACTGCCTCAGCTTTCTGATTCAGAGGTTCAGGAAACAAAACCACAATCCCCCGTGCCTGGACATCAATCGGATGTTTCAGCGTACTTTCTTTTAACAGCTCGGCGGCCATCGGCGCCCGGCTGTTTCCTGCGTTATCCGCAAATATAATCTTTCTGTAATTCATATACCCACCTCAGTCAGAAACAGAACCCTTCTCACGGATCTGACCGGAAATATATTCCCCGGTCTTTGTTCTGTCGTTTATATGGCTTTTATGACCTGATGTCCCGCCGCTTTTAGCAGCCGGTTCATAATTGCCTGCCCCATACGGGGTGTAGAAAAGCATTCAGAATAAATCACATCTACACCTGCCCCGTCAAATTCCCTCAGTATTTTGTAAAGATTATGGACAATGGTATCCTCCTCCCGGCGCTCTCCAATACTTAGAACAAGCCCCTGTCCATAATGGCCAATTGTTTCTTTTGTTCCAATTACGCCTGCCTTTTTCCCCATTCTGACGTCTTCGGCAATCAGCATATTAATTTTCGAAATAACAGAATCCGCATCCCCTTCCACCAGAATCAGATTCGCCTCAGGCGCATAATGTCTGTACTTCATGCCCGGCGCTTTCGGTTTCCGGGCGGAATCTGTGATTCCCGGATCCATAATGACCGGACCAATCACACCTTCAATCATTTCCAGTGAAATATATCCGGGACGTAAAATCACCGGAACTTCTGTGGTCAGATCAATAATTGTGGACTCTATTCCGATCCCTGCAGCCCCTCCATCCAGCAGCAGCGGTATCCTCTCCTTCAGATCTTCATATACGTGCTCCGCCAGGGTAGGACTTGGCCGCCCGGATATATTGGCACTGGGTGCCGCAATATACCCGCCTCCGGCCCGTATCAGCGCCAGGGCAGTTTTACTGGAAGGCATACGGATAGCCACAGTATCCATACCTCCGGTTGTTTCATAAGGTACTTTATCATTTTTGTTTAAAATCATTGTCAGCGGTCCCGGCCAGAACGCATCAGCCAGAAGCTTTACCGCTTCCGGCATATATGACACAATACGTTCCATGTCTTCCATACAGCAGATATGAACGATCAAAGGATTATCAGAGGGTCTTCCTTTTACGGCATATATTTTTTTTGAAGCCTCAGGCTGCAGTGCGTCAGCCCCCAGTCCGTATACAGTCTCAGTTGGAAAAGCTACGATCCCACCTTCACGGATAATCCTGCCGGCCTGTGAAATAACTTCCGGATCAATGTTGTCTTCATCTATTTTTTTTACCATCATTCTCATAATTGTATTATAACACTTTCTCCGGGAGATGGGAATAAAAAAGCTGACTTTTTTAATTCATATCAGAATCATCTTTTCCCAGATACTGAAAAACCCCTGTAGAAATGGCTTCCACCAGCTTCTGCTGGTAAGTCTCATCACACAGCTTCTCCGCTTCTGCCGGATTACTTAAAAACCCACATTCCACAATCACAATTGGCGAAGACGTCTTTTTAAGCATATAATAACTGTCATTTGCCTTAGCCTCCCGGTGATTTTCAGGGTCTGCTTCCCGGATCAGGGAATTCTGGATAATCTCCGCCAGTTTCTGGCTTTCTGTGGAAGTCGTATAATAAAATACCTGTGCGCCCCTGATTTCCGGACTGGTATAACTGTTCTGGTGGATACTGACAGTCATCAGTGGATTCATCTCATTAATTAAATCGCAGCGCCTTTGCAGATCCTGCACTTTTTTATTTCCGGCATTTTCATCATACAGCCCCTTGTCCTCATCCCTGGTCATAATTACCCGCATTCCTTTCGCTTCTATTACGGTTTTCAGCTTTAAGGCAATCTCCAGGTTAATATCTTTTTCTTTAACACCATTCACACCTACTTTTCCGGCGTCAAAGCCACCGTGCCCTACATCAATGACAATACAGTTTTTCTGTTGTCCCACCTGTTTGCCTGTTACATAGACAGCGCTTTTTTTAGCCAGTACGCAGGCACAGATCAGGATAATAACCGACATGACCAGTTCTAATTTCTGTTTCAATTTTCAGCCTCCGGCATTTTCTCTTACTATACATATGAGAAAGACAGAAACGTAAGAACCACATGTGGCAAAATAAAGCCATTAATTAATATACTTAAAGATTACATCCCATACCGCACTGTTTTCCAGTCCCAGTTTCCAGAAAGCGGCTCCCGCAAATCCATGACTATCCATAACCTTTAATTTTTCTTCAATGGATCTGGATTCTTCCATCCATATTTTATATGTGACACCGTTATTTACATATTCTGTATAAAACTGACCTGCTTCCTCCAGCCAGTTTTGTTCCGCTCCATTTACATCCATCAGCTGTTTTGCCGAATCCATCCCATACGCTTCACTGGACAATTCGTATGGTACATAGTCTTCCGAAGCGGACTCTGTATCGTCTCCATTTCCACTTTTTGGCGTCTCAGCCCATACTCTTGTATAAAATGGCATTCCAAGAATTACCTGTTCAGCCGGCACTCCTTCTTCCAGAATATCATCCGACGCTTTTTTTACAAATCCAATTGATGCCACAGAACCAGCTTCCGTGGAGCCCGCATAGTGTTCATCATAAGCCATGACTACCACATAGTCTGCAAATACTGACTGTTCCTGTCTGTCATAAAACTGTGTATAAGAAGAAGACACATAATTATCCACAGACAATACGAGTCCGTTGCCATCACATTTTAAAGAAAGCTCACGGATAAACTGTATAAATCCTTCCCCGACTGCCGCATCCAGCTCTTCAAAATCAATATTAATCCCATCCAGCCCATACTGAATGGCGGCGGCAATAATCTGATTTTCCAGATTTTCCCGTTTAGAGGTATGGGTCAGGATTTCCGTCGTATTAATATCCCTGTTCTCGAAATTACTGAAAAGTCCCCAGACTTCAATATCCCTTTCATGACAGTATCTCACATAATCCATACTTGCACGGCTTGCGATGTTTCCCTCATTGTCATTGACATAAAACCAGGTAGGAGATATGACGTTAATCCCCTTCGTATTTTGTAATACGGTTGAAATCGAATTATTTGCTTCTGGTACTGTTACCTGATGCCAGGCCATATTAATCTCATAATCACGCATCTGATGTTCAAATATATCTTCTGTAAATTCGTGACTTTCTGTCTCTTCTGTCTCATCTCCCAGACGTTTATCCTGTACATACCCAATCAGTCCGTCTTTTGTGACTGCTTTTGTCCATCCATCCGTTCCGTCTAATCTGGTCAGTACATCGTCTTTTTCCAATTCGCACAAAATATTACTTTTTATGTTATTTTCAACACGCAGCTGGGTTTTTTTCTTTACTGTTATTTTTTTTACCTTTCCCCATTTCGTCCGCAGAAGCACACGATACGGCTCTTCATACAGTTCATATGCCAGATTCGTATATTCAGCCACAAAATCCAGTGCAATATATACATGATCTTTATCCACCAGTACTATTTCGTAATCTTTGCTGTTCTTTTTCTTTCCTATATAATATTCTTTACTGTCGGCGTATGCCTTAATTACATTGGACGATGTGGTGTACAATAATAAATTTTCATTTGTATCCCAATAAAAACGATCGTTTAACTCATCATGAATATACTGATAATTCAGATATACTTCATTTCCTTTTCGAAACGCTTTTTCTTCTATTATATTATGATTCAGTTCCAGTGCAATTTCATCCTCAGATGTAAGTCCAAAGTATGTTTCAAGATCCTGCTTTTCTGTGCCGGGCAGATATTCCCTGACTTTTCTGCTGACAAGCACAATAAGCAGTATTATGAATATCAGAATTAATACGGTAAGAACTGGTATAATTTTCTTCTTCATCACTTTTCCTCCTGTGTCTGTTCGTACCCACATAGTCTTTCTTATTATAGCCTGTTGCCAGTCATTTTACAAGAAACAATGTGAAATCCAGAGAATTAAGAGTGTAGGATTACAATACATGTGTTACAACTGAATATTTAAAAGACAGAGATACC
>CANRTU010000008.1 GCA_947642745.1 uncultured Eubacterium sp.
GAATAAGCCTGTAAGCTGTTTTTCTTGCTTACAAACTTATTATACGAGGAGTAAGTACTATGCCAGAGAGAAATTATTATATGGTGAGAGCCATGCTATCCCGTGAAGATGATTTTAAAATATTTTTTGATCATAATGTTGTTGCTGTTGGATGGAGTAAAGTTGATTTTTCCACTCTTCCTGATTCCCAGGAAGTAAAAAACGCAGTCCGCAAAAGTTATTATGAGAAAAGCGATAAGGCACAACAGGTAATTTCAAAAAATCTGAATGAGGTGGAACGCTTTAAAGACATGAAAAAAGGCGATTACATACTTGTTCCGTTCAATTCCTATATTGCGCTTGCAGAAGCAAATGAAAAAGAAATTTATTCCCCGGAAGATTATGAACAGGATTTAGCTAACCAAAGAAGCGTAAACTATCGTTATGAAAATGGAAAACTCCTGATTATTCCACGCAATGATTTGTCAGAAGGTTTACAAAGACGCCTGCGTGTCCGTGGAAATACAGTTGCTAATTTGTTTGAATTTAAAGATGAAATTGAAATGATTTTCAGTCGGAAATCTTATTCCTATTCTCAGGAAATGCAGGATATGGAGCAGGAGGAAATAAAAAAACTGAAAGCGGGCCTGCTTGAAAACATCCAGAAAGGAAAAACAAATCTCCAGACAGGGGGAATCGGACTTGAAAACCTTGTATGTGAACTGATGAAATGTGAGGGATATGAAGCGGAAGTACTGGCAAAAAATAAATTTACAGGCAAAGCAGACGCTGATATTCGTGCCATTAAAGAAGATTCCTTTATGTCAAAAAAGATATTTGTGCAGGTAAAACATCACAGTGGTTATTCTGGCAGCCAGGGCATTCAGCAAGTCATAGATGTGCTGGCACAAAAGGAATATGAAGGATACGAAGGATACTTTATAACCAGCGCAATGCTGGCTGATGACGTAAGATTATTCGCAGAAGAAAACAATATTGAAGTTATGGACGGAAACGCTTTCGTTGAGTTGATTGTAAACAATCTGGATAAACTGTCAGAAACAACAAAACGCCTTTTAGGAATCTGTATTGTTCCCCGTATGCTTTCTACAATATAGGAATTAAAAACAGGAAAGACTGATAAATATGACCGGAAGATTTCCTCCATGCGCTCTTGATCCTCCGGCTGTTTTTTAGTATAATCGTTTCACGCAATTTAATCATACAGATAATAAGAAGGTGATCATTATGATAACAGGATTCATCGGAGCCGGCCGTGTGGGCGTCTCCCTGGGAAAATATTTATCTGACGCAGGCGTTCCCCTTGCCGGATACTATGACCTGTCCGCAGAAGCGGCCACAAGCGCCGCGGAATTTACAAATTCCCGCTGTTTTGACAGTCCGGACGCACTTGCCGCCCATTGCGGCCTGCTGTTTCTGACTACGCCGGACGGCAAAATCCGGCAGACCTGGGAGCAGCTGAAAAGCTGTCCGCTGGACGGCAAAATTATCTGCCACTGCAGCGGCGCACTGCCGTCCGATGTTTTTGATGGAATCGGGGACGCCCATGCTTTTGGCTGCTCCCTGCATCCGATGCTGCCTTTTAGCAGCCGATTTACTTCTTATGAGATGTTAAAAAAAGGATTTTTTACAATTGAAGGGCATCCCCATGCCATAAAAGAGCTGACAGAGCTGCTTACAGGACTGGGAAACACAGTCTGCCAGATCGACGGGGCATGTAAGCCAACATACCACGCAGCCGCCAGTATTTTAAGCAACCAGCTGACCGCTGTCCTGGACACAGGTTACCGGCTGCTGGAACAATGCGGCTTTACCAGATCGCAGGCCATCGACGCAACTGCGGAACTGATCCGCCAGAATGTGGAACATATTTTTGAAACTGACTGTGAACAGGCGCTGACCGGCCCGATAGAACGCAATGATGTACAGACCGTGCGAAAGCATTTAGAATGCCTGCGTGAAGCAGACCAGAAGATGTACCGGACGCTGGGCGCAAAGCTGGTGGAAATCGCAAAAAGAAAACATCCGGACACAGATTATGAAGAACTGTTAAAACTGCTGGAAACAGACGCATAATCCAGATTGTCCCACAAAACAAAAATACCGGATTCAGCGTCAGTACTGGCTGAATCCGGCATAAAGACAGAATGTTTACGGCCCTGTATACAGCCGGTCCAGTTCTCCTCCCAGATCAGACAGGTCAAAGTGGCCGGAAACAACAGCTTTAAGACCGCTTTTTCTCGTATAACGCAGCGATTGTAAGACCGCCTGCTCCCAGGGAGCCGTTCCCCTGTCAATCGGAAGATACCGGATATGCTCTGTCAGTCTGGTCTCATCTGTAATATGGTCAGATACAAAGCACATCAGCCCGGCCGCCTGCGCCTCAATCAGAGTGACCGGAAATCCCTCATAAAAAGACGGCATCAGCAGAAAATCAGCCGCTATCATATATTCATTGACATTTTCCACAGTTCCGGCAAAACTGATTTTATGGCTCATATCCCCTTTGGCCACAAAATCCTCCAGCTCATTTCTGAGCGCCCCGTCTCCCAGTACGATCAGCCTGCATTCCGGAATCTTTTTTTGCAGCCTGTCAAACAGACGAAAGGCAAAACGGTGATTTTTAAGCGGGATCAGATGACCGGCAATCAGAAAGATCCTGCCAGATCCAAGCCTCAGTTTTTTCCGGAAATATTCATGCTTCCGGCCGCTGTAAGCAAAAGCTCCGGCCCGTATTCTGTTTTTAAGAATCCTGCCAGAATTTTCAAAAAAATCATGACCATACAGATACGCACCAGCCTTATTCCCACAGGCAAGAAAATCTGTGGCATTCCGTTTTATTTTCCGTCTCATCCATAAGCGGTACAGGCAGGCGGCAGGAGACCATCTGCCGTGTCCGTCGCTGGTGGAATGGGCCATGCTGATTCTTTTTGGAATCCCGCATTTTACTGCCGCACTCATCACATATCCATTGTGAAACAGCAGATGAGCGTGTACCACATCATATGGCCCGTACTGTTTCATAACTTCTTCCAGCGCTTGTTCCACATGCCTTCTGTGACAAAACACATTTTTACGGATCACTTTCGCTCCCAGCTTTCCGGCTTCTGCTGTATAGGGACTTCTGATCTGGTCATATACAAGAAAATCCATATTGTACCGTTCTCTGTCCACACACCGCAGACAGTTCATGGCAACGGTTTCCGCCCCTCCGACACAAAGCGTGCCGATGACCTGCAGTACTTTTATTTTTTTCTCTGAACCCGCCTCACCCATTTTGTAATTACAATTCTCCTTATCTGTTTCATCCAGTAATATAATCGCAGAAAACAATAAAAAGCGGCTGTTATAGAACCGTTATTTTTCAGTAACCGGATATTTTTTACATTTCCCCGGTACATTTCCGTCAGATTTGCCGACAAACCGCTTTCTCCAAAGGACATTTTTTTTCCGCCCGTAACGGCATATACTTCCGCCAGATAATAAATGCCTGCTGATAACGCAATTCTGTTCCACATATTTCCATCTTCCGCATAACGCATGGTTTCATCATACAGACCAGTAACAGAAAATACCTCTTTTTTTATAAGCGCCGTGGACGTATGGGGCCAGTTTTTTAACAGTATATGTTTTAAATCAAGATAATACATATTTCTACCGGCGTCATACAGTTTTCCCCACCGGATATTTTCATTTTTCCGGTTTGTTCCTAAAAAACGGATCTCCGGATGCGCCATAATAGTTTCCCACTGTATACGTATTTTATCTTTCATCCAAAAATCATCCGAATCCAGAAATGCGATCCATTCCGATGACGCCGCCAGTATGCCCGCATTTCTGGCCGATGAGACGCCGCCATTCTGCTTACGGATCAGACGCAGCCCGGGGCAGGAACCATACCGTCTGGCAACAAGTCCGGCACTGCCATCTGTGGAACCGTCGTCCACCACAATAATTTCCCGGATCAGATCATACCCGGACTGGGCCATTACCGAACTGATACAGCGCAGAATCGTATCTTTTCTGTTATACATTGGAATTACAACACTAATCATTGATTATACCCCTTCCTCCAGTTTCTGATATCTTTGATCAGCTGTCTGGTGCGCAGCTGCGCTCCTTCTGAATTAAGATGCAGGTAGTTATAATCATAAAAATAAGAATAATCATACATATAGTCTTCAAAATCTGATATCACCGGACAATCCAGGGCCTCCGCAAGCTGGAGCTGGAATTTTACAAATTCCTGTCTGTCAGCTGTCAGTTCACCACTGCCAATAGGATAACCTGCCACCAGCATAACAGCGCCCCGTCTGGTAAGATACTGATTTAGATCATTCAGCCTTCTGATTGTATTATGATTAAGTCCAGGAGCGTCCACTTTTTCCGTGGAAGTAAAAATACTTCCTTTCCGTTCCAGCTTACAGTCCCCATAACTATTAAATGCGCTTCTCGCATAGACGCCGCCGGAATCCTGATTTCCCGTCCCCAGGGCATACAGGGCAAGTGACTTTTTCAGGTAAACCGGAAATGCCTGTGCCATCTTTTTTATATCGCTGATACGGATCAGTTTCCATAGCTGGTAATGATTTTCTATGGTCAGCCATGCCAGCTGCGCATCCGCTATATTGTCTTCGTCGTTATAATCACTATGACAGATAATGTAAATGTCGCCTTTACGCACATTGAGTTTTGCCATCTGCTCATGAAACACATTGCCCAGCCCTCCGTGCAGCCCCATATTTACCACAGGCATTCCTGTCTTTTCTTCCAGCAGCTCTGAATCAATACCGAATACCAGATTTGAATTGCCTATAAGTACAATTCCTGGCCCGCCAGCCGCCATGAGGCGTTCTGTTTTATCTATTAATGAAGCATTATATGTGCCTGTATACTGGGGGCGCGTATATTGAAACCATAAAAAAACCAGAAGCGAAAACAGCAGCAGTTTGCCGGTAAATACTATGTTTTCATAAATTTTTATATTAAAACTGAAAATAAATAAACGCTTTTTGTCCATTGCCTTCCCCATACGCTCCCCAATAAATGATAATCATAAATATGCTCCAGTAAATAATCCAGCGGAAAACAATCTGCTGGTCAGATATAAACTTTTTGACGCTGTATCCATTGTATCTGGCCCACCCGGCAAAAAGCAGCGCCAGAAGGGCCAGGCCGGTTACCGCCTGCGTGCGTACCATTCCGGTTTCCAGAAAACCCAGATTCAGAAACCATCCCGGCCTGAAATCCGAAATAATTCTGTGTAACATTTCAAACCCCTGTCTTAAAGAACCCGCCCTGAAAAACAGCCAGGCAAAGTCTGTCAGCACAAACGTGACGCATCTTTGGAATATCAGAAAGGACGTTTTACCAGTCACAATACCAGTTTTATTAACTATTTTGTGGTATACAGGTTTAAACATATCTTCCAGTACGCAAAAAAAGCCGTTCCAGACGCCCCAGAGTACATATTTCCATGCTGCCCCATGCCATAATCCGGAACAGAGAAACACGATCATGGTATTTTTATATTTCCGCCATTTGCCGTTATACCCCCCCCCCTAGCGGAATATACAGGTAATCCCGGAACCAGCCTGTCAGGGAAATATGCCATCTTCTCCAGAAATCTTTCACACTGTAAGCAAAATACGGCGTATCAAAATTTTTGTTCAGCCTGTAGCCCAGAATGCTGGCGCTCCCCAATGCCATCTGTGTATACCCTTCAAAGTCACAATAAATCTGAACCGCAAATAGCAGATTCGCAAATAACAGCTGCATGCCAGTATAATTGCCCGGCGCATCATAAACCGGATCTGTCAGCAAAGCAATATTATCGGCCAGAACGATTTTTAAAAACAGCCCATAACCTATGGATAACAGACCAGACTCCACCCTCTTTACATCAAAAGATGTTTTCTTTTTCAGCTGCATGAGAAGATTAGAAGATCGTTCCACCGGCCCTGCCACAAGCTGTGGAAAAAAAGAAACAAACAATGCGTACCGGAATGGATTTTTTTCCGCTCTGATATCTTTCCGGTATACATCAATCATATAACCGGCTGCCTGAAACGTAAAAAACGAAATTCCGGGAGGCAGTAATACATCCGTTTCCGGAAAGTTCCAGTTCCAGTGAAAAACCGTCATGACCTTTTGAATATTTAACAGTAAAAACCCGGTATATTTATAATAAAACAGCAGACCAAAATTAAACAGCAAACCTGCGCACAACAATGCCTGCCGCATGATTCCCTTCCATGAATCTGTTTTATTCCACAGGTCTGCTGCTGCCATTCCCGCTCCACAGACATATGTCACCAGGGTTATAATAAAAATCAGGACTCCATATGACGCGTTCCAGCTCATATAAAAATAATAACTGGCCGCCAGCAGCCACAAATACCGGAATTTTTCCGGTAATAAAAAAGTAATCAGCACCACCGCCGGAAAAAAACATAAGTATGAAACTGAATTAAACAGCATAGATTTCCCTCCCGCATCCTGCCACAAAATAAAAAGCCGGCATCCGCTATTGCGCCAGAGTCACTACTTTGTCATAATACATGGTAATATGGACATTCGGGTAGCCTGCCGGATCAGCTGAAAGATCTGAGAAATATAAAATAGAAGAAACCGCTGCCCCGGACAGCGGACTGACTGTTATTTCTTTTACATCCGGATTTCTGAACGCTTCGATGCGCAGATCCATTTCTTCCGCAAAAGCCTTTGCCCTTCCTTCCCACATATCCTGCGCACAGGTACGCCCAGTGGCAGTACCGCTAAATCCCGGATTCCAGAAAAACAGCAGACATCCGGACAGAAACAGCAGATTCCATACTTTCTGGTCTGTACCCGGATGTCCGGCAAAAATCCGGACCCAGTCAGAATATCCATGCTGGCGCACATACACTACAGCCGCCGCAAGTCCGGCCAGACTAAAGAACGTAAACACAATCCATACCGCATTTACCAGTCTGCCTGTTCCAAAGCCGGACGAAGCATAATAGGGAGCGCAGAACATCCCGCTGACCGTCGCAAACATGGCGCATGCCAGAATCAGAAAATCCCTGTTCTTTACCCGGTACGCTACTTTCCCGGTCAGCCGGTGTACAAACGGAATACAGATAAGCAGAAATACAAAATAGTTTAAATCCATCCAGGAGCATATGGCATCTATCGCATGAAAGCCGCACATCCAAATCGTCTTACCTACGGAAGACTTTGTCAGTACAGACTGTCTCACCGCAGTGCCCGGCGCAGAGTACATGACGAAAAATCCCGCCAGCCCGCTCATAAGAGGCAGGATCCCGCAGAATCTTCTGCGTGGCGCAAAACAGACTGTCAGCATGGCCAGCATTAAAATATTAGCAAACGCACTTACATGATTTCCCCCGGATATTACAAAAGAACAGACTGTGGCAGCCATAAGACGCACAATATAAGAAACATCCCTGTTCTGGCAATATAAAGAGCAGGTTAGGACGATATTAAAAACAGCCAGTATCGTAAATGGGATATAATTGACCGCACCATTATACCAGAACAGTCCCTGGGTACCAGAAGGCATACAAAGCGCCAGATAAACAGTCAGAAACAGAGCCGGCAGGCCAGCCTGCCCACTGATCCCGCAGCTTTTTAAAGCCATGCGGACACAAAAAAACAGTGGCAGAAATACCGCTGCCAGAATGATATACGTACCCCAGGCATAATATTTTTCTCCAAAAACAGAAGGTGTAAGCGCCATCACAAACGCTGATGAATACAGTCCCTGCCAGTTATTATAATAATAAATATCCGTATCCAGGGCAGCTTTTAAAAGCCTCCCCCCTGGGAAACCCGCACCCTGTTCCAGGGCATCGTGAGTCATAAATGTATACGCATAATCATCCGCACAGGGTCTGTTATAACAGGCAATCAGAATGACTGGTGAAATAACCGCCAAACACACAAGTATTTTCATCATATGATATTTATTTTTCTTTTTTTCTTTCTTTTTTTCTTTCTCTGCTCTTTTCACTGCTCTCCTCTTTTCCGGGCTTATGTAAAACAGGATCTCCCTGTTCCACTGTGGTCATTGTATGCCGGGGCTTTTTAATGTCTCCAGAAATTTATCGTAATCACGGATATAGTCCTCTTCGTTATACAGCTGCGAAGCCAGCACAAGCAGTACCGCATCCGGAGAAAAATCATACATTTCCCTCCACAGACTGCCCGGAATATATAAACCTTCATATGGCTTTTCCAACGGCACCACTTTTTTCTCGGTACCATTATCCAGCCTGATTTTGCAGGCGCCATGTATGCATATCAGAATCTGCTCCAGCGACTTATGGGCGTGCCGTCCCCGCACAACGCCTTTTTCTGTATCATACATATAATATACACGCCGGATTGTAAACGGAATATCTTTAAACTCTTCCAGGGCTACTAGCTGTCCCCGCTCATCACCATGGGGCTGGAACATATATTTTACAACCTGCATAATGTGTACTCCTCCTGTGTTTCCCGGAACGGATTTTATCTTCCGTCCTGTTCCCTGTATTTTTAAAACTCATTGACCGCTTTTATTACACGGTCCTGTTCTTCATCTGTCATTCCATGATAAACCGGAATCGAACAGACTGTGTCCGCATACTGCTCTGTTACCGGAAGGTCTCCTCTTTTATAATTCAGATACCGGTACACCTCTTCCAGATGGGGCGGAACCGGATAATGAATCAGCGTACCGACCGCTCTTTTTTTCAGATGATTTCTGAAGTTTTTCCTGTCGCCGCAGCGTACCACATACTGATGCCACACGGTACGGCAGCCTGCTTCATTACGTGCCTCTGGCAGCAGAATCTTTGGATTATTTATTTCTTTCGCATAGCGGTCCGCAATCCGTTCCCTGTCCCTGATGTTTTCTTCCAGATGCTTTAACTTTACCCGCAGCAGGCCGGCCTGTATCTCATCCAGCCGTGAATTAACGCCTGCCTCTGTATGATAATAACGTCTTTTACTTCCATAATTGCGCAGAATACGGATCTGATCCGCCAGCTCTTTATGATCCGTTACTACAGCGCCCCCGTCGCCAAATGCTCCCAGGTTTTTGGACGGATAAAAAGAATAACATCCGATATCGCCAAAAGTGCCTGTCTTTCTGCCTTTATACATGGCTCCATGGGACTGTGCGCAGTCTTCTACCAGTTTCAGGCCGTACTTTTCACACAATTCCACAATCCGGTCCATATCGGCCGGAATCCCATAGAGATGGACTGCCAGCACCGCCTTCGTGCGTCTGGTAATCTTTTGTTCTATTTTTTCCGCATCAATACTGTAATACTGATCCGGTTCCACAAAAACCGGTACCGCACCATTGCTGGTCACACCCATGACGCTGGCAATGTAAGTGTTGCCGGGTACGATCACCTCATCGCCTTTTCCTATCCCGAGAGCCCGGAATGACAGACATAACGCATCCAGACCACTTGCAAGACCCACGCAGCAGCTGACGCCGTGACAGGCTGCCCATTCCTTTTCAAAAGTCTCTGTTTCCCTGCCAAGTACATACCAGCCAGACCGTAACACTTCCAGCGCCTTATCTTCATACTCCTGCTGGTATAATTCAAATCCCCGCTTCAGATCATTCGTCATAAGTTCCATCGCACACCGTCCTCCTTCATTATTTCAGTACCAGAGCAATAATCTTTGAGTGTTTTTCCAGAATAATCCTGTATGCGGGTATCTGCGCCCAGACGCAACAGCATGGAAAATATGGCGGAATCCCCGGTTTTTTCCATGGACTGCTTCGCATACATCAGCATGGTCGTCCCGTCATGACTGACCGCATGGATATCAGCTCCTTGTATAAGCAGGTATTCCACAACTTTTGTCTGATGATAACGCACAGCCGTCATTAGCGGCGTCCATCCCTGCTTTGACGCAGCGTTCACATGCTTTTTCACCATACAGATCTGTCTGACAATATCCAGATTTCCTGTCTGGCAGGCTTCCAGCAGTTCTGTAAGCCGGTCATAAAACAACACAATATTATAGTCCACGGTTGCCGCCACAAATGCCTCCCCGGTCTTTAACAGGACGCTTCCCGGCCTTTCCGATGACCTGTTTGCTGTAACCGCATAATCTATGATCCGGCGTCCATATACTTCCGGCAGCTGATATTCCCTGAAACTGTAAGCCCTGAGCTGCCTTGCGATTCCTTCCGCCGTCTGGTTCATGTCTATCTCAATGGCAGAAAAAGACAGGCTCTTTCTGGAATAATAGGTGGATGTTCCAGAATCCTGCGGAAAGGACTGTTCTGTCTGATTCAGAATCCGGTCTATATGTTTCAGCATAAGCCTGGTCCCCCGCCGGATACATTCCAGATATACTTCCCTGCAGTCTTTATTCACAATCGAAAACCTGTTCTGGTCTATAATTTCGCCGGTATCAATTCCCGCATCGATCCGGTGCAGCGTAACGCCTGTCTCCCGTTCGCCATTTAAGATCGGAATCGCAGAAGTATACATACCCTTATATTTGGGCAGAAGCGAAAAATGTACATTAAACAGCCTGCTGCTTTTGAAATATTCCGGTCTGATAATCCGGTCAAACTCCAGTGAGAGAAACACAAGATTATCCAGGTCATACAGATCTTCCAGCTTATATTCTGCGATGCCATATTTTATGGCGAACCAGCGCAGCGATTTCTGAAAACCGTTTTTGCCTGTTTCAGATCTGTTGCAGATAACGGCAGTTTTACAGTCGCTATGTCTGCGCACCATATCTTCCAGCACCCCCACCGCAATGTCATTTTTTCCCGCAATACAGACAAACGGTTTTTCCTCATATGTTTTCATCCTGTGACCTCCCTGTCAGCGCTGCCGCGTTTTTCTCCTTCCCCTGTACGCATTTTTTTAAAAATGATATCTCACATCCAGCCAGTATCCCTTTGGCGCACAGACAATTTTATTCTCTCTGTCACTTAAATAATATCCCCACCAGCTAAAACTGCTGACCGGAATGACATGATGCTGGCAGAAGGTCATCAGCTGCATGTCCACATAACTGTATTCTCCCCGGTTCCAGTCAATAAAGTAAACTGTATCGCCAGCATCCAGACCCAGCTGCCCCGGATGATTTCTGCACCAGTCCATATCATCCGAAAACAGATAAAACTGTAAGCGTTCTGTTGTATGGGTCTTAATATAAGCCACTGCTTTTTTATAATAATCCCTGCGAAACAGCTTCCCGTTATCGTACATATGATCTGTACGCCTGACATGCAGCGCCACAGAAGCACCCTGTTTCATCCTTGCGGCTGTTTCCAGATTTCTGCGGCCTGTCAGTTGCGGAAATGTAAATGCCTTTTTTATATTACATTTACCCCCCCCCCCTGAAATACAGGTCAGAATTATGGGAAAATTCTTCAAAATATACATTGCTGCCATCCGCAAGATATTTTTTTCTGATTTTATTATGTATCAGATGTCTGGCAGTCAGCCACATACGGACACGGTATACATACGCTTTATAACACCGGAAACGGAACCTGGAAAATTTATTATCGCAAAAAGTGCCAAATACACTGCCCAGGCATAAAAAACTGACCTTTCCGCATCTTTTCTGCATCGCATACAAAACTTCATCCTGATAATCCGTCTGTTTTAACTCCAGTCTTTGCAGGGCAGCCTGACCCAGCTCATCTTTCCAGTCTGGTGCGTTTATCTGAAAAATCCTCTCCAGCTCATATCCATTCCAGGCGCTGCCTGTTACAAAAAACGATGTATCTATATAACACTTTTCCCGGGTCAGCGCCTTTAGATTTAAATAAAATGCATATTTAAACATCTGGCTTCCCAGTCCGCCAAAAACGCCCGCAACTTTCATGATTCCACCTGCCATCCCCTGTCCTTTTTATTTATCTTCCGCCATTGCCAGTGCCGCACACTCTGTTAAATATGAAATATATTTTTTTACCCTTTTCCCAGTCTGCCGGCCTGCGATCTGGCTGCAGGATTCCCTCATCCGGCGGTTTACTTTCGCATATAGTTCCACCAGATCCGCCTTTAAATAATATATATAATGATATGGATTGATCCACTTTGGATACCGTCTGTATGTCGCCCGGAACATCCGGTACATATCCGAAAGCTCATTTTCATAACAGCTTCTTTTCCCACTATGTGCTGAAGATGAAATACCTGCTCCTGTGCGGTACAGAATGTAAGGCGTCATCCGCACATCCACCGAAAAATCCCAGTCCGCTGTCCGGAACAGATACTGCCACTGGGGATAGTCTTCAATCCATGTAAACTGCCGCAGAAATTTATGCAGCTCTTCCCTTTGCGCCAGCCCTGTTGACAGAAACACTCCGGGCGCCTGTATCAGATTACGGTAGGAAAGCTCACTGGCAATCAGTTTCTTCAGATTTTTTCCTGCGTTTGCCATACAATACTGGTACAGATAATAACTATGAGCAGACGTATGTATTGTTCCCGAATCGTCAAATATAATGGCGGGCGTAAGCAGTATATCTTTATCTCCGGCCGCCTCAAACACATTATTGGTATAATACAGATCATCCGCCGCAAGCATCTTATATTTTTCTGTATGGACTTTTTTAACCGCATGAATATAGTTCTGTACAATTCCCAGGTTCCGGTCATTGGAATAAAGGATGCATTCCTCAAACAGCTCCCTGTTGGAACGCAGCCAGCGGGCCGCATACTGCATGGTCTGATCCTGCGAACAGTCGTCCGCCAGAATCAGACTGCACTTTTTATGTCCGCCATAATGCACGATCTGGTATCTGATGCTTTCCAGGTGCTGGCATATGTATTCCTGCTGGTTATACGAAAGCGTTACAAAAGTAAACATCGTTCTTTCCATCTCTTGTATTTTGCGGCTATCCCAAAGACAGATGAGCGTCCGGCCCTTAACAGTCTGTGTAAACACAATATAAGTACCGCAGCCCATACCGTCCCCCGGACAAAGGTCGTAAACTGTCCCCTGACCCACATCATGGTATAGATACAGGGCATAACAAAATATGCGAATCCAGTATAATTTCCACTGGCAAGCATTCTCTCTGACACAGAAGAAATTTTTCCTGTCAGCCATCCGGCGGCGCCAGCCACAAGACAGCCCGCATATCCAAAATTAAAATATAATTCTCCAATATAACTCCCACCGGCGCTGACCATGTTTTTTAACTGCAGATTATAGGTCGCTTTTTCTGTAACTTCATTCAGAATTCCGCCAATATTCACAAATATCTGCGATAATCCATACAAATACGTACTCCCTTTCGCATACGGAATCTGCTCCGGCACCTGGCTGACAGTTTTATATACGGTATAAATAGTCCATCCGGATTCATCCAGTATACGCAGCAGGACTTTCGTATTTTCTTTCCGGATCTGCCCTGCCAGGGCGCTGACAGAAAATGCCCCGCCGGAGCGTACTGCGGAGACCGCCATAATAATCTGCATCAGTATGCCTGCGGCTGGTATGAGAATCAGCCATTGTCTGAATCCTGTCTTTTGTATAACTGTAAAATAACAATATAAAATAACCAGTATCCCTGTTACACTGTAAAATCTTGCGCCGGTAAACATTTCCGCAACCAGAAACAGCAGTTCTCCCGCCAGTATCACAAAGGCCCCCGGCCTGCTGCGGCGGTATGCCAGCAGCAGCAGAACAAAACCGATAATATAAAACAGCGAAACCTGTATATATACCCCGCTCACATTCAGCTCAAATACTTCCAGATAAGATGTATGCAGCGCCCTGCGTGCCATCAGGTCATATCTGATTCTCATAGGTAAGCTGACAGCCAGTATCACAAAGGCCATCCGCTTCAGCATCCGGTCCGTATTCTGTAATCCGCCGCAATGAGTCTTTTGGGAACCAGTCCGCCCTGCGCCCAGTGTGATTCCGGATACAGCAAACTGTATGGCAATAAATGAGAACGAAACGCACGCTCTGGCTGCCTGGTCAAATACAGCAAACGGATCCCCCGCCACATAATCCCGGTAATCCGGTACCCAGCCGTCTATTATAATAAGTCCGAAATGAAACAGCCAGGAAAAAGCCACAAACATCCCCGCTATTGAAAAAATCCTCACTCCCGCAGACATGAGCGTCATATAATCCGCAACAACCGCCGCCAGCGCCAGACAGGTAATGCCTCTGCAGTAAGATATTTTATCCTGTGTAGAATCTGCCCCAAACAGAATCAGGCACACCAGAATCAGGCAATACAAAAGCAGATTTCCTGCCAGTACACTTTTTTTCATTCTGACAACCATAAGTCCCGTCATGGAATATTCCTTTTCTCTCTCTATTTTCTCTACGTATTAAATCGTGTTTGAAAAATGCCTGACATCCGGAATATGCGGTTATTTTCCGGCATTTGCGGATATCCATCCCCGGCCTTTATCCCATATTTTTATTACTCTGGCTGGCGCTCCGGCAGCAATACAGTTTTCTGGTATGCTGCCTGTTACGACACTGTTTGCGCCTATCACACTGCCGCTGCCAATTCTGGCGCCCGGCAGTATAACCGCATTTTCACCGATCCAGACATTATTTCCAATGATAACCGCTTTTACTGCGTACTGCCGTTTACCGGGAATCACCGATGGTGAAGCCTGATTCGTTCCTTTGTACGCTCCATGACTGGTGTCGCTGATAAATACTTTCGAGGCAGCCAGCACATGACTGCCAATCTTTACTTTATCATGGGCCACAATGTGTGTCAGATCCCCAAATTCACAATCCGGGCCAATCCACAATGTCTTTTTGCGTCCTTCCAGATCAAATCTGCAGAACCGGCCGGTAGTCAGTCCCACGCAGCCTCCCAGGGATCTTTTTCCCCTGATATATACCGGACGCCGGATGAGTCTGGCCCCTGGTACAGTCAGTTTTGTCATGGCCAGGGCATAAACAGTTTTTATTAATTCTGAAAAAGAATAACAGTTTCTCATAATCCAAGTACCCCGCAACTCCATGCTTCCAGTGAATATTTTTCAGGCAGAATCTTTCTGGACGGTCTGTTATTTTTCAGAAACTCTGTGGAAAGCTCCGGGTTCCGGCGGCTGATCACAGATATATTCCCGGCATCATAAAAATCATACTGCCTGATATCCCCATTTGTAGTAATCAGTTTTTTATTCATTCCAAGCATTTCTATTGTCCGGATTGTGAGTCCTGCCTGTGCCGGATGCTGGATATCCACCACCGCCCCGGAGCTGCTTATGATTTTTGCCACCTCACTGGCTGGCAGTTTTTCAAACCGGAACTCCCTGACGGACGTGTTTCTGAATTCCGCCCTGGTAATCTTATAGAAGAGATAAATAAATCTGCTTTGAAGATACATATAACAATACATCCGCAGGCCGTTCCTGGCCGACTGTTTTTTTAATTCCCTTATAATCCGCCACCGGTCGGAATGAATCGTCCCGATAAAGCAAAGATCATAACGGTATGATTTCGTTACATCCCTTCCAATCCGGTATTCGTCACAGCAAAAAAGAGGACGGAAATGCAATTCCGGATATATTTCACAATCACGCCTGTCAAAACTGCTGATGAAATCAAAATATTTAAATTTTCTTTTTATATTTGGAATATTATTCACGGAGTCCCACAGATGCAGACAGAACCTGGCTGTCCGAAAAACTTTTCTGTATACACACAGCACATGCTCCGTGGGCATATCACATTTAATAAACAATACGTAATCATACTTTTTGTGTCTCACCTGTGACAAAACCGACGCATAATATAACTCTGTCTTTCTTTTAAATATATCAGGATTCAATTTTAATAGTGCACGCCCCATGGACCCTGTCACAGAACGGACGTCAAATGCGTCTGTCTGCGCTCCCATCCGGACCATTTTATCTCTTATTCTGTCTTCATAGCCAAAAAATGCCGGGGAAAAGAACAGAATCCGCCTGCCCGCCAGACTGTTTTCCCAGCCGTATCCTTCAGACATGATGATACTCCTTTTTCTCCCGGATCATCCGGATTTTGGAATCATCGCCCCAGATTGCCCTGGAATCATACGGACGGTCTGGAAATGTACCATAATTCAGACGGATCCGTAATTTATTTTCAGCTATAAACCGTTCCACCCGGTCCCCCAGTTTTTCTGGTCTGCCAGAACATATATTGATAATTCCGTTTACCGCTGTCTGCTCCGCCACATCCGCCACATATCCGCAAAAAACATCATAATCCAGAAAGTCAAACTGATTCAGTCCCATGGTAAATGGAAACTCTGTATTTCCCTTCTCTGCCGCCTGCACGATTCTGGAAAAAACAGAACAGCCGCTGTCCGAATTTCCAACAATATAAAATCCTCTCAGCCACTGAAATACCGCATCTGTTTCTTCGCACTTTAATGCTGTGAGCCCCCGCAGGGCATTTTTACTGATTCCGTACAGACTCCTGGGATTGCAGGCTGTTGCCTCATTGACACTGCCTTCAAAAAAACCTACCTCATGCATACTTCCCATAACCGCAATCTGCCTGGTTCCGCTTTCTGCCATTTGGGATATAAACTGATAATGCAGCGGCAGCTCATTGATATGACGGATGGAATTATGTACAAAACCGTCTCTCCAGCACATATGTATCAGAACATCTGGTTTTCCAAAATACTGATATGGATCTTTCTGCAAAAACAAATCCGTGCAGCGGATATCCGCCCGTCTGTCTATACAGTTCTGTGTAAGGTCGGTGGCTACGACCGGATATCCATCATCCAGAAGCTGTTTTACCACGCCTTGTCCAAGATAGCCGTCTGCACCTGTCACTAATATTTTCACACTGCCGCTCCTTTGTATTATCATTACCGGATATTTTAAAGTCGTTTTACTATTTTTCTGCTGCTTTTCTACCTGCCTTTTCCGGACGGCTGCCTGACAGACCTGATTCTGTCCAGAACTTTTTTAGGAATTCTGATTTCCAGCGCCTTTACGTTTTCCTGCAAATGGTCTGTATTTGTGGTGCCAAATACCGCACAGCAAACCCCCGGATAATCTGTCACGTATTTCAGCGCAATCTGTGAACCGGTCATGCCGCATACCCGGTTTATAAACCTGTATTTTCTTCCTTCCAGTAACTGATCATGAAAATTTACAACAGCACGTGCCAGATACCAGAGATCCTTCTTTCCTCTCAGTTTAAATACCCGCCCGGAATACAGGGATTCGGCCAGCGGGGCGCCCGCCACCACGCCGATGCCCCGGTCTGTAAACTTCTGAATCAGCGCTTCCCTGTCCCGGCGCATTATATTGTAATCCATCATGACAAAATCCAGCTTTTTCTCTGCCGCAATATAGGAAAGCACTTCTGTATCAAAGGAATTGGCGCCGACTGCCCGCACAATTCCTTTTTCTTTCAAATCTGTAAGCGTTTCATACAATTCCTCTGTAAAATCAGAGAGCCCCGGACCATGAATCTGCAGACAGTCAATATAATCCAGGCCCATCCTTTTCAGACTCAGATATACACTTTTTCTGATCCAGCCTGCGGAAACATCATGCACCAGCTTTCCCCGCACATATCTTGTTCCAAATTTAGTAGACAGAACGATCTGTTCCCGCTTCACAATCTTAGAAGTTTTTAATATGTTTCCGATCCGTTCTTCCGCCCTGCCATAACTGTGTCCAGTATCAAAATACCGTATCCCGCAGGCATATGCTTTTTCAAAAAGTTCCTGTGCCTGCTGATCTGTAACCATCTTTCTGCCCCATAAACCTGCGCAGCCAAAACCAAGCGGAGTTACCTCGATTCCTGTTTTCCCTAATTTCCTGCGTTCCATTCTGATATCTGTTTTGTCCTTTCTACAGAGACGGCGCTGTTTCCGGGTTTATCTTATGCCCCTGTCATAACCCGGTTATTGTTTCTTTTCTGTTACTCTCTATTTTTCCGGTACCGGGACTGTTTTCCTGTTCCGCCTTCCACGACTCCCTGCGCACATACGGCACAGCTGACAGTCCTGACAATACAGAACAGATCAGTCAGAAACGCCAGACAGCCACCCTCACGCAGCCTCCGGACATACTGTCCGTCCAGTGCGGCTTTCTCCTTAATTCCCAGTTCATCCCTGCCATAAATCTGCGCCCAGCCAGTAAGGCCCGGCAGTACGTCATTGGCTCCATATCTGTCCCGTTCAGCCACCAGATCTTCCTGATTCCACAATGCGGGCCTTGGGCCGGTCAGACTCATATTCCCGGCAAATACATCCCAGAGCTGGGGCAGTTCATCCAGACTGTACCGGCGCAGAAACCGTCCGGTACGGGTCAGATATTGTTCAGGAGCAGACAGCATATGGGTGGGAATCTCATGAGGCGCACTGGTTTTCATGGAACGGAATTTATGTAACAGAAAATACGTCTTATTTTTTCCTACCCGTCTCTGTGTAAAAAATACCGGTCCCGGATCATCCAGGAAGACAGCCAGTCCAATCAGTATAAAAACAGGCGCCAGCGTCACCAGTCCCACAAAAGACAATACCTGATCCATCATGCGCTTTCCCCTGCGTTCGTAGAAAGAAAGCCTGTGACCGTTATTCTCTCTGCCCTGACGGACATGCGGCTGTCTGCGGCTGGTATTCTTTCTGCCCTGACAATCAGGCTGTCTGCGGCTGGTATTTTCTCTGCCCTGACAGACATCCGGATAAAAATATCCGCCGCCTGTATCCCTGTCATTATTCTGTCTTTTCGCATATACAGACACCCCTGCCAGCAAACCGGTTATAACAGCTATTACAACGCCCTTTTTTCTGCCTTTCATCCGTATTCATCACTTTCTTTCATATGATATCCTGTTATTTGTGCGCCTATTGTTACCGGAAACATGCGTTTTGCCTGATTTGCGGCATGGCTTCGCCATACATACTCACAAAAGGCCGCCAGTTGTGCCGCTTTGCGCCATGCTTTCATAACAGACTTCTTCCACAGGATCACTATTTCTGTGAAATGATCTGCTCTTTTTGTCCTATTCCCACCGGTTCATGTGCCCATGCTTCACAAACCGTCTGAAATAATCCTGTCTGTGCTGTCTTTATACAGTCAGCCGGAAGACTGCCTGTCCTGTGGCTTTCGCCTGCCTGTGCAGGTGTTCCGTGCCTTTTACATAATTCCTGAAACTGGAACGGAAACAGGATGAGCGCATCCTGTCTGTATCACCACACAGATTTACATCCCGCCAGCCCGGAGTCTGTCTGAAAAACATTGCCGTGATCCTCATTCCCCGCTTTGTGCCCTAAAGGGCATGATATAACCTGAAGGGCATGATTTTCACTGATGCTCATGATTTTCACTGATGCTCATGATTTTCACTGATGCTCATATAATTTTCACTGATGCGCATCATATACACGAACGAAATAAATTTTTCAAAAACGCTCCTGTGCATCATGCTTCACTCATAATTTCAGCCACGGACTTCATAATTTTTGTATACATCATATAACTGTCCGCATCTTTTTTTGACTTTGACGTATCCCACATGCCGGACAGCCCGGCTTCCGTCGGCTGGAGAATGCCCCAGAGCAGTTCATCCGCCTTTACTTCCAGCGCCTGACAGATTCCGGCAAATGTATCCAGACTCATCACTCTGGTTCCCCGCTCAATATGTCCCAGAAAGGACATGCTGATCCCGCATTTCTGCGCCAGCGTTCCCTGGGACCAGCCTTTCGCTTTTCTTACCTGACGGATTCTTTGCCCGATTTTGTTATAATCCGTTTTCCCCATATCCCACACCTGCCTTCCGGCCCGTACAAAAAACTGCTACTTTCCACTGACAGATCCATACCATTGTGTATCCTGCGTCCGGTATCATGTATCCGTTATGGGAAACTGCCAGCTTTTAAACTATATTTCATTTCAGATAACATTTTATACAGAAATGTTATGTATCACGTCTGAAGTCACCTCCGCAGGGCGATCCTTCCGTAGGGTTATTATTTTACAGGACGCTCTTTCCTATAAGATAAAAAAAGACGGATTACAGACCACCACCGGTTATCTGTAATCCGTCTGAAAGCAGGCATTCCCAATCAGATATATTTATATTTTGTATATTTTATATAAAGTTATGTTCTTTCTGGCATAATGTTTTGGCTATTTATTCTGATTTTTATCTTGCAGTTGCAAAAAGAAGAAAAATAGTATAAAATACTTTCAGACAACATTTCTGTATAAATTGTTGTATAAAAGCATTCTATTTTTCAGGAACTTATTTTAATTTCTTTCTTAAATCCGTTTTTTTCATCTGCAGAATTTCCAGAAATGGTTCCATTGCCTAATCCGGAGCTGCAATCCGCACCCATAACAGTAAACTTCTAAAACAGATGCTGTATTTCCGATTAAAAACAGCGGAATCAAAATCCCCCCCCCCGTATGATACAAACTCATCTGTTCCTGGAAATAAATTTCCTGATATTTCACTGTGTCATGATACCGTGGTCAAAAGGTTATTCGTAAAACTATTGTACTATTTGTCAGTAAATTGTGTGCATATTTACAATATTTCACATCATTATTTGATCAAATCTGATAAGCAATTTTGCCTCAATTAAAACAATTTTAGTTTCATCCGGCTTTTGACCCGTCATCATAACATTGTGATATTTCAGGCTTTCACAATGCGAACGAAAACTCCCATATAACAACAGATAAAAATGTGATCCTGCTGGTGTGGCTGTGAAAGAAGTTTCCCGGGATTCTTTCAGAAACTATCATGCCCTTCAGGGTATATCATGCCCTTCAGGGTATATCATGCCCTTCAGGGTACAATGCGTGTGTTTAAGACACGTTCTAAAGCGCCTGCCGCATCATTTTGTTGAATAAATCAAATATCATTTATTACATTTTTACACGATTTGTTATAAATGTTTTCAGCAAGCGCTATCAGTTCCCGTTCTGAGCCGGCTTCGGCGGGATATGGATACACTGCCGCGTTTTTTTCAAACAATGTCCTGATCTGTTCCGCTTTTGCGGTATCCTTCTGCCCCAGCAGGGCATATGTGTATGCAGTCCGCAGTATGGGCAGATAATTTTTCATCGTCTTCATTAACCGGACCTGATCCCTGGTCATCATGCCCTCCAAAACTTCCTGACGGTTTTGTCCGGTCAGTTCCACATACATGCGGTCGCAGATCATCAGATGCCGGTGGAGGCTTACAATCCCGCTGTCAATCTTTAAAAGGCGCTCCATCAGCTGATCCGCCCCGGCAAACCGCATCCCATCCATCAGACGTCCGGCGGCAAGCACCCCCTGCACCGCCACCATACTGTTTTTCATATCTTCATCTGACGGCACGGCAAACCATTCATCCGGCATATCCTTCAAACGGACGCCGTCCGTAATCAGGCTGTTCACTTTCATCTGCATCCAGAAGCCATACTGCGCTTTACGGCTGCGGCTCAGTGACAAAGCGTTGTATCCGTCATTATCCACCATTCCCATATGCATCGGGATACCGTTGAGGGCCGCAAACATAAATCCGGTCAGCGCAAAAATCTGTGCCGCCAGTGCCGGAAACGATCCCTTTTCACAAACAAAGTAAAACGCTGTGGCTGCCATCCCCGCAGCCGCATTCATTACCGGCCCGCCAAAATTATACAACATGACCGGAATCGTGCCATTTTTAAAATCCGGCGGCGCCATCAGACACTGTCCGCCGGTACCCGCAAGCGAAAATCTGCGAAATTCCAGCTTACCATGTTCTTTGATCCACATAAAACTGAATATACGAAAGGAACAGAACCGGTATCCTGTTAACATGCCGGCGGCCATATGGCCCGCTTCATGAATCACAACCTGTATAAGCACCGACAGATACAGCGCCAGAATCAGGAACGCCAGTATAAACAGACGCTCAGACAAAGATTTTCCTTTACCGGTTTCCATCAGATACCATCCTGCCGCAAACCCGCAGACGCCGCCAGCCGCCAGAAAGCCCGCTTTGACAGGCAGACTCTGCCATACATTTTTCCGCTTTTTCTGATTCATTCATTTCCTCCCGATGATCCGGCAGCCGGCACAAACAGACCCATGATGTCAGCTGTCCCGGATCTTTTGGATATCTGCATACCGTTTTTATCCTTATTGTCTGCCCGTACTTCCAAACCCGCCCCGGTCCTGGTTTTCCAGCTGCTGTACTTCTTCAAATACGAGCCGGGGCTGATGTCTTTGAATCCGGAACTGGCAGATCCGGTCGTTGACCTGTATATGGGTATCACGGACAGCCAGTACCGGCATACGCCAGATATCATTGTCCCCGCAATATGTCTCATCAATGACGCCCATATGATTTGTCTGTATAATTCCAAAACTTTTATAGGCAGAGCTTCTTGGCACCAGAACTGCCTCATAGCCTGCCGGCAGCTGGATGGATACGCCCAGACTGATCAGGCGGAACTCCCCTTTTTTCAGCTGTACATCCTCTGCGCTGCGCAGATCAACCCAGTCGCTTTTACCATCAATATAGGCAAGACGCTGTATTTCTTCTGAATGATACTTCACCCGGATGACTTCTTTTTGATTATTCCCCGGTTCATTTACCCGGTTATCCCCCGGACCGGCATACCGCTCCATGTTTTTCCTCCATTTCTGTTTCGCAAACCCCCGGAAAAATCCCGGTTACAGTTCTCCTGGCTAAGTCATTTTATCCCTTATAACCTGCCGGATATTTTCCTACCGCTTTACACCTTTCGTATCACGGCTGCCTGTGCGCAGCCTGTTTAACACAACCTCATTTTCTCCAGAATATGCGATGATATCCCCACAGTTTCCGTCAAAGAGATACATATTCGTAAGCCGGTCCGCCGGCGCCAGCCGTATGCCCCGCACGCCTATGGCAGTCTTTTTCTTCTCAGGTACGGATGCGGCTTCAATCCGCAAAAACATTCCTTTTTCTGACTGCATGACCAGGCTCCCGCTGTCTGTTTCCTTTAACTCCTGTATAAAAATAACTTCATCTTCTTCCTGCAGCTTTGTGGACGCCGTAGTACGTTTCGATACGTCAAATTCACTGCCCGCCACGACTTTTATCATACCGGATGCAGTGCCAAACAACAGTTTTTTGTCCATAATGGCGCCCAGTACCGCCAGATAAACCATCTCTTCCCTGCTGCTGTCATAATTACTGACATTGTCAACAGGCTGGCCTTTGTCCCGGAATTTTCCGTAAGGCAGATCCAGCACTTTCATCATATGCAGCTGGCCTTTATTTGTAAAAATGCAGATACGGTCTGTATTTTTGCAGGGCAGAATCATCCTGTTTTCACTGTCCGCGGCTTCCTTATTGCGTTCATAGACCGCTACATCAATCGTTCTGGCATAACCAAACCGGTCCATCAGAAAGACGACTTCTTTTTCCTCAATCTGTTTTTCCACATAGACGGCTTCCTCCAGATTGGCCAGTTCCGTACGTCTTGGCAGGGCGTATGCTTTTTTAAAAGCAGTCAGTTCTTTGATAATGACTTTTGCCATGGTGTCACGATTTGAAAGAATATCTTCGTACAATGCGATATTTTTCAGCGTGGCATCGTGTTCTTTTAACAGTGCCTCAATTTCCAGCCCGATAAGCCGGTAGAGGCGCATTTCCAGAATCGCTGTTGCCTGGCGTTCCGTAAAATGAAGCCTGGCAGCCAGCTTTTTAGAACTTTCCTTACGGAATTTAATGTTTTTTGTCTCTCCCTGCATCAGGCATTTCTTTGCGTCTTTTATATTCCTGCTGCCTCTTAAAATCTCAATAATCAGGTCGATCACGTCGCAGGCTTCGATCAGCCCTTCCTGGATTTCTTTCTTTTCCAGCTCCTTTGCCAGCAGCGTATTATATTTGCGGGTAGCCAGTTCATACTGAAACTCCACATGGTGACGGATCAACGGTATGATACCCATGGTCTCCGGCCTGCCGTTTGCCACTGCCAGCATATTGACGCCAAAAGTATCTTCCAGTTTTGTCTTTTTATATAGAAGGTTGCACAGATTATCCATATCTGCGCCTTTGCGCAGCTCCAGCACAATACGGATTCCTTCTTTGGAAGACTGGTTGGAAATGTCCACAATATCGCTGGTCTTTTTCGTCTCCACCAGCGTATAGACATCATTCAGAAATTTCCCAATACCGGCGCCGATCATCGTATAAGGAATTTCCGTAATCACAAGACGGTCTTTGCCGCCTTTTCCCTTTTCTACTTCCACCCTGCCCCGCAGCCTGATCTTTCCCATGCCGGTAGAATAGATTGCGTGCAGTTCCTTCTGGCTGGTCACGATACCGCCGGTAGGAAAGTCCGGCCCTTTGATATATTTCATCATCTCTGCGGTGTTCATATCCGGATGTTTCATATAGGCAATAACCCCGTCGATCACCTCGCCAAAATTGTGGGGCGGAATACTGGTGACCATGCCTACGGCAATGCCTTCTGCGCCGTTAATCAGTATATTTGGCACTTTCACCGGCAGCACCAGCGGTTCTTTTTCCGTCTCGTCAAAATTCGGGATAAAGTCCACCACATCTTTATCCAGATCCGCCAGATATGCCTCCTGCGTAATTTTTTTCAGCCGTGCTTCCGTATAACGCATGGCGGCGGCGCCGTCTCCTTCAATGGAGCCAAAATTTCCATGGCCGTCCACCAGCGGCAGGCCCTTCTTAAAGTCCTGGGCCAGAACCACCAGCGCTTCATAAATAGAGCTGTCGCCGTGGGGATGATATTTACCCATCGTATCGCCCACAATACGGGCGCACTTGCGGTACGGCCGGTCATAACGTATCCCCAGCTCGTACATGTCATACAGCGTCCGGCGCTGCACCGGTTTTAATCCGTCCCGCACATCCGGCAGCGCCCTTGCGATAATAACGCTCATGGCATAATCAATATAAGACTTTTGCATAATCTCGGAGTATTCCGTCCGGATCAGGCGCTCTTGTGTCTCTGTCTGCATACAATTTCCTTTCATTTATATAAAACCAGACCATTCCGCTTTCCCCGGATACGCCTGAAGAACATATCTTAAAACAATATCTGACAGGACGCCGGCGCACGGGTAATTTCTGCCCTGGTATATCATTCCCGGTAAGAAGATTGACTGGCAGGCAGTCTCTGGTCCGCCGGAGCATATCTTAAACATACTTTTCTTAAAAAAATACGGCATACAAGGCGTACAGGCCACGAAAAAAACGCTCTGGTCTGTAACAGTATCTGTAATCAGATATCCAGCTCCGCATCCCTGGCATGTTCGTAAATGAACGCCCGCCTTGGAGGCACCGCGTTGCCCATCAGCATCTCGGTCACATCTGACGCCAGGCGGCCGTCTTCGATCTCTACTTTTTTTAACATCCTGGTCTGTGGATTCAGCGTTGTCTCCCAGAGCTGGTCCGCATCCATTTCTCCCAGTCCTTTGTACCGCTGTAGTGTAAAAGAGCCTTTGTGTCTTTTGCGGTATTTTTTCAAGGCCTCTTCGTCATAGAGGTATTCCTCTTCACCTTTTTTCGGCATTGCCTTATATAACGGCGGCATGGCGATATAGACGTGCCCTTCAAAAATCAGTTCCGGCATAAACCGGTAAAACAGGGTCAGAAGGAGCGTGGAAATATGTGCCCCGTCCACATCCGCATCCGCCATAATAATTATTTTGTCATAACGCAGTCTGGATATGTCAAAGTCGTTGCCATAGCCTTCGGAAAAACCGCAGCCAAACGCATTGATCATTGTGCGGATTTCCGCATTGGCCAGCACTTTGTCAATGCTTGCCTTTTCCACATTTAAAATCTTGCCCCGGATAGGCATAATTGCCTGATACATCCGGTTTCTGGCCATTTTGGCGGAACCTCCCGCCGAATCTCCCTCCACGATAAAAATCTCGCACTTTTGAGCGTCCCTGGACTCACAATTCGCCAGTTTACCGTTGGAATCAAAAGAAAACTTCTGCTTTGTCAGCAGATTGGTCTTTGCCTTTTCTTCTGTTTTACGGATCTTTGCCGCTTTCTCCGCACAGCTGATCACGGCTTTCAATGCTTCCAGATTTTTATCAAAATAGAGCGTAATCTCGTCGCTGGTTATTTTGGATACCGATCTGGACGCATCCTGGTTGTCCAGTTTGGTTTTGGTCTGTCCTTCAAATCTGGGGTCCGGATGCTTGATGGACAATACCGCTGTCATGCCATTGCGCACATCCGTGCCGGTAAAATTCATATCCTTTTCTTTCAGAATGCCCAGCTCCCTGGCATACTGGTTGATGACGGTCGTAAACGTCGTCTTAAACCCGGTAATGTGGGTGCCGCCTTCCGCATTATATATATTGTTACAAAATCCCAGGATATTTTCGTGAAATTCATTTGTATACTGGAATGCGGCTTCCACCGTAATTCCATCCGCTTCTCCCTGGTAATATACCACATCATGGAGCGTCTCGCTGTTCCTGTTTAACGCAAGGACAAATCCTTTCAGTCCTTCCGGTTCGTAAAACACGATATGTTCTGTCTCTTCGCCACGCCTGTCTTCGTAGATAATTGTCAGCGCCGGATTTAAATAAGCAGTTTCATGCATCCTGCTTTTCACTTCTTCTTCTTTAAAGCGGGTTTTTTCAAAAATCTCCGGATCTGGCAAAAAGTTAATTTTTGTTCCAGTCTTTTTCGTTTTGCCCAGTACCGGCAGCAGGCCTTCCTCCAGCTCCACCACCGGATTGCCCCGCTCATAACGGTCATGGTGAATATATCCTTCCCTGCTGATCTTTACATCCATATATGTAGACAGCGCATTTACTACGGAAGAGCCCACGCCGTGAAGCCCTCCGCTGGTCTTATAGACCGTATCGTCAAATTTGCCTCCGGCATGCAGCGTGGAAAATACGATCCTGGCTGCGGATACGCCTTTCTGGTGCATGCCCACAGGAATTCCCCTGCCGTTATCCTCCACCGTGCAGGAGCCGTCCGCTTCCAGCGTCACATGGATCGTGTCACACGCTCCCGCCAGATGCTCATCCACCGCATTGTCCACAATTTCATATATTAAATGGTTCAGGCCTTTTCCCGAAACACTGCCGATATACATGCCGGGCCTCTTTCGTACCGCTTCCAGGCCTTCCAGTATGGAGATACTGCCCTCGTCGTATACTGCTTTTTCCGCCATTTTTTCATCCTCTCTGCTGCTTCCGGTTTTTCGTTATCAGATTCCGCTGTAATAGTATATCACATTTTTTGAAAAAGTGTAAAGAATTTTTTCGAACATATATTCGATATTTAGTTTCAGAAACGGAGCCGGAAGCAGCAGATAAGATAAAAAAGTATCCGGCACAGACGAATACTCCGCCTGCTTTCAGAATAAATACAGGGCTGTCAGATCAGTCCTCCTGATGTGACAACCCTGTCCATACCGGCATAACCGCCAGTCAGCTCGTTCCATATCGTTTAAATCCGCTTCCAAACCTCCACACCTGTCGTAATTCCCCCTGACCATGGGCAAAATGACATGTCTGCGCTGTCTCACGGCAGCGGCCGCATCATAATGAACCTGTTTTTATAAATCCACTTCCGCTTCCAGGATAGCCAGTTCTTTCGCTTCCTGTTCATCAGACGCATGAAGCAGTGTCTGTTCACCGGAACCATTTGCCATATAAATACGCAGTTTTTTCAGATCGTGATCCTGTACGGCAAATACCGTTTTTGTTTCATCAGAGTACTGCACCTCCAGTGCTTCCCCGTCCTGATTATACACCGCCAGTTCTGAATATTCATACATCTTTTTTGCCAGCATATCTTCATAGGTTACAGGCGTACCATCTGCTGCGGCGATTTCCTGGTTTTTCTTTCCCCACTGCCGTCGAAAATCTTCCCTGGTATAAGTATCCGGCGACAATGTGGTATACGGCGTCTGCGTAAATACTATGAGCTGGCTGGACGAAACAAATACTTTCTGTATCCGGAATCCGTCTTTATTCTCCTTCTGTACCGGAATTTCCCTGCCTGCTGCCGCATCCACGGAATATGGCACTTTCAGTTTCCAGTTTCCGGAAAACCGGCACTGCGGTTCTATCCCTTCCGCATCCAGGGCATTCACATCGTCATATAAAATATCTGTAATTTCCAGATACAGCTCTCCGCCGCTGGCCTCATACTGATCTTTGTCCAGTTTCATCATACCGATAAATGTCTTGTCATCTACCGCCTTTCCTTCAAAATAACCATTGTTCAGCGCTGATTCTTTATCAGACACATCCGTTTTAAAGATGCCGGATACATGTACAGACTGGCTGGTCTTCGTATCATACTGTCTCGTATAATGAGCCGGAATCCTGGAAAATCCGCCTTCCTGCGCCTGCAGTTCTGCCGCCAGATAAACAGAATACCCGTCAGAGTACACCTCCTGGATAGTCAGGGTAATTCCCTGGTCCGATACCGTATTCACCCAGTCCGCCTTATTTTGCGCACTGTCTGTTCCGCTGCCCGTTCCATCCGGTATATCCGCCCTGTCCTCACTCTGGCTCAAAACAAGCCGGTTATCATAACTTCCGGAATAGGTGGCATTTTCTGATACCTGCTCAAAAATCCGCCCGATCAGCGGTATTTTGGAAGCTGCCACCGGGTCCGCATACGAAAACAGGACGGTACCTGCCACCAGTACCCCTGCCACTGCCGCTGCGCTGATCCATTTCCTGCCTGTATTTCTATTCATACGATTTCCTCCCTTTCTCTGTCCTGACAACTGATCAATATGTTCCAGTGTGTTTATATATTGTGACCAGACAGCCTGTGGCACTTCCACATCCTGCCGCAGTCCTTCTATAAACTCTTCATATTTTTTCATATCATAACCGCTTCCTTTCTATCACTGCTTTCTTTCCATTACTGTTTCTTTCTATCACTGCTTTTTTTCTACCACTGCTTTCTTTCTGTCACTGCTTTCTTTCTATCACTGCTTTCTTTCTGTCACTGCTTTCTTTCTGTCACTGCGATAATTTTTCCAGTTTCACGTTCTACGGATGGATTTATATAAATTTTCCATAACATGCGCCTGAAGAACATTCATATGCTTCACATTTTGTATCCGGATTGCCCGGCCTGGATAAGCAAAGCATCCGGCGCCGTGCGGCATGTTCCGGTTACATCCGTGATATCTGCTGCGCAGACGGAGCCTGAAGGACTCCCGCATGGTTTTTCATACACTCTCTGGTATAATATCGTTCCATCTTCTTCCTTGCCACAGACAGGCGCTCTTTCACTGCGCTTTCGCTAATACCGAGCATGGACGCAATATCCCTGATGCGAAAACCTTCCATATAATATAGTACCATTACCACACGGTATTTTTCCCCCAGACATGTCAGCAGTTCCATCCACTCCGCATTTGCGTACGCTTCCTCTGCCACCGCAGTTTCCGGCAGTAAATAATCCAGTATATACCTGCTCTTCTTCCGGCGGATCCCGTTACAGTGATTGATAAGAATCCGTATCAGCCAGGTTTTAAAAAACTGTTCTTTTTGCAGGGTACCGATTTTTTCCCAGCAGGTTAATGCGGTTTCCTGCATGGCATCCGCCACATCCTCCTCATTTTTCAGAATCGCCCTGGCAACCTTGTACATGCATGTGCCGTACAAAATCATCAGCTGTGAAAAAGCTTCTCTGTCATGGTTTCCCGCTTTTATAACCAGTTCTTTTTCGTCTTCCATTCCAATAAACCTGCCTCCTTTCTGCCCTAAAGGCAATTGATGTATTATACATGTATAAATACAAGAAATATTTCGAAATATTTACTTTACACTTATTAGATGGACGGGAATCAAAAAGAGTCAGAAAAATTTTTAGATTTTTTGCAATGCATTCCTATATTAAAAAGTATCCGGCTCTGCCGGATACTCTACCTGCGGCGGGCTGCCTCTGGCAGCATTTTCCCTTCCGCCGCATGGCGATCCTCCCGGAGGGGGTATCTTATAGGTCGCTCTTTCCTATAAGAGAACAAAGAATCCTGCTCTGCAGGATTCTCCGCCTGCGGCGGGCTGCCCCGGCAGCATCTTCCCTTCCGCCGCATGGCGATCCTCCCGGAGGGTTTTATCTTATAGGTCGCTTTTTCCTATAAGATAAAAAAACACACAGCAACATCCTTTCAGATGTTATTCTGTGTGTCTCCAAATCTGAAAAACCGCTCTCATTCCCAGTTTTTCCATATGTCCGGCTGGTATCCGGCTGTGGCCTGTTTTCCGTTGCGTACTAACGGCGTTTTCAATACCTGCTGGTTCGCAAGCAGCTTTTCTTCTTTTTCATCCTGTGAAATATACCGTATCAGCGCCAGCGCATCCTGATCTTTGCAATGTTCGTCTATCAAAGCTTCCAGCCCGCCGGCTGACTGGATCACACTGCGCAGTTCCCCTTTACTGAGACCTTTTTCACGAAGATCTGTATACTGGAATCTGATTCCCCGCTCTTTGAAATATCGCTGTGCCTTTTTCGTCTCATGATCTTTCTTTGTGCCAAATATCTGTATGTTCATATTTATCCTGCTTTCTGCCGCTTTTTTATGTTTTTGCCGCTTTTATATACCGGAATTATTCTGTCAGAATTTCCAGCAGCCCTTTATCCTTTGCCAGCAGCCAGGCCATAATGTGCACCGCCTGCTGGAATCCGCCTTCCCGGATCAGCTGGTCGATCTCCCGGACCGTATGCATCTTAACATTTACAAATTCTGTTTCATCCAGATGCTGGCCGCTGACCCTGCGGCATTGAAACGCCATGTACAGATATGCGTAATTATCCGATATGGTAGCGTCTGCCGGTATGGTAATCAGATGTATCCACCGGTCTGAAACATAACCGGTCTCCTCCTGCAGTTCACGCCTGGCCGCTCTGAGCGCATCTTCCGCCCCGGGCAGCGGATGCCCCTTAATATCCTCATCACGCAGTGCCGGCTGGCCGGATATTTCCTGCCGCTCAATTCCTCCCGCCGGAAATTCTGTAGTTACTGTCCGGATACCCTGCCGGAACTGCCGCACACATATGACCAGACCCTCTTCATCCAGGGCAATGACCACAACATAATCCCTGCGGGTATAACTATAATATGGAAAAGACACCCGGCCGTCCGGAAACCGGTAAGCCGTACGCCGCAGATCGATCCATTCGTCCTGTACCACATGTTCCGTGCGGATCTCCTCCCAGGAAAGCCTGCGCTGTTCCGCCTCTTCTATTTTTATCCGGTCGCACTGCCGCTTTGTTTCTTCTAAATAGCCGGGCCATTTTCCTGCCGGTTCTTCCAGCAGCCCCCGGTTCACCGCCGCCGCCTGGTCATATAATGGGCCGGATGTTACAAAGTTGTCTTTTCCGCCGCTTTTTTTCCGGGCAATTGTTTCCGCCACATTTCCAGCGCCAATGGTCAGCCAGAACCGGCATCCATTGTAAACTGTTTCCCATGTAGAGCTGACAAATTTTCCCGTATCCGTGCGTACCTCGCAGCATTTCAGTTCCCAGTCTCCGGCCTCAAAATCCGGAATCCTGTCCATAACCTCTTTTGGTATTTTCGCTGCCGCCGCCTGCCTGCGGAAATGTTTCCCATGCACACGGATTCCTGTCGCACCGTCCATTTTGTCATGTACCCGCTCAAACAGTTCTGCCGGCCCGTAATCAATATGAAATCTTCTTTTTTCTACTGCTGCACCCATATCCGCTCCTGCGTTTTAATGATCTGACATGACTGACCGCTCATTTCCCGGTAAGCTGTTACGGACACTGCGTCCTGCGTCTGCTATTTCCATCCCGGTCACCACCTTAAGCCGTTTTTCACTACAGACATACGCCAGACACCTGCTGTCTGTCTGATCCTGTCTGTCAATCAGAACGTCCACTTCATTTTCTTCCGCTATCTGTATCACATCCTCAAACGCCATGGAACTGATCTGAAAACACCGCCCGATGTCCCCAAACCGTTTCTGCAGGCTCCGGATATGCTGTTCACAGTCATCCATATTGGTAAATACATGCAGCGCCCCGTCTTCCAGAAGAATATTTTCCAGACTATCCACAGCCCCCGCTCCGGATACCGGATCTGCCGTAATAACATCATGGGCCATCAGGATTTTTTTGATCGTATCCCAGTCTGACTCCTTCCGGTGGCTTTTACCAGTTTTAATTTTCATCAGGTTTATATCCTCTTTTGAAATAAGATTCAGCTCTGGCTGATCCGCAATATATTCATCAAATTCCTTAGACATTCACTTCTCCTTTTTCTGTTAAAACTGATCGTAAATGAAATAGCTGATAACTGATAACAAATATCTGGTAAACAAATATCTGATAACCGGAACATACCCTGTCCCGACTGTTTCTCCTCTCCGGCCCCGGCGCACTGACAGTTCTGGTGTGCGCAGCGGGCGGCGGTATCCGGACTGCCAGACTCCGCTTTCCGGCAGCTGCCCCGTCCCATACCGGATCAGCGCCATATATTCTGTTCCACAACGCACAGACTGTCCGGCTCCACATGACAGGGAAGACAAAGCACCTCCACACCGGCAGCCACAGCTTCTTCCAGCGCTGTCCCGAAAGCAGGGTGGGTGTCCGTATTTGCCCGCACCTGTGTCACACCGTCCATCTGTATGACAAAAGCCGCTGCCGCCCTGTACCCTTCCTTCACAGCCCTGATCAGCTCATAGAGATGCTTCACACCCCGGTCTGTAGGCGCATCCGGAAAATATCCGGTTCCGTTGATTTCCAGGGTACAGCCCTTTACTTCCATTAAATATTTCTGACCATTTTTTTCCATATAGAAATCTATCCTTGAATTTCCATATTTATACTCGGGCACAATTTTATCAAAACCTTTGCCTTCCAGCCATTCCCGCACCGCCTGGCTGGGCGCCATACTGTCAATATTAAACAGCGCTCCACCTGCCTTTCTGACGGCCACCAGATCATACTTTGTCTTACGGCCTGTGCGGTCCGCCCGCTCCAGATATACCTGCGCCCCCGGAACCAGCAGTTCCTGACACCGGCCAGTATTTTTTACATGAACCGTTTCCGGCTTTCCGTCAATTTCCACATTTGCAATAAAACGGTTCGGGCGGGAACAAAAGACGGCGGGAACAATATAGTGATATTTCATGCGGATTACCTCCGGGACCTTTTCATAAAACAGTCGTGCCAGCCTGTCCGTAATTCTGTAAACAGCCGTCACAATAAAAATAAGGATACCACGGTATCTGTTTTTTAGCAATCACAAATTCACCGGAGCGTGTCTGATCATCGTCAGATCTTCATGCTTTCTGCCGGCTATAAACCGCAGGAACTGCTGCCGCTTCTCATAAGTGGCGCCGGTCACTCTGCATTTCATGGTATTCCCGACATGTTTCCATGCTGTCCCCGGGATCATGAATATTGATACGCTTGATTGCGGCTTTACAATTTTTGTGTTATATTTTTAAATATTGAGAAAAGGTGATCATATGTCTCAGGAAACACTGGGTATTTAGAAACGAAATTAAATCCGGAATAGCAAAATCCGGCCGGCCCCTGACGGATCATCACTGCGTTTTATCTTCTAACAGCCTGTTACAGACACAGGCAGCAGTTATTTCCATAAATAATTATAACTACCAGCACACTACTGAAAGGAAGTATAATATTATGTCGCAGGCATTACAATCACAACCGGAACTGATCACTCTGAAGCAGTATGAAGCTCTTGCGGAGGAACAAAGGGCAGAAGTCTTTGATGGCATTGTCCATGATATGGCCGGCCCTTCACAGATTCATCAAAGAATGCTCTTAAAACTGTCTGCAATGCTTGATTCTTATGTTGAACGCAAAAAAGGCAGCTGCCTTGTAATCCCGTCACCTTTTGATGTAATACTTTCAGAAAAACCGCTTACCATTGTCCAGCCTGACATTATGATCATCTGCGACAAAGACAGGCTGGACGGAAACCGTTGCAACGGCGCCCCGGATTTCATCATTGAGATTGTTTCCCCGGAAAATCCGTCAGATGATTATATCCGGAAAGCATATTATTACAAAAAATACGATGTCCGGGAATACTGGATTGTGGATCCGAAGCGCAGGATGGTAACAGTTAACTATTTTGAGGAAGACCTTATCAATGTGGTATACAGCTTTGACGCCACCATTAAAGTTAATATATATGATGATTTATACATCAGCTTCCCGGAAATTGCCAGAATACTGAATATCTGACCATAAACAAAAAGCATTCCCAACTGCCGCATCCGGTAATACGGGCCAGAAACCAGTCAGGCATTACACCACTTTTTTCTGTATATCCGGACTGACACCAATAGATATTAACGGATACAAAAAAGTATTCAGACATTCCACAACATACCTGTTAACATAGAATGATAGATGTCAAAATAAAAAAATGTATCCGGCTTCGCCGGATACTCCGCCTGCGGCGGGCTGCCCCCGGCTTTTACCGTTCCATATGCACGGTCAGCTATAACAAGGCAGCCTTTGGCAGGCGTAAAGTTTTTAAGGCTTTCTTGCGCGGACTGTCCGGTTATTTCGAACTGACTGCAGATTAATGAAAACAGATCCACTGTATCATGCAGATGCCATAATTTTTTCACGGCGCCTTTTTCCACAGTGTCTGACACGCAGGGGCAATGACCCGGTAAGGCTCCAGCCATCCTGGTTTTTTATACTGCATAATCTGATCTCGAAGGATATGCCCCGGGCAATCCGGTTTCTGCCATTTGTATAACCCAGTCTGCTTTAAAATTCAACAGCAAATTTTATAACACATGGCAATTGAATGATAATCCTTTCCTTCCATTAACCAGAACCGCCCGCACCTGTGCAATCCGCTCCGTAGCCGCCCCTGCGGACGATCCGCATCAGACGGACATCTCTGGCGTCACGTCCGTAAGGAACTCACTTTACATATCCAGTTGATTATATTTAATATATATCTCAAAAGTGGTTTTTAGTTTCTTTTTCTTTGCCTGCTTTTCTTCTTTCTCACTTTCAAAGACTTCGCTAAACTGCAGAAAATAAGTTTTTCCCTTTTTCAGATAATAATTAATAGATTCCGTATAGCCGCTTTGACTACTTACGTTCAGTGAATTCCCAAGATAAGGCTGGGAACAGCCAGAGGCTTGTGGAATTCCAGGATACTCATTGTCTTCATATACCTCAAAGCTGACTCTCACAGACATTTCAGGATCTGTAGTGAGGCTGCCCAGACTGAAATAATGAAACCCTGTTTTTTTAGGTTTAAATTTCAACTGGTATTGCTGATACCCGGATTTCGCTGTTTTTATTGAAACACGATACGTTCCTTCTTTTTTCAATACTTTCGTCCGGACATCTGAATCGGTCATGCCTTGTGATGCTTTTACCTTTACCACATCGTCATCCGCTGCGTAAACGGACGTGGGAACACATAAAATCACTGCCAATAATAAAGATACCGTCAGAATTAATTTCATCGTTTTTTTCATAAGCAACTCCTTTTGTTAAATTGTTTTTCACCTGCAGCTTAAATGAGCGGCGTGTTTTGCACCCATGAACTGCCTGCTTTCCTTCACAGTCGCATTGGCAGGGGCGGCACGCCTTTCTCTGGCTGTTTCCAGCAGTATCCGCCTTTCTGTTCCGCATACGGCATTACACCAGAGAAGGTGAAAATGCAATTTAATATACGGTTGTCCGCTTAAATAATTCAGACAATATACCACACACATATATCATTTTCCCACAGTACCATCCTGTAATACATAATTTTCCGGATTCTGTCGGAGCAGCCAGATACAAGTAAGTTTATCATAAAATATAAAATATGCAAGTAAATAATTAGTAAAAGTTACCTAAAAAGTATGCGTGGTTATAACTATTCGGAAAGGTATACCCGGCCGGACGACAGTCTGTCCGCTTCGGAAAGAGTATACTTTGCCGGATGGCCACCCGCCCCAAAACATCTTTAATGGAAACATCTCTATGAAAACATTACCATGAAGACATCCCTATGGGCCAGCTGGTGTCTTTTCACTGTCTGCCATGGTATCTGTCCTCTGCTTTCCAGAGTCGTCCGGGATATACAGCTATCCGTCATCCGGTATTACGAAATAACGGATAACCATAAATCATCCTGCATCATTGGCTGCAGCACCCGTTTTTTATTTAAAATCTCTTATCGCCGCAAGGGCCGGCAGGGCGTTTCCATCGTAATCAAACAGCGCCTGGTTGGCCCATTCATTGCCGCCTGCCCCCGGTTCGCCGGCGTAATCCCTGCCTGCTTTCGTGGCCCACTGGGACCCCGGTACCGGCAGCCAGGCTGGTTCCCAGTAAAAGAATCCTTTCCCTCTGCTTTCCGCCACCTGTCCGATCCGTGTCATCAGATCCGCCATAAAAGCCGCCTGCCCTTCTTTTGTCATCGGATATTCCAGTTTTTCTGTCAGTTCCGGTTTTGTGGCGTATCCTTTGCGGGCGTCCGCCGGCAGCTTTTCATACGACTGATAATCTTCCATTGTAAATCCCATGGATACTTCCGCCACCAGGATGTCTTTGTGATAACGCAGCGCAACGTCGTTCATATTGGCTTCCAGCGCCGTCAGCGTACCATGCCAGAATGGATAATAGGACATTCCGATATAGTCAAAATCAGCGCCGCCGCAGGCCAGATACTGGTCAAACCAGTGACGGTAAAGTTCGTTATTTCCGCCATTGTCCAGATGGATCATGACCGGAATATTTTTGTCCACCGCCCGCACCCCACGAATGCCTGCACTGACAAATCTGGCAATGACAGGATATTCCGGCACTTTCCCATACGGCCACAGAAGTCCGCTGGTCAGCTCGTTTCCCACCGCCACCATTGCGGGCGCCGCTCCCTGCGCAGCCAGAAGCTTCAATGTACGGACGGTATAATCATATACCGCCTGCTCTGTCTCTTTCTCATCCATACCGGCCCAGGCTTTTGGCATTCTCTGCTTCTGGGGATCCGCCCAGAAATCGCTGTACTGGATATCCAGCAGATACGAAAGCCCGAGAGCCTTCGCCCGTTGTGCCAGCTCCAGGGTTACTTTGAAGTCATTGCCCCCGCCGCCATACGTTCCGCCTGTTTCATCATAAGGATCGTTCCACAGCCGGAGCCGGATATAATCCGTGCCATAGGATCTGAGTATTTTCATGGCATCCAGTTCCACACCGTTATCATAAAACTTTCCGCCACAGCGTTCTACTTCCGCCAGTGATGATATATCCATTCCTTTTATCATACATGTTCCTCTTTCTGTCCAGCCGCCAGCTCATTCTGTCAAAAACTAAAATCCTCAAAGTCGGTGATCCGCCGGTTCATATATTTATAACGGGTACGGATTTGTTCATTCATATCCAGGATCTCCTGTTCCGTCGCCACATACTGACAGCGGATACAGTGATACTCCTTCGCATCTTTATCGTAAAACATGTCAATATCCAGATCCCTGAAAAAACAGGATGGACATCTGTAATTTAATCTGCCTTTTCCAAGCTGAGCCATGTGGTAATTACCTCCTTATCTCTGATCTGCGCTGTATAACCTAACGTAAACATTGGTGAAAATGCATAACCCTCAATAAAATAACCGGTTGCGCTATGATGATCACAACGCATGGAAACTTTTGTGCCAATCTGAGGTACCAGGGCCGACACACAGTCCGCACCCGGAAGATGTTTCTCACGACACTTATATTCATAAGAAACTGATACCGTATCACCGCCTTTTGTGGCGAATAACATAATGCCGGACATATCTTCTGTATATTCTGTAGTACCGTAACATGCTACCATATATTCATCCAGCCCGACGACCGCCAGAGGATCGCTCATTTCCATAATGCTGCGTTCGATACGGATAGCGGAAGTTCCTTCCTCAAAGAAAATCCGTGTCCGCAGTTTTAATTTCAGATCTGTAAATTCAATATCCACCGGATCAAGTGTAAGGATACGGGTATTACCTTCCTGTGAAAATACCGCATGAGACGGACTCAGGCACAGATCCGCTTCTTCCCCGTGATATGTAATTCTGGCGCTTCTGACTGTACCTTCCCCTGCGTAATGGGTAAAATAACCGGCCCGGTATTTCTCCTGAATAAGAAACGGATAAGAAGCGTCCTGGATATGGTCTGTTCCGATACCAGTCTTCCATTCCAGTTTCGCCACATATGGACGCAGATCCACAATGGCGCCGCCCTGATCCATATTGACACAGGCACGTAAAAACGGATCGCAGTACCAGAACAGCTGCTTTTTTGAACCGTACAGAATATCCCTCCACAAGGCGCATTCCGGTTCCGTATAGGTTTTCTTATTCCGGTAATAATCCGCAAACTCCGCCATGGTCATGTCCGTCAGTTTTCCTTCTTTTTTCAGTTTTCCATAATAGGCGCAGCCGTCTTCATAGGATTTTAGCAGCAGTTCGTAAGGCGCTTCCCAGCGTCCCATCCTGTTCATCCATCCCGGTCCCACAAACATCATGTTATAGGCATAACCGTTGTTAAACTTTGCCAGATGGCGGTACTGGTCAATCAGGTTATAAAGATAGGGATATTCCCAGGTTTTGCTGTCATAAATCATACCCCGGAGCACGTTCTGGGGATGAGTGCCAAAATTGGAACCATTTCCGTCATAACATGCTATCAGATCCCTGGAAAGATGGGGAATCGCCACAATACCGCTGTCTTCCGCCTCGTTTGCCGCCGGCGCATGGGTATTCTGTTTAGATGGAATCCATGGCGCCCAGGGACCGCCGTCCATAAATGTATACCAGGAATTGTTACATGTATGGTATGCCTTTGGCCCTTCTTCCCAGCAGGTGGCCACAGCACATTTAACCGAAGGATATGTCTCCTTAATATAATGAATCAGCTCTGCGTCCATATAGTAGGAACCAGTGGATTCTGGGTAAAAACCAAACCTGTCATAAAACTTTTCAAATACATCATTGACGATAGCCTTTTTATCTTCCATGGAAAACATCCAGATACAAAAATCTTTCGTCTGATATTTCTCACGAAACTCCTTACACGGAAGACCCAGCAGCGTCAGGCTGATTTCATCCCCATATGTTTCGTGATGCTCCTTTGCTATCGCAACCGCTTCATCATTGAACAGGCTGGCATATGTCATCTGAATGGTTGTCTTTAAACCGTTTTTATGCGCGCATTCCTGCTGTGTTCTGAAAATGTCCAGCGATTCTGTCAGAAGCGCTTTCCTGCCGATATCCTCTGTTTTGCCCTGTCCGGTCACCTTTTCCGCATATTCCGGGACCATTTCCGGGCGGTGGATAATATTAACGATAAACTGATCCATGGCTGCTCTCCTTTTCTTCTCCAAAAATCAATCCATTGCGCCGGCTGAATCAGTACATGCAGTTTGCGCAATCGGTTGTTCTTGTTAAGAATAACAACTTCCGGACATTATGTCAATACTTTTTTATACATTTTCACAAAATGCAGAGCGGTCCACGTGCATAACGGTTATCGCATCCGGGCCCGCCCGGACGTCCCGCCTCCTCTTTTGCGCCACTACAATTAACCTGTTTCCTGTATCACAAAAAAAGAGCGCCCGGTACAATCCACTGTATGTATCCCGGGCGCTTTCGCCAGAACTCTGTCACAGACAGACATATCTATTCTCATGTTTTTGTAGAATCCCGCAGAACCAGCTCGTAACTAAGCTCCGCCTCCTCATCCTCCGCATTTTCTCCCAGCATCCGCAGCATCTCCAAACAGGCTTTCCGTCCAAGCCCCCTGGTATCAAAACGGAGGCTGGTCACCGGCGGCAGGTTAAATTCCATCTGATGGCTGTCATACATACTGACTACTTTCACATCTGCCGGAATCCGGATTCCCATTTCCCGCAGACAACCCAGCGCCAGATTGCAGATTGTTTCATCCATACAGATAAACCCGTCCGCTCCGGCAGATAATGCCTGCTCCACCACCCGCCTGGTCTTTCTGTAATCACTCACCTCTGTATAAATCAGCTCACTTGCGGCTGTGATTCCCTGTTCCAGATGAGCGTCAATAAATCCCTGCTTTCTGCTCTCTGTCACATAATGCATATCGCTTCCGCCTATCAGAGCAAGCCTGCGCAGTCCTTTCATCAGCAGCAGGCTTGTCAGCTCCCTGCCAGCTTCCCGGTTCGGATTGTCAATGGAAGACACTTCCAGGTCATCTGACGGCCCGATGACCACAAAAGGCATTCTGCGTTCTTTCAAAAATCGGACGACCTGCGAATTAATCACCGCTCTGGTCACAATCATGCCGTCTACTTTATGGTTCATAACCAGTCTCTGTATCTGGGAGACTCCTTCTTTCCAATGAACAGAAATAATAATGTCATAGTTATAATGATAAGCTGTTTCGCAGATACCATCCATACATTCTTTAAAAAACGGAATATCCGGATAATCAAAGGGAAATACAATTCCCAGATTATACGTTTTGTTCTGTGCCAGTCCCTTTGCCACCACATTAGGCGTGTAATTGTGCCGCTCCACAAAAGAACGGACTCTTTCCGCTGTTTCCGTGCCAATACGTCCTTTTCCTGAGAGCGCCCTGGACACTGTCGTTTTACTTACGCCCAGTTCTTTTGCAATATCTGTAATTGTATATATTTTACCTTCTTTTTCTGACATTCTTTCTCTGACACTCCGTTACGCTCTCGTTAGTATTTTACAGGAAAGCCCATCCAGCTCCAGACGGCCGCTGTAGCAGGCCCCGTTATCCACATCTTTCCAGTTGCCGGTACTCTGCAGGCTCACCGGTTTATGGGAAAAATTCATGACAAATACCACATCCGGATCCCCTTTGCGGACCGCTGTGGTCACACCATAAGGAAGACGGATGCCAAGAGGATTTACCAGTCCCCTTTCCCTGAACACTTCCTGGTAAAATTCCCGCAGAAAGTCTGATTCTGTCTCAGCAGCCAGATAAATACTTTTCCCTGTTCCATAGGAATGCTCCACCACCACCGGACGCCCCGCATAAAAATCCTGTTCATAAACCGCCAGCACCTTTGCCGTATCCAGCGGATGGCAGATTTCCCTGAGACGCCCGGTGTTGTACCGCCTGCCCCGGTACGTAAAGCTGTTTTCAAATCCTTTTCCGGGCACATCCACTTCTTCCTGAATCACGCCCAGCACATCTTCCAGCGGATGCCGGCCGGTAAAACACAGATCCGTACTGTCTGCCATTCCGCTGAAACAAGTGGTCACATAGCATCCGCCGTTTTTTACATAGTCCCGTATCCGGTCCGCATATCCCTCACGATACAGATAATTTAACGGAGCGCATACAAGCGCATATCCGGATAAATCCGCTTCCATACTGACAAAGTCCGCTTCGATTCCGTGTTCCCAGAAGGCCTGGTAATGCCGGAGCGCCTCAGCTGTATAGTCAAAATCATGCCTTGGACCCGCCACATCTTCCAGCGCCCACCAGTTCTCCCAGTCGTAGACAATGGCAGCCTCCGGCCTGTTGATACGATCCCTCATATACCCGGTAAGGTGCGAAAGCCGTTTTCCTGTGTCAGAAACTTCCTGAAAGGTTCTGGTGCCGCTTCCGTTTTTGTGATCCAGCACAGCCCCGTGAAATTTCTCAAAACCGCCCCTTCCTTTGCGCCATTGGAAATACTGGACAGAATCAGAGCCATGGGCAACTGCCTGCATACTGGAAAGCATATGCATCCCCGGCCGCTTGAGCGCATTAGCGCAGCGCCAGTTCACACAGGACGGGGTACTTTCCATCAGAAGAAACGGCCGCTTTTTCATACTGCGCATCATGCTGTGTCCCGCCGCCGCGCGTACTGCCACCGGCACCTCGTCATAGTCTGCGTGCCAGTCCGGATAATTGTCCCAGGAAACCACATCCAGACATTTATGAAGCTGGTGATAGTCCAGGCTTTTAAAAAAGTCCATAAAATTCGTCGTGACCGGAAGCGGCGAGCAGGTTCGCAGCGCCTCTGCCTCTTTTTCACAAAAATCCGCCATTTGCGCCGTTACAAACCGTTTCCAGTCCAGATTCAGCCCATGGACCACATTTTCCCCATGGGGTACCGGACTGTGTATCTGATCCCAGTCCGTATATACATGGCTCCAGAAGCGGTTCCACCAGGCGTGGTTAATGTTATCCAGTGTTTTGTATTTATTTTTCAGCCATCCCCGGAAAGCCTCCTGACACAGTTCACAATGACAGGCTCCGTCGCCGCCGTTGCCGCCCAGCTCATTGGATATATGCCACAAAATGACAGCTTCATGCTTCCCAAAGCGCTCTGACAGCGCCAGATTCATTTCCTTTACTTTTTTCCTGTATACCGGTGATGTATAACAGAAATTATGCCTGCGTCCCGGCAGATTTCTCTTTCCGTCCGCCTGCACCTGCATCACCTGCGGGTATTTTGCCGTCATCCAGTGGGGCATGGCGCCGGAAGGCGTGGCAAGGATAACCAGAATTCCGTTATCATATAAACGGCTGATACAGTCCTCCAGCCACTGAAAATCATAAACGCCTTCTTCCGGTTCCAGCATGGACCAGGAAAAAATCCCCAGCGTCACACAATTTACTCCCGCCTGTTTCATATATGCAATGTCTTCTTTCAGAACTTCCGGACATTCCAGCCACTGTTCCGGATTATAATCTCCCCCATGGAGCAACCGGTTCGCAATCATATAAGTACCTCTCTTTCTTCAGCCATACTATTCCCCGGACGATGCCGGCATTATCGGTCAATCCCTTGCGGGAGACTGCTCTTTTTCTTAAACGATACTATTCCAGGGCAGTTTCAGCCGCAGACGGCAGCGCTTTTAGTTTTTCTCCCGCTGTATGGTCCTTTGTGTACTGTCTTTGGACAGTTCCGGCCACAGACAACAGCGCCTTTCTATCCATGCGGACACGCCTGAAAATATTGTATTATGAAAGTACTTTCAGTCATGGCCAAAACGCTTTTATTCTCTATACACTACCAATTTTTGCCCTGTTTGTAAATAGTAAAACAAACTTTATTTCACATCTCTGGTAATATTTCACCATAATACTACAGTGGATAACTCCGCCTGCGGCAGGCTGCCTCTGGCAGCTTTTTCCCCTCTGCTATAGCACCCCGCTTAGCCAGCCAGTCGGATACCGGTGGCACCGCCTGGCAACGACCGGAATGAGCGTGGAAGACTCTGCGATCCAACATATAAACAAATTTAACAGCAATTCTTTTTAATACCCTGATTCCGTAAAGTAAAAAATCCGCCTGCACCCGGTGTGCAGGCGGATTTTTATAAAGCTGTTCATATGATTCATTATTTAACAGCGCCAGTAATACCTTCCGCAAACTGTTTCTGTAAAATAAAGAATACAACCATTGTAGGTATGGAACAGAACAATACGCCCATCATTAATGAACCATAATCAATGGTGTAGCCGGCTGCCAGATTGGCAATCAGCATTGGCATTGTCTGTGCGGTATTTTTTGTCATAACTACCTTTGGCCATAAATATGCGTTCCAGGCGTTCATAAATGTGATAACACCAGCTGCCGCATAAGTAGCTTTCATAACCGGCAGATACATTCTGAAAAATATACCGATCTCGGAAACCCCGTCCATCCGTGCCGCTTCCAGAATATCGACCGGAAAACTCCTGGAGTTCTGACGGAACATCATAATCAGAAACGGCGTCGAAATAGAAGGAAGGATAAATCCCCAGACACTATTTAACAGTCCGGCATTTGAAATTAACTTAAACAACGGGATGATTGTAGCCACAGCCGGAACCATCATCGCCAGGAGCAGTATGGAAAACAGCTTATCTTTGTACTTATCATGATACAGCTCAAATCCAAAACCCGCCAGGGAACAGATAAACAACGCAATAATGGTCTGCACAATCGCATATTTAAATGAATTTGCCATAGCTCCCCATAAATCCTGCTGGTTCACCATTGTTTTGAAGTTTTCCACCGCACTGCTGCCAAAGACAATCCTGCCTCTTGCCACATCAATGGATTTATTAGTAGCGGCGGATATCATCCAGTAAAACGGAAATACAGATATGAATGATACAATTGTCAGAAATATGTAGGATGGAATTAACCTACGCTGGATCTGCGATACATTTTTCTTCTCAGTCACGCTTGTCACCTACTTTCATGTTAATTGCGGAAAGTACTGCTACCAGGATAAAGATGAAGAACGCCATTGCGGACGCATATCCAAAGTTCGCAACACCCGTACCAAAGGAGTTGTTATAAATAAAATGAGACATGGTGATCGTTGAATTCGCAGGCCCGCCGTTGGTCAGGTTGACGGATTCATCGAACAGCTGCAGGGTACCATTGATAGACATGATCATGGTCATTACAATTGTCGGCCTTAACAGCGGAACCGTAATACTCCAGAACGTCCTCCAGCCGCTGGCCCCGTCAATCTTGGCTGCCTCATATACAGAATACTCAATTCCCTGCAGACCAGCCAGGAAAAACACCATGTTATATCCTGTCCATCTCCATATCAGGGCAATGATAATGACTACTTTTGCGGAAAACGGATTACCAAGAAAATTGTAATTCGTAGATAAGATTCCCAGTTTCATGAGAACAGTATTTACCAGTCCTTCTGTCGCAAATAAAGATTTAAAAATCAAAGCATAGGATACCAGTGATGTTGCGCAGGGCAGGAATACACAGGTACGGAAAAATCCTTTAAATTTTAAATCCTTATTGTTCAGCAACTGTGCCAGCAGAATCGCCAGAATCAGCATAATCGGCACCTGAATCAGCAGATATACAAACGTATTGGTAACCGACCGCATGAAAATCTGGTCTTTAAACATTCTGGTATAGTTGTAGATAACCGGTTCCGCCCACTTCATATTAGCGCTGGGCCCTGTTTTGAATGAAGTAATTACTGCCTGGACAATCGGATAAAAACTCATGATAACAAGCAGTATCGTGGCCGGCATCAGAAAAATCCATCCTGCCCTTTCCTGTTTTGCGAGCAGCCCGCTTTTTTTCGTTTTATTCCCCAATTTTCAGCCCTCCTTTTTATTATTAAACGGGGAGCCAGACGTACCGATTCCCCGTTTTATAATATTTACCAGACTTCTGGTTCAGTAAGTCTTTAGTTACCCATGCTAAAGTTCAGCTGTTCTTCCGCATTCTTTAACTCTTCTTTCAGATCCGCACCATTCTGGGCATTGATAATTGCCGAACCGAGCATTTCACGGCAGGTATAATGGAAATCATTCTGCTCAATGACCGGTACATGGGCGCCCATCTCCGCAATCTGCGCATAGATCGGTGTGTCGTTAAAATATTTGACACCCTTCTGGTATACATCAGATTTGCCCGCTGAAATACAGGTTGTAACAACACCGCCGTTTTCCAGTGCGGCGTCGTATGTTTCAGTACTTCCGCCAAATGTCTTTGCCAGGAAGTCTTTTGCCAGATCCACATTTTTACAGTTGGATGTAATATACAGGGAAGAACCGCCATTGGAAGCATATCCTTCTTTGCCGCCTCCTTCAATCGTAGGCATGGAAGTAATTTCCCATTTTCCACTGTTTTCTTCTACTCTCTGGATCGTTGGAATAATCCAGTTACCATTCATGACACCGGCAACCATGTCGCCCATAATTACCTGATTGCAATAATCATCCCAGCTGTTTGCGAAATAGAGCACATTTTTCTGGGCCATTTCCACAATAAGTTCACAAATTTTTACTAATTTTTCGTTTTCTGTAATGTAAGGTTTTCCATCTTTAAACTGGGATTCGCCTTCCGCCTGGAGCATCATATAAATAAAATCATTTCCATCACTGTTAATGGTAGCCAGGTATTTTCCTGTCTTTTCATAAACATCCTGTCCCACTTTGATAAATTCATCCCAGGAAATACCTTTCATATCATCAATAGTATATCCGGCCTCTTTTAAAAGGTCCACACGATATGCGCAGACAACCGTTCCGCCATCCAGCGGCACACCATAATGCGTTCCGTCAATTGTAGAGTAAGAAAGCTTCTCTTCGGAAAAATCCTTCCAGTCCACATCTACATCGCCCACCGGAATCCAGGCATCCGGATAATCCGCCACATATCTTTGAATATAATGATCCTGAAACAGTACGATGTCTGGCAGGGTGCTGTAATCGCCGCCAGAACCCGCCAGCGTAACTGCCTGTTCCACATCTTTGGAACCAGACTGTTCCACTATTTCAAGTTCAAAGTCCGGGTCCACGTTTTTCTTATAATCTTCACCCGCCGCCTTGATCGCAGGAATATTAAAACTGCCGTCCCATGCGTATACAGTCAGTTTTTTGCCGCCTTCTGATGAACCGCTGTTTCCACTATCGCCATCAGTTTTACTTTCCTCATTTCCAGAACCGCTTCCCCCACTACCGCCGGAACTGTCATCACCAGAATCTCCGCATCCTGCCAGGGCAGAAGCTGACATGACCGCAACCATCATCATTGCCAGAACTTTTCTTTTCATATAAAATATCCTCCCTTATAAATATTTACTATTCAGCTGATAATAAAACCATTCGTCATTTCAACTAATTCTTTTAACTTTTCAACCGAATTTATGGTTATTATACCAAATCATTTGTAAAATAGCAAGCATTTTTTCATCAAACCGCACAACTTTAATTCTCTATATTATTAACCACACACTCATAACCCTTTGAACCTTCACCTGCCTTCCGCATCCCGGATAAAGCCCGATACAGAAATAATCATGACGCTGATGATGAAATTCCGGCCGCAAAAGTATTTATGTATGCGTCCAGACGCACAACCAGTACAGCGTTGCGGAATTAATGTTGTATTCATTATCCATTGTTTCTCCGGCATGTAACTCCTGAAATGCCCTGCCAGCCGCTCCGCCTTTCTGTCTGATCCGGACGGGAAACACTCCGCTGCCAGCAGACTCCCCTGGTAACAGTCGCATAACATTTCCTCTATGGTCTTCTGTGGAAAAATATTCCCGGCAATCAGCCCTCCTTCGTCACTGTCGCATAGCCCCCTTGCCAGTACAAAATGTTCCGTCATAACAACGGCAAAACTGCCATCCGCCGTTAATATGACGGATTATGCGTACTTATAGTGTCTGTTATCTGCCAGATTTCTGAAATGACATCCAGAGCGCAACCGTTTGCCTTTTTTTCAGTATACAGAATGACGATTAATACGTCAAGTACTTTTTGCAAATTATTAAATATGTACAAAACATAGAGAAATCCATAAGCCGGAAAACACCAGTCCGGGCTTACACAGTTCAGCGTTTCCCGTCTGTTGGGGCGCAACTCCTTCGTCAGATATTTCCGGCATGTCCGCACCGGCCGGACCAGACAGATCTTATCGCAGACCTTTGTTTCCTGAAAAGCCCTCCAGATTTTGCGCAAAACTTTCTGGGAAATTCCTTATCCGGCATACATAATGCCGGATGGTTACGAATTACAACCCGATAAAAACACTCCCACAGACCTTTGTCTGTAAAAGTTTGCCTGAATCTGCGCAACAAATCATTCCCATAATCTGCACTCCCCACTTTGTATCCTGAGGGGCATGATACGGAGCATTATTCCAGATTGAGTTAATGCAGCCCGCTATATCATGCCCTTTGGGTACACCTCCTGAATCTGGAATAACTTCTCCCTATTATGCCCTTTGGTCACTAAGTGTGAAGCATCCCCTCCACAGGGTGTATTTTACAAAAAAGTATTTTGCGGACAAGCTCCGGCAGTCCTTCGGGCAGCCTCATTTGTATCATAACTGGAAATATAAACTGAATGATCCGCACATGCGGACAACATCATAAAGAATCACAGATATTCGTTAAGAACAACAGATCATTGACCAGACTGCAAAACCCGGATACAGACCGGTCACAGGTTTTACAGCTGTATTTTTCAAATCAGTCAGTTGCGGATCTATTCTGATCCGGACAGTATTCTTCCCATCAGCACACCCATTGCCGATGCCATCATAAGACCTCTCGTCCATCCGCTGGAATCTCCCAGGCAGTAAAGACCTTTTACATTTGTTACCAGATTTTCGTCCATGCGTACTTTATTACTGTAAAATTTTAACTCTGGTGAGTACAGCAGTGTTTCTGTACCTGCAAAACCGGGTACCACATGGTCCACGGCCTGTATGAAATTAATAATATTTACCATGGCCCGGTATGGCATGGCTGCGGTAATGTCGCCTGCCACCACATCCGGCAGTGAAGGACGCACATTTGACTGGGCCAGTTCTTTCGGCCAGGTACGTTTTCCATCCAGAATATCCCCGTACCGCTGAACCAGAATCTGACCGGCTCCGAGCATATTCGTCAGTTCACCCACCTTCTGCGCATAGGCAATTGGCTGGTTAAATGGTTCAGTAAAATTGTGTGAACACAAAATGGCAAGGTTTGTGTTATCAGATTTCAGATCTTTATAAGAATGCCCGTTCACCACCGCAAGATCATTATCATAATTTTCCTGACTCACAAAGCCGCCAGGATTCTGACAGAATGTACGCACTTTATTTTTGAACGGTCCGGGATAACCAATGAGCTTGGATTCGTAAAGCACCTGATTGACTTCTTCCATAATCTCATTGCGCACTTCCACCCTGACGCCAATATCTACTGTACCGGGCTTATGGGCAATATCATATTTTGCGCAAAGTGTATGGAGCCAGTCCGCTCCCCGTCTGCCGGCGGCAACGATAACATGTGGCGCCTCGTAACGTTCTCCCGTCCCACTGCCGTCTCCAGTCACAATCACTCCTTTGCAGACGTCTTCCACCATAATAAGATCCTGACAGCTGCAGCTAAACAGCATATCCACGCCCTTTCGCCGCAGATATGTCCCGATAGCGCCATATATATGCTGTGCCTTCTCTGTTCCGAGATGCCGGATCGGACAGTCCACCAGTTTTAATCCGGCCTGGATGGCACGCTTTCTGATTTCCCGCACCTTTAACGGCTCGCTGATACCTTCAATATGTGTATCCGCACCAAATTCCAGATAGATCTGATCCGTGTAATCAATCAGCCGCTGTGCGGCGTCTGCTCCGACAAGCATAGGAAAATCACCGCCAACTTCATAACTGAGTGACAGTTTTCCATCAGAAAAGGCCCCGGCGCCGGAAAAGCCGGTAGTAATATTACATGGTCTGCAGTTTACACACTTTTTTGTCTGGCTTTTCGGACACTTACGCTCTTCTATGGGCCTGCCCTTTTCTACCATCAGAATCTTTTTTCTGCTTCCTTTCCGGATCAGCTCCATGGCTGTAAAAATACCAGCCGGCCCCGCACCGACAATAATAACATCATATTTCATGTATTACCTCCCAGATTGCTGCTTAAACTCCGGGTAACCCGAATAACCAGATCCTGTCCCCGGAATCCGTCTGTGGCATCCTGGAGCGTGTTTGAAAAATCATTGCCATAATCTGCCTCCCCCTTAGTGCCCCAAAAGGCATGATGCGGAAAATCCATCCCACATTTCATCAACATAGTCCTGTCGGGTACACCTCACAGAAAGCATGTTTCAAACACGCTCTGGAACGCTTTACATGTCATCCGTTGATACCGGACAGCCATTTAGAACGTACCGGATTCCAATTTACCAGAGACTGCCCTTATTTCAGTTTGCCGATATTCTGATCCTCCATAAACTGTATACTGTTATACAAAATCAGAATATCATCCGCAGGATATACAGACAGCAGGCTCTCCACCGGTATATTTACATATCGCAGATCAACTACTATCGTCCTCTTATAATGATTCGCCGCCAGTGGCGCAAAACAGTTTCCAAAGGAATCCTTGATAATCATCAGTGTTTTTTTTCTTCCGGCTTTATCAGGCTGGCGGTTCTTAATGTCCACAAGCGGCTGGTTGCCGCCAAAAAATACACTGTAGGGATCATCCCCTTCCAGCATGGATTTGTCGTAAAAACTATCTGATACGGATTCTCCCATATTATAATCCAGCCGGTATCCGTCATGCTCCCTGCGCTCATACAGTGAAATTGTATCGGCCAGACCCCCGGTGCGTACTTTTGCATAAGTCGTTCCCAGAAATGTGTCACAGACATCCGTAATGTGAAATGCTTCCGGCTCCAATGCTTTAAATCCCATATACTGTGTCCAGACCTTATATGCGTAATAGGCGCCCAGCGTGGTCCAGTGATGGTCGGTCCGGTAATAAATATACTCCCCGTTATGGGCGTCCAGCTCATCCTGAACCGGAATCTGCTGCTCCGGCGGAATCCTTTCCCCTGCCAGTTTAAAAAATCGTGCGTCTGCTGGTTCTGGCGCAAATGACGGCAGCTTATCTTTCAATACGCTGCTTTTCGAAGGAACGAGCATCACACGGGCGCCGGGATATTTCTTCAGAAAATCCGCTGTCTGGTCCACTTTCTGCTGAACCTCTTCCCAGTCATAGTCCTGCTGCCTGTGCCGCTCCAGCAGATAGTTATCGGAACCAAAGTAAACTCCATTGGCGTCTTTTTCTCCCATCAGACGTGACATTTTTGTATGCATTGTAACAAACCCTGTCCGCCAGGGAAACTGTTCACAAAGATATTTCTCGTATGCTTTCTGAAATTTTCCATTCAGTATCCGCTTTTTCGTAACACGGGGCCGCTTTTTTAACATACGCCGTTCCTGCGCCGAGTATGTTACATCCGGCGTCAGACGCATATAAACGCCGCACCCGGCCAGCATCAGCATTATAAGTGCGGTAAAACACAGGAAATGAAAACGGCTTCCACGTCCTGTTTCACTTTCTTTTTTCATGCATTTCCACTTTCAGAGTGCCAATCGTTTATTTTAACTGTTTTTTTATAGCTTTTACTGCTTTCTTGTTCAGTTTCTGATATGCTTTAATCTTTTCCGCCTCAGTTCCTTTTTCTTCCAGACTTTTGCTGATATTACTTAACATAATAAAGCATACATAATCACCGTTTGTATAAACCCGTGATCCCTGTATTTTCAGCATATTCATCGGATACTGCATCGTATCTTTTTTCAGTTTCTTCTGATACGCCTTCACAGCCTTCAGAATCTTTTTTCTGGAAGATGAATCCGCCGCCTTAAATATGGCAATCTCATCCACGCTGGCGCTTATTAACGCAACCTCTGCGTGGGCAGAAGAAAACCATGCGGAATCAATGCCATAACGCTGCTTAATCTCATCATTTCCAAGTTTCATCATGCTGGACAGATTTTTTCCATATGGTTTTTTTGCCGCCTCCGCCAGAGTGGATGCTGACGGTGTGGCTGCCTGAGCTGTAATTACCGGATTGCCCGGCACTGGCGCAGATCCCTTATCACTGGTATAAACATTTATGGAAATACTGCCGAGACTCACTGCCGTTACAAGCAAAAGCGTTATTAATCTTTTTTTCTTCATGTTTTTGTCCTCCTGTTTTATATAGGTTTTTAAAACCCGTGTGTATATTCTAACATATTGTATGAAAAAAGAAAATAGCATTGTACTGGAAAGACAGACTACGCCAGATTTACCGCCCATTCACCAATACTGACCGGGCACAGAAACAGATCCACACAAAGCATCCGTAACAAAATATTCCATATTATCCGCCGGGTATCTGCGTGTTTATACACAACAGACAGCGCCTCTGAAATAAAATATAAATAAATATGGAAATTTGTAATATGCTATGATAAACTATTATATCGACAAACAAACTGATTCATGCACCTGAGCGTTTCTTAAAATTTGTACTACATATAATTTTTCCGGAAAACATCCGGGATATTTCCAGAATTTTATATCCAGTATCCTGAAGACCCGCTGTAGTCAGAATCTTCCGGCACTTCCTGCGGAATTTCTGAATGATATGTGATTTTCCAGAAAATTCCCAGAATATTCACTGGATATATTTATCTTTCCCCGCAGGACACAATATGCCCAGGTAACAGGAAAGATATGCGGATACTGCCAAAACAGCCGGGAAAAGGCGTCCGGGATATGCGCTTATCTTCCGGCTGCCAGAATGGAAAATAACAGATAACCATGTATTATCAGGCACCATCCGCTATATTACTAATAAAAAATAAATATAACCACAAAGGAGTATTATCATGTCCATGAATTTGAATGAAAAAATGGTTGCCCTCGGCACCCAGCGTTCTGTAATCCGTGAGCTGTTTGAATACGGAAAGAAAAGGGCCGTTGAAATCGGAGCAGAAAATGTCTTTGATTTTTCAATCGGAAATCCCAGTGTACCTGCACCAGCCAGTGTAAATGAAACCGCTGCCAGAATTATAAATGAAATGGATCCCATCCTGCTCCACGGCTATACAAGCGCCCAGGGAGACGCTGGTGTGCGTTCCATGCTGGCAGATTCTGTCAACAGACGTTTCAGAACCACATACGGCCCGGAAAATTTTTACATGACCGCCGGAGCCGCTGCCGCTCTGTGCTGCTGTCTGCACGGAGTCTGCAACGCTGAAGATAAAGTCATTATTTTCGCCCCGTATTTTCCGGAATACATAGTATTTGCCAAAGGCGCCGGTGCGACCCCCGTCATTATACCTGCTGACACCCGGGCATTCCAGATTGATTTTACAGCCTTTGAACAGGCGCTTACACCAGATGTAAAGGCTGTTATTGTCAATTCCCCGAACAATCCGTCTGGTGCGGTATATTCTGAAGAAACGGTCAAAAAGCTGGCTGAAATACTGGAAGCAAAATCTGCCGAATACCATCATCCGGTATTTCTGATCGCAGATGAACCGTACCGTGAAATCGTATTCTCCAATACCCCGGTACCATTTCTGCCAGATTATTATAAAAACACACTGGTATGCTATTCCTGGTCAAAATCACTGTCCCTGCCCGGAGAACGCCTGGGTTATGTGCTTGTCCCTACTGTCATGGATGAATTTGAAAATGTATACGCTGCCATCGCAGGCGCCGGCAGGACACTTGGTTATGTCAACGCACCCAGCCTGTTCCAGCGGGTATGCGCCGCCTGCGCAGACGAAACTTCTGATATTTCCGTTTATGAAACCAATAAAAACCTGCTGATGACCAGTCTGAGAGAAATGGGATATCATGTAGCAGAACCGGGCGGAACCTTTTACATGTTTCCACGCACTCTGGAAGCAGACGATACTGCTTTCGCAGAACGTGCCAAAGCACATGATCTGCTCATTGTGCCTGGTTGCGGATTCGGATGCCCGGGTCATGTGAGAATTTCCTATTGTGTTCCAACGGAAAGAATTGAAAAATCGCTGTCTGCGTTTGAAGCACTGGCAAAAGAATATAGATAATATGCTCCGGAACCGACGCTGTCCGGGAAAACTCTGAACAAAAACCTGAAAACAGATCTTTCCAGCTGATCAGACAGACCTTCCCATACAGGCTGGTCTGTCTGAAACTGTTTCAGGCCGGCTAAAAATATAATTCTTTATCTGTCAGAAAAATCATCTGACAGATTTACTTTACAACATCTGCGTTCCGGCCTTTTATGTCCGGAAAACGTCAGCTGTAAACATAATATTTCCGCTACGCTCCGGCTGCAGCCTGCCATTTTATGCCAGCGCAGCTGTAATAATAGCCATGGAATATACTTCAGAAGCATTACAGCCTCTGGATAAATCGTTAATTGGCGCATTCAGTCCAAGAAGAATCGGACCATATGCCTGAAAATGTCCTAAACGCTGCGCTATTTTGTATCCAATATTTCCAGAACTGATGTCTGGGAAAATAAAAGTATTTACATGTCCTGCGATTTCCGATTCCGGACATTTGGTCCTTGCTACCCGTACTGATACCGCTGCGTCAAACTGTAACTCTCCTTCCACTGGGAGATCCGGGTATTTTTCTTTCGTCTTACGGGCAGCGCTGCGCATCTTGTCCACATCCTCGCCCTCGCCGGAACCAAATGTAGAATAACTTAAAAATCCAACCTTCGGATCAATACCGAAAATTTTTGCGCATTCTGCTGTTTCTGCCGCAATTTCCACCAGCTGATCCTCTGTCGGCTTAATATTAATTGCGCAGTCGCCCATTGCAAGTACTTCGTTCTCGCCTGTCGCAGACGGACGGACCAGAATAAAGCAGGAAGATACGATTGAATTACCCGGTTTTGTCTTAATCAGCTGTAACGCCGGACGCACAGTATCCGCTGTCGAATAAGTGGCGCCGCCTAATAATGCGTCTGCCTCACCCATTTTTACAAGCATCGCTCCAAAATAATTTGCATGCGAAAGTGTCTTTCTTGCCTCTTCCGGAGTAACCCCCTTTGATTTACGAAGTTCACAAAACAGCTCCACCATTTCGTCCATTTTTTCATAAGTGGCAGGATTAATAATCTCGGCACCACGGATATTAAAGCCGCTTTCCTCTGCGCAATCATAAATTTCATCCTCGTTTCCGACCAGAATCGGATGCAGGAAATAGCTTGCCAGTAATCTGGATGCAGCTTCCAGAATACGTGGATCCTGTCCTTCTGTAAACACAATTTTTTTCGGGTTTTTCTTTAAAATGTTAATTAACTGCCCAAAACCAAACATACGTTGCCTCTCCTGTTCTTCATATTTTATGTGCCTCATGTACCCTGTCCGGGTACAAGTCCTCGTAATATTATTAAAACACTATCTTGGGCAGAAATCAATCATTAATTTAGCAAAGTATCATCAAAGTATCATTCATTTTACATCCGGACAGGATATCGTCAGAATTTTAACCAGACTGTTTTTGACTAAAAATATAATTTCGTTATAAACAGCCTGACGGCTGGAACTGTCACGATTTACGCCTGATTTCAAAATAATACGATTTTTCCGGAGCAGATGCCTTCCAGACAGATTCTGACCGCCTCAGTCCGAAATTATTATCACTCACACGCCATCCTTCCGGCATGGACAGCCGGACAGTCGTTCTGCCAATATTCAGCAGACTTTTACCGCCGGATAAAAAATCAAATCCGTAACTTTCTGTCTTCGTTTCTTTTTCACTGTCCGCAGAAGTATCTGTCGCAATCGTATCCATTCCAGACGTATCAGTCGCAAACGCATTTCCTGTAAAAGTGTTTATCAGGGTAAAATATTCGCCGCACTGTCTTTTCTGGATATATGTGGTCACCTTACATGTCTGCCTGGCCGGAATGGTCACTGTGGTCATGGCATACACGACCCTTGTCTCGCCAGATAATTTTTCACATACTTCCGTTAACTCTGTACTCCCATAATACTGAACCAGCGTATGATAAAACTCCTCTTCCCCGCTGATCATGGTGAGGGCCTGGTACATTGTTGCCGCATGATAATATTCCGGCAATTCTCCCGCATATATATCCTGGTCATAATCCTGCATCGTCTGTTTTGTCACTGCAGCGGTACAAAGCTGTAATGCGTCAGAATAAGACATTTTCTGTTTTAACATCGTATACTGTACCCCTTCGATCTCCTCTGTGCAGTCCAGATTGGAATAATAACCGATGACCGGTTCCCTGTCCTGTTTTCCGGTTACAATCAGCATGAGTCTGGACTGGTTTTCCGAAACAAAAAAACAGTGGCTGGTAACCCCCTCCTCTGCTTTTCTGGAATGGATAAATCCATAAGTAAGCACATCTGCGCTGTCACCATAAACAGTCACGCCTGCCACCACCGGATTATTCAGCCGGCTGATATTTTTATCCATTTCCGCCAGAGAAAAAGTATACACACTTACTTCCCGTTCCCAGTCCGCTTCTTTTTCCAATGCGCTTTTCTGATACTCGCCTTCATGATCGGACAACTGCTGATAATCCTCCAGACTGCTGGTCTGCTCTGTCGTCTGTGTTTCAAACATACCCTCATTGTCCGCAGATGTCTGGTCTGTGCCTGCCTTTGTCTGATTTCTGAAAGCAGAAATACTGCTGCCGATCTCATATTTTACCGCTGAGCCTTCCTGTCCGTGAACTGTCAGAATATCCTGCCCGGAAGCATAGGCCAGATTCAGTGTGGAAGCAAACGGATATACAAACTGTACGGTCTTATCTTCTTTTGAAGTATTTTTTATATGATACTGGTCTGTCACATGTAAAAGAGGCAGGTCCTGACGGTCTGTCCGGCTGTTTTTTTCTGTTGTAACCTTACATTTTAATTCCCGCTCTGTTTTCAGATTTCCTGTATCTCCTGTTGCGGTCATGGCCATTACCGGCCCCTCGTAAGCATCGTAACGCACCGGCAGATTAAATCTGGAAGATTCCGGCGCATTGTCGTCCACACTTTCCCCACTTCCACTATTCTGACTTCCTTCTGACAGTTCTTCGTCTGGAACGGCATCCTCTGATTTTTCCAGTCCGGAACCTGTGGACATGGAAAATTTATCCATGGAATCCATACGGAAATAGTTATTTATTACATAATACGCTCCGGTAAAAACCATACACAGACAGACTGCCACTGGAAGATATTTTAAATACTTTCCTGACTTTTGCAGAAAAGACAGGGATGATCCATGTTCTGCTTCCTGCCTGTTTTCCAGCTGATCCACTGCCGCAGGCTGCGAATGAAACGAACCGGCCTTCCCTGACCGGTCAGGGAGCAGATCTGTTCGCAGACTGCTTTGTTCCTGCTTTTCCGGTATTTTTTCCAGGGAATGATCTGCGGACACTGTCGGCTGCGCCTCATTCTCCGGAATGTGTGATGTTATTCCATACGATTGTTCTGCGACAGTATTTTCCTGCGGCGTGTCCTGTCTGCCGTCCGGCCGGGATGCTTCTTCCAGACTATCCCGGTCAGCCTCCAGGATCATTTCTTCCGGAATCTGTCCGATCATTTCAAAGAGCCTGCTGCCCGCCTCCTGCTTCATACCGTAATTCCTTCCTTTTCCAAAAAAAACTTCAGCTTTTTTCTGCTGCGCATTAAGGCAGATTTTACTTTACTTTCACTCATGCCATAACGTTCCGCTATCTGTATAACGCTGTCCGCATACCAGTAACGGCGTACAAATATAATTCTGGCATCATGGGAGAGTCCGGCAAGAAACTGGCTTAACGCACCGGTAATCGCCATGGAATCTGTCTGCGTATCCATACTCTGTCCCGCAATACACTCTTCCAGTTCGTCAAATATAAGGTCCAGTGTCTTTCCGCCCCGTTTCGCCGCCCTGCTTTTCCGGTAACGGTCGAGAGACAGATTTCTTGTAATCTTTCCGATAAAAGCCTGAAAAAACTCCGGTCGTTTCGGTGGAATGACCAGCCATACTTTTAACCAGGTATCATTGACACATTCTTCTGCGTCCTCTTCATTTTTCAAAATATGGTGAGCGATACCATAACAAAAGGAACCATATTTCCGGTTTGTCTGTACGAGCGCTTCTTCATTACGGTTCCAGTATAACTCAATTATTTTTTCGTCCTCCATGCACAGCCACCTCTATGTATTTTTATGTCTGACAGCCTGTATCTCATGCCAGATAATTGTATGATATTATCCCTCCCGGAACCCGGCGCATCCGTCCTATGGTCCGCAGGAAACATATCCATTCAGCCGGCCAGGAATCCGGCCCCTGCAGAGGCAGCTTTTAGCGGACCGGTTCTGTTATAATTTAAGAGTGTGTCTGAATCATTTCCACATTATTTCAGCCATTCATGCCCTGATACAGCCTGGATAATAACATCACAACTATTATAGCGCAAATACACATTGCCTGCCACACAAAACCGGCTGCTGTATGGCACGTCACAGGCGCCGCTGCCGCCAGAACGTGTCTGAAAATGCGCAGACCCGGACAATCATCTGATGCTCCCCTTCCCTGATGGCCGGGCCTGCGTCGTGCCGGACCCTGTTTCCGCAGTTATATACCAGAGTGTGTTTGAAAAACCATTCCTGCGATCTGCGATCTGCACTCCCCACTTTGTACCCTGAAGGGATGAATTCTCTATATTATGCCCTTTGGGTACTAAGTGTGAAGCATACCCAAAGGGCAAGATGTATCATGCCCTTTAGGGTGCATCTCACAAAAAGCATTTTTCAAACACGCTCTGGTACAGTAACCAGAAAGCAACAGATTAGAGAAATCTACTCCGCCCCTGTGGCTGTGTCCCGGACCAGCCGGGCTGCTCTGGACCCCTGCTCTTTTTGTAAACTTAACAACAGCCTGCGGGTTTCTGATAAACCTGAATAATTTACAATGACATACAGATTACCGGTTCCTGTCCCTGCCAGCCTTTGAACTTCACTTTTCATATCGGCTGTAAAACGGTGCGGAATATCTTCATACTTCAGACGCAGGCCCATATCATGGCGCCTTGTTCCTCCAATAGAAATAGTCGAAGCCCTTGCAGCGGCAAGCATCTGAAAATCCACATCCCACAGCCAGGAAACATCTCTTCCATCCTGGGCCGTATCATTGATCTGTATGATAATATCCTTCTGCTTCTTATCCTGCAGAATCAAAGACAGTTTCTGCTGGAATCCGGCCGGATTCTTCGCAAGATGCAGCTGGACACAGGAGCCAAGAATATGAAAAATATCTTCCCTGTTATTGCCATAATCAAATGTTTCGATCGCTTTTGCGAACTGTGCGCCCTCTCCCATACTGTACAGCGCCGCACAGGCAGCCAGTGTATTATACACATTATATGGCGCTCTTGCTTTTGTATTTACAGGCATTCCGTTAATTTCAAAGGAATATGTCCGGTTATACAACGACACATTTTCAGCCCTGTACGACGGCTCCGGCCGTCCGGCTCCGCAGTGGGGACAATGCCAGATACCAGACTGTCCATAGTATATCGTATCATATTCCAGTTTCGTTCCACACAGGCGGCAGAAAATACTTTCCCTGCTCCCTGTCCCTGCCCTGTGATCAAATATCTGCTCGTTAATCCCATAAGTAATCACCGGATTTTTACATTCATAAGACAGTGAATATGAAATAACGTCATCGCAGTTTAACAGAAGCTTCGCATCCGGAACAGATGAAAACGCTGCCTTCAGCTTATTGCGTACAATGTCCACCTCACCATATCTGTCCAGCTGGTCCCTGAAAATATTGGTAAGTACAATACATTCCGGCCTGAGTTCCGGCAATAAACTTACAGAAGCATTCTCGTCTACTTCAATACAGGCATAGTCTGCCTGAAGCCGTCCTCTTTTCCAGTCAGCTGCCAGCGCAAAAGCTCCGGTAATACCGTTACGCATATTGGCTCCTGTCTTATTAATGATTACCTTCCTGCCTTCCGCCACAAGTATATGGTTTAGTATACTGTTTGTAGTTGTTTTTCCATTGGTTCCCATCACCACAATCATCTTTTCACGCATTATGCCGGAAAGTTCCCGTAAAATATCCGGATCAATCAGGCGGGCAATATAGCCGGGCAGCGCCACCCCGTCTCCACGACGCAATAATTTTACTGTCCAGTGAATCAGTTTTGCCATGAAAATCGCAAGTTTTGTCCGTAGTCTCATCATGCACCCCACATTCTTTTGTATTAATCTGACCGTTGATACGGTAATATCATTATACTATATATTATCCATTTAGCGAACATCAAATCAGCATACAAAAACTAAATTTTTCCTCACAGTCCGGATATCGTCCGCAACGGCCTTGTAGGAATTTCGTAAGATATTACCAGCAAAGCGCCGTATTCCCATTATGTGGATCATGCATCTCTGCCATATACGCACGGAAACGCAGCGGCAGCATATTCCTCTGCAATTCCAGATTTCTGCGTTCTTCAATCGAAATCGTCCGGCAGAAATGCCGGTACAGCATCTGATATTCTGCTTCTGATTCAGAATAAATTTCCTGCTCTCTGGAAAACGGCAGTATATCCCGTACCAGATACCACTGTTTCCCTTTCGGGTGCACCGCATAATACTGCCTGTTTTCGTCATAAATGGCAAAATTTTCCTCCGGAAGCCGGTTTGCGAAGTGGGGCATCAGCATGGCTGTAATATCATTTTCAGGCGCATATCTGGCCAGCAGTACACCCTGCCTCAGCTCACGGAAACGCAGAAATCCCATCAGATGATGAATTTCAATCCCTGTATTACGGCTTAATTCAAACACCTTGTGCACATAGGGATTACTTAAATGATCCATCAGCTTTCCTCTGTATCTGCCAGACAGACCAGTCACAATTGTATGATAAACCGCATCCGCCCTGGCAGTATCAAAAGAGACCATGGCCTGGCAAAGTTGTGTATATGCTTCTTCCCCAAACCTGCGGTAAATTGTACGAAGCACTTTTCCGCTCTTTACGGCATCCGTTCCTACTTCTTTATATACGCAAAACAGGCGGTAATTTTCCGTGTCTGCTACTTCAATGTGAATCCGTTCGTGTTCTTTGCGAAGTGCATACGCCTCATAAACGGCTGTCAGTATCCCCTCAATGGAACCTTCACAATTCAGTATTATATTTTCATATACAGAATCTTTTTCCTTCATTTTTCTTTTCTCCATAATTCACGATATATATATCCTGTATCATCAGCTCCGGTAAGCCTGCCGTCGGCGGCCCAAAAGATGCGAAGATACTCATAATCACTCTCTTCTTTAGAGCGTGTTTGAAAATGCTTTCTGGCATATGTACACTAAATGGCATCATATGGAGGATTTTACCCAGATTCAGGAGGTGTACCCAAAGGGCATGATATAATGGGTTACACTGACTAAATTGAAGTAAAATAATCCGTATCATGCCCTTCATGGTACAAAGTGGGGCGTGCAGATGCTGGGAATGATTTTTCAAACACGCTAGTGTACTGTATCATTGATACTCAGCCAGACCTCCCTGCTCAGGCTTCCATCGGACTGCGTTGCCTTCACTCAACGATGCCACCGCATCGCCCCGTTCAGGCGCCTTGCCACTGAAACCCTGTTCAGCGGAGTTTTGACAGATATCAACGATACAATACACTAGTGTCTTCTCTGCAGTTTTACAGCCGGTAAATATCCGTATGTTCATAATTCAGGGATACATACGCCCCTGAAAAGCGCTTCTAAGCCAGAGACGTACGCAGATTCATACACAGAGACACATCCCTTACCGCAAAATGCTTCTCCCACTATATACGCCAGCCTGTCCGGCTGGTATGCCCGCATCTGTATCATCGAATAATGACAGCTGGCGGTAGGTGATCCCATCTCCGGAAAGAGCGGCATGATCTTTGATATCAATAATATTACGTACAATATAGTCTTCTTCCAGCCTGGTCTTATACATCATCCTGCCATTGCATGTAATAAAATACAATGCCCGCTTTAATACGACTCCGATTTTTTTCAGATCCTGAAAATCAAGCCGGGCGCTTTTTCTGGCGCCTGTAATCCTTCTGGCGCTTTTCACCCCGATGCCCGGAACCCGCAGAAGCGTCTCGTAATCCGCCCGGTTAATTTCCACCGGAAACTGCTCCAGATGACGGATCGCCCAGTCACATTTAGGGTCCAGCAGCACATTAAAATTAGGACGCTGCCCGCTTAACAGCTCGGACGCCGAAAATCCATAATATCGAAGCAGAAAATCCGCCTGATACAGCCTGTGTTCCCGTAACAGCGGCGGACCTCCCGGCAGAGCCGGAAGCATCGCATCCTCATTGACCCGGACAAATGCCGAATAAAATACCCGCTTTAAATCAAATTTCTGGTAAAGATTTTCTGCGACAGTCATAATCTGATAATCACTTTCCGGCGTCGCCCCTATAATCATCTGGGTGGACTGGCCTGCGGGCACAAATCTGGGTGCATGCCGGTATACCATCAGTTCGTTCTGGTTCTGTATTCTGCCATTTTGTATCATACGCATTGGCGCCAGAATGTGCCTGCGCTGTTTATTAGGCGCCAGCAGCCGCAGGCTCTCTGCAGTGGGCAGTTCCAGATTAATGCTCATGCGGTCTGCCAGCAGACCGGTTTTCCAGATCAGCTCCTGGTCCGCCCCCGGAATTGCCTTTACATGAATATACCCCTGAAAACGATATTCTGTCCTTAGTTTCAGGACCGACTGGTAAATTAATTCCATTGTATAATCCGGACTATATAAGATACCAGAACTCAGAAACAGTCCTTCGATATAATTCCTACGGTAAAACTGCATCGTAAGCTCACAGATCTCCTCAGGCGTAAAAGAAGCCCTGGGCACGTCATTGGAACGCCGGTTCTGGCAGTATCTGCAGTCAAAAATACATTCATTCGTAAACAGAATTTTTAACAATGATATACAGCGTCCATCCGATGAAAAGCTGTGGCAGATTCCCGCCAGCTTTGTATTCCCCACTCCCCTGCCGTCCCCGTTACGTTCCACGCCACTGGAAGTACAGGCCACATCATATTTCGCAGCATCCGTAAGTATCTCCAGTTTTTGTAAAAGTGTCATCTGCTGTGATATACGCAGTTCCATAAAACCACCTGCTTTCTCTTTTTAAATACAGAACATTTGTTCTATATTATCACGAACATATGTTCATGTCAAGTGATTTTCATTTACCTGCTGGACATACAATGCTCCCGGTTATCAGTTTTTTGCGACACGGATGACCTGCCCGGCCGCTTAAGTTCATGACATTGGGATCATACATGGTTATCTGCAATTTTTATAAATAATCAGCAAAAAAAACTCATATTCCGGACGCTGTGGAAAGGCGGGCTTCCCCTGGCAGTATCTTCCCTTCCACCGCTGTGTCCCCGCTTCGCCAGGGCAAACCCTGCAATCCTGCCCGGAGGGCTTTTATTTTATAGGATGCTCTTTCCTATTAAGATAAAAATAAAAACCGCACCTTTTTAAAAGATGCGGTTTTTATCCATGTATTCCTTATATTTAATTTTGATCTGTTCAGTTCTGGGAATACGGCATAGCCGTTTCGCAAACCCCGACATACTGATCTGTGATCACTGGTGACTTTTCCACTGTATTTCCGACGCCGGAAACAGACCCGGAAACTTTCCTGACAAAGCCCTGTTTTCATTCCCTTCTGTTACACCCGGATGAACGTAATCTCTCTTCGCAGGCTGCCACGGCATCCCGCAATTGCCACAGACCGGTAATCTTTACAGCAATGCTTCCCTCCAGACGTCTGTCAGCCGCTCCAGCGGCCAGGCCGCATTTGCCGGACTGGTGGATGGAAGCTTTCTGGCCATAATACCAGTCTCCGGATACTGGTGGCGCTGGTATAATTCATACGCTCTGGCTCCGTTGGCAATCACAGTGTGGATGCGGCTTTTCTCCAGCAGTCCCGGGATGTCACTGGGTACCACATTGCGTATACTGCTGTCTGAAGACCCGATAATATCACACTGGTCAATCACATCCCACACTGCCAGACGATGTTTTAAAATCAGCGCTGTCTTTTCTTCAATGTCTCCCGGCACCGGCTCCCCATAAATGTGAGCCAGCAGTTTCCAGAACCGGTTCTGGGGATGGCCGTAATAAAAACGCTGCTCCCTGGATTTCACTGAAGGAAATGTACCAAGAATCAGTATCTCCGACGACGCATTCCAGACCGGCTCAAATGTATGGCGGACCGTATGATATTCAGAAGACATATTATCCCTGCCTGAATTTAACAGCCGTACCATAAGCCATAACTTCCGCGGCTCCCGCCATCACAGAAGCGGATGCGTAACGGACATTGACTATGGCATCCGCTCCAAGCGTCTCCGCTTCCGCCACCATACGCTGGGTTGCCAGCGCCCTGGCTTCGTTCATCATTTCCGTATAGGATTTTAATTCACCGCCTACCAGGGTTTTAAATCCCTGTCCGATGTCGTGCCCGATATTTTTGCTCTGGATCGTACTGCCCTTTACCAGTCCCAGCATTTCCAGCTCTTTTCCCGCAATATAATCTGTATTAACAATTACCATTTATCTCTTCCTTTCTTGAAAACCGTCTTTTATCAGCCTGGTATAACCGCATCTGAATATCCTGCTGTTTCGTCATTCTGATTTCCCAGTCCCGTATGGAAAAATCCCGTACAGTACCAGCCGCACCTCCGGTTTGCGGCATAAATTCCTGAAAATCATTTCTGGCGAAAACAGGTTATATTAATTTCCTTCATATGTAATGACAGAAGCTACTTCATAGCCAGTCAGTTTTTCCCGGCCTTTTAATCCTGCCAGCTCCATTAAAAAAATCACCTTTGCCACTTTTCCGCCCAGCTGCTCAATGAGACGGATGCTTGCTTGCATGGTTCCCCCAGTAGCAATCAGATCATCCACCAGCACCACTCTCTGGCCGGGCTTTATGGCGTCTTTATGTATTTCAATTTCCGCAGTGCCGTATTCCAGCGCATACTCTGCGGAAATCGTCTCGCAAGGAAGTTTGCCTTTTTTGCGCACTGGTATAAATGCCTTGCCAAGCTGATAGGCTATCGGCATTCCAAACATAAATCCCCTGGATTCGGTACCAGCCACCACATCAAAATCCATGCCGTCCAGCAGTCCGATCATAGAGTCCACCGCCAGCTTTAACCCTTCCGGGTCCTGAAGGACACTGGTCACATCCCGGAATATAATTCCAGGTTCCGGAAAATCCGGTATTGCCCTTACATAGTCTTCCATCTTTTTCATCTGTGCTTCCTCTCCTTTTTATCCAGTTAACAGTGATTCGTTAAAAGTTCCTTCCATTCCAGCCCCAGTCGCTGACTCCGGCGTAAGTGACATAAACCTTGTCCTGTGGAATTCCCAGATGCTTTTCATAGATCCGGCAGATTTCTCCTGTCATTTTTTCATAGGCGCCGGAAGAAGCGTTTCCAAACAGGCTGACCGCTACGAAAGCTCCCTTTTCCAGTCTGTTGCCCGCCATATAAAGCGTATATTCATCATCAAATCCTAACATCAGAAAGCTTTCCGGCTTGCCCAGAATAGAAACAGCCTGCCCCAGCTCCGCTTTAATGGCTTCTTTTTTCTCATCTGATATTTTCAATGTAACTTTGGAATCAATAAATGGCATAATTTTTCTCCTTTTTCCCAGTTTTTTATATTTCAATACTTATCTATCATAACATGTTTTCGTCCGGCTGACTATATGATTTCCAAAAAACAAAATATAGTAAACAATCCGTTGTTGCACACCCTGAATGTATTTTCCTCAGATTTCTCCGGCTGGAAACCGGATTTCAGACAGTCTGCGGATACTGTATTTCACAGATTTTCCAGCAGAAACCTCCAGGCATTTCCATAAAACAGTTTCTCTGTCACCGCCGGTGCAACTCCTTCCCGCTCCAGCATATGCCGGATATGTGGAATGGAAGATACATCTGTAATTCCTTCCGGAAAATCCTGTCCACAACCGTCGAAATCACCGCCAATAGCCAGAATATCTTCTCCTCCCAGATTTAATACCGCATCCACATGCCGCAGCAGATCCTCTTTCGCCGGATGATCCCTCACAAAAGGTCCGTAAAAATTCAGACCCATAAGTCCTTTTCGCCGGATCAGTTCCCTGATATGAGCAGTCTGAAGATTACGGGGATGATTCTGTACTTCCCGCACATTGGAGTGGGACGCCATTACCGGCCGGTCCGTTTCACTAAACACATCGTCTGTTCCCTGATCCGACAAATGGGAAATGTCCACAACTACCTGCTGCCTGTGCAGCTGCCTTACCAGTCTGCGGCCTTCCTCTGTAAGACCTTTGGACTGGTCTGCCGCCGCACCGCATCCATAACAGTTTTCATAATTCCAAGTAAGCATGGCAAAACAAATCCCCAGTTCCCGGATACGCTCTGCCAGCGGACCCATAACAGATATATCTTCCACCGAAAGAAAAGCCGCCGCCCTGCCATTCTGGCGGGCCTTTCGCATATCTTCGGCGCTCTGGCACCAGGTGATAAATTCCCGCTGCTCATTTAACAGGCCCACTGCCCGGTTATAAACCTGCAGAAAAACTTCCGGCAGCTGCGGACCGGATATTTTTTTCCGGTCTTTCCAGATAGCGAAAATCTGCGTATAATGCCCCGCAAACTGCTGTATCCGCTTTAAATCAAGATCACAGGAATTCTGCCACAGATTCTCAGTCGCAGAAATTTCTGTCAGTGTATCCGCATGACAGTCAAAATAGTCCATATTCTGTTCTTACAATATCCCTTCTATAATCATACATCGTAATACATATGTTTCCTTTTAATCAATATACCAGTCAGCGCCTGTTACTTTGATTTATGACAAATGCCTCTGCGTCATAAAACAGTTTTATTCCTGATACTGTTCTCCCGGATCGTGTTTTCTAATGCTTTCCGTGAGATAAGCCCAAAAGGTATGATCCGCTTCACATTTTACCCCCTGAAGGGCATGAGATACCCTGAAGGGCATGAGATACCCCTGGAGCATAATGTGGAGAATTTATCCCGGATTCGCAAAATGTACCAGGCTACACTGGGCAGCCCTGGAATGAATGATCCGTATATACCCTGAATAGCGGAAATGCAGATCATTGGAATAATTTTTCAGACACGCTCTGGTCTGTTTCGTAAACGGGAAAGATCGTCCTGTAAAATAAATCCCTCCGGGTGGATCGCCATGCGACGGAGAGGAATTTGCTGCCTGGGCAGCCCGCCGCAGGCGGTGGTGCTGTCGCCTAAGCAAAACATATACAAGATATAGTATAGAAGAATGAATCAAACCAACTATATCTTGTATCATTTTTCTTAATGCGACAGCCCCTTTTCACAGAATATGCTATTTTAGTTATTTTACGATAGATTCACTACCTGCGTCAGCTGCGGTAATCCGCATTAATTTTCACATAATCGTAGGTCAGGTCACATCCCCAGGCTTTTGCGGAGGCGCTTCCCTGGTTCAGATTCACCAGGATATAAATATCATCTTCCGCCAGTATCCTGGACGCCAGCTCTTCCGAAAACGCAATGCCATTTCCATCATGGCATACTTCCACTTCGCCTGCGGCGGAAGCAAGTGTCACACTGACGCTGTCCGTGTCAAACTCCGCCTTCGCATAGCCAATGGCACACAGAATCCGGCCGCAGTTGGCATCCCTGCCAAACATTGCTGATTTTACCAGCGGGGAACAGATCACGCTTTTTGCCACGATCACCGCTGTCTCCTGGTCAGGCGCACCGGTACAGGAGCATTCGAGGAACTTGCTGGCGCCCTCGCCATCAGCGGCCAGCATTCTGGTCAGGTTCAGAAGCACCAGATACAACGCCCGGTAAAATGTCTGATATTCATCCCCTTCTGCGGCTATTTCTGCATTTCCAGCCATTCCGCTGGCCAGAATACAGACCATATCGTTGGTAGAAGTATCTCCGTCAACACTTAAACAGTTATAAGTTACTTTTACAGCGTCATCCAGCGCTTTTTGCAGCATTGCGGAAGAAACAGCCGCATCGGTAGTAATAAAATTCAGTGTGGTAGCCATATCAGGATGTATCATGCCGCTTCCTTTGGCCATCCCTCCCAGACGGCATACCTTACCGTCCAGTTCAAAAGATACGGCCACCTCTTTTTTTACAGTATCTGTGGTCATAATAGCGGTAGCCGCTTCTTCATGGTTCTCTGCGGACAGTCCTGAAACGAGCTGTCCGATATGATCTTCTACCGGTTTAATAGGAAGTGTCTGTCCAATAACGCCGGTAGACGCCACCAGCACTTCTTCCGGCGGAATTTCCAGCCTGTCCGCAGCCAGCCCGCACATCCGGCGGGCTTTTTCCATACCGTCCGCTGTGGCGGCATTTGCGTTTTTGCTGTTAACAATAATTGCCCTGGCCCTGCCGCCTGTGGCCGTAAGATGCTCTTTTGTCACACGTACTGGTGCGGCTTTTACTTTATTTGTTGTATAGACGGCTGCCGCATGACATTCCTGTCCACAGAAAACCATTCCCAGATCATTTTTATTTTTATCCGGATTCAGACCGCAGTTACAGCCATTTGCCACAAAACCGGCGGCGGCGCACACACCTCCGTCCACCAGCTGGTATCCGTCTTCGATTATCAGTTGCATATTCTTTCTGCCTCCTTAAATTATAATACCCGAATCTCATCTATTATCAGACAGCTGCCCGCTTTTGCGGCATACAGATACTTTTTACAGCTGGAACTTACCTGCTTCCTCGTTCTGGCGGTGACTTAATTCCACCAGTCCCTGGGTATCTTCTGTACATTCTCCGATAGTCTGCGACAAAAGAGTCATACTGGCGCTGGTCTGCTCTGTGGACGCCGCATTTTCTTCCACCACGCTGGCCAGATTATTTATGGAATCCGTAACGATCTCTTTCAGGGAATTCAGTATTTCTGTCTGACTGCCAAGCTCTTTTGTAACTTCTTCCACCTGGCTGACTTCTCTGCTTAAGTGATCGAAAGCCGTTCTGGTTTCATCCAGACACTGCTGCTGTTTTTTTACATTACCGGTAACCACGTTCATCCTGCTTACTGAAATTTCCACGTTATGAATCAGTTCTTTTACAATTTCCTCAATCTCCTGGGCGTTGCCGGATGATTCCTCTGAGAGATTTCTGATTTCTTCCGCTACCACAGCAAAGCCCCGTCCCGCTTCTCCGGCTCTGGCCGCCTCAATACTGGCATTAAGTGAAAGCAGGTTGGTCTGGGTAGCCAGCCCTTTGATTATTTCTACCGCTTTGTTGATATTAGCGGCAGAATCATTATTTTTATTTGTCTGTATGGATACCTGCTGGATCGTCTCGATTGTTTCCCTGGTGATTTCATCCAGTTCCCAGATACTTCCGGATGCGCCTGCCGTATGTTCGATCATTGCGGATACGGTTTTTTCCAGTTTCTCCACATCGTTCTTTTCGACTTCAATGACTTCGCCCAGTTCTTTAATTTTGTCATTTACGGTTTCTGTCTCACTTGCCTGGCTGGTAGCTCCCAGCGCCAGATCTTCAATTGCCTGGTTCGTATTCTGGATACTTTCAGAAATATGCCCAAACTTCTCACTGAATTTCTCACTGCTCTTGTTGAGCGCTTCACCAGTATGTATCATACTTCCCAGCATTCCTGCCAGGGACTGGCGTACATTTTCCAGCGAACGGGCCATCTCACCCAGTTCATCCGCACGTACCAGCAGTTTCGGGCTCACCGTAAAACTTAAATCTCCCATGGCTGCCTGATGAAGATTTGCTTCCACCAGCTTAATACCTTTCGTAATTCTAAGCCCTCCATAAGCAGACATGGAAAGCGCCACTATCAGCATCAGGGCCGCGGAGATCCCATACACTTTGAGCATCCCTTCAAATTCCTGTTCGATGCGCGTATCCATACTGTCTATTTTTTCATTCATTTCATCTACATAGTTTCCTGTAGCTACCGCCCATCCCCAGGGACTAAACATTTCACAGTAGGCAACCTTTGGCGCAACTGTTACGCCATCAGACTTTGTAAAATAAAACTCATTGTATCCGCCTCCGGATTTCGCAACGTTTACTATGCTCTGGGTAACTTTAACGCCATTCTGGTCCGTCAGGTCGTACCGGTTCGTACCTTCCTGTTCTGTCAGAATCGGATGCATCACAAGTACATGATCCTCTCCGTCAATCCAGATATAGCCTGACCCGTCGTCCCGGTAGCGCATATGGCGGATCGCTTCCGCAGCCTGTTTTTTCGCCTCTTCTTCCGTCAGTTCCCCGCTCTGGCTGCGGTCATAAAAACTTTGCGCCACTGACAACGCTCCCTGTACCTGGGATTTGATCTCCATTTTGTAGCCGTCTGTCATGGCTTCCGCATATAATTCCGCCGATTCTTCCATGGATTGTTTCAGATAATGAACGCCCAGAAGTGCCAGCCCGACAGTCGGAACGGCAATCAGAATAAAAATAATTGAAATCAGCATAGCTGTCAGACTCCGGAATCCTTTCGTTCCTTTTTCCATGTTTACACCGGAAACTTTTTTCTCTTTCATATTATCCCCCACTTTCACAATTTTTTCCTGCATCACTACCCTTTTATTATACATATTTCCTAATATAAAGTCAAAAAAAATCTCCGGCAGAATACGTTTCTGTCGTATCTGCCGGAGATTCTGAATGGTCAGCTGATTTTACGCTTTCCAGAGACCGTGCAAATTGCAATATGCATACACAGCCTCTACTTCGTCTCCTTCACAAAGAGCAAAACATACTTCCGGTTTGTCTTCCGGACGCAGCACTTTACGCTGGTTTCCCTGTTTTGTCTGCAGGGATACCCAGCCAATGTAATGTTCCGGCATCATAGGATGCTCTACGGAACCCACGCATACTTTTACCAGATTTCCTTCTACTGTATATGCGGGTACATGCTTCTCCACAGCCGCATCTGTAGTGCCTGGAACAATCTCTTTCATTTTCTGGCCGCAGCACATCACCGGAACACCAGCGTCGTTTACCATTGCTACAATATTTCCACAAGTTTCACATACTAAAAATTTCTGATCCAATTTTCTGTCCTCTCTTTCTCCAACTGACAATTTATTATTTCACCTGCGCAGAATTTTATCCATGGATTTACCTTTTGCGAGTTCATCAATCATCTTATCCAGTATGCGGATATCCCGCATCAGCGGATCTTCTACTGACTCCACACGCACGCCGCAGACCACTCCTTTTACCAGATGCCTGTTTTCATTCATTCCGGGTGCGTTCCGGAAAAAATCCCCGTAATACACCTTCCTCTCAGCCATCTCCTCCAGCTGCGCCGGTGTATATCCGGTGAGCCAGCAGATGACCTGATCTGTTTCTTCTTTTGTACGTCCTTTTTTACAGGCCTTATCCAGAAGCAGCTGATAAATTCTGGCAAAATCCATCTGATATACTTTTTCCTGATTCATATTCTGTTCCTCCGGCTTTGCATCAGGGAACTATTCCCCGGCTTTTTTCAGGTATACCGCCAGCCGGTTCTGGCTGCCCGCAGTCATATTGCGGTATGCCACATATGCGTCACTGGATGATGAATCTTTCTGCCAGTACGTACTGACATTACCATGCGCGTCCTTCACCCGCATGGTAAGCTGTTTTGCCGGCTTCTCCGGCTCCGTTTCTGTTTTTCCAGTTTCGTTCTGCCCCTGCGATGCGGAAGCGGATTCTGACTGGTCAGATTTTGTAGAATTACCAGTATCTACACTGGTTCCGGTAACCTTCTCATAAATGATTCTTGTAAACAGCTGTAAAAATTCCAGATAATCCTCATAATCAAAATATTTACTCATCAGATCCTGCATCATATTTCCGGAAGACGCCAGCGTACCGGTCCCGGAAGACGCAGACGTACTCTGGGATGTCTGACCATAAGTCCGACTGGCGGATGTACCTGTGGACGCCGGAGCTGAACTGTCCGGTATCGTGACGCCTTCCTGCATATACTGCATCACTTTTGCCACATAGTTCTGCGTTTCTTTAAAAGGAGGTATTCCTCCATACTTACTGACATTCCCGCTTCCGGCATTGTAAGCGGCCACCGCATAGGAAAGGTTTCCGTTATAACGTTCCAGCAGCTGACTGATATATTTTGCGCCGCCCATAATATTCTGTTCCGGGTCAAACGCATCCGTAACTCCAAGGGAAGCAGCTGTGGAAGGCATCAGCTGCATAATTCCCATGGCTCCCGCATGGGACGTAATATCTGATTTAAAATCAGACTCTGCTTTTGCCATGGCTTTCAGCAGATCTTTGGATACGTTATACGTATCCGAAGCTTTCTGAAAAATCTGTTCCAGGTAGTCCCCGTAACTTTTACCGTTTAAAGAACTCATATAATCAGAGAAATCTGTACCCGTTTTACCAGCTTTACTCTCTGCCGCTGCCGCAGCTACTGCCGCACCGGCATCCAAAATAGCGTTTACATTCATTCCGGCGTTCCCTCCTTATACTTCCCCGTCTGTTACCTGACAGATTCCAATCGAAACAGTCTGCGGAACATTCGTTCCTGTCAGCAGCTGCGCAAAAGTTTCCATCTGTTCTTCTGCCAGAATTAAAATCTGTGCGTCTTTATGTATACGGGCAAAGGCGTCTGTGCCTATTTCTTCCAGAACTGGTGTATGGAATGTCACGCTTTTCAGCTTTTTACACTGATAAAAGGCGTTTGATCCAATAGAGGTCACATTTGCGCCAATTGTTATTTTTTTCAGCTTTTTACTTTTGGCAAAAGCGTCGCTGGCAATACTGACCACCTGATATTCTTCACCATCCAGCTCTACGTTGTCCGGAATCACCACTTTCGCATTGTCTTTTACCATTCCGGTACATACGGCTGTCTTTTCCTCCGGGTCCAGAATCTCATACACCAGATTGTCCACTTTGTAATCCAGATCGTCCCGGATAACTGCCAGATTTACCGGATTTTTAACATACCAGCAGCGGCTGGCTGATTCTATCGTAATAGAAGCCATAGATACCGGATATCTGCCGGAAGGTGCGTTATTTACCGGATCAGAACAGTAGAAAACTCCGTCTGTGTAATCTGTCACCAGTATGGCGTGGGGCTGTCGTGTATTATAAATCACGATTCCTTCCGGATGCTGATCCAGCAGCCCGATAAGTTCGTTTCCGGACGAAAGACTTTTTTGCGCCACGGTAATGCCAAACGATGTAAAATTCCATCTCAGCCCGGTTCCTTCCAGCCATGCTGTTTTACGCACTGACGCCTCAGTAATCTTTTTCCATTCCCGGTTTCCGGAAAGCATGGCCGCCCTGCGAATCATCATCGTACTGGATGTCAGCGTACATACATGGGCCTGCGACTGTTTAAGAAATACTTCATCGTCATTTAATTCCGAAAATGTAACGACCGCTTCACCCATACTGTCTTCTGATTTCGTTCCCGCATATGCTTCTGTCTCCGCCGCCATCAGCGACAGCGGACCGGATGCCGCAAAACCAGCGCAGGCACACAGCAGCAGGCATATCAGATACCTGGCTGCCTTCTGATACACGGTTTCATCTGAATAATCCTGATTCTTCATGTTCTTCTCCCATGATGATAATATAGTCTTTTCTTTTCTGCCATATTCATTTTATCGTAATTCAGGCAATCTGACAAGCGTATTTCCCGTAAAAATAGATTTCAGAAAATTACAGAATTATTACATAAAATCTTTACAATTTTAAATGGCATCCGCAAGCATCTTCCTCTCCGCCGCTGTGCCACGCTTCGCCGGGACAGCCCCTGCGATCCTCCCGGAAAGGGGTTGCTTTACAGGCCGCTCTTTCCTGTAAAGTAACAAAGCGGCCGGCCATCAACAGTCAGCCGCTTTTAAATACATACCACTGTGAAATACTCAGATTCTTATATTCCTTTAAATACAAACCGGAATTCCAGTTTTTTGCTTATATCAATATGATATTCCGGATGTACCGGCGCACCCCAGCTGTCGTCCCCGCCAACGCCCATCTGGGCCAGCGCCGCCCGCACGACTGTATAGTGCGGCTGTGGCAGTTCGTACGCATGGGACGCATGTTCCAGTTCATGAGGGGTATATGGCAGCGCCGAGAAATTCATGCCGTCTCCCGCAAACAGCATGCCCCTGCCCCGGTAATCCGTCACTGTGGCATAACGCACGCCCATTTTATTGCCGCATTCCTGAGGTACCAGGTATTTTGCCATATTATCCATAACCCTGTTGCTGTAAACCCCCAGCTTTGCGCCCTCTTTGCGGTCCGCATAAGTTTCCGCCGGACCAAGTCCGTACCAGGTCAGATGATCGTAATCCGCACTGAGTGTAAAGATCATTCCAAACTCCGGCATATCGCCCAGTTCTTTTACCGGATCATAGGAAAGCTTTGTCTCCACAGCCCCGTCCCCATATACCGTATAAGATACCTCGCAGCCGCTGCGTGGCGTGGTCGGCATACTGTAACGGAACGTAACGGTTACACAGTGATCTCCTTCTTCCACTGTGTACGGCTGTCCCTGAAAGAGTCCGTTATCTTTATGGGTAACATACAGGCTCGCCAGCTTCCACTGTCCATATTTTCCGGGAGACAGACTCCCCAGGTCGTTATCTACCGGAGCACGCCAGAAGTTAGGCATCGGTATTTTTTCCATCATTTCCACGCCCGCATAACGGTATGATACCAGTCCGCCGCTCAGAACAGAAAACAGCAGGTCAAACCCGTCTCCACGAACACCCAGATTTACTTTTCCGGGAATTACCTGCAGTGGACGGTCACTTTTCTTCCATATGAATGGTTTCTTAAATATTTTTTGTCCGAACGCCACTTCGTGTCCGGCTTTTGCCCAGAGTGTATCCTCCTTTAAATGAAACGAAACTGTCACCGCATATTCCCCGTCGTCTTTATTTTCAAAAGGAATCTGATACCGGCCGCTGGACAATGGCTCTACCGCCGTCTCCAGTACCTTTTCCCGCACTGGCACGCCGTCTTTTATCAGGGTCGCCCTGCATGTGTACTGATCCGTGTTCGTAAACAGATTTTTATTGATAACGGTAAAGAAATCCTCATCATACTTCACTGAAATGTTCTGATAATTATATTTCACTTCCTGCATTTTCGGAGACTCATCCCGGTCGCCGCCATATACAATGCCGTTTCCACTAAAGCTGTAATCTGTCGGACGCTCGCCAAAATCACCGCCATATGCCTGGAATTCCCTGCCATACCGGTCTTTTTTCAGCAGGGACTGGTCGATATAATCCCAGATAAAGCCGCCCTGATAACGGGGTTCTGTATCTGTCAGATCTGTATATTTATGCATTGCCCCGCAGGAATTGCCCATGGCATGGGTGTATTCGCAGCAGATAAACGGCTTGTCTTTATGCTCCGCCAGAAATGTACGGATTCCATCTACGGTTGTGTACATCTGGCTTTCCATATCGCTGGTATCATTATAACGGCGGTCATGGAACACACCTTCGTAATGAACGAGACGGTAAGAATCCAGCTCGTGAAACCTGCGGGACATTTCATAAATAACTTTGCCGCCGTAGGATTCATTACCGCAGGACCAGATCAGAATAGCCGGATGATTCTTATCCCGCTGGTAACAGGAATTTACCCGGTCCAGCATGGCTTCCAGCCATTCCTCATGATCGCCGGGCACCGCTTCATCCGGACCAGTCATTCCACGCAGAATCGGGTCCCAGGAACCGTGGGATTCAAGGTTGTTTTCCGCAATCAGATACAGTCCGTATACATCGCACAGATGATAGATTCTGGAGTCGTCCGGATAATGGCAGGTACGGATGGCGTTTATATTATTACGCTTCATGGTCACAATATCCTGGATAATTTCCTCTGTGGATACTGCCCGTCCGGTTTTGGACGAAAACTCATGACGGTTGACCCCTTTAAATACAATGCGCTTTCCATTTAAGAGCATGAGGCCATCCTTCATTTCAAACCGGCGGAATCCCACTTTCTGCGGAATGACTTCCACCAGGTTTCCGGAACTATCCGTCACTTCCAGTACCATATCATACAGATACGGGTTCTCCGCACTCCAGAGCCCCGGATGTTCCACCGGCCAGGAAAATTCCATCTGTCCGGAAAGATCCGCCGTTTCATCCACCAGCACATCCGGATGACCGGTTACTCTCACACGCACTTTTCCCTGGCCCTGTGTCTTTAATGTCAGACGCAGCCGCGCACGGGTCAGACATTCTTCCACCACCGGCTCTGTTCTGATATCCCACACATGGGCGTCCGGTATCGTATACAGAAATACACTGCGGTAAATACCGGAAAAACGGTAAAAGTCCTGATCCTCGCACCAGCTGCCGGATGTCCATTTAAATACAGACACAGCCAGTTTGTTTTCTCCCTCTGTCAGATACGGGGTCAGTTCAAAGTCCGCAGGTGTAAAACTGTCCTCGCTGTAACCCACAAACGATCCGTTGAGCCACAGCGCCATACCGCTTTCCACACCCTGAAACGATACAAAGACCTGCCGTCCCCGGAAATCCTGCGGAAGTACAAAATACTTTACATAACTGGCCACCGGATTAAATTCCTTCGGAATCTCGTCTGTCCATATATCCTCCCTGCCATCCCAGGGATACTGGGTATTGGCATACTGCGGGATATCATATCCTTCCATCTGGATATGCGCCGGGACACGGATGTCCGCCCAGGATCTGCAGTCATACCCGGGCTGTTCATATCCGGAAATTGTCTGCCGGAAATTTCTGGCATAATGAAATTTCCAGATTCCGTCCAGGGAATACCGGTAACCGGAATTCCCTGCAGCCGCCTGGTCATGGTCCTTGTAACATACATGGTCTGAATGGGCTTCCATTCTGCCTTCCGCAAAATACTGAGGGTTTTTAACCTGTTCATAATCAAATACTGGCATATTGTTCTCCTTCTCCTTTATATTTTAATTTTCTTCTGATACCTGATACGTTTCACCGGATTCCTCCCCGTCAGCCAGCAGCTGGTTCATGCTCCCGGTCTCATAGCCGTTTAGATCCAGCGACGTGTACAAAAAGCCAAACGTACGGAACGCAGCTGTGACCTGTCTGCGGATATCCGGTTTCATAATATGCGCAAAGTCTTCCGGCAACAGTTCGATACGGGCCATTATTCCATGCGCCCGGACACGTACCTGGCAAAATCCCCTGTCCAGCAGAAACTGTTCCGCCTGCTCCACCCTGGCCAGTTTTTCCCCGGTAATCCGCTCCCCGTAAGGAATCCGGGTAGCCAGACACGCAAAGGAAGGTTTGTTCCAGACTGTCAGGCCCTGCCGCTTTGCCAGCAGCCGGATATCCGCCTTTGTCATACCGGCGTCCCGCAGCGGACTTCTGATTCCCGCTTCCAGCACAGCCTGCCTTCCCGGACGGAAATCTCCGTCATCGTCCAGATTCGCTCCCTCCAGAATACAGGTGATCCCATGCTTTGCCGCAATGTCTGTGATGTTCGCCAGCAGCGCCCGCCTGCAAAGATAGCAGCGGTTTTCCGGATTCTGGCAGAAACCTTCCACCTGCAGAACGTCCACGAAACGCACCTCATGCATAATTCCATACTGGCGGCAGAATGCCTCTGCTTCTTTCAGTTCCCGTTCCGGGAAAGACACCGCCGCTGCCGTAACCGCAAGCACCTGTCCGGGTAACGCCTCCTGCGCTGTTTTTAGCAAAAATGCCGAATCCACGCCTCCTGAAAATGCCACTGCCACCCGTCCCTGTTTCCTTAAATACTGTTTCAGCTGTTCCAGTTTTTCCATGGCCGCAGCCTGATTGTCCATCCGTTCTGCCTCCTGTTATCTATTTATCCATACATATATTGCCAGACCCCACGGGCGCAGGGCACGGAACTCATTGATATGTTCCAGGCCGCGGCCTTACCGTCCTCTGTACCGCTCCCGGTTATCCAGCGTGATCACCGGATGATCTCCGCAGACCCCACAGTCCGGCACACGGACCGGCAGCCTGATTTTACGAAATTCCATGGTCAGAAAATCACAATTCAAAAGATATCCGGTCAGCAGTTTCCCGCAGCCCAGTATGTACCGGACCGCTTCCATTGCCTGCAGGCTTCCGATAACGCCGGCTGCCGCCCCGATGACTCCCGCCTGCCGGTCATCCGGTACCGCATCCGCAGGGGGAGGCCCTCCAAAAATACAGCGGTAACACGGCCCCTGTCCCGGCACCCAGGTCATCAGCTGGCCTGTAAACCGTATCACCCCCGCATGGGAAAATGGCTTCCCCGCCAGCACACAGGCGTCATTAATCAGAAATTTGGTTTCAAAATTGTCTGAAGCGTCCAGAATAAAATCATAGTCCGCAATCAGATTCATAATATTTGCGTCCGTCACTGTAGTCTCATATGCATGGACGGTTACTTCCGGATTCAGCCTGTTTAACGTTTCTCTGGCAGAAAATACCTTCGCTCTGCCGGTATCCTCATCTGTATGCAGAATCTGACGCTGCAGATTTGATACATCCACCCGGTCGCCGTCCGCGATTCCAAGCGTCCCGATACCAGCCGCCGCCAGATACATGGCCGCCGGTGATCCCAGCCCTCCGGCTCCGATAATCAGTACTTTTGCCTCACGAAGCTTTTCCTGTCCCTGTATCCCCACTTCCCGCAGGGCCAGATTACGGGCATAGCGCTCTGACTGTTCTTTTGAAAGTGACATACCTGATCCTCCGCTTTTCAGGGCGCCTTTACCGCTGCCCTGAAAGATAGTTGATAAACTGCTGCGCCGTCCTGCCGGAAACGCCTCCATGGGCCAGCTCCCACCGTTCCGCCTCCCTGCGCAGCTCTTCCCCGCTTATGGAAAGTCCCGCCCTGCGGGCAAGCCCTGAAACAATATGAAAATATTCTTTCTGGCCCGGCTTTGAAAAGCTGATTGTCACGCCAAACCGGTGAACCAGCGACAATTTCTCTTCCATTGTATCCGACTGGTGCATCCCGTTATTGATTTTCACATCGTCTCTGTCACTCCACACTTCTTTGATAATATGGCGTCTGTTGGATGTGGCATAGATTAAAATATTTTCCGGTTTTGTCTCCACGCCGCCTTCTATCACCGCTTTCAGAAATTTATATTCCGTCTCAAATTCCTCAAACGACAAATCGTCCATATAAATAATAAAGCGGTAATTGCGGTTTTTGATCTGTGAAATAATTCTGGACAAATCTTTGAACTGATGTTTATAGATTTCAATCATACGCAGACCCTGGTCGTAAAACTCGTTGACAATGGCTTTGACACTGGTAGATTTTCCAGTGCCGCTATCGCCAAAAAGCAGTACATTATTGGCCCTGCGTCCTTCCACAAACGCTCTCGTATTGTCCACCAGCTTTTTCTTCTGAATCTCATAGCCGATCAGATCCTCCAGCATCACCTTATCCATATTGTTAATCGGATAAAAAATTACCCGGTTTGCGGATGCTTCTGAAGAGATCCGGAAAGCCCGGTTAAGACCGAACATGCCAACGCCATATGTCCTGTAAAAATCTGTGACCAGCTTAAAAAATTCTGTTTCATCCCGGGCCTTCCCCAGCTTTTCACTCAGCGCCTGTACTTTTTCACTGACATTTTTGTTGTACATTAACTCTGGTTTACTAATCGCCCGATAGTCCGACAGCCTGGAAAAGCAGTCAGTCCCCAGCTCCTTTTCCAGCCAGCTGAAATCATAATGAAACAATGCCCGGAAGGCACGGAAATCATTTCTGGCAAATTCATTTACGCTTCCGTCCCTGGCCCCGGTCTTTTCACAGGTAATACTAAATGGATTTTCATCTGTAATAATTAAAAATGTCAGATAATTGTGCCAGAGATTTTTATCAAAACCATATTCGGTGGCTGTAACCAGCAGGCGCTTTACCTGTCTGAAAACCCGCATGGCCAGCACATCCCTGGTCTGACTGTGGGCACGCAGCTGTCTGCATATATCGCTTAATTCCATCAGAATGGAATCCTCCGGCATATCTCCATACAGGATAATGTCTGATACTATATGTTCCATCTTTTTCCTCCATTATGCAATTGGTCTTCCACCAGTTACACTTTATTACCAGGATACCACATGGAAGACATCCTGTAAACCATATTTTGCAAATCCTGCCCTGTCCTGTAACGACTTCCATAACAAAACGCCGGATTCTGAAAATACTTTCGGACAATGCATTTTATAAAGTACACAAAGGGCAAATTTCTATCTTCCAGCCGCCATTATAAAAATATATGGCACATAGTCTTTGTCTGACAGCCCGATTATGAAAAGTAAAGTGCCAAAATGCAAAAAACCACACAGCAGCTGAGTATTTCTCAGTTTCTGTATGGTTTATATTTAAGATTCAGTATGCGCCCATTGCAGCCAGTCTTCTGATTTGTTCATATTCCGTGAAAAGATGACCATTACGGGGACTGGCGGACCGGTTATAACACAACTATTATTCCTGTCTTTTTACAGGATCAGGGCTGCGAACATACTGCGGCCTGCTATAACACAACTATAATCCCACCGTCATTGGCATACATGCTGCTGACGCCTGCCGTATCCACAATAAACACATCGCTGAAACGCTTATGCTTTTCCAGCATTTCTTTTACTTTTTGCGCACGCAGCGGGCAATTGCAGTGGGAAATGGCAAGAATGCGTTTCTCACAGTCCCTGGCTCTGGACAATACTTCCTGAACCATGCGTTCCAGCGCTTTCCCCATCCCTCTGGCCTGTGCCAGCTGACAGATCTCCCCTTCTGGCGTGGACCCCATCACCGGCTTGATGTTCAGCACATTTGCCACCATGGCTTTCAGATTTCCCAGTCTTCCGTTTTTACGCAGTGTCTCCAGCGTTTCCAGCACAAAAAAAGTCTGCTGTGTCTCAATATATGCCTCTGTCCGCGCTACCACTTCTTCAAAAGAGCAGCCCGCCTCTTCCAGCTCCTGCACTTTTATGCCTGTCAGCGTTTCACCTACAGACGCCGAACAGGAATTAAATATATGCACGTTACAGTCAGGAAAATCCGCCTCGAACATCTGTTTAGCCGTACAGGCGCTGTTATAAGAACCGCTCAGCTGCGCAGACAGTGTTACCGCATAGACATGCCGCGCATCTCCTTTAAAAGCATCATAATATCTCTGCGGCGACGGACAGGCTGATTTGGGACTGTTGGGGCTCTCTTTTACTTTTTGTAAAAACTCCGCCTGGTTAAAACTTTCATCATCTACCACATGGTAGTCGTCCACATCCAGTTCCAACGGAACAGAAAGAAAATGCCCGTCATTTTTCAGTTGCCGCGGCAGCTCTCCACAACTGTCTACAATTATTTTATACCCCATAATGTCCTCCGGTCTGATTATTCTTACAACTTTATGTTATATTACATTGTATTTTACATAGTATTCATTACTACATGATAATATCAGGAATATACGCTTTTGTAAATATATTTTCGCAATTTTTTGCAAAAAAATACACGGACCGGCTGCTTTTTCGCTTCGGTGCACGACGATCCCCCGGAGAGTGTCCGAAAAACGCTTTCTGTGAACTGTACCCTGAAGAGTACAAGGCGGAACATATAGATTGCGAAAATGATTTTTCAGACAGACTTCAAAATCAAAAACTGCCGCATGACAGAAACATACGGGAGAAACCCCTGCATGTTTCTGTCATGCGGCAGCCGTCATAAATAACATTCCGGTTATTCAGTTTTCAAACCCGCTGGTCAATGGCAACTATGGAAAAATAACCACAAAGATATTCAGCTTCTTATCTGTCTTATAATATACGGATTCCAGATCACTACAATAGTCGCTGATATGGTATTCAGTCAGAAAATATTTTCTGGCTGCCGCGCACAGCTCACCGTCACTGAATTTTACGGAAAGACTGCTCTCCCCTTTTTCATAGGCCTGCTTCAGCAGCGCCCCGATCTGCGCAGCCGCTGTCTCATCCATGGATGTGAAATATCTGCCCTCCCGCACATAGTAATTATTTTCCTGTGCGGTACATTCCGGCAGTTTAAATTTCATCTGCGGCCGGTGATCTTTTAACATTTCTTCCGTCGTAATATTCAGATAATCATATTCCACATACTTAATATCATTTTTTTCATCATCGTGGTACCTGGAATTGCCCCAGGTCGTATCCGCATAATACCATTCCCCGTCCAGCTTCACCAGATTCCAGGCATGGGAACCGCCCCTGGCTGTTCCAGTCACAATGACGCACGGAACGTCCAGCTTCGTTAACAAATACTGCATAGCGCTGGCATATCCCTGACAGACTGTTTCCTTTCCAAGAAACACACTGATAATATTCTGGTTATCCGGCGCTTCCAGGTTATAATCCGTCTGTTCTATTAATTTACGGTATACATACTTTACTTTCTCATAATCAGAATCACCCCGGCGGATGCCTTTTAGAAATTTCTTTACCCGTTTATTAATTTTTTTCTGGGTTTTCTGCCGTTTTTCCAGCGACATTGTATAATTCGGGGAAAATGACATCATTTCCGTCTGGCCGTTTCTCTGATACTGGGTATAACGAAAACTGTCCACCCAGAACAGCCCGCCGTAGTCCGCCTTGATACAGTTAAAAATATCTTCCAGATAACTGTTTTCTGTAGCGGAAAGAGCCGTTTCCTCTTCGTGGAGCATAATTGCGTCCAGCATCTGGTCGTAGATAACTTTGTTTTCTTTTGAAAGAGATTCGTACGCATACCTGCCTTTTGAAATGCTCTCCACATCTTTTGGCAGCGCCAGCGCATTCATCTGCTGTTTGAGCTCTATATTCTGTTTTACGGTACTGACAACCTCTTCAACCGGCTGTATAATTTCGTCTGGTAATGTACAGCCTGATACGGTCCCTGCCGCCAGCATCAGTACCAGCGCAATTTTACCATGTAATCTGCGAAATTTCATCCCACTGCATCCTCTCTTAGATCAATCCGGCACATCAGAAAACCCACACCTCCATTTTCCGTTATTGTAACATACAACAGTAAGAATGTGCAACCGGAGGATGCGGATTTTTATCACATAAAAACTACTTGTAAAAAATAGAATTTGACATATAATCCTGTTTTTAACAGTTGTGTAGACAAAGAATCGCTGTAACCCCAGTGTTTATGCGGGCTACAGCGATTTAAGCTTTAGAAATGAAACATAGTAATTTATTCCCTGCCTTTACTTCTTTTTTGGATTCCCCTCATCTTTTGTC
>CANRTU010000009.1 GCA_947642745.1 uncultured Eubacterium sp.
TTCTTACCAAAAAAGAGGTATTTTTTTCCAAAGACACAAACTATTTTACACTACCGCGGATCTTCCCCGTCTGTCTCTTTTTCCTGTGTCCGCTCTTCTTTTGGAGCCTGTGCGTCCTGTCCTTTCTCTTTTCCAGGATAAATGCTCTGGTAACTACCCGGTATGTTCCGTGGCGGCCTCTGCGATCTTTGGAGTTTCCCCCATTTGCGCAGCAGGTACACTGCCAGCGTAAGTACCAGCGCCAGGGGAACCAGCACCGGCAGGGAACCGATGAGTCCGATCATAAAATTCCGCAGCCACTGGCCCACCGCATACAGATTATCTGAGAATCTGGCTGTTATCTCATCTGTGAACGAAGTTTTCTGATCTGTCACTGTGGTGGTGCGCCGCACTTCCGTAATATCCAGATACAGTGTGCTGTAACTCACCAGATTATCCATGGTACGAAGCTGTGATTCATAGGATTCGATTTCATATCTTACCTGCGTCAGCTGGCTTTGCAATGCAATCACATCCTCAATCTTCTCCGCCTTTTCAATCAGCCGCAGCAGTGTCTTCTGTTCTGTGCGAAGCGCCCGGACATGACTTTCCATATCCACATAACGCAGTGTTACATTCTCGCTGCTCACACTGTCATATACAACATTGGATTCCTCTTTTACCAGGGAAAGCAGCTGGTTCATCTGCTCTGCCGGGATACGCAATGTCATACTGGCCTTACGTCCGGAACTTTCCCCTGCGCTGCCGTTTGTCTCCGAGTGTTCTACATAGCCTCCCAGCTTCTGCACCTGTTCCATCATGGTTTGCACAAAGGTGTCAAAGACTTTTGTTTCCACAGAATAACGGTACGTATAAATCAGCTTTTCGTTCTGGCTGTCTGATACCCTGACAGCATCTGACGCATCCATCTCCCCTTCTGTTTTCAGAGCGTCATCCGACACTTCTTCCATGATTTCTCCGGAACCTTCCAGTCCGCCCTCCGATCCGTAGGCGGACGAACTGTCTGATTTCGAATCGCCAGCGCTTGTACTGTAATTTTTGCCGCCTTTACCACACCCTGCTGACAGCAGTCCCACTGCCAGAATCCATACTGTCGTTTTCAACCATATCTTTCTTTTCCTGTCTTTCATACAGATACCCCCTTTCAGGGTGGAACGGATTTTAAGAATATTTTCCGTTATCATTATGTCTGTGATAATTAAAACGTACAATGCCGTGAAAAGGTTGCGTAAAATTTAAATTTTCTTTTTTCCAAACTGTAATCTGACACAGGAACCAGACTGCCGGATTTCAGGGTTTTCACCTTTCACATCTTATAAGAATCTTCTTTACAGTCCTTTTCATTCTTTTCCGCCATTCTCTTCCGCCGCAAGCTGTTTTGCTTCTTCCACGGTAAGACCGGAATATTCCGCAATTTCCTCAATACCGAGCTTTCCTTTTTTCAGCATCCTGCGTGCCGTGCTCTTTCTGGCTTCTTCCATTCCAAGCATCTTTCCCTGACCTATTCCCTGGCTGATCCCCTGGTTTAGTATTGTCCTTGCCTCTGTTTCCATCAGTGCTCCGCCCATAATATCACCCATTCCTTTCTGCACGTTTTCGTAATTGTGCGTCAGTTCCTTTATGACTTCTCTGGAAAGCTCTATGATTGTGCGCCTGTCAAACGCCCCAATGATTCCCTCCTCCTCCAGACACTCCAGCTTTTCCAGTATCCACCTGTATTCCGCCTCCAGTTCCCCGAGCCTGCGGCGGTCATCATTATATTCCCGCAGCCTGGCCTCATGGGAGAATATATAAAACGGTATGAGTATCAGCAAACGTTTCCTGAAAATTTCCTTCAGTGTATATGACTGCACCTTCATCACCGGTATTTTGTAACGCACAGTCCCGCCGGGCGTGACGATCACGTATTCCATCCTGTCTGGTGAGTTTTTCCGTACACGCAGATGCAGCACCGCCGTATTCGGGAATGTCACCGTCAGTGTTTCCCCTGTGGTCTCCCCCTCGTCCAGCGCAATCTGCGCATCGTACTCAAACAGTCTTATAGTTATTCTTCCGTCCGGAAACCCGCTCTCGCATTCCAGGTGGTACTTTTTTGTCTCCCTCCCCGTAATCCGGAAATTGCTGTCTGTTATACGTTCCCGCACTTCCTCATCCTGACGCTCCGCAAAATGTTCGTTTGGAAAAAATTCTATTTCCTCTTCCCCTGAGTAGTTTTCACCGAATATCTCATTGATCACCGGAATGATCAGTTTCCGGCAGTCATTCAGAATTGTACGGAACGCCCCGTCATATATGCTGCCCATCCTGCTTCCCCTGTTTCCTTTCTTTTTACATTTTATCATTGAACTGTTCTGTATTCAATGTGTTTTATTCCCGGATATTTGTAACAACAGACACCATCATGAGAATTTCTTCTTTACAACAAATCAGAAAAACCGTCCGGACAGCATTTCCAGGCTGCCCGGGACGGTTTTCGTATTGATATCCAGTCAGTTATCTGTCATCCTGGCAGACCAGCCTGCCGGTCACCACTGCCGCAATTTCCACCGCCGTGACGGACACCGGATGACTTCTGGCATATTCTGCGGCCTGCTCCATGGAAAAGCCCTCTTCCATTTCTTCCACAAACCGGTTTACTTTCTTTAACTCTTCCACTACCTCCTCAAATCTCATTCCCCGTTCCAGCAGCAGCGTCTCTCCCCGCTTCCGCTCATATTCACAGGTGGATATGATCTGCATACACAGTTTCAGCTCTCCTTTAATGTCCGAAGCCTCCATAAGCACATCCGGACGCTGTTCCAGCTGCCGCATCATATACTGTTTTGCTCCAGCAATGTCTGAAACGGCAAAATACTCCGCCAGCTGATTTTTAATTTCCTCTGTCTCCCGTTTCTCAGCGCTCATGCCTACGCAGCTCTCGTACACATTCAGCTGGTTTCTGGCTATCCACACTGTCAGCAGAAATTCGGATAAAAATCCATATACCCGTTTCCTGTAATTGTCATAGCCTGTAGTGTCGATGCGCCGGCGGACTTCGCACAAAATATCAAACAGCCAGCTGCAGTATGCGTCGTAAAGGGGTTTGCGGCAGATCATCATATTCGCAAAATAAGTATACTTCTTATGCACCATTTCGTGAAACAGAGGGGCATAGTCCGGATACTTTTCCGCCACCACCCGCTCTGTTTCCACCAGATCTTTTTCGTCATGGGTAGCGGCAAAACCATCATAATAGGACATGCGCAGTTCCAGTTTTTTTGTAACAATCATGTCATGGCATGACAACAGCTTTTCAATATCCTGCTGCCCATACAGCCGTCCATCTTCCGTAATAAAATATCTGCGGTAATGGCAGACGCCCAGGATATCCGCATCCCGGTAGTTTTTCCACAGCCAGTATACGCCTGTCAGTTCGCTGAAATACGCATTCAGTTCTGAGATATGATCCCCGGTATCATCTCCGGCATATCCCAGCGGCTGATGACAGGCACGCCCCACCTGCAACGGCACATACATACCATCTGGCGGAGGTACAAATTTCTTATGTGTCATGGCAAATATTTTTACACTCATGTCTCCTCTTTCCATACGTATGTTTTTACGTACATACCTTTTATGCGTTCTATCCGGCTTTCATTCGTTTTCCAGTCTCCGCCATCCGCAGCTGTATTTCCCCACAATCCGGCGGCACCAGCAGACAGTGTTTACACTGCTTTTTTACATACAGTACTTCTTTAATACGATAATATCTCCGCTCCATCCTCTGTCACCAGCACCATAATTTCCCACTGGGCTGAAGGCATTCCATCTTCTGTATACACAGTCCAGTCATTCACCTCATCCACGTATATTTCCACGCCGCCCATATTGACCATTGGCTCGATCGTAAATATCATTCCAGGAACCATCAGCATTTCTTCCCCCTGTCTGCTGTTGTAACTGACCCAGGGATCCTCATGGAATTCCAGACCTACTCCGTGGCCTCCGATTTCCCGCACTACCGTATAGCCGCTGGCATATGCGTGGTCATGAACGGCCTGTCCCATATCGCCCAGATACCCCCAGGGCTTAACCTCTTTAAAACCAAGCTCCACGCATTCTTTTGCCACATCTACCAGGCGCTTTTTTTCCGGGCTTACCTCCCCCACACAAAACATTCTGGAGGAATCAGAAAAATATCCGTTCAGTATTGTGGAAGCATCCACATTGATGATATCCCCTTCCTGTAATATCACATCTTCTGCGGGTATCCCATGGCATACCTGCTCATTGACAGATGTACAGACACTCTTCGGATAGCCTTCATAGTGCAGCGGCGCCGGAATTCCTCCCATGGCTGTGGTCTTCTCATAAACCATTTTGTCTATTTCTTCTGTACTCATGCCTGCGTGAATATGCTCTGCCACATAATCCAGCACTGCAATGTTGATCTTTGCGCTCTGACGGATACCGGCAATCTGGTCTGGATTTTTAATCATCTCCCTGGCCGGAACGATATGTCCTTCCTCTGCGATCCGCATAATCTTTGTATCAAACGCCTGATGGCACTGCTTGTATTTTTTTCCGCTTCCACACCAGCATTTGTCATTGCGGCCCAGTTTCATCTGTGCCATTTTTCCCTGCCCGGGTACATTCTGATCAAAAAAACCATTCTTTCTCGTAAACTTTTTTGTGCCTGCGACTGCCTTTGCCACCATCATTTTTCATACCCTCCCTGAAATATCCCAATTACCGTGAATTACATTATCTGAAGCAGATTTCATCCGGTATCCTGCTGTCTTGTGCCACTTTCTGTCTCCTGCGGTACGGGCCCGCCGGATTCCCTCTGATTCCTCCGTCGCTTGTGGTTTCACTATCATTCTCCCCTGCGGGGACACAGTATATACTGTATTTTGTATTATAAATTAACTGAATTCCAGCAAAAACGGCCATTATGAAAAGACGCTTCTTTCCATAATGACCGGTTAACGTAATAGCCAGGTTATTTATCAATCTCTTCTAAAATTAATTAATAATCCGTCTCACTGCGATAATGGTCCGGTAAGTCGCATTCTGCGTTGTGATACCGCTCCTGGAACTTTGTGCGCCTACAATCATACCGCCGCCCATATACAGGGCTACATGACCACTATAACAAATAATATCACCAGGCTGCGCTTCACTATAGCTCACGCCCCGTCCGCAACCCTCCTGCGCATAAGAAGTACGAGGAAGAGAATAGCCAAAGTGGGCATATACACTCATTACAAAGCCGGAACAGTCTGCTCCATTTGTGAGGCTCGTACCGCCCCATACATACGGATTGCCAATAAACTGTGTAGCGTAAGCAATGACATCGCTTCCTGTCACGCCGGAAGGACTAACCGCCGGAGTTGAATTGGCGCTTCCGGCAGAAGGACCGCTGCCGGAACTGCCAGAAGAAGAACTGCTGCCTGAGCTGCCGGAAGAAGAACTTCCCGCTCCTGCCGGAGTACCACTGTTACCAGCTGCCTGCTGCTGTGCCGCTGCCTGTCTTGCCGCTTCCGCCTGTCTGGCTGCCTCCGCTTCCCTGGCTGCCCGCTCTGCTTCCGCACGTTCCGCTGCCTGCCGCTCTTTTTCCTCTTCACTGCGGATAATTTCGTTCTGCTGCTGAATCGTTTGCTTATAGGCTGCCGCCAGCTGCCTCGCCTGGGAAAGCTGGGAATCAAAGTCGTCCATGGTCGCTTCTTTCTGCGCTACCATGCTCTTTAAATCCTTTTCCTGCGCCCGGTAATTCTCCTGCATCTCCTCCATTTCAGACTGCTCGTCTTCCAGCTGGTTTTTCAAATTCGTCACCTGCTGTTTGGTTTCTTTATAAAGCTCCAGCTGTTCTCTGTCATAATCATAGACTTCATTACAGTAATTTACCCTGTTAAGAAAATCTGACATGCTGGTAGCTCCCAGCAGCGCTTCCAGAATTGAACCGTCCCCCCGCTCATACATATAACGGATCCGTTTTTTCATCCGGTCATACTGGGTCTGTTCTTCCTGTTTCGCTACTTCCAGGTCTTCATTCGCCTGATCAATCTCTTTTTCTTTCAGTTCCAGTTCATCTGATAAGATGTCCATATTCATCAGAAGATCTACCAGTTCAGAATCCAGCGCATTAATCTCCTTACGGAGTGTCTGCTGTCTGTATGTAATATTATTAATATCATTTGTAACGGAACTCAGACTACTCTCCGCTCTCTGCTTCGCATCCTGCGCCTCTGTCTTACGGCTGGCATAAACGGACTGTAAAGAATACATGGATGTAGCACTTACTGCTGTCGCAAGCAGAAGTGAAGCTAACCTGATAGATGAATGTTTAGAAAGTCTAATATGTAATCTCAAAATCTGCTCCTTTGTGTTTTTGTGTTGTGATTATATTCTTACTGCACCACTTGTTTCGTCCATCAGTATAACACGTGGATTCATTTATTTCAACCGGACATTCGTATGATTTTATGGAAAAAATTGTAAATTTTTTATGAACATTTACATAACAGCCTGAAGCGTATCTTAAAATACTTTTTGCGGGCTGTACCCTGAAGGGATAACGTGCGGAATGCAGATCCCGGGAATGATTTTTATAGTACTCTGTGATACTACAGAGAACAATGCCTGATAATTCACAATGTCATTAACTTAAGCGGCCGGACCGGTCATCCGTGCCGCAAAAACAGGATAACCAGAAGCATTGTATATCCGGATTACGGACAGCGAACGTTTAAATTAATGACATTGTGATAATGCATGGTTATCTGCTGTTTTTATAATTAACAACAGGCCGCTGTCATACGCCCTAAAAACCGCCTGATTACAGGAGCTTAAAACTCCTGTAATCAGGCGGTTTTAAATCAGCGGGCCGCAATCTGCCATTTATATGCCTGCCGGAACCGACATCTGTTTTACAATCAGCAGCTTATCCCCACGGTTCACCTGGTCGCCGGAGAGCTGGTTCATCTGTATCACATCTTCCACCGTAGTGTGGTGCTCCTTGGCAATATCCCAAAGCCGGTCTCCTTCTTTTACAATATAGCCCGCAATTCCCGGCTGCTTTTCGTATTGTTCCAGATCCTCTGGCTGGCGTTCCATTCCGGTAATCAGATCTGTATCTTCTTTGCGGAACACAATGGCATCCAGCCCGATAACAGCTTTGATATCCGCCTGGGAATTATCCGCCAGAATGACTGTCAGCTGGTCAATTCCCGCAGACAGTTCATAAGTATCTTCCGGCCGTATTTTTTCTGCTTCTATCTGTCTGGTAAACGGTATAACACCTTCCGCAATCCCCACAGGCATCTCATCACTGGCTGTAATATAGAGCATGCGTACCTTCAGTACCCCCTCCGCCTCAATGCCGTCCGGCACGATGCGGCTGTCCTCAATAAATACCTCTCCTACGCTGGCACACAGCTGCAGTATTTCCGCCGGCTGGTTTTCCAGCAGTATCTGGTCGGCAATTTTAAACTTGGAATCATTTTTTACCAGAAGACTCTGCAGGTTTACCCGCTCCCGTTCCAGTAAAAGTTCATCCTGCAGAGAATAAGCGTCTTCCAGCGCCTCCAGTTCCTCCTCTTTCCAGACCCTTAAATAAAAGTCCAGCATTCCTTCCAGCATCAGCACCCGGTTTTCACCATCTTCATCTTCTGCCGGAGAAACTTCCAGCTGTACCTGCAAAGGAATCAGTTTAAACAGCATTTCCGGTTCACAGACGTTGCATTCAATATTTTCATGCAGCGCCACTGTTGTCTCCATACACTGGATCTGCCGTTCATCGTCTTCACCTTTGTATAAAATATTGACCAGCAGCTCTCCGGTCAGTTCAATTTCCCCGCTGCGGATACGGCTGTCCAGCCCCCGCAGCTGCACGCTCTGCCACAACAGCCTGTTGATATTGGGCCGGTTGGAAGGAAGCAGAATCTCGCTGTGAATACGGCAGATATCTTTTTTCTGTGTCATCAGCTGCAGCATTTTCTGCTGACGGTACAATGTCTGTACTGACGTATCTTCAATCCCTGCAGGAAGCTGGATCTGCTGCTCCATATGATCCGCTACTGACAATTCCAGCAGCGCCCGTACATTCAGCTTGCGGGAATTAATCATACCAAGGGTCAGATCCTCCATATGGTTCTGGACGATAATATGATCCGTCTCCTGTACACCTTCCATATGTATCGTTTCAGAAAACGGCACCTCTCCCTGGAGACTGCAGATATTCCCGGATTCTGCGCATTTATAGAGCGCCTGGAACTGCAGTACCCCGTCCACCATGATCTGGTCCGTATCTACCCGTGTTTCACGGATCCTTGCGGCTCCTTTCCGGTCGATTAATTTAATCATATCCGGCTCATAATCCGGCAGGTTAAAATCGCTCTCCACCGTCATCTGAATGGATGCCCGTCCCCTCTCCTGGTTTGTCTGTAAAAGCTTTTTTATAAAATCCAATAAAAAATCCTCCGGTCATGAATAGTTTTTTATATCCTATTCATCACCGGGGGATTTTATGTATCATATCCGCATTTAGCACAACTTCATCCGTATATCCCGTGTAATAATATCTGAATAGCTGAAAGACAGCAGCTGCGGCGGATTCTTATCATCCTTGTCATCTACCAGAATCGTAAAAACACTCGGGTAAGCGCCCTGAATGACACCACTCTGGATATCGACCTTATTTCTGCCCCTGTCAAGCTGGATCATAACCTTACTCCCACATTGCTGATGTACCGAAGCACGCACCTTTTCTATATCTTTACGCTGCATATCTTCTCATCCTCCTCTGATTGCATTCTGCATTACCTGCCAGATACTCTTTTTGATATACCGGTACCCCATCCGGCTACAGATCCGGATTCCGCCTTTACCATCCACATCATTGCGGAATAAAATTGTGACAACAGCATGACTGCCGGATGAAATTTTATCCTGTAATCATATGGATGAGACGGCCGTATCCGGGGTTCCTGCCAGATGAAGTACTAGATATAGTATAGCACTCTGTTTCCCGAAAGTCAACGAATTTCCTTACCCGAATACTACATTTTGTTTATGTTTCCCGGTTTTGACCACTATATATGGATAACTCGGTTTTTTTTGCGGACTGGAACCGTTTTCGGGACCCAGCAGCTCAGTATCAAAATATAGTGCATGTTCTGTCAGATACAGCTCCCTGACCACAATGCTGTAGCCCCCGGTTTCCTGTACGCCATAGCCACGTACCAGGTAAAGATCATTTTCATTTTCAAACGAAATTTTGATTTCCGCCTGTTTTTTCTGCTCAATTGTTTCCAGTAGTTTTTCCGGAATATCCCTTTGTTCTACAATCGTATATTCTATTTCCTGCCGGTTGCGGCTGTCTTCTTCCTTTCGTGTGCATCCAGAAAGAGCAGAGAGCCCCAGTGCGAAAATCATTACATACAGCAGCGGAAGGCCCTGCGTCATTTTATTATGAATACGAGGATTTATGTTCATATTTTCACTGCCCCGGTTTTCTTATCTACAGTTTATGAAACGGTCTTATCCAATATGACGCAAAACCGCAGACTTATTCCGCCTTCTTATTTCACGATTCTAATTTCCACTTTCTGTATTGCACATATAGAAAATATTTTTTATAATGGGATATATCTGAATACATGTCTGGAAAGGATTAATGATATGATACGTTTAATTTTAGTCGTACTTTTTATGCTGCTTTTTTTTATCGCCAGCATTCCAATCTGGGCCATTACCTGGCTGGTTGGACGCTCCGACCCGCATAAAGCGGACCTGCTCTGCCTGCGTATTGTCCAGGCTGCCTTTAAAGTCATCCTGTTTCTCGCCGGTACAAAGGTAGAAGTATATGGGGAAGAACATGTGCCAAAGGATGAGGCCGTCCTGTATATCGCCAACCACCGTGGTTTTTTTGACACAGTGATCACATACGCCAGATGTCCCGGACTGACTGGTTATGTGGCAAAAGATTCGATGTTAAAGTATCCTTTTCTGAATACCTGGATGAAGAAGCTCCACTGCCTGTTTTTAAACCGCACAGATATTAAAGAGGGCCTGAAAACAATTCTGACTGGTATTGACCAGATAAAAAACGGCATTTCCATGTGCATCTTTCCAGAAGGCACCCGGTGCACATCCCCAGTGGAAACGGATATGCTGCCCTTTAAAGAAGGCAGCCTTAAAATGGCGGAAAAAACCGGCTGTGCCATTATTCCCATGGCAATGATCCACACAGCGGATATTTTTGAAAACCACCTGCCTTTTATCCGGCGCACTCATGTTATCCTGACCTATGGAGAGCCCATATATGTAAAAAACCTGACGAAAGAACAGCGGAAACATCTGGGAAACTACACGAGAGATATTATCTGCAAAATGCTGGAAGAAGAGCTGGAGAGATCCGCCAGCAGATAAACAGAAACAGCGCCGTGCGTGACCGGAATCCTGTCCGGCTCTGGCGGACAATCCGCCTGCGGCGGACTGCCTCCGGCAGCATTTTCCTCCCCGCCCCGGGGCAATCCTCCCAGAGGGTTTTACATGTCAGGACGATCTTTCCTATAAAGTAAAAAGTATCCGGCTTCGCCGGATACTCCGCTTTATAAAAACTCCTTCCACTACATCGTAATAACCTCTTCCACAACTTCAGAAAATTCCATAAAATGGGACGCTTTAACCAGAACCGCATCTCCCTGTCTTAAAAACGGAAGCAGATCCTTTAACATTTCATCTCTTGTCTCATATTCATGCACATCACAGGCCGGATTATGTTCCCTGACTGCCGCCGCGATTTCTTTTGAAAGAACACCGGCGCAAAACAGTACGTCAATGCCTTTTTCCGCCACGTAAGCGCCCACTTCATAGTGCAGCTCCCGCTTATCCGCACCCAGTTCACCCATATCACCCAGCACAGCCACGGTTCTTCCCAGGGCAGTGGCAAGTACGTCCAGGGACGCCTTCATGGAAACCGGATTTGCGTTATAGCAGTCGTCAATAACCGTCATTCCGTTGACTTCGATTAAATTTGTCCGGCCGTCAATCATCTGCATCGTCTCAATGCCCTTCTTTATCTGATCGTTGGACAGGCCCATGATTCTGCCTACAGCCGCCGCCGTCATGGCATTATATACATTGTGCGCACCAGGCATCGGTATTCTGGCCCGGAAAGACTCCTCTCCGATATGTATGGTCAGATATACGCCCTGAAGCCCCAGATTCTCAATATCCGTCGCATAGACCGCCTTTTCGCCATAAGCCGCCGTCTCCGGCTTCTTCAGGCCCACGCCGTAAAAAACCGGCTTCTTTCCACGGACACTGTCTACAACGCACAGCTTATCGTCATCCCCGTTTAATATAACCCTGGCGCCTTCCTGTAAATAATCAAACATTTCTGTTTTTGCCTTAAATATACCGTCCCTGGACTCCAGCTTTTTCAGGTGGCTCAGCCCGATATTCGTAATGACCCCGATATCCGGACGGGCAATAGCAGCCAGACGTCCCATTTCATGAAAATCAGATATTCCCATTTCCAGTACAGCTACCTGATGTTTTTCCCGGATCTTAAATACTGTAAGCGGCAGCCCGATTTCATTGTTCTGGTTGCCCTCTGTCTTATGCACATGGTATTTCTGCGAAAGGACGGAGGCAATCATTTCTTTCGTACTGGTCTTGCCCACGCTTCCGGTAATTCCTACAACCGTAATATCCATCTGCCGCAGATAAAAAGCCGCCAGATCCTTCAATGCCTGCAGGGTGGACTCCACCAGAATGTAAGGCCCTTTTGGCGCTTCCGGACGCCGCTCACAAATCACCCCCAGAGCGCCGTCCGCAAATGCCTTGTCAATAAAATCATGACCGTCAGAGCGTTCCCCCCGGATCGCCACGAATACATAACCTTCCTGCACCATACGACTGTCAATCACAATTCCCTCAGCATTTAAATACTGCATTTCATTTGCTCCGGCAAGCTGCCCATGGCAGGCTCCGGCCATGGCTTCCAATGTCATGTTTCTCATTATATCTCCTCCTGTCTTTAAAACCTTTTCAGGGAAATTTCAATCAGTTTTTCACACAATTCTCCAAAATCCATGCCCGCCGCAGCGGCTTCCTGGGGCAGCAGACTGGTGGGCGTCATGCCCGGAAGGGTATTCGCCTCCAGACAATATATCCGCTCTTTCTCATCCATCACAAAATCCATGCGGGAATAAGTATCCAGCCCGATTGCCCTGGTTACCGCTACCGCATAGTCCTGCATCTGTTTTGCGATATACTCCGGCAGTTCTGCGGGACAGGTCTCTATGGTCGTACCCGCCTGGTATTTATTTTTATAATCATAAAAACCTTTCAGAGGGGCCATTTCAATTACCGGCAGTGCCTGATCCTCTATCACCCCCACGGAAAACTCCCGTCCTTTTATATATTCTTCCAGTATTATTTCATCTTCCCAGCGGAACGCCTCCGCCAGGGCTGTCTCGTATTCCTCCTGTGTATATACAATTGATACGCCAATGCTGGACCCCCCGCAGCACGGCTTTACCACACATGGCAGCGGAATCTGCGCACAGGCAGGAGAACAGCCGCACTGATCCTTTCTTAGTGAAATCCCTTTTGGCGTGGGAATATGATTTGCTTCAAAAAACTGTTTGCTTACTTTTTTATTCATCGCCACCGCACTGCTTAAATAATCACTTCCGGTATAACGGATGCCCAGCAGATCAAATGCCGCCTGTATTCTGCCGTCCTCACCGTTTTCCCCATGAAGCGCTATAAATACAATATCCGCCCTGCGGCACAGCTCAATAATGTCAGGTCCGAAAAAGCCATCCCCTTTATCCCCCCGCATAGCCTTTACTGTTTCCAGATCCGGAGCCATTTCCGCAATTTTTACCGACTGTGTGCGGTCCGCCCCGTGTTTGTCAAATAGTTCTTCCAGATCATCCCCCTTTTCGCCATATCCCATATATACATCGGCCAGTATGACCTGATGTCCCCGGTCCTGCAGCGCCCTGCATACGGTGGTTCCCGTTACAAACGATACATCCCGCTCCGCACTCAGACCACCTGCCAAAACAACTATTTTCATTTTAAACATCCTTCCCTGCGAAATCTGCGTCTGCATCAGTCAGGACCATTATGCCGCCGCTTGGGAACGCACATCCTGTAAACGTATCCTGCGGAAAGTTCCTTTCAGGCACAATCTGGTACAACCCCGCCCTGCCTGTGGCAAACTACTGCTTTGTCTGTATTATAGTAAACGATTTTACGGATCATGACAACAATTTTCATATATCTTTTCCTGTGAACCGGATATCCGGCCGCTGTTTACGGATTATGTACCTGCAGTCACAAAATTCCGCCTATGGAAATCTGTCCCGGAAACCCTGCCTGGTGCGGCTCCATTACCATGAATGCATAAGGGGCTGTCGGAAAATGACTGTTCCAAGATATAGTCTGTTTATGAAACTGCTGACTATATTTCGTTTGAAAATTTCATTTTCCGACAACCCCTTGCTAACTGAACGATCATTAACGATTCAGACACGAAAAAACACTCAGTATCCTGAGTGCTGTCTCTGGCAAAAACAATGGGCTGGCTACTTTACAAGTAGCTTATGCTCTCACACAGTTACCATCGAATTACTTTGCTGAATTTACTTTAACATAAACTTACGCCATTGTCAACTATTTTTTTATTTTAATTATAAAATATGTTGTGGTCGTATCACTCACACTCATACCCGCCACAACGGCCTTATCCTGTTACAGTCCGCCTCCGGCAAAGGAGGCTGGACAGCTACAGATCCGTGCTGATATGTATATCGTAATCCTGCGGATATCCAAAAATCTTCCTGCCACACAGATTTCTCCGCAAAAGTTTTATATTTTTTCCTGATTCTTTAATCCTTTTCATATTCCGGAAAAATGTATTGGCAACATAATCCGCAAACTGTATCAGCGCATTTTTTTTAGAATCCATATACGTAACAGTAATACTGTCCATACAGACCGGATCAAAGGTGTTTAAATGCCCGGTCAGATAGGCGCCCAGATAATTTTTTTCATTTGTTTTTACATTTCTTTCATCTATCAGAAAAATAATATTCTGACAAAAAGTATGCTTTCTGTCAAAAAATCTGCACTCATTTCTAAAACAACTCCCCATATATTCCTGTATCAGGTAATTAAAACAACGGGCCTTAACCAGGGGTCCCTGGGCAGCAGCATATTTATTATCAAAAATAATGATGCCGATTTCAAACAGATCCCCGTACTTTTCCACCATCGTCTGATACAGTTCGTGTTTTTGCGGCTCTGTCATATCCGATCCTTTAATTTCTTTATTCTGGCCCAGCATTTTACCCAGCTTTGGATATTTTTTTGCCAGTTTTACATTTTCCCCACGAAATGCCCGGTTCAATTTTACATTGTTTTTGGTAAAAATCAGACAAATAATAAAATATCTGTCTTTTTCATAGTGTTCTGTAATACTCCCGGATTCGTCCACGAATACGTATACATCAGCATATGATATTTCATCCTTTTTGTCCTCTTTGTCATCCATAAAATCCCCTGCCTTGAAATTATTCGTAACTCCCTGCTCCTTTTTCATAATTATACTTTAAAATCTGACAAAATTCCATATTTATATGACAAAAAGCAACTACAGAAAGCGCCGCCGGTTCCCTGGCCCGCAAAAAACATCCATTATCCTGCTGCTGCTGGATTTTCCATCTTAATTATAGTAATATGTACCTATCTGGTAAATAATATAATATAACAACAGGAAAGAAGGATCATATGGAAAACAACAACTTACTGGATGTCCTGATTATAGGCAGCGGCCCGGCCGGCCTGAGCGCCGCCATTTACGCAAAACGTGCCAGTCTGCGGGTGCTGGTGGCGGAAAAAGAATATATGGGTACCGGGCAGATCGCAGAAAGCGACCAGGTGGATAATTATCCCGGTATGCCGGAAATCAACGGCTATGACCTGGGCGAGGCTTTCCGCAGCCACGCTGAAAAGCTGGGCGTGGAATTTCACGACGGGACAGCTGATGGTTTTACAGCAGACGCAGACGGATGGAACGTACACTTTACCGACGACAGCCAGATCAGCGCCAGAACCGTAATTTACTGTGCGGGTGCGGCACACCGCAAACTGGGCGTGGAAGGCGAAAAAGAATTTACCGGCAAAGGCGTATCCTACTGCGCAGTCTGCGACGGCGCTTTTTACCGGGGAAAATCAGCCGCCGTCATTGGCGGCGGGGATACCGCCCTGGGCGACGCCATGTATCTGTCTGATTTATGCGACAGAGTGTATCTGATTCACCGCAGGGACGAATTCCGTGGCTCCAGTTCTTCCGTGGAACGACTGCGGCAAAAAGACAATGTGGAAATCATTACAGGAGCCGTACCCGCAAAGATTGCCGGCGACCAGACTGTCACCGCACTGGAATTAAAAGACGGCAGGTCCATTCCGGTACACGGCGCTTTTGTCGCCGTAGGGATGCAGCCGCAGACAGAATGTCTGCAGGGAGTCGTGGACCTGGACGACGGCGGCTATATTATTGCGGGAGAGACCGGCGTCACATCAGCCCCGGGCTTTTTTGCCGCCGGCGATGTACGCACAAAAGCGCTGCGGCAGGTGGTGACCGCTGTCTCTGACGGCGCAAACGCAGCGACAGCGGCCGCAGAATATCTGAAAAACCTGACACTTTAATAAAAAAGTATCCGGCAAAGCCGGATACTCCGCCTGCGGCGGGCTGTCACCTGGCAGCATCTTCCCTTCCGCCGCATGGCGATCCTCCCGGAGGGGTTTATCTTATAGGACGCTCTTTCCTATAAGATAAAAAAGAATCCTGCTTTGCAGGATTCCCCGCCTGCGGCGGATCGCTTTAGCGATATATTTCCTCTCCGCCGCAGTGCGATCCCGCCCGGAGGGTTTTTATCTTACAGGACGCTCTTTCCTATAAGATAAATAAGGGGCTGTCGCACGAAGCAAAACATATACAAGATATAGTATAGAAGAATCATTCAAACCAACTATATCTTGTATCATTTTTCTTAATGCGACAGCCCCTTTCACAATTATTATAACACTTTTATTTTAATACTCTCACTTTAATAACACTCTTAATATCCCAGAGCTTCTCCACCACTTCTTCTGTCAGCGGCGTATCCAGGTCAAACATGGAATATGCGTAATTTCCTTTTGATTTATTTGTCATGTTTTCGATATTGATGTCAAATTCACCCAGTGTGGTTGTAATGCGGCCAATAAATCCTTTGCTGTTTTTATGCAGCACTGCCACTCTGGCAGGAGTCGGGCACTCTCCCATATCACAATCCGGATAATTTACGGAATTTTTAATATTGCCGTGTTCCAGATATTCCCTGATTTCCTGGGCCGCCATGACAGCACAGTTGTCTTCGGATTCTTCTGTAGACGCTCCCAGATGCGGGGTTACGATACATCCCGGTTTACCGGCTGTAATGTTGTTTGGAAAGTCGGATACGTATCTTCTCAGCTTTCCTTCTGCCAGCGCCGCTACCATTGCTTCCTCATCCACCAGCAGATCCCTGGCAAAGTTTAATACGACTGTGGTCGGTTTCATCAGGGCTATGGCGTCCGCACCGATCATCTTTCTGGTGGCGTCCATCAACGGTACATGAATCGTGATATAGTCGCATTCCCGGTAGATATCTTCCACATTACGCACATATTTTACATTTCTGGACAGATTCCATGCTGCCTTAATGGAAATATACGGATCATAGCCATATACATCCATATCCAGATGGGTGGCTGCGTTGGCAACCCGTATGCCGATTGCGCCCAGCCCGATGACGCCCAGCTTCTTGCCTGCGATTTCACAGCCTGCAAATTCTTTTTTCTGCTTTTCCGTCATTTTGGCCAGATCCGGATTGTCCTTTTCCGATACTACCCAGTCCACGCCTCCATTAATATCCCTGCTGGCCATAAACATTCCCGCAAACACCAGCTCCTTGACGCCATTGGAATTGGCGCCCGGGGTATTAAATACAATGATCCCCTGCTCCGCACACTGTTCCAGCGGAATATTGTTCACACCTGCGCCTGCCCTGGCTATGGCGTCCAGCCCCTGCGGAAACTCCATGTCATGCATGGAAGCGGAGCGGACCAGCACTGCCTGCGCTTCTTTTACATCGTCTACTTTGTGATATTCTTCGGTTAATATATCCAGCCCCACCCGGGCAATGGGATTTAAACACGCATATTTATACATTGATGATATTCCTCACTTACGATTCGTCAGACTGACTGATTATTTGTTGTTTGCTTCAAATTCTCTCATAAACGCTACCAGCTTCTCTACACCTTCTTTTGGCATTGCGTTGTAAACAGACGCCCTCATGCCTCCCACTGAACGGTGTCCTTTCAGATTTACAAATCCTGCCGCTGATGCCTCCGCCACAAATTTTGCGTCCAGGTCTTTGTCCCCGGTCACAAACGGCACATTCATCAGGGAACGGTCTTCCGGCACAACAGTTCCTTTAAACATGCTGCTTTCATCCAGGAAGTCGTATAAAATCTTTGCCTTTTCTATATTATGCTGGTGGACAGCTTCCAGTCCCCCCATATTTTTTAACCACTTAAACACTTTACCGCAGATATAAATGCCATAACAAGGCGGTGTATTATATAGAGAATCCGCGTCTGCGTGGGTTTTGAATTTTAACATTGTCGGTGTGCCTGCCAGCACGTCTTCTGTTATCAGGTCTTCCCGGATAATAGCGATCACCACGCCCGCCGGTCCCACATTTTTCTGTACGCCGCCAAATATAACGCCATATTTACTGACATCCACAGGCTCTGACAAAAAGCAGGAAGATACGTCGGCCACCAGCGTGTGTCCTTTTGTATCCGGCAGTTTTTTGAATTTGGTTCCATAAATGGTATTATTTTCACAGATGTATACATAATCCATATCTTCCGGAATATCCAGATCCGAACAGTCCGGAATATAGGAAAATACTTTGTCTTCCGAGGAAGCCAGTTTTACAGCTTCTCCATAGAGCGCCGCTTCCTGGTAAGCTTTTTTTGCCCACTGGCCGGTTACGATATAGCCGGCTTTTTTATGTTTCATCAGGTTCATGGGAATCATCGCAAACTGCTGGGAAGCCCCGCCCTGTAAAAATAACACTTTGTAATTATCCGGAATCCGCATCAGGTCCCGGATGTCCTGCTCCGCTTCTTTGATAATCGTATCGTATACTTTTGAGCGGTGGGACATTTCCATTACAGACATGCCGCTGCCTTTATAATCCAGCATTTCTTCCGCTGCTTCCCTAAGTACTTCTTCCGGCAGAACCGCTGGTCCCGCAGAAAAGTTATAAACTCTGCCCATTTCTGTCCTCCTGTCATAACTCATAAACCCACAGATTTATATATATTCATAAGTTTCTAATATTCAGAATCATTTCCAGTATCTTATTTATTCAGGTCTTCTTCTGAAAACGCCTCGCTGATCGGCGCTCCCGGCGCTACCATTGGCCATACTTTGTCGTCCCGGTCCACAATGCAGTCCAGCACTACCGGTCCGTCACAGGCCAGCGCCTGTTCAAAAGCGGCGTCAAATTCTTCCCTGGTAGTCACACGTATCCCCCGGGCACCCATGGCCTGGGCTACTTTCGCAAAATCCACTCCGTCGTCCAGCACTGTGGCCGAATAACGCTCTTCATAAAACAGATTCTGCCACTGACGCACCATGCCAAGTACATGATTGTTGACTATGACTTCGATTAACGGCAGTTTTTCCCGGACTGCCGTGGCAATTTCATTCATGTTCATCCTGAAACAACCGTCTCCGGCAATATTGACCACCTGCTGGTCCGGATTGGCAATCTGGGCGCCTATGGCCGCTCCCAGTCCGTAACCCATGGTACCAAGGCCGCCGGAAGTTAACAGCTGTCCGGGTCTGGAATATTTGTAATACTGGGCCGTCCACATCTGATGCTGTCCTACTTCCGCTACGATAATGGCGTCTCCCTTTGTTTTTTCATAGATCTTTTCTACGATATAAGGGCCGCAGAGACCTGTCTGGCGATACGTGGACGGATATTTCTTCTGATAGCCTGCGATCTGCTCCATCCACTGGGTATGATCCTGCTGTTCCAGCTGGCTGTTGATTCTGGAAAGGCTTTCTTTCAGATCGCCAATCACGCTGGAGGTGACGATAATATTTTTATTAATCTCCGCCGGGTCCACATCAAACTGTACGATTTTTGCGTTTCTGGCGAATTTCTTCGCATTGCCGATGACACGGTCGCTGAAACGGACGCCAATGGCCAGCAGCAAATCGCATTCACTGACTCCGTAGTTGGAAGTCTTTGTGCCATGCATACCCAGCATACCTGTATATCCGGGATTGTTGCCATCAAAGGCTCCTTTTCCCATTAATGTATCGCAGACCGGAGCCTGCACTTTCTCCACAAATGTTTTAAGCTCGTCTGCCGCCTTGGATAATACGACTCCGCCGCCAACGAATATATATGGTTTTTTTGATTTACTGATGTATTTTATCGCCAGGTCGATGTCTTCCTGCCGCAGCTTATCCGTTACCCGCTCCGGCATCTGTATCGTTTCACTTGTAAATTCCGTCTGATTAGCGGTCACATCCTTTGGAATGTCCACCAGCACCGGCCCCGGCCTGCCTTTTCTGGCTATGTGAAATGCCCGCCGGATAATCTTTGCCAGATCCGCCACATCTTTTACAATAAAATTGTGCTTTGTAATCGGCGTGGTAATACCGGCGATATCTATTTCCTGAAAGCTGTCTTTGCCAAGCAGCGGTACGGTTACGTTGCAGGTCAGCGCCACCATTGGAATGGAATCCATGTATGCCGTAGCGATACCAGTGACCAGATTGGTAGCCCCGGGACCGCTGGTGGCAAGACATACGCCTACTTTCCCGGTACTGCGTGCGTACCCGTCCGCAGCGTGGGAGGCTCCCTGTTCATGGGATACCAGCACATGCTTTATTTCATTTCTATGTCTGTACAATTCATCGTATACATTTAAAATTGCCCCGCCCGGATATCCGAACACCGTATCGACTCCCTGCTCTCTGAGGCATTCAATTACGATCTGCGCTCCAGTCAGCTGCATTGTCTCTGCCTTCCTTTCTTTTGCAATATTACTGTTTCATAATACTGTTTCACGATGCCGGCAGCCCTGTAACTCCCGGCTGTCAGCATCATGGATCATATCTGTCTACTCTGATTTTCCGGGTATCCGCAGAACCGCTCCCAGGTTCCCGGATGTAACCATAGACGCATAGCGTGAAAGATATCCGCTGGTTACTTTTGGCTCCGCCGGCTGCCATTGTGCCCTTCTGGCCGCCAGCTCTTCGTCAGAAACCGCCAGTTCCAGGGACAGCTTCGGAATGTTAATGCGGATTATATCTCCCTCACGTACCAGGGCAATCGGCCCGCCCACAGCCGCTTCCGGCGATACATGGCCAATGGACGCTCCCCTGCTGGCTCCGGAAAAACGTCCGTCGGTAATGAGCGCCACGGAGGCCCCAAGGCCCATGCCTGCGATGGCGGAAGTCGGATTGAGCATTTCCCGCATTCCCGGACCGCCTTTTGGCCCCTCATAGCGGATTACCACCACATCACCGGCGTGGATATTGCCGCCCTTGATGGCCGCAATGGCGTCTTCCTCACAGTCAAACACCCTGGCTGGTCCTTCGTGAACCATCATCTCTTCCGCCACGGCGGAACGTTTTACAACTGAGCCGTCCGGAGCCAGGTTGCCTTTTAATACAGCCAGGCCGCCGGTCTTACTGTATGGATTGTCCACCGGACGGATTACCTGCGGATTTTTGTTTACCGCATCCGCAATATTTTCACCGATGGTTTTTCCGGTAACTGTCATGCAGTCTGTATGCAGCAGGCCGATATCCGCCAGCTGTTTCATAACCGCATAGACGCCGCCCGCTTCATTTAAGTCTTCCATATAAGTCGGGCCTGCCGGCGCCAGATGACAAAGGTTCGGCGTTTTTTCACTTATTTCGTTGGCAAAGGCAATGTCAAAGTCAAAACCGGTCTCGTGGGCAATGGCCGGCAGATGCAGCATACTGTTGGTAGAACATCCCAACGCCATATCTACCGTCAGTGCGTTGATTATGGCTTCTTTCGTCATAATATCCCTTGGACGGATGTTCTTTTCCAGCATCTCCATAACCGCCATGCCGGCGTGTTTTGCCAGCCGGATACGATCCGAATATACCGCCGGAATCGTACCGTTGCCTCCCAGCCCCATGCCAAGCGCCTCTGTCAGGCAGTTCATGGAATTGGCCGTGTACATTCCTGAACAGGAGCCGCAGGTCGGACATACCTTTTCTTCGTATTCCTGTACATCCGCTTCACTCATCGTACCCGCCGCATAGGAACCTACCGCCTCAAACATGGAGGAAAGGCTGCGCTTCTGCCCCTGTACCCGTCCTGCCAGCATCGGGCCGCCGGATACAAATACAGTCGGTACATTGATTCTGGCCGCCGCCATTAAAAGTCCCGGTACATTTTTATCACAGTTTGGCACCATAACCAGGGCGTCAAACTGATGGGCCAGCGCCATACATTCTGTAGAATCCGCAATCAGATCCCTGGTTACCAGTGAATATTTCATTCCGATATGGCCCATGGCAATCCCGTCGCAGACCGCAATGGCCGGAAATACCACCGGCACCCCGCCAGCCTGTGCCACACCCAGCTTTACGGCATCCACAATTTTATCCAGATTTATATGGCCCGGTACGATTTCATTATAAGAGCTTACGATACCTACCATTGGTTTTTTCATTTCTTCTTCTGTAAAGCCTGCGGCACGGAACAGGGAACGGTGCGGCGCCTGCTGCATACCGGCTTTTACCTGATCACTTTTCATAATTTACATCCCTTCTGTCAAAAAAATACAAAAACTAATATATAACATTTAAATAAAAACAATTCCTGGTCTTAAATCCTCTCACAGATCAGATCACCCATCTGTGCCGTACCCACCAGTGTCACTGCTGCCTTTTTGTCTTCTTCCCGCGGCATAATATCAATCGTACGGAAGCCTTCTTTTAATACCTGCTTTACGGCCGCTTCCACTGCCCGCGCCTCTTCGTCCAGATCAAAGCTGTAACGCAGCATCATGGCTGCGGACAGAATGGTAGCAATCGGATTTGCGATGCCTTTGCCCGCAATGTCCGGAGCGGAACCGCCGCTTGGTTCATACAGACCGGATTTCGTATCATTCAGGCTGGCGGATGAAAGCATCCCGATAGAACCTGTCACCATGGACGCTTCGTCGGATAAAATATCTCCAAACATATTTTCTGTTAAAATAACATCAAACTGTTTCGGGTCTTTGACCAGCTGCATGGCACAGTTGTCCACCAGCATATGTTCGTAAGCGACTTCCGGATAATCCTTCGCTACTTCTTCTACAATCTTTCTCCACAGTCTGGAAGAATCCAGTACGTTTGCCTTATCCACGCTTGTTACTTTTTTGCGGCGTTTTAACGCGATTTCAAAGCCCCGTCTGGCAATTCTGCGGATTTCATCCTCATTATAGACCAGGGTGTCCACAGCGGTCATCCGGCCGTCCCGGATTTCTGTCACCCGGTCTCCAAAATACAGACCGCCGGTTAATTCCCTCATAATCATCATGTCAAAGCCGTCCCCGATAATGTCTTCCCGCAGCGGACAGGCTTCTTTTAACTCTTCATACAAGTATGCCGGACGCAGATTGGCAAACAGATTCAGCTCTTTGCGCAGTTTTAACAGTCCCGCTTCCGGACGCAGCGACGGCTCCAGCTGGTACCAGGGAGAAGTGGCCGTATTGCCCCCGATCGAACCCATTAATACCGCATCGCATGCTTTTGCCTGCGCAATCGCTTCGTCTGTCAGCGGCACCCCGGTGGCATCTATGGAACATCCTCCCATTAAAATATGTTCATAAGCAAATGAATGGCCGTATTTTTCACTGACCCTGTTTAACACTTTCTTTGCTTCAGCAACGATTTCCGGCCCGATTCCATCACCGGAAATAACACCTATCTGATATCCCATCTGAAAACATCCTTTCTTCTGTTATGAAATAATTGAAAAACCGGACGCTGCCAGGCCCCGCAAAACGCAGGACTGGCGGCTGTGTCATATGAATCGTGCACGAATGTGCCAATGGACAGGCTTATTTGCCTTTTTTCTCTTTCTTTTCCTGTTTGTCTTCTACTGCTTTGGATGCGTCTTCCGGCTTTTCCACTACGGAGATAGCCGCCCGCTGCATCGGAATCCGGCAGTTACGGTTACTTCCGAATTCTATGATAACCGTATCCCCGGAAATGTCTATAATAGTACCATAAAATCCGCTGGTTGTCAGTACGGTATCCCCTACTTCCAGCGCCGCAAGCATGGCCTCTTTCCGTTTCTGTTCCTTTTGCTGGGGCCGCATCATCACAAAATACATGAATGCGAACAAAATCCCCATGGATAAGATCATGCCAAGCATACTTCCGCCGGCTTCGGCTGCTAAAATCATATATTCCCTCCTAACATGACTGTAAAAATCACCGCCTGGGGCGGCTTTTCATTCAGCGGTCCCACAGAACACCCTGCGGCGGCTGCCGGACCGCCTGTCTTTAAGCGTGACTGAAAATGATGCGGGCTCCACAGGGCACAGGTCCCGGACACGGAACACTTTAACCGCGCACAGGGACGCAGCCAGTTTCACCAGATCCGGAAAGGATCCCCCGCAAACCCGGACTTCCGGACTGCCGGAATAAATTTTCAGACACACGCTGAATCATACACAAACAGTATTGTACACAAATGCGCCGGATTCAGCAATACATTTTATAAAAAATTCATTCCCTCCAGCTTCTTCGCCTTATAAGAAGCAAAACGGCCTTCCTCCAGCGCATCCCGGATCTCTTCCATCATATTGTTATAAAAATAAAGGTTATGCAGCACACACAGGCGCATACCAAGCATTTCCTTTGCTTTTAGCAGATGACGGATATACGCCCTGCTGTATGTGCGGCATGCGGGACACTGACACCCTTCTTCGATGGGACTCATATCCTTTTCGTACTGTTTATTAAACAGGTTCCGCTTGCCCCTGCTGGTATAGACATGTCCGTGGCGTCCATTTCTTGCCGGATATACGCAGTCAAAAAAATCCACGCCCCGCTCCACGCCTTCCAGTATATTCTCCGGCGTGCCCACGCCCATCAGATATACCGGTTTCTCCGCCGGCAGATGGGGCAGTGTCACATCCAGAATATGATACATTTCTTCATGGGTCTCCCCTACTGCCAGTCCGCCCACCGCATAACCGTCCAGTTCCATTTCCGCAATGCGTTTCGCATGATCCATGCGGATATCGTCGAATATGGCTCCCTGGTTAATGGCAAACAGCAGCTGGTCGTGATTGATCGTATCTTCCAGGCTATTGAGCCGCTCCATCTCAGTTTTGCACCGCTGCAGCCACCTGGTAGTACGGTCTACGGAATGCTGGACGTAACTGCGGTCCGCCAGACTGGGCGGGCATTCGTCAAAGGCCATGGCAATCGTAGAAGCCAGATTGGACTGGATCTGCATACTCTGTTCCGGCCCCATAAATATTTTGCGCCCGTCAATATGGGAATTGAATAATACCCCTTCTTCTTTGATTTTTCGCAGTCCTGCCAGGGAAAACACCTGAAAACCGCCGGAGTCTGTCAGTATGGGCCTGTCCCATACGATAAATCTGTGCAGTCCGCCCATCTCCCGGATCAGTCCGTCTCCGGGACGGACATGCAGATGATACGTATTGGACAGTTCTACCTGGCACTTCAGCCCTGCCAGATCTTCGGTGGAAACAGCTCCCTTAATGGCCCCGCAGGTTCCCACATTCATAAATACCGGTGTCTGGATGTCGCCGTGTACGGTATGAAAAATTCCCCGTCTGGCACGGCCTTCCTGTTTTATGACTTCAAATCTCATCATTTATTTTTATTCACAATCCTTGTCTCATATTTTCCAGTAACGCATTCAATATATCTCACAAACAGGGACACTTTATTTTCTTCATTCAGACTCTTCCACAGACTGTCTGTAAATGTGTCGATGCCGCCTTTTAACTCTATCCATACCGGTTCTCCTTCAAAAGAAGGCAGCGGTTCCCCGTCTCCACGATACGTATGGATAAAATGTCCCTCCCCTGCCAGCGGATGTTCATAAGAAAAAGTATAACGGCAGCATGATTCCGGTCTGCCCTGGCTGCTCTTTAAAATAGACATGTCGTAGTGGCATGAGCCGTCTTCCAGATGCAGCAGGCCTGAAATGCGTGGCGTATAATTAGGCGCATCCGGTTCAAATTCCCTGGTGCGCAGCGCCTGTTCAAATGTCCGGGATTTCTCCATCTCCTCAAACACGGTATCGGTCTGATCTCCGTTCGTAACAATGGTTTTATTGCCGGACACACGTACCGGCGCATAGATAATCAGCTCCGGATCACTTAATTTCGCCGGATCAAAAGCCTGTGTGCGGATTCCCGGACCTTCTTCAATAAAAATACGGTTACGGCTGTTAACGCTTCTGCCCATAATAAAATAAGCAATAACCGCATGTCTGCCGTCCTCTGATCTGCCAATGACAATTCCTCTGCCCGGATAAGAATTCGTGCCAAGTATTTCTGTCAGTGATGCTGGTTTCATATCTGTTTCCTCCTTTTGTAGTCTTTAATAGTCCCGTGCGTTCATTGTATTATCCTATCACACACAATTTTAAATTACAATAAGGGAATTCTGGATTGTTACATAGTACCGGATTGTTACATAACAAAAAAAAGCGGCCGCCCGGTTCTTACAAATCCTCCGGGGCAAAAATACAGCACAGGCTTTAAGACACGCTTAAAGCCTGTGCTGTACTGCTATATCCGCCTGCTATATAAGATAGAATATATTTGATAAGAATTCAGGAACGATACCTCTTTTCCGCCCTGATATAACACCCGATTCCCATTCCTGTAAAAACCAGGCAGCTGATCAGACAGCATAGCGCAAATATTTTGTCTGGCCGCTCCAAGGAAAGCGGTATGGAAAGTACAAACAGCCCGGTACCTGCCAGCATCACCCCTTTACCCGTCAGCATACAGTAAGCGGACGTATTTTCTCCCGGCTTATGCCGGTATCCCGGTATCCAGTCTGTTTTTTCCTTTTTCCAGATGCCATAACCGGTGGCTATCAGGGCAATGGCGGTAAAAAAGCAGAACATGCCGGTCTGACGGCTTTTTGTAAGCATTATCCCAGATCCTCTCCGTTGGATGCGGTCACCTGTTTATACCAGTCAAAGGATTTCTTTTTATACCGTTTTCCGCTGCCGGTGCCGTCATCGTTCAGGTCCACATAAATAAATCCGTACCGCTTGCGCAGTTCTCCGGTCGTAAAAGATACGACGTCAATACATCCCCAGGGCGTATACCCCATCAGGTCCACGCCGTCCAGCTCCACCGCCTTTTTCATTTCTCTGATATGTTCCCTTAAATAATCAATCCGGTAACTGTCGTCACAGGTGTGGTCTTCTTCCAGCTTATCAATGGCTCCAAATCCGTTTTCCACGATAAACAATGGCAGTTCGTACCTCTCATACATCACATTCAGGGAATAGCGCAGCCCCGCCGGGTCTATCTGCCAGCCCCAGTCGGAAGCCTTTACGTAAGGGTTGCGGACAGAATGTACCGTGCCTCCGTCCAGGCATTTTCCATCACTGGTAGCATCCGCTTTCACCGCATTGGACATATAGTAGCTAAAACCAATGTAATCCACGATACCTTCTGCCAGAATCTGCTCATCTCCCGGCTCCATCACCGGCGCATTGTTTCCCCGCTCCCAGGCTTTCTTCGCATAGGCACCGTAGTGTCCCCTGGCATGGACGTCCATATAATAAAAGCGCTCGTGCATGGATTCCTGGGCCAGCATAATATCATCCGGATGGCAGGAATAAGGATAAATTGGCACAAAGGAACACATACATCCTATTTTGAAATCCGGATTAATGGCATGGCCTTTTTTTACTACCAGCGCCGACGCCAGCAGTTCATGGTGGGATACCTGGTACAGCGTCTTCTCCGGGTCCTCTGATTCAGAAAACTTGACGCCGGAATTAGTCCAGCCGAAAATATCGGTAGCTGTATTAAACTGATTGTTGATTTCATTAAAGGTCATCCAGTATTTCACTTTATCTTTATACCGCTCCATGACCGTGACCGCATAACGTACAAAGAAATCTACCAGTTTCCGGTTTTTCCAGCCCCCATAGTTTCTGACCAGCCCGTAAGGCATTTCAAAATGGCTTAATGTAATAACCGGTTCAATGCCGTATTGATGCATGGTATCGAACATATCGTCATAAAATTGCAGCCCTGCTTCGTTTGGTTCTGTTTCATCCCCGTTTGGAAAAATACGGCTCCAGCTGATGGAAGTGCGAAAACATTTAAAACCAAGTTCGCCAAACAGGGCGATATCTTCTTTGTATGTATGGAAAAAGTCAATGCCTTTGTGGTTCGGATAGCGCTCTCCTTCCACCACGCCGTCGGTAATGCGGCGTGGTACGTTCACTGAGCCTGCCGTTAACACATCGCTGACCGACGGTCCCCTGTCGCCTTCCTGCCAGCCGCCTTCCAGCTGATGGGCGGCCACTGCGCCGCCCCATAAAAAGTTTTTTGGAAATGCCATGATATTCTCCTTTCTTTTTCCGCCGTCATTTTTTATAATCTGGCTTCAAACAGCGGTTCGCCCACTTTCACCGGACCCGGCTGCTTTAATATATCTATGGCGCCAAATTCATCCGCATTTGTAACCAGTACCGGCGTATATGTCTGAAAATTCTTTTTGATTTCATTCAGGTTAAACTCAATCAGCAGATCACCCTTTTTCACCCGCTGGTCCGCCTGTACTTTCGCTTCAAAGTACCTTCCCTGTAAAGAAACGGTTTCCAGACCGATGTGGATCAGCATCTCCGCCCCGGTAAAAGTCTCCAGACAGATGGCATGTTTTGTCTCAAAAATAGAAGATACAATCCCGTCCACCGGACTGTATAACCGGCCTTCCGAAGGCAGGATCGCTACCCCCTGGCCCAGAATTCCGCCGGCAAACGTATCATCCGGCACTTCCGTAAGATCTACGATTTTTCCATTTAAAGGTGCGTATATCAGTGTATTGGAAACAGCAGGCGCCTGCGGCACATAGGCTGCCGGTGTTTTTTGTGGTTCCGGGTCTGATTCCGGCGTATCGTCCATTGCTTCCGGAGGAATTTCCACCGGATCATCAAATCCCACAATCTGCACAAGTATAAACGCAACTACGCAGGCCACTATCGTTCCGGCCAGAATTCCGATAATACCGCTGGAAAAGCTGTCGCTTGCCGTACCGAACCCTTCGCACCTGGCCCTGGCAGCCGCATTGTAAATACCGTTTGGTATGGTCAGAAATCCTGACAATCCCGCATATACAAAATAGCGGGCACGGAAAAAGGAACAGATAATCCCGCCCAGAGCCGCTCCGGCACAGCCGCAGAAAAATGGTTTCTTAAAACGGAGTGTCACACCGTAAATGGCGGGTTCCGTAATACCAAACAGACCTGTGGCGGCGGCAGAACCGGCTACGTTCTTAATCTGCGAATTACGGGATTTGATAAATACACCCAGGCAGGCTGCCGTCTGCGCACATACGGCAATCGCCATACACGGCTGGATCACGTCGTATCCTACTGTTTCAAAATTGGCCATATTAATCGGCGTAAAGCTCCAGTGCACACCGAATATTACAAATACCTGCCAGAAGAAGGCCAGCACGCCTGACGCCAGCCACGGCAGAACTGAATATAACATATTATATCCATCCGCCAGCGCATTGGCGATTATGGTAGACACCGGCCCGATGACCATGATTGTTAACGGCACCATTATGACTGTACAGATAAACGGCGTGGCCACAGCTTTTAACACATCCGGCAGCTTTGGCTCTATCCAGTGTTCCAGCAGGCTTAATACGCCTACCAGCACGATTGGCGGTATCACCGTGGACGTATATTTTACCGATGTCAGTGGAATAAATAAAAACTTCAGGGCGCTGCCCTCTGCTATGGTATCCGCAATGCTTCCCCAGGTAGGATTTGTCAGGGCAAGACAGCACCAGAGCGCAATATACGTGTTGCATTTAAAGTGTCTGGACCCTGCCACCGCAATAAACACCGGCAGAAACGTAAACGGCGTCCAGGAAATCATGTCATAGAGCTGTCCGGCGCCTGTGCCGCTGATATCCACAAACAGATTAATAATAATCAGAAGTCCCTGCAGCAGACCGGCCGCTGCCAGCACATAGACGAAGGGAGCGATACAGCCCGACATCATTGCGATAACTTTATTTACCATACTCTGCTTTACTTCCGGCACATCACCGGAAAATGTCATAATTCTGGACAGATTTTCATACACGTCTTTGGCGTGCATGCCAATGACGATCTGATACTGGCCGCCTGCCTGTACGACCTGGATCACGGCCGGCATCTGCTCAATCTTTTTGGTAATGTCATTTCCCGGTTTCTCCTTTAAAACCAGGCGAAGACGGGTGGCGCAGTGGGTTGCGCTGATAATGTTACTTTCGCCCAGGGTATCTTTGATATCTGCGGCGAGTCTGGCATAGTCCCGGACTTTTGCTGCCATAATACGTTCCTCCTTGATCTTATCATATTATTTATGTAATGAGCCGGCTGCGCCAGGCTCCATTCACATACATATTTTTCCATATCTGTATCCATGGTTTCCTGCTCACTGACACATGACTGCCTCACAGGCTCTCCATTTCCCCGGTTATTTTTTCCATGAATCTTCCCCCGGCTGTATCGTATCCGGAGTACGGACGTACCACACTATCCATATTATATATGCTTTATCCCGGTGAGTCCTCCGGTTTCTTTCTTTTATGAGTAACCCCCCCCCCGGAGAATCTGTGTCTACGGGGTTATACCCCCCCCCCGGACAGAAGCGACCCTTACAATATGTACCGTCAGAAATGTCAGCTCTTCTTCTCCGGCCACAACACCGTGCCGGCTGTTTACATATTCCCCGATTTTGCGTGCGCATCCGAATGCCGCAGGATAGCCCTGCTTCATTGTCTCATAGAGAAAGTCTCCCTGATGCTCCAGTGGTTTTTTATCCAGCACCCGCTGCGCAAAAAACAGCAGGTGGGTGACAAAACGCTGGTAATCCAGGGATTCCTGATCCAGATCCACTTTCAGCACACATCTTACGATATTCAGCGCACCGTTTACGATCGAAATCATATTCTCCGTCCGGTTCATATTTCCATCATACTCCGCATTTACAAGATGCAGGGCAATGGAGGCCGCTTCTTCATCCGGCAGCCGGATGTGACAGCATTGTTCAATAATATCCAGGGCATACCTGCCAATAGCAAATTCTCTGGGATATATTTTCTGAATCTCCCAGTAAAGGGCGGTTTTAAATGTAATCCCTTTCTGAAAACGTTCAATGGCAAAATCAATATGGTCCGTCAGCATGATATATACGTTCTTTTTCAGTTCTTTTCCCAGATTTTTTATCGCATAATCCACGATCCGGGTTCCTGCCTGTACAGATTCCAGACGGACTTCCAGGAACAGCTGTCTGAGCCTTGCCGTGGAAGTGGCTGTATCCATGCTGAAAGTTTTTTCTATTTTACTTTCATCAATCAGATCTCCCGGCTTCAGCTTCCACCCGATCCCTTTTCCCATAATGATAATTTCCTGGCCCTTTTCATTATTTGATGTAATTACATTATTATTTAGGATTTTTTTTACGATCATTACCTTCTCCGCCAGTCAATTTGGGCAAAAAAAATCCAAACAAAGGTACAAAACTTAAACGGAATGACGATTCCGCTTTTTCTATCTTTGTTTGGTATTGCCTGATTCAACAGTAACAAGCCGTATTGATTATTCAGTTTTATGAAATATGTTAAAACAAGGATAACATGGGTCCCGTTTTTTTTCAAGTACTTTTTTATATTTAGCATTAATTCAGATCCGGCCATGTTACTGTTCACACCAGGGTTTTGCATTTACTGCAAAACCCGTAAGAATGCGTAAATTCAGCCAGGAGTGAATTCAGCCCTTCGCCTCAGGCGGACTTTCCATGGGCTGAATTCAGTTACTGTGAGCGCCAAAGGTGTGAACAGTAACCCGGCCATACCGGCGGACCCATGACATGGGCGGACTGACGGCGCCCACCCGGACAGTTCTGCCGGACGCAGGCACCAGAACCGGATATCCGGCAGGAAAAGCGCTTATCCCTGCCGGATATCCAGTCTGTATCATTTACCGCTGCTGTGCCGTTTATCAGCCAGTTTTCCGGCTTCCCCGGTCCGGACATTATATATGGGAAAGCAGCCCGCTGTCCCTTTTTACCCGGACAGTCTGAAACGCACTTTTGCCAGCGGCAGAATGTCTTCCTCACAAAGCCCGTTTTCCTTTACTGGCCTGCTTTGTATCCGGCAGCATATCTGAAAACTCATCCATGGTCAGTATGACGTCTTCCACAATAAAACGTCCGTCCGCATAACCAGTCAGCAGTATCAGTCCGTAGTCTGACCATTTGTCAAACAGGTGGACTTTACACGCCAGTTTTACATTCTCCCCGTCCTCCGCCAGAAATACATCCCATATCGCTGGGGCTCCACTGGTATCCACATAGTAATCCCGATACTGCGCATCCTCCCACAGCCAGTTACTGACCGCAACATCCACAGAAAAATCCGTGCCCTGCAGCGACACCGTAATCGTCCGCTCCCGTCTCATCTGATATCGCAGCGGCGCTTTCATTGAATATTCTTTCCCGCCCGCTTCAAAAGGCAGCTCTGAGCGCTGGTAACCCTTTCCTTCTTTCTTTTCAAATACAGCCAGATCCCCAAATGCCCTCATATCCGTACCCGTGATACACTGCTGGGTAAAAATAATCTCATTTTTTCCGTCGCCATTGATATCAGCGGCTTTTATGGACGGCGTTCCATTGGCATACACATCGTGGTCAAAGTCCAGCACATCGTTATTTCCAAACAGAATCTGGTAATGGCAGTACCCGGAATCTTTTCTGTAAGTGCGGACTACCCGGTCTGTCAGCCCGTCGCCGTCGTAATCCTGTCCGGTAAACGCTGTATAGCCGGTCCATTCCGTGCACTCGTCCATATATCCGGTATATTCTTCATTCAGATGGGAGGATGGCTGTATGTCCGCCTGTGACGCTGACGGGCTGCTTTTTATCCCGGCATGATGAACCGGGGGCGCTGCCTGTGCATCCTGACGACGCTGTGCCGGACTGTGCGCCGCATGTCCCGGCACAAGGAAAAACGCCGCCCCACACAATAGCACCAGAAAGAACACCGCAAAACCAGCCTTTTTACTCTGTTTTTTTCTGTAACATATATTTTTGATACGTTTTTCCGTATCAGACTCTCCGAATGCCGGCCCGGCCTGGAAGCCGCTCTCTTTCGACGCATAGAACAGCAGGGCGCTGGCATAGTCTTTCCGTTCTCCTGCCGGCGCAGACCGCAGCACCGTCTCGTCACAAAACATTTCCATGTCTTCATTCATCTTCCTGACGGCCAGCCATACAAGCGGATTCCACCAGTACAGACAGATACATCCGGTCCCTGCCATACGGATCAGCGGATCATGATGACGGATATGCGTCCGCTCGTGTTCCAGAATAAAATTCTTTTCCCAGACGCCCGGCTCCCCGCAGGAATTATTCCGGAGATTATTAATAAAACAGCTGTCTGTAAAAAAATGGTCTTCAAAAAAACCGTCCGGCACATATATTTTCGGCGCAATGACTCCCATTACAAAAGGCGAACGTATCTCCCTGTTCAGCCATATATTTTCCTGTTTCCACACCGCTGCAGACAGTCTGCGTTTTATCCGCACATACTGGATGAGATAAAATGCCAGAAAGCATGCCGAAACTGCCAGATAAAGAATGGCAGGCAGCTTAAACCTTTCCGGAACGTCCGTATGATTTCCGCTGCCTGCCGGGCCGGAAACTGCTGCGGATAATCCATCCTTTTCCTCTGTCATACCGGTTTTACCTCCGCTGCGTCCGTCTGCCATATTTATCGCAGACTCTGTCGGAAAGTCCTGCCCCTTTTGTCTGATTGCGGCCGTTTCAGCCTGCATGGAATCTTCCGGCATTTGCCCGGACGGTGTCTCTCCCTCTGTCACACTCTGCCCGGGCGCCATGGCATACTGTAATATTTCTTCATATCCCGGTAACGGCGGCACAGGCAGCAGATCCGGCGGAATGACTGCCAGTACCGGACAGAGAAGTCTTAACCCCACCGGAATCCACAGACAGCAGCTGTATATTTTGGGATATTTTTTCAGACATGCCCGCACAGCCAGTACGATACAGATCAGAAAGCCTGCCTGAATTCCCATGATCCATAGCCGTAACACAATTTTCATCATATCATCACCGCCCTTCCTCCATCCCGTCAATCATCTGACGGATCCGTCTGATATCCTCCCCGGACAATTTCCGGTCTTTTAAAAAAGCCGCTAAAAACACCGGCACGTTCCCCCTGCATGTACGCTGCAGCAACTCTTCTCCCTGCCACCTGTCCACTTCATCCTTTGAAACAAGGGCCGATACTATCGTATTCTCATTTTTAACAATTCCTTTGCCAATCAGCTTTTTGATCACTGTATAGGTCGTAGATTTCTTCCAGCCCAGCTGTGCGTTGCAGCGCTTTACCAGCTCCGGGCTGGCCGTCGGTTCATCCTCCCATAAAACACTTAAAAAACGATATTCTCCTTCTGATATCCGCTCCATTATAATCTCCTTTCATCTGCTGGTCCGCCTTCAACACTGTCCGCAGTTCAATCTATAGTTATAGACTATCTTTATTCAGTCTATCATTATAGATTGGAAATGTCAAGAAGTTCCAGCAGAAATATCCGCAGAAAACGTCCGGAATATGTTCTTATCTTCCAGCCGCCATCATGCAGTCCTTTCTGCCTGCTTTAAAAGCCGGGAGGAAAGGGCTGTATACATTCTGTATTTTGTTAATAGCGTAAATAATGTTAATATAAGTCAGATAACATAATCTCATGATTTTTTTACAAAAAATTACTATTTTCTGTCACACAGACAGAAACACGTTGTCTAATTATACAGGAGGTAAAGTCTATGAATAAAAAAACGAATGAAGAATTACAGGCTCTGGTGAGCCGGGCTACAGCCGGAGACAAAAACGCACTGGAAACCCTCGTGGCGGGCGTGCAGGACATGGTATTTAATTTATCCCTGCGGATGCTGGGTACATTTGCGGATGCGGAAAACGCCACACAGGATATCCTGCTGAAAATGATTACGCATCTCTCCTCTTTCAGGGGAGACAGCTCATTTACCACATGGATATTCCGCATTGCCGCCAATCATCTGAAAAATTATAAAAAGCATATGTTTGCCCACTATCCGCTTAGCTTTGAATATTATGGAGACGACATTGAAAACGGAAGCATACAGGATGTGCCGGATTTAACGCAGGACGTGGAAAAAGATATTCTGGCTGAGGAGCTGAAAATGTCCTGTACCAATGTGATGCTGCAATGTCTTGATACAGAAAGCAGATGTATTTTTATACTTGGCACCATGTTTAAAGTTGACAGCCGCATTGCGGGCGATATTTTAGGAATAACCCCGGAAGCGTACCGGCAGCGGCTTTCCAGAATACGGAAAAAAATGGCGGATTTTCTCGGACAATATTGCGGCGAATATGGCAGCGGCAGATGTAAATGCGCAGACAGGATCAATTATGCCATACAAAACCACAGGATCAGCCCGTTACAGCCAGATTATATGACCGCCACGGAAATTCCCACTGACACCCTTATAGATGTGAAAAATGCCATGGAAGATATTGACGATTTATCCCAGTACTTTTCTTTCTGCAAGTCCTACCAGTCTCCCGCACGCATCAGACATCTCATACAGAATTTTTTAGATTCCACGCAGCTTTCCATTATCCAGAATTCGTAAAGGAGACGACAGATTATGAATACACAGTGCATTCTTGAATATTTATCCGCATTGGAGATGAATAATAACCGTGAATGGTATCATGCCAATAAAGACGACTACAAAAAAGCTAATGCGGAATTTGAGCAGTTAATACAGATGCTGATACTGGAAATCGGAAAAACTGACAGCAGTATTTTACAGAACAATCCGAAAGACCTTACGTTCAGAATCGTAAGGGATACCCGCTTCAGCCATGACAAATCCCCTTATAATCCCGCGTTCCGTGCCCATATTTCCTCTAAAGGCAGACTGCCCGTTCCTGTGGGATACTATCTTATGATCAGGCCCGGAAACCAGTCCTTTTTAGGCGGCGGCCTGTTTGCGGATAAATTAAAAGACGCCACGACTCTGATACGGGATTATATTGCCAGCCATGGCGGCGAATGGGAAACCATCATACATGAGCCGGCTTTTGAAACATCTTTCACTGTACAGGGGACCGCATTGAAAAATGTGCCTGCAGGATACGATAAAGAACATCCCCAGGCAGAATACCTTAAATACAAGAGCTGGTATCTGGAATATCCGTTACAGGATGAAGCGCTGGACGACGGGGAACTGTTTGTCACAAAAGCAGCGGAGATTTTCCGGATCATGAAACCTTTTAACGATTATTTAAACCGGGCGCTGGAAGGATTCCAGATGCCCGAAAGATAAGATACGCTCCCGCCTACGGGGGCTGACGGCCCTCCGGTCCTGTCCGGAGGGCTTTTTTATTTATCAGGATACAATTTTCTATAAATAAGAAAGCAGCGTCTCCGCCCGCCGCTCCCAGGTATGATGTGCAATGGCGGCTTTATAACCAAGGCAGGCAATGTCATACATCCGTTCCGGCTGCCGGAGCAACCGGAACACCTGCTCCGGCAGTTCTTCCAGATGGCCAAGATCATAATACACCAGTTCTCTGCCATCAGTAAAATTCTCCCGCAGATAACGGCTGTCGTCTGTCAGCGCTACTGTTTTGTGCAGCATGGCTGTGAAAATACGGTCATGGGCGCCGTCTTTAAACCAGGGCATGACATTCAGGGAAATTTTTGCCCCGGCAGTCACTCTGGCACATTGTGCGGAACCGTCCATATGTCCGTTGCGGATCAAATTTTCCGGACGGCCGCAGGGCATCTTCTCCCAGTCTTTGCCATAAATATGTACCGGAATCCCCCCTTCCGCCAGTATACGCACCGTTTTCTCCCGAAAGTAAGTCCTGACCCGCAGATCCACCGCACACATGGTACGCATGGCCATGCGCAGCTCCCCGTCTGTTAGCTCCGGAATCTCCCGCCGCATATACTGTTCGGTCAGGGTCAGCAGTTCCTGCTCCGGATGGCTGATAAAGGCGCCGATCAGCTCATAATAAAAATCCCGGTATTCCGGCTCCAGCCGGTCCAGCTGCTTTTCCAGATTTGCCGGCGGTATATAATTCGCTGTAAACACAACCGGAACCGGACGTGCCAGCCATTGTTCCAAAGACCCGGCCCCGTGCTCCGTATCATTCCATATCTCTGCCAGCCGCACCGCTGGGACATGTGTTTCCGGCACAACATGACAGTCACACTGCTCCTGTTTTGCCCGTATATTTGTTTCATCCACGGCGCAAAGCTCTGGCGTAAACGGCAGACAGTCCGTCACCCTGTTTCCCGCAGACGGCAGAAATGCGCAGGGCAGCTCCGGATAAAACCGTTTCATATAAGCCACATGATCCCTGTCTATACAGAATGTCTGCATATCACCTGCCGGATGAAGCAGCTGTTCATAATAGTAAACCGGATGATCCACCATAATATTCAGACACCGGATTCCCTCTTTCTGCCAGAAGCTGACCTGTCCGTCCCCCTCCGGCGTAAGTTCCCACAGTCCGTCTTCCCAGCTTAATCCGATAAAATTAAACGTAACCAGGACGGCGTCATTTCCTTTCAGCGCCTGCCGCAGTTTCCACGCTCCCAGCGCCAGCCTGTTAAAATCCAGCCAGAGAATCTCATAACCCCGCTTTTCAAAAGCTTCTGCCAGTTGTACGGAAAAATATTCCAGTGTTTCGATTTCGTTTTTACAAAATATGACCTGTTTTTCCATTAATAGTTTTCCATTATAAATATTGAAATATAAATTTTCCTGTCTGATAAACCTGAATCCGGCGTATACGCCATACAGAGCGTTAGGAAAGTATGCGATCCAGCGTATTGTATAATACCTGCACATCAATCGGCTTTGCCAGATGTCCGTTCATACCGCACGCAAGGGCAGCCTGCCGGTCTTCCTCAAAAGCGTTTGCCGTCATCGCAAGAATCGGAATGGATGCCAGCTCCCTGTCTTCCAGGGCACGGATCACCCTGGTGGCTTTATATCCGTCCATCACCGGCATCTGGACATCCATCAGTATCAGACGGTAATAACCGGGCCCGGCCTTTTTTAACATTTCTATTGCGATCTGCCCGTTTCCTGCTATATCCGTAGTAAAACCGGCGTCTCCCAGCACCGCCATGGCTATTTCCTGGTTAACCTCATTGTCCTCCGCCAGCAGAATGCGTCCTGTATGCTGTGCGATCCCCCTCTTTCTGACGCCGTCCGTTTCTTCGTTTTCCGGATTGACAATCGCATGCAGACATCCTCTAAGCTCTGATAAAAACAACGGTTTGCTGCAGAAAGCGGACACGCCCGCTTCCCTTGCTTCATCTTCTATATCCAGCCAGTCATAGGCAGTCAGCAGAATAATCGGTACGAATTCGCCCATTTCCTTGCGTATTCTCCTGGTTACTTCAATTCCGTTCATATCCGGAAGCATCCAGTCTATGACATAGACCGTATATACATCCCCTCTTGTCACAGCCTGATGGGTACGCAGCAGCGCCTCTTTTCCCGAAAGCGTCCACTCCGCCCGCATTCCAAACTGCCCCAGCATATATGTGACGCTGTCGCAGGTATTAAAATCATCGTCAATCACCAGCGCCCGGCACCCCTTCAGTTTTGGAATATCCTGCGGTTCTTTTATGCCGCAGTGGAGCCGGAACGTAAAGCTGACATTTACTTCTGTGCCTTCGCCCTGCTCGCTTTTTACCGCTATTGAGCCATTCATCAGATCCACAATATTTTTTGTGATCGCCATTCCCAGTCCGGTACCCTGGATGCCGCTGGTAGTAGTACTCTTTTCCCGCTCAAACGGTTCGAAAATATGGGATACAAATTCCCCGCTCATACCGATCCCGGTATCCCGGATCGTAAATTCATAGTTGGCATATCCTTCCGGGGCGCCGGCCTTTTCCGTAATCCGCATACTGATAATGCCGCCTGTACCTGTATATTTCACCGCATTGCTCAGCAGATTCAGCAGCACCTGGTTCAGACGCAGCTTGTCACAGTAAATTTCCTCATTCATAACATCCACGGCGTCCATATACAGATCCAGCTGTTTCGCATGAATATCCGCCTGTAAAATATTGCGCAGCCCGTGCAGAATATCCGGCAGGCTGCACGGTTTTTCATCCAGATGCATTTTACCGCTTTCAATCCGGCTCATATCCAGCACATCATTAATCAGGCTCAGCAGATGATTGCCGGATGTCATAATCTTTTTCAGATATTCTGTCACCTGCTCCTTTTCGTCAATATGGGTAATGGCCAGTGCGGTGAATCCTACAATGGCATTCATCGGCGTACGGATATCATGGGACATATTGGACAGAAAAATACTTTTGGCCTTACTGGCCCGGTTTGCCTGCATCAGCGCATTTTCCAGCAAATCCTTTTTTTCCATTTCATTACGGATTTCCTCATCCACACTGCGAAAACCCAGTACGATACCATACTGCCCGCTCCAGCGTCCTGTGCGGACCGCCCGTACCTGGAAATATTTCATTTCCCCGTGGACATACACCCGGTAATTGACGTAATTCATCTGTTTGTCAGCCAGTTCCATTTTCAGGTTTTCCGCGGAAGAAAACTGCCGCAGCATTTCCCGGTCCTCTTCATGGACGACTTTCTGAATATAGCGTTCCATGCTTTCTTTAAAAGTGATCCGGCCATTGTCATCGGGCTTAAATATACTGCCTCCGTCATCCCGGAGCAGGATTCCTGTATCCGCATCCGGTTCAAAATGACATACAATGCTGTAATCTCTTGTAAGCGCCTGGATCAGCTCCATCTGCCTTCTGCGCTCTTTCTCTTCCTCCATTTTCCTGGCGGTGCAGTCCAGAAGGAAGCGCTGGTAAAGCAGCTGCCCGTCCTCCTTTAACAGTTTGACATTCCCCATAATATGCAGAATATCTCCGTTTTTGTGACGTACACGATATTCAATGCTGACACAGTCCCCCTCATTTTCCAGGTTCTCTATGCACTCCCGCAGCTTCTTTTTATCTTCCTCAAAGGCAGTCTCCGCCACCATAAGAAAGCCGTCCGCCTGCATTTCTTCCTGCGTCTCATATCCTAAAATATTCAGCGCCGCTTTGTTAATGCTCAGTACCCTGGTCCCATCCACAGTGTGACGTATCACGCCGCAGTCAATAGTCGTAAAAATCTTTTCCAGGGTCTGGTTTTTCTGTATAATTTCCTGTTCGTATAACCGTTCCTGTGTGATATCAATGGCCACGCCCACGGTTCCCATCACGCTGCCGTCCAGATCATACAGCGGTGATTTATATGTAGTCAGTATCCGGCTGCCTTCGCCTGTCCGGATAGTTTCTTCTGAGACGTGGGTTTTCCTGTCATTTCTGACCAGCTGCTCCGACTCCAGACATGCCGGATCTTCCTGCTCCACATCCCAGATACTGGCATGTGTATGCCCTTCCACCTGCTGCCTCGTTTTGCTGACCGTCCTGCAGAAACTGTCATTGACTTTTTCGTGAATCCCTTCATTGTTTTTATACCAGACCAGATTGGGCACATTGTTGATGGTCATGTCCAGATACTGGCTGGTCTGCCAGAAATCTTTTTCCAGCTTTACTGTCTGCTGCCATCTGAAAAACCGGAATTTTATTTCCTCGTCCTCCATAGGCAGAATCCAGATATCTTTAATTTTTGATAATTCCCCAAAAAGACTGTCAATCTGTTTTTTGTCTGCCAGAACAATCAGTTCAGCATTTTCTGACTTTGCCGCCGCCAGTATCCGGACTGTTTCCTTTGCGTCCAGATTGTGCAGATCCGCAAATACCACATCTGCCCCGGCTGCCAGTGATGCCTCCGGATATCCGCTTTCCATAAATTCATGGCAAAAACTATCCAGAGGCGCTGACTGTTTTATGATCTCAAATGTCCTGCATGGTCCGCCTGACAGGTAAAAATGTAACTGACAATGGTACATACTGTCTCCTCCATGTTGATTCCTGCGCCATACGAAAATTGTCCCGCATTTCATCTTTTTGTTTTTTGTATATTATAACGCCATTTTCCAATATCATCAAGGGTAAACACCCTTTCTTGCATTATCCCGGATTGTATGTTAACCTGATAGCAGAAATAATCCGGAAACGACGGACATTCACCGGTCCGTCCGGTAAAAAACCTGTGCAGCTGTCATCCGTGAAAGGAATTTATCCTGATGAAAATATTACTCGTAGCTATTAATGCCCGATATATCCATTCAAACCCTGCCGTCTTTTCCCTGAAGGCCTGCGCCGGCGCCTATGCGTCCTGCGTGGATATTGTGGAATTTACTATCAATGAACCGCCTTCCAGGATATTACGGGAAATCTACCAGAAGCGTCCGGACGTCACTGCCTTTTCCTGTTATATCTGGAACCGCACCCTCACAGGACAGATCATCCGGGATCTGCGCAAAATACTGCCGGATATGGATATCTGGGCTGGCGGGCCGGAAGTTTCTTTTCACACTGCCAGCGTCATCCGGGAATGGAATCTGCGGGGCATCCTGGCAGGTCCCGGAGAAGCCGCCTTCCATGAGCTTGTATCCGCCTATGCACAGGGCAGGGCGGACCAGCTGCCTGCCCTGCTGGATGAATCCTTTGCGGCAGTACGTCCGCTGGATGAAATTCCTTTCTGGTACGACAGCCTGAAGGATTTTACCCACCGGATCATCTATTATGAGAGCAGCCGGGGCTGCCCTTTTTCCTGCAGCTACTGCCTGTCATCTGTTACAAAGACAATGGATTTTCGCTCCGTACCCAGAGTCTGCCGGGAACTGGATTTCTTTCTGGAGCATCAGACAGCGCAGGTCAAATTTGTGGACCGCACGTTTAATTGTAATAAATCCCATGCCCTTCCTATTTTATGGCATATTTTAAAACATGATAACGGAATTACGAATTTTCACTTTGAAATTGCGGCGGATCTGCTGGACGAAGACTATTTTGAAGTGCTGAAAAAAATGCGGCCGGGAGCTGTGCAGCTGGAAATCGGCGTCCAGTCCACCTGCCAGAAAACCATTCATGAAATCAGCCGGCGTACCGACTGGGAAAAACTGGCTGCCGCCGTCCGGCGTATCCGTTCCTGGCACAATATCCATATCCATCTGGATCTGATCGCCGGTCTTCCCTTCGAAGATCTGGCGACATTTCAGACGTCTTTTAACGACGTCTTCCGCCTTGGTCCCCAGCAGCTGCAGACCGGCTTTCTCAAGGTGCTGAAAGGATCGCCGATGGAGCGGCGGGCCGGAAATTATGACCTGCTGTATTCCGATGAGCCGCCCTACGAGGTGCTTTCCACCCGCTGGCTGTCCTTTGACGATCTCTGCCTGCTGAAACAGATCGCTGAAATGGTGGAATGCTATTACAATAGCGGACAATTTTCACATACCCTGGACTATTTATGCGCATATTTTCCGTCGCCTTTTGCCATGTATAAAGCTCTTGCCCGCTGGTACGAAGCCCGGAGACTGACTACCCTCCAGCCTTCCAGGGTACGGAAATACGAAATTCTGCTGGAATTTGGCTCCGCCTGTACCGGTGAACGGCCAGATAACGGGACAATAATTGCCCGTTTAAAAGAATTACTTACTTATGACCTGTATCTGCGGGAACATATGAAAAGCAGACCTGCTTTCGCCTGTGATATAAAAGACCGTAAAAATATCATTGATGAAATACTATATACAGAATCAAAAACCCACCAGCTGTTTCCGCAGCTGGCGGACTGCAGTTACCGGGAACTGACAAAACAGCTGCACGGAGAACTGTTTAATTATATTTTCGAAACGCCTTCCGTAGTGTTCTTTTATTATGGAAAAAGAGATCCGCTGACAAATAACTGCGTCACGGAACTCTTTCCCATAAAATAAGTATCCGGCGAAGACGGATACTACGCCTGCGGCGGGCTGCCCCCTGGGGGCTGCATGTTCCTCTCCGCCACATGGCGATCCTGCCCGGAGGGCTTTACGCTATAGGATGATCTTTCCTATAGCGTAAAAGGTATCCGGCGAAGACGGATACTACGCTTGCGGCGGATTGCCCATGTTCCTCCCCGCCACATGGCGATCCTGCCCAGATGACTTTCCTTTACAGGACGCTCTTTCCTGTAAAGGAAAAAAGTATCCGGCTCCGCCGGATACTCTGTCAGATCCTGTCTAATTTTTAAAGCTGTGCACCGGCGCCGGAATCCTGCCAGCCCGGTTTATAAATGCGCCGCAGTCGTACGGATTGACAGCCATCACCGGGGCATGGCCCAGCAGCCCTCCAAATTCCACCGTATCTCCCACATCCTTGCCGATCACCGGGATCAGGCGCACCGCCGTCGTCTTCTGGTTAATCATACCAATGGCCATTTCATCCGCAATAATTCCCGCTATGACAGACGCTTTTGTATTTCCCGGCACTGCGATCATATCCAGTCCCACCGAGCATACACAGGTCATGGCCTCCAGCTTCTCCAGCGTGAGCGCTCCGGCCTCCACGGCGTCAATCATTCCCTGGTCTTCGCTGACCGGAATAAATGCCCCGCTTAATCCCCCCACATAGGAAGACGCCATAATACCGCCCTTTTTCACCTGGTCATTCAGCAGCGCCAGCGCTGCGGTAGTACCCGGCGCACCGGCATATTCCACACCGATCTCATGCAGAATATCCGCCACACTGTCCCCCACCGCCGGTGTAGGCGCCAGTGACAGATCAATAATGCCAAAAGGAACGCCCAGCTGTCTGGAAGCTTCTTTTGCCACCAGCTGGCCCGCCCTGGTAATCTTAAACGCAGTTTTCTTAATCGTTTCGCAGAGCACCTCAAAGCTCTCTCCCCGTACCTGCTCCAGCGCCTTTTTGACCACTCCCGGACCGCTGACTCCCACGTGTATGATAGCGTCCGCTTCCGTAACGCCGTGAAACGCCCCGGCCATAAACGGATTATCGTCCGGTGCGTTGCAGAATACGACCAGTTTGGCGCAGCCCAGGGAATCCCGTTCCTTCGTCCGCTCTGCGGTTTCTTTTACAATCCCGCCCATCAGCCGCACAGCGTCCATATCAATGCCCGTCTTTGTGGAACCCAGGCTGACCGAGCCGCATACAAACTCTGTTTCCGCCAGCGCTTTTGGAATGGAACGGATCAGACGTTCATCTGCCGTAGTCATACCCTTGGACACCAGCGCTGAATAACCGCCTATAAAATTGACCCCGGTCTCCTTCGCCGCCCGGTCCAGCGTCTTTGCAATCGTCACAAAATCATCCGGCGACTGGCAGGCTGCGCCTCCCACCAGTGCGATGGGCGTCACGGATATGCGTTTATTGACAATGGGAATACAGTAGCTGTTTTCTATATTCTCCCCTACCGCTACCAGATTCTTCGCTACAGTCGTAATCTTATCATAAATCTTTTGATTTAACCGGGAAAGATCTGCGTCGATACAGTCAAGCAGGCTGATACCCATTGTAATGGTACGCACATCCAGATTTTCCTGCTCAATCATTTTATTTGTTTCAGCAACTTCGCCAATATTGATCATATATTATCTCCATTAAATACGGTGCATCTGTTCAAAAATTTCTTCCTTCTGGCATTTAATACTGACGCCGATTTCCCTGCCGATCCGGTCCAGTTCCCCGGAACAGGCGGAAAACGACACTGCGGACGCATTCATGTCCACGATCATCATCATATTAAAATATCCCTGAATGATTGTCTGGGATATATCCAGCACGTTAATGCCATTTTCGGACAGATAAGTACATACCCTGGCAATAATGCCCACGGTATCTTTTCCCAGAACAGTAATTATCACTTTGTCTGCTTCTTTCTGCATGGTTTCTTCCTCTTTTCTATTACTATCAGGATTCCGGCGTTTCCTTACGCACAGATCATCCTGGACGGCTCACTGCGCTTTGCCACATAAATCGGAAAGTCATCCCCTTTGTACGGATTTTCCCCCATTGTTATTTCCAGTCGTACTGTTTCGTAAGCCAGCTCCGCATAATTATTTTCTTTACTCAGATGTCCCAGCACAACCGCCCGGAACTTATCATGGAGCAGACTTCCCAGCAGCCGGCCGGAAAGTACATTGGACAGATGTCCCCGCTCCCCCAGTATCCGCTGTTTTAACGGATACGGATAGCTGCCTGTCTGAAGCATACGGACATCATGGTTTGCTTCCAGCAGCAGCAGATCCAGATCCTGCAGCTGGCTGACCAGCGCATCGTCATAGGTTCCCAGGTCTGTAATCACACCGGTTCTGTGGCGCTGCGTCCGCATCAGATAGGCCACCGGATCCGCCGCATCATGGGAAATCGCCAGCGGATGCACCGTCATATTCCCGATCTGGAAATCCTGTCCCGGAACAATGGGATGCAGCAGGCTCTCATCAATTTTTCCTACTGATTTTGTAGCCATCACCGCATCCAGCGTACCTTTTGTGCCATAAACCGGCAGCCCGTACCGGCGGGCCAGTACGCCCAGCCCGGCAATGTGGTCGATATGTTCATGAGTCACAAGTACCGCTTCCATCTCCCCCGTCTTTAATCCGACGGAATTTAAACCGGTTTCGATCCGCCTGCCACTGATTCCCGCATCCACCAGCAGATGGGAATCCGCTGTGCCTACGCAAATGCAGTTCCCACTGCTGCCGCTTGCAATACTACATAATTCCATCTTTAGAATTCCTTCCAGAAAATGTCTATTTTATCACCCGGGTTAAGATTTTGTGTATACTGTGCGTCCATGCCATTCACCTGCGTAATCAGCATTCGTCCCCTGGCCGTTGACAGGTCAAACTCAAAATGATCGAATATATCCACAAAAATATATTCTTCTTTATTTCCCAGTGTAATATTTTCACCGTTTACTGTCACACAGAACTGCCCTTCCTCCTGCGGCTGTCCGCCTGTTTCACCAGCCGCCTGATCCGGACCGGACGGCTGCGTTTCCCCATAAGAAGTTCCCGGCTGCGGCGCATGATACCCGGCTGCTGACTGGCTGTCCGCAAATGCCCCCGCAGCCTGTGCTGTTTCCGGCGCCGGCTCCACTGTCTGACTGCCGCCTGCAGAATACTCCGCCATCCCGGCTGTCCCGGACTGGCCGCCGTCTGTAATGTCCGTCCCAGCCGCTTCCTGTGTATACGCAGCTGCATAGGGCTGGCCGGCAGCACGCTCCTGTGCGCCGGCGCTTCCTGTCTGCGGGCCGGATTCCCCGGACGGTCCGGTCAGAGCCATACGCTCTTTCCCCTCTATGGCACGCACAGGCCCGGTCCCTTCTTCCTGATCCGTGTCCTCCTGCCGCTTTGCGTTTCCGGCCGCCACTGCGGCAGTTTCCCTTACGGCAATCTGTGTCGTCTCCTCTCCCAGATCCGTTATCCTGCCCTCCGGCAGCGCTTTCGGATATGCATCCTCCGGAGCGGAACGGTAATTAAGCACTGTCCAGTCCACACTGAAATTCTCATATACAAGTGTCTGCAGTCCTTCCACACGGTTGTTAACCAGAATATCCGCATATGGGTCCAGCTCCACGTCCATAAATTCCGCCAGCTGCGCCACAGTATAAAATCCCCTGGTAACAATGTCGTCCCCTTCCTGAATCTCATAGGTCGGAGGCTCTAAAATACCGTTCACTTCCACATACCTTGGACAGGTAATCATACGGCCGTTCACTTCAAATACAATCGTAGAACTGTTGTATTCCTCCAGCTCACCCACCGTATAATGGGCCTGACTGCCAGCCGTAGACGGTTCAATGGTAATATAACAGTTTGGTTCAATCGGATCGTTGATGGACGCCGGCTTGTCATTCATCATTACTACGGCCGCTTCGCCCACTTCGCCCCTGGCAATCCTCGGCCGGCCGTTTACCGTATAATTGATCTCTTTTCCCCGTTTCGGGAACAGCTGTCCGTTCGGAAAACCTGCCTGAATGGCCGCATCCACAATGGTCAGTTTGTTATTATCATACAGTTTTAACCGTTCCCCGTTAAAATGTACCATAATGAAATTATTTTTCTGTTCATAATAATTCAGACAGATACCAACCGGTGTAACCAGCAGCGGATCTTTTTCGATATCTTCCTGTACAAAGGTCACTTGTTTTAACACTTCCGCCCCACGCAGCGCCACACGCTCCTGAGGCAGTTCCAGCTTTTTGGCCAGCTTTTCGTCAAAACTGTGGATCTTTCCACCGCCGCCTACGATGAAGGTAGCGCTGACTGTCTGGTCGCCGTTTAATTCCTTGATTTTATCCGCAATATCAGTGGTCATTTTATCCACCAGCGGCTCTGTCAGCTTCCATACCTCTTCGGCTTTGATCGTATGCTTCAGGCTCATAATATCTTCAAATTCAATATCGCCCTCAGCAGCTGAGGCGAGCTTGATATGCTCCGCCATTTTAAAATCTACCAGGTAATGCTGTACAATGGTTTCTGTCAGCTCATCCCCCGCAAACGGGATCATGCCGTAAGCGATAATGCTTCCGTCCCTGGTCAGGGAAATATCGGACGTACCGGCTCCCACATCCACCAGGGCGATATTGAGCATACGGAAATTTTCCGGTACCGCAATATCCATGGCTGCAATAGGCTCCAGCGTCATATTGGCCACGGTAAGCCCCGCAAAGCCCACCGCCATATACAGACCGTCCACCACATCTTCCGGCAGAAACGTCACGATAATTTTTTCCGCGATTTTATCCGCCTTGTGACTCTCCAGATTCGAAAAAACCTCGTCGTTTAAATAGTATTTCATAATGGAGTAACCCACGCAGTAGAATTTATAATTAGTATCATTGATTTCCTTCAGTTTTTGTGCCGCTTTGTCCACTCCCAGCAGATCCAGGGTATGGATATGCTCCCTGGTGACAATGGTCTCCTCCGGAAACTCATATTCCACATCCGTCGTGATGGTCTTTAACACACGGCCGGCAGCAGCGATACATACTTCCGTCAGTTCTTCACCGATCTGGTCTTCCAGCTTTTCTTTTATAATGGAAATCGTGCGCCCCACACGGCCGATATCGTGAATCTGGCCGTCCAGCATTGCCCGGGTTTCATGTTCCATCATATACTGTGCCACTACGATAAATTCTTTGTCTTCTTTGTAGCCTACCGTGCCTACCACGTTACGTGTGCCGATATCCAGTCCGAATACAAACTGCTTCTTCTCGTCCTGCGCCTCCTGTTGCCCGCCTGTTCTTCCCATCTGCTTCTCTCCTTTATTATGCAGCAGCTGTGCCAGCTGCAGATATACTTGTGCAATTGGTCCGTTATTATCAATGATGACCCTGCAATGCTGGCGGTATTCCACATCCGGAAGCTGGGCTTCAAAGATCTGCTCCACTTTTTCCTCTGAATAACCACGGCTTTCCATCAGACGCTTTTTACGGTTTTCCCTGGTGACATAGATATACCACAATTCATCACAGATTTTATCATATCCTTCTTCTATTAACAGCGCTGCCTCCAGCACCACATAATCAGTCGTACTTCTTAAACGTTCTTTTTCTACCTCTTTTAAAATATAGTCTTTGACTGCCGGATGGACAATACTGTTCATTTTTTCCCGTTTGGCATCGTCCGAAAAAATAATCTCCGCCAGACGCCTGCGGTTGATCCTGCCATTGTGCAGCCATATCTTTTCCTGCGCAAATTCCTTCTGAAGCCTGACATAGCAGTCGAAGCCCGGTTCCATAATATCATGGGCAATCTCGTCTGCGATCAGTGTCCTTACCCTGTAATTTTCCCTCAGATAAGCAAGGATCGTGGATTTCCCCGCACCGACCCCGCCTGTAATCCCTATAAACTTCATCCCGCTCTCTCTCCTAATACCTTACCAGCCCTATTTCGCCTCATACCAGTTCGTCCCGGTATGCATATCTATCTCCAACGCTACCGACAATTGTGCCGCATGGTGCATCTCTTCGTTTAAGATTTCTGACACCTGCGCCACTTCCTCTTTTGCAGTCTCTACCAGCAGTTCGTCATGCACCTGCAGAATGAGCCGTGACTTCAGCCCTTCCGCCAGCAGTCTGTCGTGTACCCGGTTCATGGCGATTTTAATAATATCCGCCGCCGTGCCCTGGATCGGAGAATTCATTGCCACCCGTTCTCCGAAAGACCTCTGCATAAAATTGCCGGATTTCAGCTCCGGTACCGGACGTATCCTGCCATACATGGATGAAACCATGCCGGTCTCTTTTGCCTTGTCCACCATACGGTCCAGAAAAGCTTTTACCCCGGGATAAGTGGCAAAATACTGCTCAATATACTCCTGGGCTTCCTTTCGTGTAATGCTCAGATCCTGGCTTAGTCCAAAGGAACTGATCCCATAGACAATGCCGAAATTCACTGCTTTTGCGTTCCTGCGCTGTAAGTCTGTTACTTCATCAAACGGGATGTGAAATACCTGGGATGCCGTCATCCGGTGGATATCCTGCGCTTCTTTATAAGCCTGGATAAGATGTTCATCTGCGGACATATGCGCCAGCACCCGCAGTTCAATCTGGGAATAATCCGCATCCAGAAACACGTAACCTTCTTTTGGCAGAAATACTTTCCGGATCAGCCTGCCAAGCTCCATACGAATCGGGATGTTCTGCAGATTCGGCTCTGTACTGCTCAGCCGTCCGGTAGCCGTGATTGTCTGGTTAAATGTGGTGTGGATTCTCTGGTCCGGCCCGATAAAAGCTGCCAGACCGTCCGCATAGGTGGATTTTAATTTTGTCAGCTGACGGTACTCCAGAATCTGCGCCACAAAGGGATATTCCGGCGCCAGCTTGTCCAGCACATCCGCCGCTGTGGAATATCCGGTCTTTGTTTTCTTGCCATAAGGCATTTTCATCTTTTCAAATAAAATCACGCCCAGCTGTTTCGGGGAATTAATATTAAACTTTTCTCCGGCCCCTGCGTAGATTTCCTGCTCCAGTCCGTCAATCCGCTCCCGCAGCTGTGCGCCATAAGCTTTCAGCTCTTCCGCCTCGATGCGGATGCCTTCTTTTTCCATATCTGAAAGGGTGTAAACCAGGGGCATTTCAATCGTATCGAACATAGTCTTCATCCCGGCCTCTTCCAGCCTGCGCATCAGTATATCCACGCAATGGTATGCGGTATATGCGGGATAACAGGCCAGCTTTAAAAACTCCGCCGGATGATCCGTGGCCATTTCCTCATAAGAAGCTTTTCCGGTCAGTTCCGTCCTGGAAGGAAATACCTCCCCCAGATATTCCCTGGCAATCGTTTCGTATTCGTATGTGTTTTTCAGTGGATTTAACAGATACGCCGCAATGGTAATATCAGCCAGATTCTGTCCGGCCGGAATATTTATATATTTTAAGATCCGCTTGACATCAGACGCCGCTATACGGTTTCCGGATGTAAGTGTCTTCGCCAGCTCATCCAGCAGATACTGCGGTGTCACAAACCCTTCCGCCCGGATGAAATATACTGTTTCATCCCCGCCGGTACCCGCTGTCCCGGTCGCCGGTACCGCCGCCACAGTCTCCATCTGATCCATAACCGCAGACAGTGCTTCCGCCGCTTCAGACATTGCTTCCGCCAGAGCCTGTGTATCCGCCGCACGGGGCGTCTTTGCTCCAGGATCCGTTTGCCGCGAAAATATCACCGCCACACCATAAACAGTGCCCTGTTCTTCCACCAGCTGTACCGCAGACTTCCCAGCTTTTTTTAATAAATCAAAAATACGCCGTGATTCTTCCAGACCGGTAATTTCCACGAACCGTTCTGAAATATCAGGCCCGGATGACAGCTCCTGTTTCTGACGCTGCTCAAACCGTGCCATCATATTTTTAAATTCCAGACGGACGCACAGTTCCAGCGCTTCCTTCGTATACAGACTGCCCATTCTGGCCCCTTCCAGATCATAGTCTATGTCCGCATGGGTCTCAATGGTCACCAGCTTTTTGGAAAACTGCGCCTTTTCATAATTTTCCCGGAAAGATTCCCGCACTTTTGTTTTTGGCATATCGTCAATATGGGCATACGCATTTTCAATGCTGCCGTACTGCCCGATGATTTTTACCGCCGTCTTTTCCCCGATTCCCGGCACTCCCGGTACATTATCCGAAGTATCTCCCATCAGCGCTTTCACATCAATAAATTCCACCGGTGTGACATGGTATTTTTCAATGACCTGCTGTGCGTAATAATCTTCCACTTCCGTTCCGGATTTTTTAGTCTTTGGTATGCGTATCTGTATCCGGTCTGTTGCCAGCTGCAGCAGGTCCCGGTCTCCGGATACAATGGAAACGGCGAGCCCTTTTTCCTGGGCGGTAATGGCGATGGTACCCAGCAGATCATCCGCTTCATAGCCTGCCTTTTCCACGATCGTGACCCCCATGGCCCGGAGCATTTCCTTCATCAGCGGAACCTGCTCCCGCAATTCGGATGCCATGGGCTTTCTCGTTCCTTTGTATTGCGCATACATCTGATGCCGGAACGTTGGTTCACTGACATCAAACGCCACCGTCAGATAGTCCGGCTGTTCTTCATCCAGTATTTTAAATAGTATATTTAAAAAGCCATATACCGCATTTGTATGAAGGCCTTCGGAATTCGACAGATCCGGAACACCGAAAAAGGCTCTGTTTAATATACTGTGTCCATCGATTAAAACCAGTTTTTCGCTCATGGGATAACTCCTTTACTCCCGGATTTCGTTGCCCTCTTCATCGTAGAGGGTAAAGAACTTCGTATCTATTTCAGGATAAGAACGTTTCAATGAAATCGGTTTGCCGCTGTGGTTTAAAAAGCAGTGTTCACTTTCCGCCACTGCCCGCAGCTCACCGGTTTCTTTATCTGTCATGTGATAGCCTACTTTCATCTTGATGCCATTATAGGCCACAATTCTGGATTCAATTACAACCGTATCCCGGAAATGAACCATGCTCTTGTATTCACAGCTTACTGACAATACCGGGCTGATGATTTCCATATTTTCCATAGCCTTATAACTGAATCCCATCTGGTCCATCAGTTCCATTCTGGCTTCTTCCATCCAGTGGATAAAGTTAGAATGATGGACAATCCCCATCTGGTCGGTTTCGTAATACTGCGCTACCCGTTCGTATGGGTGAATTTTAATTTTCTCTCCTGTATATGGTTTAATTCTCGTATCCTTTACTGACATCTTATCACCTTCCTGTCTTATTACCCGTGCTCCCCATTCGCCTGTAAAGTACTTTTTTACGTATTTATTATGCCACAGTAATCTGGCAATTTCAAGATATAAGAAAGCCTGTCCAGCCTTCACCACAATGATAACCAGTCATTGCCGTCCATATCCGTCTCCCATATCCTGCCTCTGCCGGACCATACAGTACCGCAGACTGCCCGCTGTGCGCGCCCTTTTCTGCCCTGCGTACATTCCGGACAGGCCAGTGTTTCAGACTGAACGGCGGTCTGTTTCTGCCGCAGATCTCCGCGCATTTCAGCCTTCCTGCCGCGCCATATACGCTTCCATAATCCTGGCGGCTGTGCCCACCAGTTCCTCACAGGGACGTTTTTTATAATATTCCTCTGTCCGTCTGGACGGCGCAGGGCTGTTGTCCCGGCCAGCGGCGCCCAGCAGCTCCCGACAGACAATGGAACCATTCTCCGCCTGAAAACGGGCCGCCAGCTCCTGGATTCTCTCATAATGTTCTTTTTTGGCTTCATAATCTTTTGGCGCATCGTAGCCGTACAGGGCGCCCGCTATAAGAAACATCCCGCTGACAGTCCCACATACTTCCCGCAGTCTGCCCATACCGCCGCCAAATGACGACGCCAGCCGCAGCGCCGTTTCCTTTTCCATCTGCATTTCATCGCAAAATGCGCCCACCACTGACTGGGCGCAGTTGTATCCTTCCCGGAATAATGCTCTTGCTTTTTCTTCTTTTAAAGTCATCCGGCAGACCTCCTTTCCTGATTCATTTCAGAATCCATATAATAATGTATCAGCAGGCGTACGACCCTGCTATAACTGCGGATACCGTCCTCTACGCCGTTTATGGTAAGTGTCGTATTTAAAAACGTATCTGTAGCCTGACTGACAGTCTCTGTAGGCAGCAGGGCTTTTTCTTCCACCTGCTCCCACTGCTTTTCCGTCAGAAATATATCGTCTGCCAGTACCTGTGGATCAGGCTGCACCAGCTTTTTCCTTATCTTTTCCGGTACACTGGCACGCACCTGTGCAGACAGATACCCCAGCACACTCAGATAGCCTGAATACTGCAGGTACGGATCATCCGATTCCGTACAGGCCACGAAACCAAAATAATTTGCTTCGTCCTCCAGAATAATTCCTTTCAGATGGGCAAATTCATGACAGATCGTAGCCGGTACATTGACCGGATACATCACCGTGTTATAATTCGCCTCCATTGTAAAAGGAAAATAAATTCCCAGCAGATACTGCTGGCTCATAAAACGGGAGGCACGCACCGGCTTCGGGTCCGGATAATAGCCGGACAGATACGGATATCTCTTTCCCTGTGCCTTCATGGCTTTCTGGCAGGCCTGATACAGTTCCTGTACAGAATCCGGATAGACCGGCTGTCCGTCCCTGTCCCGTCTGATCTGTCCTGCCAGTGCGTTGGCCCCGGACACCACAATTGTATATACTTCTGTCAGCTCTTTACTGCCATAGCTGCTGTCCGGATCATAATACTGCTCTTCCACTGGGGACGCATGATACAGAATATAGCAGTTTAATGTTTCGGTTCCGTAAATATAAATAAGAATCCAGCAGAGTATCCGCATATACCACCATCCCACGGTATGCCGCTGTTTCGTTTTCCGGCACATCCGGACACTGTTTTCTTCCGGATGCGGCTGTACATACGTGTCTGCCGCAGAATCCCCCGGACATGCGTCTGTCCGGCCAGACCCGTTTCCCTTGTTTTTTTTGAATTTCTTCCATATAAATAGGGGCAGCAGCACAATACCGGCCAGTACATAACAGATCCCGGCTACAATCAGCGCTTCTCCCAGGGACCCGGAAAACAGATCCGACACTCTGCCAAGCGACCCGGTCCAGACTGGAAACACATGCAGGCGGTACCAGTCTGTAAACGCCACGGAATTCCAGGATAATACATTAAACGCCGTGAACAGGATCAGAAAAAAGAGCAGACACCGGGTGTTCTTTGTCAGTTTATATCTATGTTTCAAATACATAATTCCTTTCTTATTCTGCATTCAGGATCAATCCATGTTAAAAAACCGTATATTCACAATACCGTTACCAGCCAGCTGCCCCGGAGCGTGTTTAAAAAATCATTACTGCGATCCGCACTCTCCACTTTGTACCCTGATTCAGACATGCCCCTGCGGCATTACATAAACGGTTCCTGTCTGCGGAACTGTTAATTTCCCCTGTAATATTAGCATACACCATGCAAAATATCCAGTTATTTTCCGTATGCATACAAAAATTCAGGGACCCGGACATCCCTGAAAGACGCTTACGGGATAGTGGATCAGTACCAGTCCGTCCGCCCCTTTTCCTACCCTTGACTTCACCCCCAAATTTATGTATGATTCTGTTAAAAGCAACAACGGGAATTCCATGCAATATCCCATCCCTACAAAACTACGCACATCATCACAAGGAGGACTCGACAATGAAAACAGACATCCAGATCGCCCAGGAAGCTTCCATGGAACCTATTAAAGATGTGGCCGCCCGTTACGGTATCGCTGAAGATGATCTCGAATTGTACGGCAGATACAAGGCAAAACTCTCCGATGCGCTGATCCGCAAAACAAAAGATAATAAAAACGGCAGACTGATTCTGGTAACCGCCATTAATCCCACGCCTGCCGGAGAGGGCAAAACGACTACCAGCATCGGGCTCGCCCAGGCTTTTGGAAAACTGGGCAAAAAATGTCTGCTGGCGCTGCGTGAGCCATCACTTGGCCCATGCTTTGGCATCAAAGGCGGCGCTGCCGGAGGCGGGTACTCACAGGTCGTACCTATGGAAGATCTGAACCTGCATTTTACCGGCGACTTCCACGCCATTACCTCCGCCAACAATCTGCTGGCCGCGCTGCTGGACAACCATATCCAGCAGGGAAACGCCCTGCAGATCGACACCCGCCAGATCGTATGGAAGCGCTGTATGGACATGAACGACCGCTCCCTGCGCAATATTGTCGCAGGACTTGGTTCCAAAACCGATGGTTTTGTCAGAGAGGATCATTTTGTAATTACCGTGGCCACTGAAATTATGGCCATTCTTTGTCTTGCCAGCGACATGGCCGATCTGAAAAAACGGCTGGGTGAAATCATCGTAGCCTATAATTATGACGGCGTGCCGGTCACCGCCTCACAGCTGCAGGCAGTCGGCGCCATGGCTGCCCTGCTAAAAGACGCCATGCAGCCAAACCTGATCCAGACTCTGGAGCATACCGGCGCCATCGTCCATGGCGGTCCGTTTGCCAATATCGCCCATGGGTGCAATTCCATCCGGGCTACCAGGGCTGCCCTGAAGCTGGCTGATTACGTGGTGACAGAAGCCGGTTTCGGCGCAGACCTGGGAGCTGAAAAATTCTTTGACATCAAGTGCCGCAAAGCCGGCCTGAAGCCAGACGCCGTCGTACTGGTGGCTACTGTGCGGGCGCTGAAGTACAATGGCGGCGTACCAAAGACGGACCTGGCCGCTGAAAACCTGGAAGCATTGAAAAAAGGCATCTGCAACCTGGAAAAACATATTGAAAACCTGCAGAAATATGGTGTTCCGATCGTAGTAACATTAAACTCATTTCTCACAGACACAGAGGCCGAATATGAATATATCCGGAACTTCTGTGAAGAACGGGGCTGTGAATTCGCCCTGTCAAAAGTATGGGAGCATGGCGGCGAAGGCGGCCTGGAACTGGCTGACAAAGTACTGAAAACACTGGAAACAAAGCCTTCCGTTTTTCAGACTCTCTATCCGGACGACATGCCGTTAAAAGAAAAAATCCATACGGTAGCCACAGAAATATATGGCGCCGACGGCGTCAGTTATACACCGGCAGCCGGAAAAATGCTGGAAAAACTCACCGCCCTGGGGTTTGGAAATCTTCCGGTGTGCATTGCGAAAACCCAGTACTCCCTCTCCGACGACCAGCACAAACAGGGCCGTCCTACTGGTTTTACCGTCCAGGTACGGGATGTCTATGTCAGCGCCGGAGCCGGATTTGTCGTCGTACTGACCGGAGCCATCATGACCATGCCGGGGCTTTCCAAAACTCCTGCCGCCTATGGCATTGATGTGGACGAGGACGGAAAAATTACCGGACTGTTTTGATTAATCGTCATACTGACCGGCGCCGGGAAGCCCCCGCAGCGGCTTCCCGGAACTCCCGCTGCCTGTGGCGCTGGTATGAACAGGGACGGAAAAGTTACAGGGCTGTTTTGATTAATCATCATACTGGCCAGAGCCGGCATAGCCCTGCAGCGGGTTTCCAGAACTCCCGCTGCCTGTGGCGCCTGTGTGGACAGGGACGAAAAATTTTTGTCCGGAAGGCCTGAGCATGATGACTTCTGCCCCGGATCATAGCTACAGCACACAGCATCGTTCCCGTTCATCTGGTAGCGAAATTCCATCAGCCGGTTGTATCCGCCGGATATACAGCGACAGAAAAAGGCTGCCGGAACAGAATTCACAGATACAGAATACCTGATTCTGTATCCGGATTTTGTTCCGGCAGCCTTTTTTCTTCCTTTTCTATCTATGTTTCCGGCCTTACCGGCAGGAACATGTCCTGCCTGTGTGTTCTTTTTCTCTATCCTGCCCTGTAAGAATACGCATTGGATATCTTCGCATTTTCCGCTGTCAGCTGCACAGGTTCCCTGTAATAAGCGACTACCGGCGTGCCGATCTCCAGTATCTGATACAGCTGCGTGGCTTTATCAACCGGCATATTAATACAGCCGTGGGAACCGGAAGATTTATAAATCTGTTTGCCAAATTCGCTCCTCCAGCTTGCGTCATGAAACCCTACATTATAGGCGAATACCATAAAATACGAAACATCTGAAGCATAATCTTCTCCCGTAAGCGTGGCGTCCCGCTCTTTATAGACAATCTTATACACACCATCCGGTGAACCGTTACTGTAGGCGATATTTCCGGTTACCACATCCGCCTCCAGTTTCAGGCTGCCATTTTTATAGTAATACATATGCTGGTTCGTATAGTCTATCTCTACATATGTATCACCAATATCATATATTTCACTCTTTACTACTGCGGTCTGGTTGAATACCGGTTCCCGCTCAATCGTTTTCCCGGATCTGATTTCTGACATCAGCTTTTCTTTTTCTTTTTCTTTATCAATGACCCAGCCATAATCCCCGCCGCCGATTTTGACAGTATCGCCCAGGGACGTCTTAAAGTCACGTACATCTCCATAAGTATTGTATTTGCTGGCCAGATACTGAATAAAACCTGTGACTCCGGATTCATCAAAAGTGACGGAATAATCCGCTCCTACCGTAATCCAGTTTTTTACCGTCTTACGGTCCAGTACCTCTCCATTTTCTCCCACGTCATATTTAATAGTAGTATCCAGATAGGAATTTATTTCCGAAAGCGCCTGATTGAGCCTTTCATCATCTGATTTCACCGACGGTTCCTCATACATACTGTCCGGCAGGGTCACCTCTGTCTCCCCGTCGTCCACTGCGCCGCGGATCATTTTCTGTACCTTTGCCAGCTTTAACTGGTTCCCCTTTACCGCTTTGACCAGTTCGTAGCCGTCTTCTGTCTCCTTTAAATATGCGTCTTTTGGTCTGGTAATGTTCTTTTCCTGAAAACATCCCAGCCCCGCTACCAGCTGATCCAGCTTATGCTCGTTAAAAGTAGCGGAAACTTCCAGATTTTCTTCCTTGGTACCGCTGCGTTTCGTAATCCACTGATAATTTTCCTGTTCTTCCAGAATATCACTGATTTCTGTACCAGGGACATAGACATAATCAATATCCGGTCCGGATATCTGATAATTCTCCCCGTCTCTGGTATGAATGCTCAATACATAATCTGCCACTTCCTGCGCTACTTTATCCTCTGTTTCTTCCACCGTCATCTTGTCCACTGCTATTCCATTCAACACCGTTCCCGGAAAAAAATGCTTCGCATAATACGATGCCGTTAAAAAGTAACAGACCAGGAGTGCGACCAGCACAAAGCAAAAAATGATTCCCAAAACAATCACCGCTGTTCTGGCTGACGACTTCTGCTTACTCATTTCTTTAACCTTCCTTCCCAGACAATCAGTCCTCAGTATTTCTGATCCATATTCCGGCTGGCTGCATCCCTCTGTTTCCAACGGATACTGACAGATCCACCATCGCCTGTCCGGGTATCCGGCAGACCCATACCATCGGTATGCGATACCGTTCTGGATACATACTTTGTCTGTTTCTGTCCGGCACATCCGGATGAACCGCATGTGCCAGTTCCATTTTAACAGAATAATTTTATTTTGACTACCCTTGCTTTTGCGCCGGATAGCACCTATCATAAAATGCGAAAGGTAATTGCTAAAAAACAAGGTAAAACGACAATTTTTTGCCAGCAATCAGAAAATCCGGCTGTCTGAATCCGTTTCTATCCATATGATCCTCTGCGGCGAAATGTACGGCTGACTGATTCCATGGTCATTCGATTCCCCCAGTAAAATGACTGCCATGGTCATTCGTGCAGTCCGTCCCGCTTCCATTTTTCTACTTTTTGTAAGTATTCGCTGATTACTTTTTCATATCCGTTTTCCGCCGGCCTGTAAAAAACAGCGCCCTCCAGTCCGTCTGGCAGATACTGCTGGGCCACATAATGGTCCGGATAGGAATGGGCGTATTTATATGCCGTTCCCCGCCCCAGCTTTGCGCCGGACTTATAATGGGCGTCCTGTAAATGGGCCGGAACCGGCGGCGTCTTTGACCCACGCACCAGCGCCATTGCCTCCCCAATGGCTGTACAGGCGGCATTACTCTTTGGCGCACTGGCCACATAAGCGGCTGCCTGGGATAATACAATCTGCGCCTCCGGCATTCCCAGACGTTCGCTGGCCAGTGAAGCCGCCACTGCTACCTGGATAGCCTGCGGGTCCGCATTTCCCACATCCTCGGATGCGCAGATCATAATCCGCCTGGCAATAAACTTCACATCTTCTCCGGCATAAAGCATTCTGGCCAGATAATAAACCGCCGCATCCGGATCAGACCCCCGCATACTTTTGATAAACGCAGAGATCGTATCATAATGGTTGTCCCCTGTTTTATCATACCGTACTACCCGCTTCTGAATACATTCAGAGGCTACTTCCAGCGTAATGTGAATATATCCGTCCGCATCCCGCTCTGTGGTCAGTACACCCAGCTCAATGGCTGTCAGCGCCGCCCTGGCGTCCCCGTTTGCCATATCCGCCAGAAAATCCGCGGCAGCGTCTTCCAGTACTACCTGATAAGCGCCCATTCCCTTTTCGGTATCTGTCACTGCCCGGCGCAGCAGCATCTTAATATCCGCTTTCTCCAGCGCTTTCAGTTCAAAAATTACCGAACGGGAAAGCAGCGCCCCGTTTACTTCAAAATATGGATTCTCCGTCGTCGCCCCGATTAAGACAAGTGTGCCGTCTTCCACAAAAGGAAGCAGATAATCCTGCTGCCCTTTGTTAAAACGGTGTATCTCATCAATAAACAGAATCGTTTTTTTGCCATACATGCCCTGATTGTCTTTTGCCTGGTTTACCACCTGCTCCATATCCTTTTTACCAGAGGACGTGGCATTGATCTGCATAAAAGCGGCGCTGGTAGTATTGGCAATTACCTTTGCCAGTGTGGTCTTTCCGGTTCCGGGCGGTCCGTAAAAAATAATGGAGCCTAATTTATCCGCCGAAATGGCCCGGTACAGCAGCTTATCCTTTCCAATAATATGCTGCTGCCCCACCACCTCATCCAGCGTGGACGGACGCAGCCTCGAGGCAAGCGGGGCTTCTTTCTGCAGATTCTGTTCCCTCATATAATCAAATAAATCCATGGTTCCTCCATACACAGACAGATTCCCGCCTGCTTTCTCCCTTTCTTCTCCGACAGGACGGCCGGAAGGCGCCGCCGTTTTTTCCTCTGTATAGCCTTCCTTCTTTCTGAATCACCTGTCTGTTTCCCAAATGCCTTTCTTTTCCAGACAGCCTTCTTTCCGCCGTATTCTGACGCTACCTTTTATTATACTGTTCCCGCAGAGGCTTGTAAAGAAATAAAAGTACAGGAACATTAGTCCATTACAATCTCATCCACTGTCACAAACTCATAGCCCTCGTTCTGCAGCCGGTCGATAATACTTAAAGCTGACCGTACAGTGGAAGGATATTCGTCATGCATGAGAATAATGCTGTTTTCTTCGATTTCCCGGTAAACCGTATTGCATATGCTTTCTTCATTCTGACAGGACCAGTCCATCGTATCAATGGTCCAGAGCACCTGGATCATTTCCAGTTCTTTTTCTATCTTTTTACTGGCGCTTCCAAACGGAGGACGCAAAAAACACGGTTCTTCGCCCGTGTATTTTGCTATCACTTCATTTGCTTTTTTTATTTCTTTTCTGGCGGCAGTGCGGGTCATGGTCTTTAAATCCACATGGTTATACGTATGATTGCCAATCAGATGGCCTTCTTCCACAATGCGCTTCATAATTTCCGGCTGTTCCTTTGCGGCGGCGCCTATGACAAAAAAAGATACACGGACTCCCCGTTCCGCCAGACCATCCAGCAGCATGGGCGTATATTCTTCATCCGGTCCGTCATCAAATGTCAGGGCGATTTTTTTCTTTTCCACAACCGGCTCCGGCCTGTTTCCAAGATCAGCGTCCTGATTTGTCCCGTTCCCTTCCCTGCTTCCAGCGGTATAGACAACATCGCTGCCGCCAGGGCCGTCCCCTTTCCCGCTGCCTCCCGCAGCGTCCGTGCCGCCTGATCCGGCCGGCCGGCCGCTCCCTGTGGCCATGCCGGCGTCCTGACCGCTGTCCCGTCCAGTGCCATATATGACCACACTGCTGCCGGCCGCCGCTTCTTCCCGCTCCGGATGCAGCGCCACACGGTCAATCATAGTAACAATTATTGTGAAAAAAAGAGCCAGCCCACAGGACATTGCGATCCTGCGGATATGCTGCTTCAACGGAATAACAATTCTGGAACTATACTTTTTCAATGGATATCTCCTGCTGAATCTTCATTTTCTACTATTGTATTCCGCTTTTATTGTTTTATATCAGCTATTTTTCCAGACAGCCTGTTTCCTGCTATCCTTTTACCACCGCCTCCAGATTTCCATCTGTTAACTGTATAAGAATCGTATCCCCGGCCTTTACCCGGTCCTCCAGAATAATTTTAGCCGCCAGTGTCTCCACCGTCTTTTGCAGATACCGTTTCAGCGGTCTTGCGCCGTAAACCGGATCATAACCATTTGTCACAATAAATTTCTCCGCCTGCGGCGTCAGTTCCACCGATAACTCCCGGTCCGCCAGCCGGCGGTTCAGATCCGCCGTCAGCAGGTGGATAATGCTGCCAATATCCCCGGATGTCAGCGGCCGGAACAGGATGATTTCGTCCAGGCGGTTTAAAAATTCCGGCCTGAAACCGGCCCGCAGTTCGTTCATTACCGACTGTTCACATTCCGGCGTCACATCTCCGTTCTGGTCAATCCCTTCCAGCAGATAAGAAGAGCCGATATTGGACGTCATAATCAGAATCGTATTTTTAAAGTCCACCGTCCTGCCCTGGGAATCTGTAATACGCCCGTCATCCAGTACCTGTAACAGTACATTAAACACATCCGGATGCGCCTTTTCCACTTCATCAAATAATACTACAGAATATGGCTTTCTGCGGACTGCTTCTGTCAGCTGGCCGCCCTCTTCATAGCCCACATATCCTGGAGGCGCCCCGATCAGACGGGAAACCGAATATTTCTCCATATATTCGCTCATATCCAGCCGTACCATATTATTTTCATCATCAAACAGACTGGCTGCGAGGGCTTTAGCCAGCTCCGTCTTGCCCACCCCGGTAGGTCCCAGGAACAGGAAAGAACCGATCGGCCTGGAAGGATCCTTTATGCCCGCTTTGGAACGGATAATCGCTTCTGTTACTTTCGTCACGCCCTCATCCTGTCCGATCACCCGTTTATGGAGTTCCTCATCCAGATGCAGCGTTTTGCTCCGCTCGCTTTCTGTTAATTTCGCAACCGGAATGCCGGTCCAGCGGGAAATGATTTTCGCAATCTCTTCATCACTGACATTTTCATGCATAAGCGTATGAGTTTCCCGCTTTACCTTTTCTTCCTCAATCTCAAGCTGTTTCTGTATCTGCGGCAGACGGCCGTACTGCAACTCCGCCGCTTTATTCAGATCATATTCCTGTTGTGCCTGCGTAATCTCTTTGCGTACGTTTTCCAGCTCTTCCCGCAGCTGCCGGACTGTCTCAATCGACTTTTTCTCATTGTCCCACTGGGCTTTTTTCGTCTGCAGCTCACTGTTTAATTCCGCCAGATCTTTCTGGAGATGTTCCAGCCGGTCCCTGCTAAGATGATCTGTCTCTTTTTTCAGTGCGGTTTCTTCGATCTGCATCTGCATGACGCGACGGTTCAGCTCGTCCAGCTCCGCCGGCATGGAATCCAGTTCCGTTTTAATCAGCGCACATGCTTCATCCACCAGGTCAATGGCCTTGTCCGGCAAAAACCGGTCCGAAATATACCGGTTGGACAGTACCGCAGCCGATACAAGCGCTGCGTCCGCAATCTTTACGCCATGGAAAACCTCATACCGCTCCTTCAGTCCCCTTAAAATGGACACTGTCTCCTCCACGGTTGGCTCGTTTACCTGCACCGGCTGGAAACGCCGTTCCAGCGCCGCATCCTTTTCAATATATTCCCGGTACTCATCCAGGGTAGTGGCGCCGATACAGTGCAGCTCTCCCCTGGCCAGCATTGGTTTCAGCATATTTCCAGCGTCCAGCGCCCCGTCAGTTTTTCCGGCGCCCACAATCGTATGCAGCTCATCAATAAATAGAATAATCTGCCCGTCGCTTTTACGCACTTCATCCAGCACGGCTTTCAGCCGTTCTTCAAACTCGCCCCGGTATTTTGCGCCGGCCACCAGCGCTCCCATATCGAGGGCAAACAGCTTTTTATCCTTTAGCCCTTCCGGTACATCTCCCCGGACGATCCGCTGTGCCAGTCCTTCCACAACAGCCGTTTTACCAACGCCCGGCTCACCGATCAGCACCGGATTATTTTTTGTCTTTCTGGAGAGGATTCTGACCACATTACGGATCTCCCCATCCCGCCCGATTACCGGATCGGATTTCTGCTCCCTGGCCCGCTCCACCATATCATAGCCATACTTCTCCAGTGTATCATAAGTATCCTCCGGATGATCCGAAGTCACCCGCTGGTTGCCCCGGACAGTGGAAAGCGCCTGCAGAAACCGTTCTTTTGTAATGCCGTACTCTTTAAAAACAGCTTTCAGCGCCTGATTCGGATGTCTTAACAGACTCAGGAACAAATGCTCCACAGAGACATATTCATCCCCCATCTGCTTCGCTTCATCCTCTGCGCTGATCAGTACCTGATTCAGGTACTGGCCCACATAAATCTGTCCGCCGGAGACTTTCACCCGTGCTTCCAGACGCCGGATCGCATTGTTGATAAAATGCTCTTTATTTATATCCATTTTTTCAATCAGTTTCGGAATCAGCCCGTCTTCCTGACGCAGCAGCGCCACCAGCAGATGTTCCTGTTCGAGCTCCTGATTGCCGTATTCATAAGCCAGTTTTTCACAGTCGTTAACCGCTTCAATAGATTTTTGTGTAAATTTCTGAATATTCATAACATTGCCTCCTTTGAAAAGTGAATCCCGGATAAAAACAGAATCCCGAAGCTTCGCACCCAGACCATTCTGCCCATCTTCCCAGGGATCCGTAACAGGAACTTTGTTTGTCTGTAAGCAATATAACACGTATTGTTAGCCACGTCAATAGTTGAGTGCTAAAATTTTCTGACAAATTTTGCAATAACCAGATAGAAATTACCGTGAATACGGACAACTATGTGCCAGATCTTACATATACGCTGGCAGCCGGAGCGGACAATGCTGGATCATACACGGTTATCTTTTATTTTTAAATTATGGCAGCCAGAAGATAATCGTATATTCCGGCTGCCTTTCACCGGCATCTGGGAATATACATCCATCTGCCAGCTGATCCAGTGTTTAAAACTGAAAGATAATCATGTATGATCAGACATGATCGCTATAGAGAAAGAATTCTTCTGAATGCGGCTTACGTATATTTCTTATAAATTTATATTCCCCATATGTCAGTACAATCTTCACTATTTTATATGGTAAAAAGATTGTACTGACACACTCTGGCAGACACAGGCATCCGCTTACTTTACATGCGTCGCAATACGCACTGCCGCCGCCATCCCGCCGTCTCCATACGACGGATGTTTCATAAACGCCTGCGACTGTCCGCTTAAATCTCTGCCTTCACACATGTTCCGTGCCATTTCACTTTCCCACCCCCAGAGCCGTTTCATGGATATGGATTCCAGTCCCTGTACTGCCTCCGTCACATGGTCCCGGTAGGTGGCGACGTGCTTTTTTATAATAAAACGCATCAGATCCAGCCGCTTCTCCATACTTTTTACATTCGCTGAAGCCGGCGCTGTCCGGTAATCAATAAGCGGTTCTCTAACAATTCCAATGCGGGCCTCTGGCGCTGTCTCCAGCATACTGAGAAAAAAATCCCAGTCTTCAAATCCGCTGCGCATGGACTCGTCATACCCTCCGCACTGCTCCCATACTTCACGGCGGCATATATGTGTGGCCGGACAGCTGTTACGTGCCAGAAAATCCGTAATCCCTCCTCCGTCAGGACAGATCACCGCTTCCAGCACTCCGAACGTACGCATCCAGGAAGACGCCGCCACCATTTCCGGATGACTGCGCAGCAGATGACCCGCCTGTTCTATAAACGCCGGTTCCAGTCTGTCGTCCCCGTCGAGTACCAGTACCAGCGGCGCCTGCGTCCTGCGGATACCCGCATTTCTGGCCAGGGACACGCCGCCGTTTTGCTGCCGCTGCACCGTTACCGGAACAGCCCTGCCGGATTCCTCTTCCAGACTGTTTAATATACGCACTGATTCCTCCTCTGTGGAACCGTCGTCCAGGATAATAATTCCAGCCGGCGGCGTTGTCTGGGCACATAACGAATCCACGGCTTCACAGATCATTGCCCCCTGATTAAAACTGGTAACAACCGCCTCCACGTCACTGGCTGTACAATCACTGTTTCTGTTCATCTGATTATCTCCTTTCATCGCTGGCGGTTCAGAGCCTGCAGTATTTTTCCCCTCTTTTTCTTTTGGTGATAAGTACCTTCGGCTGCCTTTGTACGGATCGTAAAAGAACTGAATCCTGTCATATTTTTTAAATATATCCGGCTTCTCCAGATACTCTGCCTGCGGCAGGCTGCCTCTGGCAACATTTTCCTCTTTGTCGCAGGGCAATCCTCCCAGAGGGTTTTTCTTTTTACGACGATCTTTCTTCCTATAAAGTAAATAAGTATCCGGCAGAGCCGGATACTCCGCCTGCGGCGGACTGCCTCTGGCAGCTTCTTCCCCTCCGTCGCAGGTTGTTCCTGCCCAGAGGGTTATTATCTTACAGGCCGATCTTTTCTATTCTATAAGATAAAAAACCCTGTAAATACCAGATTTACAGGGTTTGCATACATATAAATGCGGATAACAGGACTTGAACCTGCACGGTCGCCCACCAGAACCTAAATCTGGCGTGTCTGCCAATTCCACCATATCCGCATTACGGGTTCATTATACCTGAACCTGTCTGCTATTTCAAGCCAATATTCAAAAAAATATCAATCTCCGGATAATATTTCATAATTGCCCGTCCAATAATTTTTTCTTTCTGCACGAAAGAATAGGACATCGCTTCTTCTTCACTGGAGGCCACCCCGTCGTCAATGGCACATTCCGCCCAGTCCCTGCCGTCCTCTGAGAGATTCCGGTTGTCCCCCATCATAAAATAACAGCCTTCTGGCACTTCAAACCGGTATCCGTCATTTCTGGACACCCATTTTTCTGGCAGATAGATTTCTTCCAGCGGTTCCGCCGCTTTGTCAATATAGATCTTTCCTTTTTTGATCTCCACAGTCTCCCCGGGCAGTCCGATGACACGTTTGATATAAATCGTTTCTTCGTCTACCGGATATTTAAACATTACCACATCAAACCGTTCTGGCCCCTTTAAGACATATGACAGCCTGCAGCCAAATACCCGGTCCCCCACCATCAGCAGCTTTTCCATGGATTCCGACGGGATCACTGCGTTAATCAGTACAAAATGATTCATCAAAAGCCCGGCGATACAGGCAATGACAATGATTTTGACATAACTGAGAATTTCCTTATACAGCGGCCGTTTTTCCTCACCGTCTGTTTCCTTCCGTTGTGCGCCGCCTTCCGGCCCTGGCTGCCCGCCCCGGCTGCGTGCCGTATCCGGCTCCTCCAGTTTCTGATTATTATCCAGACGATTGTCCACTTTCATCCTCACCATACCTTTCAAATACTTTGTTAATATGCCAGCAGCGACTTAAATCCCGGATAATACTTCACCACTGCCCGTCCGAGAATCTGCTGGTCCGAGACAAACGCATACTGCTGCGCCTCTTCTTCCGTGGCCGCCACATGCTCTGCCAGCGCCCGCTGCGCCCAGAACCTGGCATCCAGGGAAATATTACGGTTGTCCCCCAGCATCAGATAACTGTCCCCCGGCACCTTAAAAATATATCCGTCATTATCCCTGGTCCATTGTTCCGGCAGATACGGCTCCTCCAGCGGTTCCGAAGCGCCGTCAATATATATTTTCCCCTCACGGATTTCCACCGTTTCCCCGGGCAGTCCGATGACACGTTTAATAAAATTCTGCTCCTCATCCACCGGATACCGGAAAATAACCACATCAAACCGCTCCGGATCGTGAAACGTATAAGCCAGCCGGAATCCAAACAGCCGGTCTCCGAGTTTAATACTATTTTCCATGGATTCCGATGGAACTTCCGCATTGATCAGCACAAAATGAACCATAACCTGGGACAGGATAAACGCTGTCACAAAAATTCCCAGCAGATTCAGAATTATTTCACGTGGGCCGGATACCTTTTTTCTATCTTCTTTTTCTTTCCCATCCGTCAGTTCCCGGAATTCCTCATTCTCCTTATCTTCCATTTTCCGTTCTTACTCCTTTTTGCCGCAAAACTTCTGGTTGTTCCCTGTCATCTTATATACTGTCTCAAAATTTCACGCTGACGCCAGTATCCACCGTTACTTCCGCTTCCACAGCGCTGCCCGCAGACAGCGTCCGTATTACCGGCTGTCAGTTATTTTCCGCCTGAGAACATTACATATACTGTCTCAAAATATTACGCTGACGCCAGTATCCGCCGTTACTTCCGCTTCCACAGCGCTGCCCGCGGACAGTGTCCGTTATTCCGGCTGTTCTGACGCTCTCTGTCTCTTTCTGTCCTGCTCAATCAGAATCCGCAGCGCATCCACCGCCACTTTCACCGGACGCTGTTCTTCATAGCACTGGGGATCATCCAGCCCCAGTGCACGACGTGTCTGGCTGGCAAATACGAGCAGGACACTTCCTATCCGCACCCGGCGTACCGCTCCCGCAACAAACAGCGCCGCCGACTCCATTTCACTGCACAGCGCCCCGCAGCGCACATACGCATCCCATTTATAATTCAGCTCTCCGGCCACCGGCATCGTATCCGGATCATGCTGTCCGTAAAAACTGTCCTTGCACTGCACAATCCCGGTATACGCCCGCAGACCATCCGCCTGCGCAGCCTGCCGGAGTGCGTTTACCACTTCAAAATCCGCCACCGCAGGCACTTCCAACGGAGCATACTCCCTGCTGGTTCCTTCCATCCGGACCGCTCCCGTGGCAATAACCAGGTCGCCGCCCATCACTTCCGGCGCCATTCCCCCACTGGTACCAGCCCGGATAAACGTATGCGCACCACAATGAACCAGCTCCTCCAGCGCAATCACCGCCGAAGGCCCTCCGATCCCGGTACTGCATACACTGACCTTCTCACCGGCCATACTCCCTGTATAAATTGTATATTCCCGGTTTGATACCACGAAATGCGCCTCGTCAAACAATTCCGCGATCATTTTACACCTGCCCGGATCCCCCGGCAGTATCACATATTTCCCCACGTCGTCAGACGTTATTTTTAAATGAAATTCTTTCTCTGGTGAATATACTGTCGCCATTGCCTTCCTCCCGCTCACTGGAAATGTCCGTCCTACGGCCCGCCCTGCGGGCCGGCTCTTAATATTATAATCATAAACCTGGCTTTTTGCAATCCGTCCATAAAAATTTCATATTTTTCGGTAACTGTTTATTATTCATCCATGAAAACGAAGCTGTTATAAAGTAAAAAAGTATCCGGCAAAGCCGGATACTCCGCCTGCGGCGGGCTGCCCCCCGGCAGCATCTTCCCTTCCGACGCATGGCGATCCTCCCGGAGGGGTTTTATCTTATAGGACGCTCTTTCCTATAAGATAAAAAAGCGCCGGAACCACCTCCAGCGCTTTTTCCATATATCATACACTTATCCTTTATTTATCTTCTTACGAACCGGTACTGCCGCCCGCTCTGTTTCCAGATACTGTTCCAGCCCCTGCTCTTTCAGATACTGCCGCATATGCGTATCGTTGTCCCATATAATCAGATAATCATAATCTTTGATCAATTGCTTCTGTTCTTCAAAACTGCTTTCCATCACCGACAGAACATCTGCGGTCCATAACTCATACCGGGTCAGATAAAACAGATATCTGCGGTCATAATCCGGCCCGCCGCAGTAAATAAAACAGGAATCCCCTTCCCTGATACCTGCTTCCCTGATCAGCTTCTGCAGACCGGCCCGCTTTGTCGTTTCAAAACCGGGCTGACGGACAAGCGTACGGGCACGGGCCCCGCCATACGCCACAGGACAGAGCATCAGTATGACCGCCGCCAGAAATGCAGCTTTTTCCCGGACGGATTTCTTTTTCGTTCCATCCGCCAGACTTTTGCCGCTGTCTCTGTGGCTGTCCAGAGCCTGTAACATATAAATGACTATCATTCCATAGATAAAAATCAGTACAGAAAGAATATACCGGTCATAACTGGCCAGCAGCAGCGCTTCCCCGGACGGCATGGAAAACAGGTACATCCCATATAAGGACACCGTATAAACCGCCAGCCAGCTCCAGGACGACGCCGCCAGACGGATTATCCCTGAAACCGGCTGTCCCGCCAGCAGCAGCGTCAGCAGCAGAAGTGTCACAAGCAGCATCATCCACACTTCCACATGTTCCGGTGAAACAAAACGACCCAGTATTTCCCGTCCGATCTGCAGAATATCCTCCGTTGTTTTCTTCGCAATCTGCTGCCCATAATTTTCAATGCTCATGGCATGTTTGGAGCTCATTCCTTCCGGAAACACCAGCGCTACATGTCGTTTCCATAGAAAGACAGCAGCTAATGGCGGCAGCAGGCAGGTGTTGACAAAGTATAGTTTATGCCGCCGGATATAAGGCCCCGCATACACAAGCAGAAAGACAACCCCTGCCCCGAAAAAAAACACACCGCTGTTTTTCATATTGACCAGCAGTACAAACAAAACTCCCGCACATCCCCGGGCTTTACCCGGTTTCTTTCTATAATAATAAATGATGGCCACCGCAGCCACCCCTGCCAGCGGCAGCAGCGTATCTACCCGCAGCTCATAAATGGTATTATTTGCCGATAACGCCCATATCCCGTACAATACCGGAAAACAAATGCCATACCAGTTCTTTTTTGATACAAATGCCGCCAGACAGAACAGGAAAGCAGACAGCATACCTGCCTGTGCCCACAAAAAACAGGACTCCGCCGTCCCCAGAATCCGGCAGACATAATAGATATACAAAGAACTTCCGGGAGGATATGACTGAAACCGTATTACCGTATCCGCAAACCCTGGCAGCCGGTCTGTACGAAGCATACATTTCACTATGGTCGCCCAGTGGCTGAAATTGTCATAGCTTGTAAAATGCGCTCCCCGCATCAGCCACCAGAACCATACCAGCAGCCCCAGAAATCCGCCGTACAGTATTACGTCCCGTTTCGAAAACCGGTATCCCCGCTTCCTGGATACTGCCAGCAGTCCAAAGCCTCCCGCAAAAAGCGCCCACACCATCTGCGGCATGACATTCAGGATACCTGCCGCAAACATCAGGCTGCTGCCCAGAGCCATGTACAGCGCAGGAGCGAATTCCAGACGGATGCGGTATCTTCCAGTCATATATAACAGACAGCCGGTCATGGATACAAGCAGCAGACACAGTTTTACCGCCGGCATCATGCTTTCTGTGCCTCCAGAAACACCCAGTTTTTCTGAATCTGGTAACCTGCCAGAAATAAAAGCCCGTCCACCAGCAGTTTCGCAGACATTTCCGGACATCCGGTCCGGCTGCATAAAAGCCATACCAGTCCGGCCGAACAGCAGCATTGTATAATACAAAGCGTATAGTATTTTGCCATGGTCAGCTTCATATTGCTTTCAGCCTGAAATACAACGGTCCGGTTCATCATATAATTATAAAACGATGATACGATTCTTGCCGCTGCTGTGGCGCACCAGATACGGACGCCCACAGGCAGCAGGCCGGTAACCAGTATAAACATTCCAAAAATACTGTAATCAATCAGAAATGCCGACAGGGATGCCAGCATATATTTCAAAAAAGTAGAAAATATCAGCCGGTAAATGGCAAAAGAATCCGCCAGCGGCCGGAAATGGGTTCCGCTGTTTTCATCAATATATACCGTCCGGATGCCCACCTCCCGGATCGGCGTATGTGTGTGAAGCGCTTGTATGAGCATATTCGTTTCGTATTCAAAACGTTCTCCGGGCAGCGTCAGATACTCCGTAATACAGTAATCCGGAATCGCCCGCATTCCTGTCTGGGTATCTGATATTCTTCCAGATCCCCCATGATCCTGCGGATCTTCCCGCCGTGCGCTGCCAATCAGCATCTGCATCACATATTTCGTCATTTTATTTCCAAACCTGCTCTTAAAAGGAACTGACGGATCATCAAAATCCCTGACTCCCAGCACCAGCGCTTCCGGGGACTGTTTCAGAGACGCATCCAGCCGCACCACATCCTCAACCGTATGTTGTCCGTCCGCATCCACTGTAATGACGCCCAGGTATTTTCCTGCGTATTTCTGACAGTAAAAATTAAATGCGTCTTTTAATGCCCGTCCTTTTCCCATATTTACTGTATGTACCAGCAGATCGCATTCCGGCAGAGCCGCTGCGGCCTCAAAAACAGCCTGATACTCCTCACTGCTGCCGTCATCCACAAGGATTATTTTTTTAAACCCATTTGCGATCAGACGTTTCATATAAGGCAGTAATTTATCATCCGGATTTAAAGACGGAATAATTAATGCTGAATTACGAGACATAATCATATCACTCCTCTTTTCTTAAATGTAAAATAAGTAAAACCCAGCCAGTCATGTCCTACAAAATCCTTATGTATTCTACAATAAATATCTGCGTTATTCAATTATGTTAACTATAAGATATTCTTAATTTTTCCTTAATACCCAACAATTGTAAGCCGTCTGTAACTGCCCTCCGGACACCAGAACGAACAATGCCGGATCATACATGGTTATCTTTCATTTTTTATTATGGCAGCCGGAAGATAACCGTATCATTCCGGACGCCGTGGAAAGGCGTGCCGCCCCTGCCGCTGTTTCCGGCAGTATCCGTTTATCTTTCCTGTCTTCCCCGCATATAATCCAGCAGACAGGATAACCGTGTGCGGGAGGATATCCGTAGTAATTTCCGGAAAATCATATGTAACCCCGGCCTGCCATGCATGGGGGAATGCCACATGATTTCAGCTTTATCCTGACGATAGCACGCCTGCGCAGAAACTGATATATAAATCCGGATGAATTATATGTAATTCCGGGTTTTACTTTACAGGAAACATCGCCCTGTAAAGTAAAACCCTCTGGGAGGATAACCCTGCGGCAGAGAAGAAAATGCTGCCACAGGCGGAGCATCCGGCGAAGCCGGATACTTTTTATAAGACGACAGAACAGAGGAGATCATGCTGCTGATACAGGCAGTGTGCCCGTCTGTAGTAAACTGCATCTGATCCTGGAAATGCCGGCCGGAATTTCCGCATCATCCGTCTTACATGGTTGTCTTTTCACTATCTGCCACACGAAGCTGTCTGACGCAGACATGGAAACCGGATGAGGGACAGGCTGTCTTTCCCCGGCGTCCGGGGAATATACCGTCATCTGCCAGCTGATCCAGTGTCTAAAAACGAAAGATAACCACGTATGATCAGATATTGTCTACTCTGGCCCCTCCGGCGCCATATCCTGTTGTTGCACATAAAATCTGTCATTTGCACGGACTGGCGCATCAGTTGCCATTCACACATTAATATGATAAAATCACAGATGAAACCAAATAGATAAAATAGTTTCACTGGTAAATTTTCATTTCAGGAGGTTACTATGTCCCCAATTCCAAACGACCCGGTAATATTGTTAAGCTTCATCAACACCAGACTGCGGGACGAATATCCGTCCCTGGCAGAACTGTGCGCTGCCCTGTCAGCTGATGAATCCGTTATTTCCCAAAAACTGGATGCCATAGGTTACACATACGATCAGGGCACAAACCAGTTCCGGTAAACCGGATACTCCGTCTGCGGCTGGCTGACATATTACAGCTTTTCTCGTTTCATTACAGGCAGTCCTGCCAGGAAAAATACCAGAGCGTGTTTAAAAAATCATGCCCTCCGGGTACATCTTATGGAAAGCATTTTCCTGACACGTTCTGGCACCACGGATACATTTTCCCATAAAGTAAAAAAGTATCCGGCTTCGCCGGATACGCCGCCTGCCGCGGGCTGACTCTACAGCATTTTCCCTTCCACCGCATGGCGATCCTCCCGGAGGGTTTTTATCTTATAGGACGCTCTTTCCTATAAGATAAAAAAGTATCCGGCTTCGCCGGATACGCCGCCTGCCGCGGGCTGACTCTACAGCATTTTCCCTTCCGCCGCATGGCGATCCTCCCGGAGGGTTTTTATCTTATCGGACGCTCTTTCCTATAAGATAAAAAACAGCCATTACTGGCTGTTTTTTCTTTTATTAACCCATCATCTTTAAAAACCGGTTCGTATTTTCTTCAATATCCCCATGAAAAATGGCGCTTCCCGCCACAATAATGCTGGCTCCGGCATCCAGTGCGGTATCCAGTGTCTCAAAATCAATTCCCCCATCTACTTCAATATCTGTTTTCAGCCCCTGTTGCCCGATCATTGTTTTTAAATCCCGTACCTTGTCCAGCGTATAGGGAATCAGTTTCTGGCCACCCTGTCCGGGATTAACTGTCATGACCAGCACCATATCAATGACTGGCAGAATGTACGACAGCGCCGAAAGCGGCGTAGCCGGGTTTAGTGCCACTCCGGCCAGCAGGTTTCTGTTTTTAATGAGCCTGACCGTATGATCCAGATCACGGCAGGCCTCTGCATGGACAGTAATAATATCCGCTCCGCAATCGGCTGCCTGGTCTATCAGACGGGCCGGTTCTGTCACCATCAGATGCACATCCAGCATCAGATTTGTATAGTTACGCAAAGATTTCAGTACCGGCATCCCGAAAGAAATATTCTGCACAAACTGTCCGTCCATTACATCAAAATGAAGATACTGTACCCCGGCCTGTTCCAAAATACCAATCTGCTCGCCCAGTCTGGCAAAATCAGCAGACAATATGGATGGTGATAAGCATTTCATATCGCATAAACCTCCTCATTACATAATAGTTATATTTATCATCCGGTGTTTCCGGCAGCCTGCTTTTGTATCTCCTATGATACGGCAGCTCCATCAGGGTATACTGCGATATATTTCATCCAGTTTATATTTCATCCAGAGTAAATATTTAATCCAGCATACATTTAATCATATATCCGGCTGACCAGATCAGTCCTGCCACTGTCAGCGACAGCCAGCATTTCAGAATCGTGATAACAATAATCAGCAGTGTCAGCTGCCCTGCCCGCCAGGTCAGATACAGTTTCAGCAGCGGCTTTACAATCATTTTCCATACCCCGATATAAAGCGCCAGTACCGTTCCCAGCAGAACGCTGAGAAATCCTGCCGCTTTTCGAAGTCTCACAGCGAGCCATGCCGCTTTATCCACCGGTTTTTTATCCCTTTTTTCCCTCTCCGTTTCCATGACTTCCTTTTATTCCATACTTCTGTTCATCGCTGCGACCAGTGCGTCAATCGAAGCCCTTATAATATCCGGATCAATTCCGATTCCAAAATAGTGTTTTTTGTCCTCTCCCCGTATACCCACATATGCGATGGCATTGGAATCCGAACCGTCCTGCAGTGCATGTTCCTCGTAGCATATAATTTCACAAGGCTTGTTAAAAAATTCCGCAAATGTGTTGCTTACCGCATTCAGCCGTCCGTTACCCACAGATTCGGCAATATTTTTCTTGCCGTCCTGTATAATATTAATCGTAGCCGTTATACCATTTTCCTGACGGAAATGGCAGCCCCGGACTTCAAATACCGGTGTGTGATCTTTATAACGGCTGATAAAGATATTATAAATTTCTGAAGGTGTCAGCTCTGAATGCTCCTTATCCGATACATCTTTTACTGTATATCCCAGATCTTCCCGCATCTTATATGGAATCTTCAGTCCATAATTCTGTTCCAGTACATACGCCACGCCGCCTTTGCCCGACTGACTGTTAATACGGATCACATCGCTGTCATACGTACGTCCCACATCTTCCGGATTAATCGGCAGATACGGCACGGTCCAACTTCTTTCTCCCATATCTTTACGATATTTCATTCCTTTTGCGATGGCATCCTGGTGAGAGCCGGAGAACGCCGCAAATACCAGCTTTCCACAGTATGGATGACGCATATGGATATCCATCTGTGTGAGCCGCTCATATACTTCCGCAATATGAGGCATATCAGACAAATCCAGTTTCGGATCCACACCCTGGGCATACATATTCATGGCAAGTACCACAATATCCACATTACCTGTACGCTCCCCATTGCCAAATAACGTACCTTCAATACGATCCGCCCCGGCCAGCAGCCCCATTTCAGCGTCACTCACCCCGCATCCTCTGTCATTGTGGGGATGCAGGGATAGAATCACACTATCCCGCCGGTGCAGATGCCTGGATACATATTCAATCTGGCTGGCAAATACATGAGGCATGGACATTTCCACTGTAGCCGGAATATTAATATAGACTTTCTTTTCCGGCGAAGGCTGCCAGATATCAATGACCGCATTACATACATCCACTGCATAGTCTACTTCTGTGCCGGTAAAGCTCTCCGGGCTGTATTCAAAGGAAATATTCCCTTCCGCTTCCGCCGCCAGTTCCTGTAACAGTTTTGCGCCGTCCATGGCAATCTGTTTTACTTCTTCCTGGTTTTTATGAAATACCTGTTCCCGCTGTGCCAGGGATGTGGAATTATATACATGTACGATGACGTTCGGCGCACCTTTGACTGCCTCAAACGTTTTACGGATAATATGTTCCCTGGCCTGTGTCAGTACCTGTATGGTCACATCCTCCGGAATCATATTTTTTTCTATTAAAGTGCGTACCAGCTGATACTCTGTTTCAGACGCTGCCGGAAATCCTACTTCTATTTCCTTAAATCCCAGTTTAACAAGCAGCTGGAAAAACTCCAGCTTCTCCTCCAGGTTCATCGGTTCGATCAGAGCCTGGTTACCATCCCGCAAATCCACGCTGCACCAGATGGGAGCCTGGTCCACATATTCTTTTTTTGCCCATTCCAGACACTCCTGCGGCGGCATAAAATAATTTCTCTGATACTGTTTATAATCAAACACTTATTATTCCTCCTTCCTGCTTACAGATTCTGTCAGAATCAGCTGCATGATCTCCTTCTTAAAAATTTCCCAGCCCGGAGCCTGCCACAATATTTATATTGTAAACCAGCGGCTGGTTTCCGGAAATTTTATCCTGTAAAAACCTCCGCCGGAACACTTTATTTTCTCCGGCAGCAGAATGCTGTTTCCTGTCTGCCAGCTTCAAACGATACCATTATATCCGATTTTTCCCGGTTTGAAAAGTATTTCATGCTACATACCACGGGATTTCTTCACACACGCTTTCATAGCCTCAAAAACACTGCTGCGCAGTCCCTCTTTTTCCAGGATACGTACAGCTTCGATCGTGGTGCCGCCCGGAGAACATACCATATCTTTTAAGACTCCCGGATGCCGGCCGGTTTCCAGCACCATTTTCGCACTGCCCAGCACTGCCTGCGCAGCGAACTTATACGCCTTGTCTCTTGGCATCCCGTCCGCCACTGCCGCATCCGCCATCGCTTCGATAAACATAAATACATAGGCCGGGGAACTGCCGCTTACAGCAGTGACCACATCCATTAAATGCTCGTCAACTTCCTCCGCTTCGCTAAAGCAGCGGCATAATTCCACCACCTTTGCTTTTTCCTCCGGGCATACCTGTCCGTTCACACAGTATGCCGTCATTCCTTCCTTGACCATTGCCGGGGTATTCGGCATCGTACGTACCAGCTTTACCGGTCTGCCAAATAACTGCCCGATCCACTCCAGGGATTTTCCGGGAGCTACTGATACAAAAATCTGTTCCTCCATCATATATGTCCGGATTTCCCCAATGACTTCCTCATAATACTGTGGCTTAACTGTCAGAAATATAATATCCGCAAATTCCACGACTGCCCGGCAGGATTCCGTCGTCCGGATCTGGAATTCCTTTTCCACTCTTTTTTTAGCGTCCTCACTTTTTTCAGAAACAATAAAATCCTCTTTCCTGTAAGTCCCTGCCTCCAGAATTCCCCTGAGCATCGCAGAGCCCATATTTCCACAGCCGATAAATCCTATTTTCATTTCTTTATCATCCTCCCGTTTCTGTCCTCCTGAAAACAGCCGGGAGAACTGATCCATTCCCCCGGCTGCCTGATTCCTGAACTTTCTAAAACTACCTGTCCGCCACTTTACTTTTCAAAATAACAGGACGGCTAATCCTTGCGGCGGCCGCATTTCCAGCTGTTTTCGTACCCCGCCGCGGAGCCTCTGTCAGTCTGCCAGATCTGGATCAGGTATCGCCTTTCCGTCTCTTTCAGCTGTCTTGATCCATTCCTGTTTCGCTGATTCCAATGCCCGTAACGCTTCTTCCCTGGTAGCGCCCTGCGCCACACAGCCAGCCATTTCCGGCACACTGGCCACAAAAACTTTTTTCTGCTGCTGATATCTGATCAGCGCAGAATAACTGTTTAAATCTCTTTGCGCTTCCTTCGCCAGTCCATCTGCTTTCGCCACAGCGCTGCCCTGACTGTCTGCCGGAGCGCCTGCGTCTTTCCGCACCTGTCCATCTGCTTTTGCCTGACCGGAAGAAGCCGCCTGGATTTTGCCGGCATCAGAAACGACCCAGGCCAGTACGCCTTTATTGGCAGGCAGATCCACAATCAGCCGGTTGTCCCGGATCTCCAGCTTTTTGCACACGGACAGATCCAGACTTTCTCCCGGCTCTTTATCCCAGTCGATGTCCGCATCCAGAATATTAACCGCAGCCTGCCCCTGCACCGGCAGGGGTATCTCCACATGACAGCTGTTATCATCATTATTAACCGCTGTAATTACCGCAGATCCATCCAGAATCCGTCCAAACGCATACTGGCGGTTTGTCAGCATCAGTTCTTTATAACTGCCGTCCGCCAGCTCCGCAAACTGCTGTTTTGCCCGTCCCAGCAGACAGTGCAGATTAGTAATCTCGTTTTTCGTATAAGCGTCCGCATAATCCGCCAGATCCAGGGATGGACGCAGATTCCAGTCAGATCCCCGGTCTTTCTGGCCTTCAATGGAAAATTCAGAACCATAGTACACAGACGGTATACCATATACGGTATACAACAGCATGGTAACCGGATATAAATGGGCTTTATTATTTAATTTTGAATAAATACGTGCCACATCGTGATTGTCAACAAACGTATACAGCCTGGTGTTGTTACAAAGCCCCTCCAGCCTGCGGATCGTATGGGCAATCTCAAAATAATTGTGGTCGTTATGGCCGGAAAAAATGCCTTTGTGCAGCTCATAATTGGTAACCGAATGCAGCATGCCCGGATTAGCCCAGCGGCTGTAATCTCCATGGATCACCTCGCCCATCAGCCAGAAATCAGGTTTGATACTGTTGGCCACATTCCTTAAATCTTTCATAAAATCAAAATCCAGAACATCCGCGGCATCCAGCCGGATTCCGTCAATATCAAATTCACTGACCCAGTAACGTACTGTTTCAAAATGATAATCTTTTACCTGTGGATTGCGCTGGTTTAATTTTACCAGCAGATTGTACCCGCCCCAGTTTTCATAACAGAAACCATCATTATATTCATTGTTTCCATAGAAGTTTACATTTAAAAACCAGTCTCTGTATGGGGAACTTTCCCGTTTTTCTTTTAAATCCTGAAACGCAAAGAAGGCACGGCCCACATGATTAAATACACCGTCTACAATTACATGCATTCCCATTTCGTGGCACAGCGCCACCCACTTTTTAAATTCCTCATTCGTACCTATCCTGCGGTCAACTTTCCGGTAATCAATCGTATCGTATCCATGTGTTCCGGACTCAAACAGCGGTCCGATGTAAATTGCGTCACAGCCTGTTTTTTTCGCATGTTCTGCCCAGGCTGTCAGCTTGTCAAAATGTGACTGCTCCTCCCCGATATTTTCGTGTCCGCATCCGCATAAGCCAAGCGGATAAATGTGGTAAAATACTGCGCTTTCATACCAAGCCATTGTTTTATTCTCCATTCCCTTATGATTAGTTTCTATATTTATCGCCTGTGGCGATCCTGTCCTGCTGCGGCATATCCGGAAAACTATTTTCATCATCCGCATTTTTCACGGACCGCACAGACTATCCGCAAAGTACGGCGTATCGCACCCTCTGTAATGCTTTCCATGAAAAAGCAGACTTATGGCATGCCTATGCGAACATGGCAATCGAACCTGTATGCCGGCCGTTTATGACATAATAAGCTGTCTCGCATTCCTGTCGGACGTAAATTTCCACTTCCTGCAGCTTCTTAGCTGTATAAATATTTACAAACTTTTCCACCGCACGGTCTATAATACTGTCCCCGTCACACTGTCTGCCACGGTATTCAAATACCAGCCTGCGCTTTACATCACTGTACCAGCTGATTTCACCGCTTAATTTACTGCCATTATAGACATCTTTATCAGCATCCCACAAATTAACGTAATACTCATATTTATTATTTGCCACATAATAAGCCTTGCCGTCTTCCGGCTTGATATATACTTCAAGCTCAGTGACTGCCTCTCCGAGTCTGGCACTGCCATCAATATAAGCTTTTTCCATCATTCTTGTTAAGTTAATCTCTTTTTCATAATACTGCAAGTAAATACGAAACGTTGCATCTGAATTTACCATTGTGATTCCCCCTGTTTTATTAAGATGGCGCCATTCCTGACTCTTTTTATTTTAGTACTTTTTTTTCCATTTGTACACCCATAATTGGTTTTTGACAACAGCCACAGATTCATATTTCACACCTGCACCGGTCTGTGTATGGAATCATAAATAATAATTATCGTCCGGCTTTACATATCCGAAAGCCGGATGGGTCTTTTTTAATGTCAGATACAGAGCAGCCTCTGTAAGCAGCTGATACGGCCAGACATACAGCAGTCCCGCAATGCCCACAGTAGCCATGGACAACAGATCCCATCCCAGAAATGACAGGTCCAGTATAAATGCGTCCCATTTATTTCCCATCATCATTTCCCGGCTGATACGGAACGCTTCTGAGGCCGCCATATCCGGATATTCTGCCAGCAGATATGGAATCATCCGGTATTCATACGCTTTGACAATACCGGGTATCACCAGAAGCAGCGACCACAGACTCGTATACAGGCCCATCAGAAATTTTATCTTCACCACATTTCCATAACAGTTGCGGAAAGACGATACGATTTCCCCGTACTCAGGTTTTACATTCCTGGACAGGACCATATAACGCTTACATCCGATTTCCAGCGGATTAAAAACAAATATTTGTAAAACCAGTACTACCAGCACCGTACTCAGAATGGTAATCAGCATAATACCCATGGCCGCAAAGGCGAATCTGCCCATGTAGCCATAAATCCTGTACCGGAAATGATTCAAATATTCCAGATAGTCATTTACGTTATAAAAATCAAAGTCATCCTGCGCAAAATTAAAACTCTCACGAAAAACACTGCTTCCCGTAACAGCCATATGGATAAAAGCTACCAGCACAAACGGCCAGTAATTCAGCTTTAACAAGGTTTTAGAATCTTCTTTCAGTTCAGCCCTGTTCCACATTGTAACATCCCCTTTCCTAGAGCTGTGTCTCCACAAAGATGTCATAAATCGCTTTGATCGCAATGTCAAAATCTTCATTGCTCACACCAATAATCACATTTAATTCTGACGAACCCTGATCAATCATCCTCACGTTAACATTGGAATGGGCCAGTGCGGAGAAAATCCTGCCGGCTGTTCCCCTGGTACTTTTCATTCCCCGGCCAACGACAGCCACCAGCGCCAGATCCGCTTCCAGTTCAATGCTGTCCGGATCTGCCAGACGGTGAATAGCGGACAACACGCTCTGCTCTTTGCCTTCAAATTCTTCCTGATGAACAAATACGGTAAATGTATCTATTCCGGACGGCACATGTTCAAACGAAATCTCATTTTCCTCAAAAGCCTCCAGCACTTTTCTCCCAAATCCGATTTCCGTATTCATCATGTCTTTTTCGATATTAACCGCCACGAACCCTTTCTTTCCCGCAATACCAGTAATTGTATATTCCGGTTTCTGACAGGTGCTTTCCACAATAAACGTACCAGAATCCTCCGGCGCATTTGTGTTCTTGATATTAATCGGAATCCCTTCCGTGCGCACAGGAAAGATAGCGTCTTCATGGAGAACTGTGGCGCCCATATAGGAAAGCTCCCGCAGTTCTCTATAAGTAATTACTTTAATTCCTTTCGGATTGTCAATAATCCTGGGATCTGCCACCAGAAACCCGGATACATCCGTCCAGTTTTCGTATAAATCCGCACGACATGCCTTTGCCACAATGGAACCGGTAATATCCGATCCGCCTCTGGAAAATGTCTTTACGCTGCCATCCGCCTTCGTACCATAAAATCCCGGTATCACCGCACGTTCCGTCTTCTTCAGCCGTTCTTTCAGAATCCGGTTGGTCGTATCCGGATCAAACTCACCCTGGTCGTCAAAACGGATTACTTCAGCAGCGTCAATAAACTCATACCCCAGATAGTCTGCCATAATAATGCCGTTTAAATACTCTCCCCTGGAAGCCGCATAATCCCGTCCGGCCTTCTCCAGAAACCTGTTCTCGATCACCTTAAATTCCTCATCCAGGTTTAACTGCAGTTTCAGACCATTGATAATTTCATTATATCGGGCACGGATTTTGCGCAGAACCGGCTTCATATCTTCCCCTGATTCCGCCAGTTCATAACAGTCATACAGCATATCCGTTACTTTAATATCTTTTGCGTGGCGCTTGCCGGGCGCACTGGGAATGACATATTTGCGCTTTGCGTCCGCACGGATAATCTCCCCTGCTTTTTTAAACTGACCGGCGCTTGCCAGAGAGCTTCCGCCAAATTTTACAACCTTTACCATATTTAAAGCCTCCAAATTTTCATCATTAGCCCTTTTACTATACAACAGATAACCGTAAAAATCCAGTATAACTTACTCTGACCGTCATGTTCAGTGTAGGATTACAATACATGTGTTACAACTGAATATTTAAAAGACAGAGATACC
>CANRTU010000010.1 GCA_947642745.1 uncultured Eubacterium sp.
GGAAGGCTGTGGCATGGAAGGTCGGATGGAATTCTGTATGAAGTTTTGAAGGTATACTGTAAGTTATAGCTGAGGGGTGTAGTTCATCGGTAGAATGAGAGTCTCCAAAACTCCAGAGGAGGGTTCGATTCCTTCCACCCCTGTTGCATATGTCTTTAAATCTTTTTAGCAGAAGATTTAAAGACTTTTTTATTATACAGGAAAGGTCATCCAATAAAGTAAAACCTTTTGAGGGATCGCCTGCGGCAGAGAGAAAAATATGAGAGAAAAATATTGCAGGGGCAGTCCGCTGCAGGCGGCGTATCCGGCTTTGCCGGATACTTTTTTATTTTATGGAAAACTACACATATAAAGTAAAAAGCTTCCAGGCAGAATCACGCTTTTTTTCAGTAAATAATTTTAACAGATGTATTTTACAACGTCTGAATACGTCAATTGTGATTCAGGTGTTTAAATTCAATAGAATTATCGTATCTTTTGGATGATTTTTTCTGATTAGTTTCTTTCAGATTATAAATTGTATCATATCATTATAACAAATCATTGCAGCATATCATTGTAGTATATCTTTGTCAGAAAATATGCAGGATTTGATCTTTACAGGATTCCTGATTCGTCAAAGTTAATTTTCATGTTTTTTCAAAAAAAGCCGGGAATGATGCCAAAAGCTTGGGGTATTGTTATAAAACATATAATAAAGAGTTATCAGGTGAAAATACAGAGTCTGGGTAATATTCCGGGATAATAATCAGGTAAAAATAGAAAATCTGAACATTAATCTGGGAAAACATGGAGGATCGCAATGAGAAAGTTTATAGTAAACAAGGATGCACTGATTGAAAAAAACCTGATCGAAAATTATGAACGTTATTATCGTCTGGCATACAGTTATGTAAGAAATGAACCGGATGCAATGGATATAGTTCAGGAAGCGGCATGCAAAGCAATTTATAAGAGCAGTACCCTGGAAAAACCAGAGTGTATCAGGAAATGGCTCTGCCGTATTGTCATTAATGAAGCTTATAATATCCTGCGGAAGAAACAGAAAGAAATATCAACGGATGATTTATGGGAGCCGGATGGTTCCGGTGGTGGAAACTGTGAAGATATAGTGCTGCAGGAGGCGATTCATCAGCTGAAGAAAGAAGAACAGACAATTATCTATCTGCGTTATTATGAAGATAAACAGCTGGAAGAAATTGCGGAGATTACAAGTGAAAATCTGAATACGGTAAAAAGCCGTTTATACCGGGCAATGAATAAACTAAAACTGGCACTTGAAGATCAGAGTTTATAAATTATTTCAGAGTATGGATGTTCTGTTTTGAGGAAGAGAGTGCGGCTTAAATGACTTTTGACAGGAAAATGCAGTTTTACACAATGTCATTAATTTAAGCGGCCATCCCGATCATTCGTCCGCAAAAAACTGATAACCAGGATCATTGTATATCCAGATTCCGGACAGGAAACGCTTAAGTTAATGACATTGAGCTTTTACAGCCGTTCAGTCAGAAAGAAAAAGCGACACAAACCGTGGCCGGGAGGCGAAGAACCGGTAAGTAATGCAGGTATAGCGTATAGGCAGGGAGAAACGCAGGAATCATATGTAATATTGCGACAGGTAAAAAAGACGAAGAACGTGGGCGGAACCGGGAACCGTCGGTACATGCAGACAGGACGCAGAAATGCGGACAGGAAAAGAGACGAAGAACGTGGGCGGAACCGGGAACCGTCGGTACATGCAGACAGGACGCAGAAATGCGGACAGGAAAAGAGACGAAGAACGTGGGCGGAACCGGGAACTGTCGGTACATGCAGACAGGACGCAGAAATGATCCGGGGGGAAAAGTATGGAACATATGGAAAAAATTGAGCAGGTAAGATATCGTATTGAAAAAAGCAAAGGGTGTTATATGGGCAGAAAAATTCCTGAGGGAGGCATAGAATGTATGAAAGCCGCAATCTGCCGGACAAGGCAGGAAAAGAAGCGTCTCCGGAACAGACAGAATATCCACAGGGGAATCTGGATGATCCTGGCGGCGGTACTGATTTTTGTGGCTGCAAATTATTCAGCAGTGGAGGAAGGTGTTTTGCAAAAACTGCCAGTCGTAGGCTGGTTTTTTGAAGCGATCACTGTTCTGGAAGAAGACGTAACAGTATCAGTTCCTGACAGCCGGATCAGTGTATACCAGAACGGATAAATGATGTATGACATCATAAGTAAAGAAACAAAATAGCAGAGGATGGAACCTGGATGGAAGGAAACGCAAATATTACGGAACAGCAGTTGTGTGTCTGCTTCATGGTTATAACAGGCGCAGTTTTGCTATTGTGGTTCAGCTGGCCGGTGTTTTTTAAAAGGATGATTAATATTGGAAACGCAGGCGGAGTAGCAGGCTCCCTGGTCCTGATTATTTATGGTATCCATTACAGAGCCGTACACAGGCTGGTATTACGGCTCTGGCACATTCCCACGGCCCGTGCCTGCCTTTTATTAACAGCAGCGGCTGTGCTGGGTATGACAGTGCTTATGGTTGCGGCGGCCATAACTATTTTGCGGGCCGGCTCGTCCTGTATACCGGATAATACTCCTGCGGTTGTACTGGGCTGTTCTGTAAAAGGAAAACGCCCCGGCAGGGTTTTACAGGAGCGGATCAGTGCGGCAATGGATTACATGAGAGAGCATCCACAGGCTGTCTGCGTTTTATCCGGCGGGCAGGGCGAAGGGGAAGATATAACAGAAGCAGAGTGTATGTATCAGGAACTGGTGCGTAAAGGCGCAGATCCACAACGCTTATATATGGAGGCACGGTCTGTAAACACACAGCAGAATCTGGAGTATTCTAAAAAGATACTGGAAGAACTGGATCTGACAGAAACGGTTACAGTAATATCCAGTGAATTTCACCTGTACCGGGGCCGGAGATGGGCGGAGGCTGCCGGTTATAAGACGTATGGATACGGAGCGTCTACGGACTGGCGTTATCTGCCAGCGTATTTCCTGAGGGAGATTATTGTGGTGATTTATTTGTGGCTTATCAAATAAGTAATAGATGAAACGAAATCTTAATATATATGACATAAACAAATAAAATTTGACAATTGAATAATGGCTGTCTATAATTATTGATTGTCCGGAACAACCGGATGGAAAGAATTCACTTTAGCGGTACTGGGTAAATGAATGAAATGGTATGGAGGCCATTATGCTATTTTCAAGTATAATTTTTATTTTCCGGTTTATGCCTGTTTTTTTCTTATGTTACTTTCTGGCCCCGAAACCAGCGAGGAATATCATACTGTTTCTGGGAAGCATTGTGTTTTATGCGGCAGGCGAACCGGTATATATTATATTAATGCTGTTTACGATTCTGATCAATTTTATTTTCTGTGTGCGGATGGCCCGCAGGGCAGGAATCAGACAGAGGAAAATTTTGCTGACCGCTGCCCTGGTTATTGATTTTGGAATATTATTTATATTTAAATATTATAATTTTTTTGCCGGGAATATTAATCTGGTTGTGCATAAGGAAGTGGTGCCCATGCTGCAGATGACACTGCCGCTGGGAATCAGCTTTTATACGTTTCAGATCGCTTCTTATGCGGTGGATGTTTACCGGAGAAAAATCAGGTATACAGGAACCCTGCTGGAATTTGCCACATATGTGTGCATGTTTCCACAGCTGATCGCAGGGCCGATTGTCCAGTATCCGGAAGTAGCGCGGCAGCTGGCGGCACGCAGTGTTACTTTAAGAGAGATAGAACATGGTCTGGAATATTTTTGTTTTGGACTGGGAGCCAAAGTGCTGCTGGCAAACCGTATTTCAATCTTCTGGAATCAGGTACAGGGAATCGGATACGCTAATCTGTCTACACCGGTAGCCTGGATGGGAGCGTTTGCCTACTCCTTTCAGATATATTTTGATTTCTGGGGATATTCTTTAATGGCAATCGGACTGGGATATATGATGGGATTTCGCATACCGAAAAACTTTGACAGTCCGTATATGGTGAAAACGGTAACGGAATTCTGGCGGAAATGGCATATTACACTGGGGCGTTTTTTCCGGGAATATGTGTATATTCCACTGGGCGGTAACCGCAATGGCGGTGTCCGGATGATTTTCAACACTTTTATTGTATGGGCGCTGACCGGATTGTGGCATGGAGCCAGCTGGAATTTTGTAATATGGGGATTGACCTTTTTTGTACTTCTGATGCTGGAAAAATTTATATACGGCAGAATTTTGGAAAAAAGCAGGCTGACTGGTCACATTTATATCTGGATTTTAATTCCGGTGACCTGGATGATTTTTTATATCTCAGATTTGTCCCAGTTGTGGATATACCTGCAGCAGCTGGCAGGAGTCCATCCGGGGCAGGTACTGGTAAAAACGGAACAGCTCATGGGATATATCAAAGATTATGGAAAACTGTTTCTGGCCTGTGCCTTTTTTTCCACAAGGCTGCCGGAGCGGATATATCACCGTATCCGGGGAGGACTGGTTGTGGTGGTCCTGGCGCTGGTGGTATTCTGGTATAGTGTTTATCAGCTGGCAAATGGTGTAAATAACCCGTTTTTATATTTTAATTTTTAGAAAATATAAATGATTGGGTTACACTATGGTAAAAGGATTGTGGGATAGCAATGAAATTATTAAAATTTTTTTTAAGATGTCCGCTTTTATTTCTGCTGCTGGCAGGATGGGGAGGACTGACTGTATATACATGCGCAGAGGGAAATCTTGCGGATGCCATGGAAAATAATATTATCAGTAATCCGGTATTTACCGCATTGCTGAAGCGGGATACTGATATTAAAGGCGTGGATCTGGAACAGTGGGGAGATATGCGGGAACCGGAAATACCATCCGGGTCCGCAATTTCTGGCGGGGGAAACTCTGGTACCGGAAAGAAGAATGACACAGGTACAGATAACCAGAAAGCGGACGGCTCTGCCGGTAACGGAACGGGAGAGAATACGGGTGGAAAAAAGAACGGAAATGGCGGAGCCGGAAATCAGTCTTCACAGAAACCGTCTGCCGGCGGAAATGGGAAAAAAGACAAAGATTCCCGGGAAGAAACAGGAATTACCAGATATGAAACATACGAAAAACAGGAAACAGATTCTCCATATTATCTTGATCCGGGTATGCGGGCGCTGACAACAGATTATCCGTATCAGAAAGTAGATAAAAGTTATTTTGATGACGCAGTTTTTATTGGAGATTCCAGAACAGAGGGAATGCACGATTATTCAGGTCTGGACAATGCGACTTTTTTTGCCAGGACGGGGCTTAGCGTGTATGAACTTCTGGAGGATGAGTTTATTACTGATCCGGCTACAGGCAGCCAGGTCAGTGTCAGTCATATGCTGAAACATAACAAATATGGAAAAATCTATTTTATGATCGGTATCAATGAACTGGGGACTGGAAATACAGGTACATTCCTGAATGCTTATGCAAGGGTAATAAGCAGGTTCCGCAAATGGCAGCCGGATGCTGTCATTTATATACAGGGAATTATTCCGGTCAGCAAATCGAAATCCGATTCTGATCCGGTATACAATAATGTCAACATTAATGACAAAAATGTGGCTGTATCCCGGCTTGCGGATGGAAAAAATATATTTTATTTCGATGTAAGCAAAAGCCTGACAGATAAAGCCGGAAACATGAAAGATGAATATACATTTGACGATATACATATGTATGCGCAGCACTATCAGCGCTGGACAGATTTCCTGATGGAACATGGTGTGGTACGAAAAGGAAAGTCTGCGGGAAAATAATTTCATAGTTTTGTATCAGGCATCCCTGCCCACACTGGTATCAGTGCGGAGGCAGGGATTTTTGCTTTTCAAACACGCTCCGGTAGTACAGTGGCGAAAGGAAAAAAGCAGACTGTAACAGCCTGACGGGTTTTTTAGCTGTCGCATGACAGAGCCGGGAGGACAAATAAGATAAGGAGCAGTTATTATTCACAGCCATCTGAACACTTTGTTGTTCAGATGGCTGCCAGGCTGATTCAGGGGTGAGCAGGCTCCAGTTTGCAGGGCAGATTCTTCAAATAAGCCTGCGAATGTTACTATTTACAACCTCATAACCTGGAATCCTGTCAGGACGAAACCGGTAATAGTAAGAGGGAGCAGAATTAATCCGGATTTTCTGCTTGACAAACAGAAAGTTTAGTGTTAATGTGTACTAGTACAAATAATACACACAGTACAACTCACACATCACACACAGGCACCTGCAGGCTGTATAAGAATCAGGGGAGTATTCTCCGGGACTGATTTCCGGTCTGTCAGAAACCCGGCCGGGTATTTATTCGTCGGGAAAGACACACAGGTATTCTCCGGGACTGATTTCCAGTCTGTCGGAAACTGGCAGGATATATAGTGGAAGGCAGCTGGCGGTTTTCAATGCAACAGAGCGTATGACAATTATCAAATATGCGGGAGGGAGATGATTGATTTTGCGTAATTTCAGCAGACGGAATCTGGAAGCGTTTTTCAGATACGCTCAGGGAACGTGCTGGCAGACGATTCGTTATATGCCGGCAAAGGCTGTCACAGGCAGTAAACGCAGGAGTGGATACAGGAAAGGCACGGGCCTTTTGGGAATTGTGGCAGGGACAGCTGCCGGCGGCGAAGCTGTGGGCACGTTCCGGGCAGGTGCTAAAATCATGCGGAATCAGAGAAGATTTTCAGGAAAGGAGGATTTTCGAATGCTAGAACTTAATTACCGTGATGCGAAGCCGATTTATGAACAGATCAAAGACGGACTGCGCAGGCTGATTCTTTCTGGAATTATCCGGCAGGACGAAAAGCTTCCAAGTGTACGGGAACTGGCCAGTCAGCTTGCCATAAATCCTAATACGATACAGAAAGCTTACCGGGAACTGGAGCAGGAAGGCTTTAGTTATACAATATCCGGCAGGGGCAGCTTTGCGGCGCCTTTAAGCGACGTCAGCGCCGGCAGGCTGTCAGAGCTGATGAATAAATTTGATGAAATAGTGACTGAACTGCTTTATCTGAAAAAAGAACCAGAAGAATTAAAGCAGCGGATTGACATACTGAAACAGGGAGGTGGACAGGAATGATAGAAGTGCTGAACGTGACGAAAAAATTTGACTCTTTTGTAGCGCTGGACCATACCAGTATGCATGTGCCAAAGGGAGCCATTTACGGGCTGGTAGGTCCGAACGGGGCGGGTAAATCTACCATTATCCGTCATATTACCGGGGCATACCGTCAGGATGAAGGGGAAATCCGTGTCAAAGGCGCTCCGGTTTATGAGGATGCGTCGATTAAGGCGTGCATGGCCTATATACCGGATGATATTTTTTACTTTAATCAGGCCAGTCTGAAAGATATGATGAAATTTTACCGGGATATGTATCAGAAATTTGATACAGACCTGTATAACCGTTTACAGGAATGCTTTCCTTCCGTGAACCAGAAACGGGCGATCCGCAGACTGTCCAAAGGAATGCAGAAACAGGTGGCCTTCTGGCTGGCAATCTGCTGCAGACCGGAGCTGCTGATACTGGATGAGCCGGTGGATGGACTTGATCCTGTTATGAGGCGTCAGATATGGAGCATTTTAATGTCGGATGTGGCGGAACACGGAACTACCGTGCTTGTATCTTCCCACAACCTGAGGGAGCTGGAAGATGTCTGCGATCATGTGGGTATCATGCATCATGGGAAGGTAATTATGGAAAAATCCCTGGACGATCTGCAGGGGAGTGTATCCAAGATACAGGTGGCATTTGAGAGTGAGCAGTTCCCGTCATTTCCAGAGGGGCTTGACATTCTGCACAGTTCACAGGCGGGACGGGTGCATACGCTGATTATCCGGGGAGAGCAGGAACAGCTGCGGTCACAGATTGCTTCCATGCGTCCGATTCTTCTGGATATTCTGCCGCTGACACTTGAGGAAATCTTTATTTACGAGCTGGGAGGTGCTGAATATGAAGTCAAAGACATCTTTATTTAATAAAGCGGTGGCCAGAAGAAATCTGACAGGCCATATGGGACTGTGGGCCGGATGTCTGTTTATATGGCTGATGATCCTGCCGCTGAATGTTTATTTCCAGACAGGGTCGGTCATCCGTTTTTCGAATATGGAATTGCTGCAGGCAGAAGAGCTGGCGGAAATGAAAAGCAGCGCAATGATAGAGCGGGTACTTTGGGATAATATGGAAGTATACCTGGTGTTGTTTGCCGGTATAGCCCTTGTGTGCGCCATTGTTTCTTTTTCTTACTTATTTACTGCCAGAAACGCAAATATGATGCACACATATCCGGTGAACCGGATGAGCCTGTTTTGCACGAACTATCTGAGCGGACTGCTGTATCAGATCGTACCAGTGCTGGCCGGAGTGCTGGCTGCCCTTGTGACCGGAGCCGGAATGGGAGCTTTGTCAGGGGAAGTGGTGAAGCAGTATCTGCTCTGGACCGGAGTGGCTATTGCGGAGAGTGTGTTTTTCTATAGTCTGGCTGTCTGCGTGCTGATGTTTTGTGGAAATATGGTTGCCGTGGCAGTGTTTTACCTGTGTGTAAATTTTCTGTACGCAATCGTGCTGATGACAATTGAAGCCGTCATTGAAAGCGTCTGTTATGGCGTCAGCCAGGGACTTTCTGATCTGGCTTCTGACAGTGTGCTGACACCGGTCGTCTATCTGGCACGGCATGTGTCGCTTTTAATAAAAGAAAGCGGTTATGTGTTTACAGGCACAAAGACACTGGCGGGATATCTGGCGGCGGCTGTAGCGCTGGTTGTTATAGCGGTCATTACGTACCAGAAAAAGCATCTGGAGACGGCGGGAGACGTTATTACGGTAGAGTGGCTCAAACCACTGTTCCGGTGGATTGTGTCAGCGTGTACTTCCGCCATGTGCGCGGTTTTATTTATACAGATTACGTATCAGCGTTCCATCGGGGCAGTGCTTGTGAGCGGAGCGGTGATGGGAGCCATTGCGTTTTTTGTGGCCCAGATGCTGATCGAACGAACTTTACGTGTATTTACAAAAAAGCGGATACGGGAAGGAATTGTATTTGTAGTATGTATTTGCGGGTTTTATATCGGACTGGATATGGATATCATAGGACTGGAGACAAAGATTCCGGCTGTGGATGAAATCCAGGCAGTCAATATTAATGGATGTCTTGAACTGTATGCCATGTCAGAAGACGAAATTGACTGGATACGGAATATTCACGGCCAGATTATTGATTCCAGAAAGGACTATGAAAACAGTATAAATACAGACACGTTTATATCCATGGATTATTATTTAAAAAACGGAAGGCACCTCAGACGTTTTTACAGTATTCCTTCCAGTGATGATTCCGCCCATGTCATAAAACAGCTGGATGAATATGCCGCTAAGCCGGATGTTATTCTGAAGAGATACTTTGGAATCCACTATCCGGATGTGGATATAACGGCGGCTTATCTGGATGATTATAATGACCCGGAGGGAAGCATCCGTATACCGGAGAATAAAGCGATAAAGCTGTATCAGGCCCTGGTAAAAGATGCGGAAGCGGGGAATTTAGGGAATCCTTCAGATCCGCAGACGCAGACCAGTGAGGAGGCGGAGAAACTGGAGAGTAAGTACCTTACCTTTGACGTTCTGGATCCGGAAGGATTTATTACACCGGAAATACTGTTTTACAGAACGATGACAGAAAGCAGCGAGAAAGGGGAGACGATGGAAATCTGGCTCTCACCTGAGTATGAGAATCTGATCAGTGAAATGAAGGAGCTGGGATATCTGAATCATAAATAAAAATAACCCGGATGCCGCAAAGTAAAAGACTCCCGGTACGGCCAGACAGCCGCGGCCGGGGGTCTTTTTACTTTGCGGCATCCGGGTGAAAGAAGGGACTGTTATCTGAATTTGTTTTATAATTTACACTTTATGCGCAATGGAGCCGGCAAAATGCCCGGTCAGCAGCTGTGGTCTGTGTAAACTACAGGGCAAAACATAATTATGTCTGTCATGCGGTATACAGCCGGTAAAACCGCGGATTGCAGGGATAAAATCCGGTTTACATCCGGGGAGAGGAATGCTATAATTGCTGGAGTAATTTTATTACATGAAATAATACCGGATCATCCGGTACAGAGCCGGAGCTGGTAAATCAGGGAGAGAAAAACATGATGAGTATTCGTATTGCAATTGCAGGTTATGGGAATCTGGGGCGTGGCGTGGAGTGCGCCGTAAAGCAGAATGAGGATATGGAGCTGACAGCTGTATTTACCCGCAGGGATCCTGCTACGGTGAACATACTGACACCGGGAGTACCGGTGTATCCGGCAGCGGACATGGAAAAGCACTGCGATGTGGCGGACGTGCTGGTTATATGCGGCGGCAGCGCCACGGATCTGCCGGTACAGACGCCTGAGTATGCGAAATATTTTAACGTGGTGGACAGTTTTGACACCCATGCGAAAATTCCCGCACATTTTGAACGGGTGGACAAGGCGGCCGTGCAGTCCGGGAAAGTGGCTGTGATTTCCGCAGGCTGGGATCCGGGCATGTTTTCATTAAACCGGGTGTATGCGAACGCGATTCTGCCTGAGGGGAAAGATTATACATTCTGGGGCAGGGGCGTAAGCCAGGGGCACTCGGATGCGATCCGCAGGGTTGCGGGCGTGGCGGATGCCAGACAGTATACCATTCCGGTTCCGGAATCGCTGGAGGCTGTCAGAAGCGGGGAGACGCCGGAACTGTCAGTACGTCAGAAACATACCAGGGAGTGTTTTGTAGTGGCGCAGGAAGGAGCGGACAAAGAAAGAATCGCACAGGAAATCAGACAGATGCCGGATTATTTCGCGGACTATGATACAACGGTGCATTTTATTTCACAGCAGGAGATGGATGAGTCCCACAGCGGCATACCCCATGGAGGTTTTGTCGTACGCAGCGGCGTTACCGGCTGGGAGCAGGAGCATAAGCATATTGTGGAATACCGCCTGCAGCTGGATTCCAATCCGGAGTTTACCGCCAGTGTGCTGGCCGCATATGCCAGGGCGGCTTACCGTCTGAGCCTGGAAGGACAGAGCGGATGTAAAACAGTGCTGGACATTGCGCCGGCTTATTTGTGCCGCCAGAGCGGGGAATTACTGCGAAAGACGATGCTATAAATGATATTTAAAAGATATTCTTAAAATGACAGGGCTATGCCTGGCGGGAATTCAGGATCCAGAATCCGGGATAAAAGAGACGGCGGGACCTGTGTCATAAAGATCAGAGAAGAAAAAATCAGGGAAAAAATCAGGGAAAAATCAGGGAAGAAAAACTTCCGGGAGACCATAATGAATCTTATTTTTCTGGATGTGGACGGGGTGCTGAATTCTTCCGCTTATTTTGAACCGTTTCTGGAACAGGAACCGGCGCCCGGGGAGCGTTATGAGATCAGTGATTATTATCTGCGGATGCTGGCGGAAATTTATCATACCTGCGACGCCAGGATTGTGCTAAGCTCTTCCTGGCGGACTTTAAACAGCAGGGAGAATGAGGATGCGGCGGCCATGTACCGGTATCTGGAGCAGTCCCTGGCCAGATATCAGATGGGGATTATGTCCACGACGCCGGTCATAGATATGAACAGGCCTCTGGAGATTGCCACCTGGCTGAAGAACCATGGGGATCTGACTGCCCTGCGGTTTGTGAGTCTGGATGATAATTTTAAGAAAGCTGATTACGATCAATACAATATCGGGCACTGCCTGGTCCGCACCAGTTTCTTCTGTGACCGGATGGAAGAGGGCGGTCTGTGTAAAAAACGTGTAAAAGAAGCTGTGCGCAGATTAACCTGGCATCCGCTGGCTGTGCGGCTGTACGCAAAATTATCCGGATATGGAAAAGTATAGGCATCTGTCCAGACAGGCGCAGTCAGAAAAAACCGGTTTCCGGGGACAGCGGAAGGGACGGAAAAGCCGCTGACTCCAAAGCGCCAGAGGGGCAGAAAACCATGTTCCGCTGAGTCACGGGAAACGGTCTGTTCTGTTGTCTGGCAGGCTGCGTCCGCAGGTGGGGGTATCAGAGTATGGATAAAGCAAAAATTTTTATAAAAGCAGTGTATGCGGGGTTTATGATAGGTGTGGGCGGCATTGTATATTTATCTGTGGAACATAAAATCGCAGGTTCTTTTTTATTTTCCTTCGGGTTGCTGACGATTGTGACACAGGGATTTTACCTGTATACGGGAAAGATCGGATTTGTAAAAAGCGTGCAGGAAATACCGGAGATGCTTGTTACGATTGCAGGAAATTATGCAGGAACCATGCTGGCGGCCATGCTGGCAGCCGGGGCGCATCTGGAGATTGACAGTGCGCCGCTGGTTATGGGAAAGCTGGAAAAAAGTATGCCGCATATTTTTTTCCTGTCGGTGTTTTGTGGGATTCTGATGTATCTGGCTATTGATAATTATAACAGGAGTAAACAGATTATTTTTGTGATACTTCCTGTTATGATTTTTATTCTGTCAGGTTTTGAACATTCTGTGGCAAATATGTTTTACTTTCATCTGGCCGGTGTGTATAGTGGGAAATCGTTCCTCCGGCTCGTGGTCATGCTGGCGGGGAACGGCATCGGGGCACAGCTTTACGGCCTGAAAAGTAAACTATAATTTCTGTCATCCGGTATTTTTTGTCACGCACAGACTGATCCTGCGGCCAGCGCCGCTCATACCACAGTTTATGTTTCTATACAGGGCTTTTTGAGCTTTTATAAAAAGGATTCACAGGAGTGAGAATAAACCATGCAGAGAAATATTATTTTAATTGTAGATGATGAAAAGGATAACCGTGAGATATTAAAAAATATTTTTGAAGAACAGTACCGGATACTGGAAGCTGCAGACTGCGAAAGTGCCATTGGGCTGATTAAGGAGCGCAACAGGGAAATTGCGCTCTGCTTTGTGGATCTGCAGATGCCGGACCGGACCGGTCTGGATGTACTGGAATATTTGTCACAAAAAGGGTATGTGGACAGCGTTCCGGTGATTGTCATTGCTGATGAGACCACACCTGCGGGAGACGGTGAAAAGGTGTATGAATATAAAGTGTCTGATATTATTTATAAACCTTTTTTTTATCCGCAGGTTGTTATGCGCCGCGCGAAAAATCTGATAGAGCTTTCTTCCAGCCGGATGGATATCGAGCGTGCGCTGCGCCAGCGTACCAGGGAACTGATGGATAGCCGGGATAAGCTGGAAAAAAGCAATGAATTTCTGGTGAGCACGCTGAGTGCGGTAGTGGAATACAGAAATGCGGAATCCAGGGAACATATTCACCGGGTCAGGTACATAACAGAAGTGTTATTAAACTATCTGATTCAGTATTATCCGGAGTACCAGCTGGATGAAGAGCAGGTGAAACTGATTGTATACGCTTCAGCGCTCCATGACCTGGGTAAAATTGCCATTCCGGACAGTATTATGCTGAAGACAGGAAAGCTGACAGAGCAGGAGTATGAAGAAGTTAAAAAGCATACCATTTACGGCTGTGAGCTGCTGGATCAGATCAGACAGGAGGACAACGGTTTTTACCGTTACTGTTACGATATCTGCAGGTATCATCATGAGCGTTATGACGGCAGCGGATATCCGGATCAGCTGGCAGGAGACGATATTCCTGTCTGGGCGCAGGTGGTGGCCATTGCGGATGTGTACGACACGCTGGTAAGCGGACAAGTATACCGTAAGCCCTATGCGGAACTGGAAGCTGTGCGCATGATCCAGGAGGGTGAATGCGGAGAATTTTCGCCCCAGATTCTGGACTGTTTCCGTCTGGCGAAATACGAACTGATTGAAGCCATGAAAGAAAAGTTTTCTTATGCGGATGGTGAAATGGAAGAGATGGATGTGATGGAAGAAGTGGATGAACCAGGGGCGAGGGATAAAGGGCTGCCATATGTGCGGAATGCGTAACAAAAACAGCCGGCTCCTGAAAAGTATGCCTGCGGGGGACAGCGGCAGACGCTTAATATTATCAGGTGAATGACGCCAGAAACATTAGAATATTTTTTTCTGGCTGTGTCTTTTGAATATTTCCTTGCATTCATGCCTTTGCTGTGTTAAGATAGCACCCATAAGAAAAATGCGATGAAGGAGACTCTTGTAACCAGAGGCCGACAGAAATACAGCGTCACCGGCTGAGAGCGCTGTTTGGAAGAGGGGACAAAGGGAACACTCTGGAGCAGACCGGCTGAACCGGAAGCGGACAGGCCGGTACGTGGTGCGCGTTAAGCAGAATGAGTGGGGTCGTCCGGCAGGTCCGGAGGCTCAATGCGGGTGGTACCGCGGATAATTAAGATTATTCGCCCCGGAATACAAAATCAGTATTCCGGGGCTTTTTGCGCAGACGGATATAACTTCCTTGTTACAGTTACAGCAGGATCTGCGACAGGCTCCGGAATCAGGAAAAGGAGTGTGCTGATATGAGTAAGAATTACAGGGATGTGGCGTTAGACCGGGTAAGTGAGGCGGATACAGGCAGAATGATGAGGATCGCCGGATGGGTGGAAAACATCAGGGATCACGGCGGCGTGTCGTTTATTGACCTGAGGGATATGTATGCGGTTATGCAGGTAGTCATCCGTGACGACGGACTGTTAAAAGGTATCCGTAAGGAACAGGCGGTATCTGTCCGGGGAATGGTCAGGCGGCGGGACGCACAGACTTATAACCCGAAAATTCCCACTGGCACAATTGAACTGGAAGCGATGGAAATCCAGATTCTCGGGGATGTGTACCGCTCTCTTCCGTTCGAACCTGTATCCAGCAGGTCGGTACGGGAGGATGTCCGGTTAAAATACCGGTTTCTGGATCTGAGAAACAAAAAAGTAAAGGATATGGTGCTGCTGCGTTCAAAGGTGATTTCTTATCTGCGCAGAAAAATGGAACATATGGGATTTGTGGAAATCCAGACGCCGGTGCTGTGTGCTTCTTCACCGGAAGGGGCAAGGGATTTTCTGGTGCCTTCCAGAAGGCACAAAGGCAGGTTTTATGCCCTGCCCCAGGCGCCGCAGCAGTATAAGCAGCTGCTGATGGCAGCCGGATTTGACCGGTATTTTCAGATCGCTCCCTGCTTTCGGGATGAAGACGCCAGGGCTGACCGTTCCCCAGGGGAATTTTACCAGCTGGATTTTGAGATGTGCTTCGCAGACGAAAAAGAGGTTTTCGCAGTAGGAGAAGAGGTGCTTACGTCCGTATTCGAACAGTTTGCGCCAGCAGGTTACCGGGTGACAAAAGCGCCCTGGCCGGTAATCAGCTATGCGCAGGCAATGGCGGAGTTTGGTACGGATAAGCCGGATCTGAGAAATCCGTTGCGTATTATGGATCTGACGGACTTTTTCCAGAAGTGCACGTTCCGGCCGTTTCTGGGTAAGACGGTGCGGGCGGTAAAGGTCCATGCGGAAATGTCAAAGGGATTTCACGGGAAACTCTTAGCGTTTGCCACCAGTACCGGCATGGGGGGACTGGGATATCTGGAAGTACTGGAGGACGGCTCCCTGAAAGGACCGGTTGATAAATATATTCCGGCAGAATACAAAGCGGAATTCCGCAGTCTGGCCGGACTGTCCGGCGGAGACACGATCTTTCTGATCGCAGACAAAAAGGAGCGGGCGGAATATTTTGCGGGCCGTATCCGTACAGAACTGGGGGAAAGGCTGGGGCTGACTGAAAAAAATTCTTTCCGCTTTTGTTTTGTAAATGATTTTCCCATGTATGAAAAAGATCCAGAGTCAAAGACCATCGGATTTACCCACAACCCGTTTTCCATGCCCCGGGGAGGTCTGGATGCGCTGCGGACCAAAGATCCCCTGGACGTGCTGGCTTACCAGTATGATGTTGTATGTAACGGCGTGGAGCTTTCTTCCGGCGCAGTGCGTAACCATGATCCGCAGATTATGTTAAAGGCCTTTGAACTGGCGGGCTATGACAAAGAAGCGCTGAAAACAAAATTCGGAGCGCTTTATGAGGCGTTTCAGTTTGGGGCGCCGCCCCATGCGGGTATGGCTCCGGGCATCGAACGGATGCTGATGCTGCTGCGGGGCGAAGAAAATATCCGGGAAGTGACTGCGTTTCCAATGAACGGAAACGGGGAAGATCCAATGTGCGGGGCGCCTGGCTCCGTAACCATGCGACAGCTTAGGGAAATACATGTAAAGATAAGGGATGAAACAGTCTGAAACAGAAATGAACAGGAAAAAGAATCAGAATAAAGAGTCAGAAAAAAGAGTCAGAAATATAAAAACAGAAAATCAGAATGAAGGGAGCACATAAATGGCACATGGGATTTCAGATGAAATGACAGAGTATGTGGGGATTCTCGCAAAACTGGAACTGTCCGGGGAGGAAAAGGAAAGGGCCGGAAAGGATATGGCACGTATGCTGGATTATATAGATAAATTAAACGAACTGGACACCACAGGGGTGGAACCTCTTTCCCATGTATTTAAGAAAGTAAATGTCTTCCGGGAAGATGTGGTAACGAACGGAGACGGTCGTGAAGCGGCGCTGGCAAATGCGCCGCAGCGGACAGAGCAGGGATTTGTGGTGCCAAAGACATTTTAACGGCGGACAGTATATATCAGGAGGAATGTTATGAGTCTTACAGCACTGGGAGCTGTTGCTCTGGGAAAAAAAATCCGGGAGAGGGAAGTATCGGTAAAGGAAGCGGTGGAGGACGCCCTGGATCAGATCCGGAAAAAGGAACCAGAACTTAACAGCTTTATAACAATTGATGAGGAAGGTGCCATCAGACAGGCACACCAGATACAGAAAAAGATAGATAACGGAACGTGTACCGGTCCCCTGGCCGGTGTACCGGCAGCCGTAAAGGATAATCTGTGTACTGCGGGAATGCTTACCACCTGCGGGTCACGGATGCTGTCAGATTTTGTGCCGCGGTACAGCGCACAGGCGGTTCAAAACCTGAGGGACGCCGGGGCGGTGATACTGGGTAAGACAAATATGGATGAGTTCGCCATGGGTTCCACGACGGAGACTTCCTGGTACGGGGCGGTGAAAAATCCATGGAACACAACCCATGTGCCCGGCGGCTCTTCCGGCGGGTCCTGTTCGGCGGTGGCGGCGGAAGAATGCGGTTTTGCCCTTGGCTCTGACACCGGCGGTTCCATCCGCCAGCCCAGTGCCTTCTGCGGGGTTACCGGTATAAAGCCAACTTACGGAACGGTGTCCAGATACGGACTGGTAGCCTATGCGTCTTCCCTGGACCAGATAGGACCGGTGGCAAAAAATGTAACTGACTGTGCGGCGGTACTGGAAGCCATCGCCTCCCATGATCCGAAAGATTCCACATCCATATGCAGGAAGGATACGGATTTCACCTCAGCGCTTGTGGATGATGTGAAAGGAATGCGCATCGGCATACCAGAGGATTATTTTGGGGAAGGTCTGGAGCCGCAGGTAAAAGAAGCGGTGGAGCACGCAGCCCGGGTGTTCCGGCAAAAGGGGGCGCTGGTGGAGATGACGGACCCCGGACTGACAGAATATGCGGTGCCGGCGTATTATGTCATTGCCTGTGCGGAAGCCAGTTCCAACCTGGAACGGTTTGACGGCATTAAATACGGATATCGTGCCAGCGGATATGAAGGCCTGCATCATATGTACAAAAAAAGCCGCAGCGAAGGATTCGGGGCGGAAGTAAAGCGCAGGATCATGCTTGGATCTTTTGTACTAAGCTCCGGCTATTACGATGCGTATTATCTGAAAGCGCTGCGTACGAAAGCGCTGATCCGGCAGGCATATGACCGGGTATTCGCCTCTTATGATATGATCCTTGGTCCGGTGGCCCCGTCTGTGGCTCCGCAACTGGGGGAAAGTCTTACGGACCCGCTGAAGATGTATCTGGGAGACATTTATACAGTTTCCGCCAATCTGGCGGGGCTTACGGCCATTTCTCTTCCGGCTGGCACGGACAGCCGGGGGCTGCCCATCGGCATACAGCTGACCGGCGACTGCTTCCAGGAGAAAAAGATTATCCGGGCGGCGTATGCCTTTGAACAGACCAGGCCGTATGTCCATTGCCCTTATGACGCAGGACAAAAAAGGAGGGCTTTCTGATGAAAGAAATCAAGGAGTTTGAAACGGTCATAGGTCTGGAAGTTCATGTAGAGCTGGCCACAGACACAAAGATTTTCTGCGGATGCTCTACGGCGTTTGGCGCAAAACCAAATACCCAGACCTGTCCGGTCTGTACCGGAATGCCGGGAGCCCTTCCGGTTCTGAACAGGCAGGTGGTGGAATATGCGGCGGCAGTGGGGCTGGCGTTAAACGGTACGATTACACCGTACTGTAAATTTGACCGTAAAAATTATTTCTATCCGGATAATCCCCAGAACTACCAGATCTCCCAGCTGTATCTGCCCATCTGCAGGGACGGCAGGCTGGAAATCCGCACGGAAAACGGCAGTAAATGGATCGGCATTCACGAAATCCATATGGAAGAAGACGCCGGCAAGCTGGTACACGATGAAGGGGAGGATCTGTCTTATGTGGATTACAACCGGTCCGGCGTACCGCTCATTGAAATTGTGTCAGAGCCGGACATGCGAAGCGCCGCTGAGGTAATTGCGTATCTGGAAAAACTGCGTACGATTATCCGTTATCTGGGCGCTTCCGACTGCCGGCTGCAGGAGGGCTCCATGCGGGCGGATGTGAATCTGTCGCTCAGGCCTTCTGGCAGTACGGGAATGGGTACCAGGACAGAGATGAAAAACCTGAACTCTTTCAAAGCCATTTCCAGGGCCATAGCCCATGAGACAGACCGGCAGGCGGATATTCTGTTATCCGGCGGCATGGTGGCCAGGGAGACCAGGCGCTGGGATGATACAAAGGGCTGTTCTTTTTCAATGCGGTCCAAAGAGGACGCACAGGATTACCGCTATTTTCCGGAACCGGATCTGGTGCCGGTTTTTATCAGCGGGGAATGGCTGGAAACGATCCGTGCCGCCCAGCCGGAAATGCGGGAGGAAAAACTGGCCCGTCTGAAAGAGCGGTACGGGCTGCCGGATTATGATGCCACGATTCTTACCGCAAGCAGAAAAATGGCGGATATGTTTGAGGCGGCCACAGCCATCTGCCAGAAACCAAAGAAGGTGTCCAACTGGCTGATGGGAGAAACAATGCGGCTGTTACATGAAAATGGAATGGAACCGGAAGACATCTCCTTTTCTCCAGAGCATCTGGCAAAGCTGACAGATCTGGCGGATTCTGGCGGGCTGTCTAATACCGTGGCTAAAGAAGTGTTTGAAAAAGTGTTTTATGAAGATGCGGACCCGGAAGTCTATGCGCAGGAGCATGGACTGAAGGCGGAGCATGATGAGGAAAAACTGCGCAGTGTGATCGCGCAGGTAATGGAGCGCAACTGCGGACCTGTGAAAGACTATCAGAACGGAAAGAAAAAGGCGCTGGGATTTCTGGTGGGACAGACGATGAAAGAAATGAAAGGCCGGGCAAATCCGGGAATGGTGAACCGGATTCTGCAGGAAATGCTGGACAACGCAGACAGCTGTATCTGACAGGCAGAACTTTTCAGATGGTGGCGGCTGTCTGGATGTGAGTGGCGGGAATGAGTCCCGGACACGATCTGGAAGCGGCTATACAAATATAAAATCAGCGGGAAAGCCGGTCAGGGTTTTCCCGCTGATTTTTTGCTTTCATCTGGAATCCGGAGGATCGCACTGCGCCGGATATTATTTTGTACATGATGCGGGGATATCCTGACTGTCCAGAAAGTCTGCGCCCCAATGACACATGGCCTCCAGTACGGGGATGATGCTGCGCCCGAACGGGGTGAGGGAGTACAGGGTTCCCGGCGGTTTATCCGGGATAACTTCCCGGTGCAGCATTCCGCATTCTTCCAGGCTGTGTAACTGTTGTGACAGCATTTTTGGCGTCGCTTTTGGTATCATGCGCTGCAGCTCCATGTAATGGAGCGGTTTTTCGATCAGATACCAGAGGATAAGCGGCTTGTATTTTCCGCCGATCAGTAACAGTGTGGCTTCAACGGGACAGCTGAACTGGTCTTTTGAATATTTCATTCTGTGTAAACACTCCTTTTTATATCTGCCTTTTGGGAAGTGAAAGTCTGATTCTGAAACAGGAATCATGATTGTGCCATATGTCCAGTATAAATCACAAAGAAAGTATTTGCTACTATGGATTTACCGGATGTTCGAAAGAAGTGTGAATCTGCCAGGGCGCATGGCTGGGAAAGGGGAAAATCCCATGCAGTCGGAGCGCTGTATACAATGATTCTGTTACTTTTACGAAGAGGGAGTCTTTTACAGGCGTGGAGCCGTAAAGACTGATTTTGTTACTTGCATAAACAAGAGTAAACAATTATAATAAAATGTAAACAGGAACAAACAATTATATATTCAAAAGAGGTGTCTGCAATGTTTATGGAAGAACGGCAGAAGGAAATTATCAGAAAAGTAAATGAGACAGGGCGGATACTGGTATCGGAAATCCAGGAATTGTACCAGGTGTCTGCGGACTGTGCAAGACGGGATTTAAGGGTACTGGAGAGCAGAGGATTGCTGCGAAGGACCCATGGAGGCGCTATTGCGGCTGATTCAGATGACCGTTATCCATCCTTAACTTACAATCCGTCAGATGTAAAAGAAATTAAGGCGGATTATCTGGCGGTTGCCAAAAGAGCGGTTACCTATATTAATAGAAGGGATGTCATTTATCTGACATCATCCCTGACCGGGTATTATATGGCTGAAAATCTGCCGGAAGATCTGCCAGTGACCGTATTGACGAATTCTGTTACCATTGCGTATTTGCTGCGGACAAAAATGAATGTATCAGTCATTATGCTGGGAGGGGAGATGTCCCATCGTGGCCACTGCCATGATTTTTATACGATTTCCATGGTGAAAAATATACGGACAGATAAGGCGTTTCTGTCGCATACGGCATTAACCCCGGATTTTGGAGCATCCATTCATGATCCTGCCGGTGTGGAATTCGCAAAAGCGGTTATGGCGGGCAGCGCCATGAAAATCGGGTTATATCCGTCCGGGAAGACAGGCAGGTATTCCATTCATGCGGTGTGCCGCATGGAAGAGTATGATCTGGTGATTACGGACCAGAATGTATCCGGGGAGTTTCTGAAACAGGCGAAAGAACTGGGAGTAGCTGTAGAAACAGCTGTCGTGGAAGGAGAATGAACGCATGTACTGCATATTAGTGACGGGAATACCGGCGGCGGGAAAGAGTACTCTGGCGGCAGCAGTGGCAGAAAAGCTGGGGCTGCCTTTGATTTCAAAAGATGCGGTCAAGGAACTGCTGTTTGATTTTGTGGGTTTCCGGTCAAGACAGGAGAAAGTAAAGCTGGGTACTGCCAGTATGGAAATTATGTACAAGGTTGCGGGAGAGCTGATGAAAGCCGGACAGCCTTTTATACTGGAAAATAATTTTGAATATTCGTCTGAGCCGGGACTGAAAGCTCTTCTGGAAAAATACAGCTATTTTGTACTGACCATTACTTTAACAGGTGACTACAAAGTAATTTATCAGCGTTTTCTGGAACGGGAAAGCAGTCCCGAAAGACACAGGGGACATGTGGTAAATGACTGCTATCCGCAGAAAACAGAAAGCGGAAGCAGGCGCAGACCGGCGGCTATCTCTTATGATAGCTACATACAGGGGATTAAACAAAGAGGTTTTGACGCTTTTACCGCCGGCGGACGGCAGATCAGAGTAGATACAACTGATTTTTGCAAAGTGGATATGGAACAATTAGTCTCGCAGATACTGGCATGGAGGGAAGGGATTGTGGAGGGCTGACCGCATCCGGCGGCAGAGACGGCCTTAATGCCGCCGAAACTGCATACTGGTCCGTGCGGCGGGGCGTGTGGGACGGGTTTTTACAGTGTTCTGGTAAAAGCAGGATATTTAATGTGGCTCATACCGGTTGTAAAGGAAATGCAAAGCTGTTATAATAAATAAAAACGCATCCGGCGCTGACGGATGTGTAATATTTTCCTGATAAAAAGGAATTACAGATGGAGAAAGAAAAAAATACAGAAAACACAGGGGAAGCGGGAACGGGCCAGGACATCCAGTGGCATCCGGCCTTTGTGTCCGCCATGAACCTGGAATTTGCGGAAAACCGGAAGGACCTCGTCTTTGAGCGTGAACACAACCTGAACACGAAGCCGCTGGAAATAGACCTTCTGATAAAAAAAGAAGCGGATGCGTGTATCCGCAACGAGATCGGCCATTTTTTCCGGAAATACAACATACTGGAATACAAGGCGCCGGGGGACCGGCTGGACGTGGACTCGTATTACAAAGCCACGGCATACGGATGCCTGTACAAGACACATGGGGAGACCGTGGATGGCAGAAAGGCTGGGGAGATCACGGTGTCGCTGTTAAGGTACGCAAGGCCGGAAGGGCTGTTGCGGTATTTTGCGCAGGAGGGGACCACCGTGGAGGAGACGGGGAACGGGATTTACCGTCTGTCAGGGAAGCGGATCCTGTTCCCGACGCAGGTGGTGGTGATACGTGAACTGCCGGAAGAAACCCATGCGAGCCTGCGTGTGCTGGCCAGGAAACCCCGGCGGGAGGACGTCGGAAGGTTCCTGGGGATCATGCGGAAACTGACGGGGAAAGCGGAACGTGAATATGCCCAGTCCGTGCTGGAGGTGGTACTGTCTGCAGACAGGAAATGGGCGGAAAAGCAGAGAGGAGGGGAAGATATGGGACCAGTACTGGCGGAGATCATGGAGCCTGAACTGCGTGAGGCAGAGAAAAAAGGAATGGCAAAAGGAATCGAAGAAGGAATGGCAAAAGGAATCGAAGAAGGAATGGCACAGGGAATCCGTGGAACGGTGAATATACTGCGGGGATTCGGCCTGGGTCATGCGGAGATAAGGGAAGCTGTCATGAGACAGTATGGATTATCCGGGGAAGAAACCGAAAAGTTTTTATAAATTTAAAGTAAGTTACCGGCAGGCTGTGAAATGCATGCTGTGATGGAAAGCGCAGGGATAGGAAGATATGGCTATAAATCAGAAAATACCATGGGATCTGCATATGTCTGTATTGCTGCTGGATACCTGGCTGCGGATAGAGTCGGGCATGGTTACACGAAAAGAAGCAGTGGCAGGACTTTCTGATCTGCTGCAAAAAAGAGCGGCCAGGGCAGGTAACGGTTCCATGGATGTATACCGCAACCAGAATGTGATCAGTATACAGATTGACAATATGGCATATGCGGCTACAGACGGAAAAAAAGGAATGACGTGCAGAACAGAAAGTTTTCATGAAGCAGTCAGACTCTGGCGGGCGGACAAAAAACGTTATCATGCTGTCTTAAATGAAGCGAAAGGGATACCGGATCAAAGCAGCCGGACCGGCAGAAAACCTTTTATAGAATGGATGCAGAAACAGGGGGCAGATCCGGCGTCCATTATAAGCTGTGTGCTGGCTGTTGAAAAATGCGGGGCGTTTGCCAGTAAACAGGGATTATTTTCTGGAAATATCATGGAGACAGGCAGTCCCGCCAGGGCAGACAGGCTTTACCAGGATCTGCTGGGTAATGAAGCGTTTACAGCCTGGAATGCCGCACAGTCGGACCGGTGCCGGATGGCCCTGGAGCAATATGTGGGGTTTTGTCATGCGTGTGCCCTGCAGGAGCAGGAACAGCTGCTGGAGAAAAGAGCCCGTGATGCTGGTAAAGGAACATCCGGTATTGCGGCGGCGTCCGGACAGATACAAAGACAGCCGGTTCCTTCTGGGGATGGGGGAGCAACGGCTTCTGCTACAGAGGGTAACAGTCAGCCGGATCAGACAAAAGCCGGAGAAACAATTGAAAAAACAGAAAGCAGTGACCCGGAAGAAAAAGCGGATAAAAAGCGGACTGGTGCGTCGGGCGTACAGCAGTCCATGCGTCCGGCCGCAGAAGACAGCATACAGAACGGGACAGACCACAAGGAACACCCGGAAGATCCGGCCGGTTCACCGGATGAAACCGGAGAGACGAAAAATTTAGCCAGGGCGCCACAGCCGGATGAAACGGTACCGGATGAAGCGCCGCAGGGACAGGCACAGACAGGTCTTATGGATGAAATCCATACAAAGATAAAAGATACATTCCGCACAGGGGCCACCTGTATCTGTCTGGAGCCGCTTCTGCGGATGTATGAGACACGTCTGGCAGAAGAACTGCGGATTACCAGCGAAAATGATTTAATGGAACGGCTGCTGAAGATGTCCGGCAGCGGACTGTGCGGTCAGGATGGATATATCTATATGCCGGAGAAAAAACCGTACACAAAGCAGGATGTGATTCATTGTCTGGGAGACTCTGCCCTGCCGCTGACGTATCAGCAGATAGAGGAAAAACTGTGGTATCTTCCGCCAGAACAGATCACAAACGGACTGGAAGAGGCGGCGGCCATTGTAAAGGTGGATACAGACATTTATTTTTATGCGCCGAATCTGCCAGTAGGAGCTAATGAGCTGCGGGAGATTACAATGCTGGTAAAACGCCAGCTTATGCAAAAGAAGTTTATGACCGATACAGAACTGAAAACACTGTTCGACAGCCATTGTCCGGCAGCGGCCAGCCGCATAAAAGGGTTTACGGTATGGGGATTTCGCAATGCGCTCGGATACCTGCTGAAAAATTTATTTTCTTTCCGGGGCGGGATTATCACAGAATTTGGCAAAAAAGCCGATATGTCAGAAGTATTTGCCCAGTTCGGACGGGAGCATGAACGTCTCTCAATAAAAGAAATAAAAGCCTTTGCGTCGGAAGCGGACTGTGATGTGGACTGGGATGCACTGCGGCGTGAGATGATACGTATCTCTGAAACAGAATTTTTGCGTAATGACCAGCTTGTGTTTGATACAGCCGCTATTGACGCTGCGCTGGAAATATGTTGCCCGGATTCCTATATACCGGTGAAAAGCGGGGAACCATACCAGCATTTTCCAGTTATGCGGGTGGAATGGAATGGTTTTTTACTGGAAAGTTATGTCTGGCGTTTCAGCGGCGTGTTTCGCCTTGTGCATACAGAGTTTGCCACGGACGACTGCTGCGGGGTAATTGTCCGCAAAGATACGCCGTTTGTGGATTATAAGGATGTGGCGGTGGATTTTCTTGCGCATTCCGACGCCTGGGGAGGGGAAGAAGAGGCATTGTGGCTGCTCGTAGAGCAGGGATACCAGAACGAGGAAATTTATCCGGATACCGGACAGGTGATACAGGAAGCAAAATTCCAGCGGGCGCTGTTAAAGAATGTGGAAGATTAAAGAACAAAGAGCGGCCCTGATACAGATTTATCTGATTCTGAGCGGATAAAATTCCTTTACTTTCACAAAGCGCATGGTAAGCCCTCTTTCTTTCTGGTACGTCGCAGACAAAATAACCGTGGAGCGTGCTTGAAAAATGCTTTCTGGTATATGTACCCAAAGGGTATGATACATCACCCTTTAGGGTACAAAGTGGGGAGTGCATGGCAAAAAACGGAAGTGTACTGGGCGTACATGGAGGGTTTTGTCATGTGCTGCTGGAACTGCCTGTTATAAAAACATTCTGAATACAAAACCGGTCAGGATTTATACCCTCCGGGCATTCCACCAGACATTACGGCCGCTGCACCAGGTATATTTCCCATAATTTTTTTGGCTGCCCTGCCACGATATCTTTAGTAAGCAGGCTCTGTAGTATCCGCCTGGGGCCGGATGATAACAGATACCCTGTCAGTCATTATCTTCCGGCATTCAGGCAGATACGGTTAAATCTCCCTTTTCTTTCCGGATGACCTGTGTCCTGTCAGATTCATCATAATCACCAGAGGAAAGATGGTACGGGAAACGCAATGCAATTGTATGATAGGTATCATCCTGTACTTCAACTGAATCTGGAAATGTACGTTTGTATAAACTTTCCGTGAGAACTTCCGGATCTAAAATGCGGGTCACTAAAAAATACAATAACCTTTCTTTTGCGTACAATACGCTTCTGAATATCACGACGCAGACTTATATGACTTTTTACGTCTGCATCATCTTTTCTTAACTGTATCATAGGAATTCGCACAGGTTATCTGCACACATTTTTGGTGAATAACCGCTGGTTTTAATAAATCAAATTTTTCATTCTCTGTGCCATTATTTCACCATCTGGAAAAATTCAATGAAAGCCAGTTCTCCGGACTGATCTGAAAGATTGCGGGAAATTTTTGTATTGTATGACGGCTGGTATGTTTCTTAGAACGTATGCTTTGTAAATCTGTCAGGATTTCTGATCTTTCTTCTTACAATTCTGCTTTATCTGAGATGAAATCATTTATGAAATGAATACGGTCGTTTTGGCCGGTTACTGTGTAAACAGGAAGGTCCGCACTATCTGGAGCATATTTGAAAAATGCTTTCCGGTTGTACCCTGAAGGGCATGATATGCTTTCCGGTTATACCCTGAAGGGCATAATATGGAGCGTTTATCCCCAATATATGAGGTATCACTAAAGAGGCACGCTGCATCATACCGGCTATAGAACCTGAATCTGGTGTAAAATCACACGAACCTGGGAATGCGGGTGTCCTGAATGATTTTTCAGACATGCCCTGATATAAGACAATACCGGTTTAGCGGTAATGACATCCTGGCGTTAAACGTTCCATGGGAAATGAATCCTGGCAGGAAAGAGTTTCATATAGTTATAATGATGAAAAAGCAAATGGGTTGAAACAGCTGCCATGCATAGAAGTCAGATATGATGATACCTTTCCGGTTTTTAAACTGTGCGGGCAGGACAGATTGCGGGGACAACCTGCAGATGTATGATTCTATATAACAACTTTTTACACAGAAATGTTAACAATAAGTATTTTATACTATTTCTTTTTGAAATGCAACTCTCATTCTTAATTTAGTACTTTTTTCTGTATATTCCGGAAAAATTCTCTTATATTTATATAAATTGCATAAAATTTTATAAGAATATCCTATAATGACGGCGGACATACATTTATGTGTATAGTCATCATTTCCCATATCATATGGTGTGCCGGAGGACTTGTTACTTTGCCGGAAATCAGTTCCAGCCGCAGACCGTCCGTGGCTGTTTGTGTGTCTGAGGCTTTATCAGTGTGCCGAAAATCAGTTTCCGCCGCAGATTGTCTGTAGCGTCTGCGTGTCCGGGGGATTGTCAGTATACTGAAAACTATGCCATGAGATATAGTTTTGGAGATCGCAGCCGCATAACATTTCTGTGTAAAATGTTGTGTGCATTTACTGATAAACATAATTGTCTTTGATAAAGGAGGTTCCGGTCGTGGGGCAACTGGATTATTACAAAATCGGGCAGCGGATCCGCCAGGTACGAAAGACAAAGGGATGGTCCCAGGGTATACTGGCAGGAAAATGTGGAATCAGCACATCTTATATGGGCCATATAGAACGGGGAACCAGGGTAATGAGCATGGATACGTTTGCGGCAGTCTGTAAGGAGCTGGGCACGAAAGCGGACGAACTGCTCTGGGGAATTCCACAGCCTGGGGAAGCCAGTCTGCGGGAAATGTGGAACCGGACGAAATCTGGTGAGGGCATGGATCATTATACAGCTTATATGAAGATTATGAAGTCAGTGGCAGAGATTATGAGCGAGGCATAGAACATACATATACAATGTCAGTGAGCCCGGGCAGAAGGTCGGCGGATCAAAATTATATCAGAGCTTAAACTGGCGACATTGTATCTATACAGGATTATTTCGTCCGTCCCTGAAGCATGGGCACATGGATGGGCGGAATATGACATGATATGGCATGGAATCCGGCGGTCTGTATGGGCGCGGGGTTTCTGGCGCACGGAACGTGGCGGGAAAGGGAAGCCAGTGGCGGCTGACCGGTTTTCTGGTACGGATGGCGAAGCCATGCCTGAAAACGAAAGCTGTCCGGCTGGTATGCGGGCAGGCGGGGAGGAAGAGGAAATGTGCGATTTTATTTCAGATGTCAGATTTTCTGGCATTACGCCTTTTAAGAACAGGGTAGCGCTGGCTTCACCAGCGATGCACGGGGAAGAACTGGACTATATGACGGATGTGTTCCGGTCCGGCTGGATGACCACGGCAGGAAAATATCTGGGAGTGCTGGAACAGCTTCTGGCGGAAAAAACGGGTATGAATCATGCGGTGGCGCTGGTCAACGGTACGTCTGCGATACACCTGGCGGTAAAACTTGCGGCAGACAGACTGGGCAGGAGTGCGTCAGGCATCCGGATGCCATCTGCTGACGGCACCGGCGGATGTTTTAAAGGCATCCGGGTATTTTGTACGGATCTGACATTTGCGGCTACAGTGAATCCGGTCATATACGAAGGCGGGGAGCCTGTGTTCATTGATTCTGAGCCGGACACCTGGAATATGGATCCGGCGGCGCTGGAAAAAGCATTTGCCCTTTATCCGGATGTGAAGCTGGTAGTGATGGCCCATTTGTATGGTACACCCGGAAAAATCCGGGAAATCAGGGCTGTTTGTGATAAAAACGACGCACTTTTAATCGAAGATGCGGCGGAATCTTTCGGAGCGCAGGTAAATGGCCGTCAGACAGGATCTTTTGGCGATTACGGTGTGATCAGTTTTAATGGAAATAAAATTATTACAGGCAGCAGCGGCGGTGCGCTGCTGGTAAAGGATGCGTATAGCGCCCGCAGGGCAAAAAAATGGAGCATGCAGAGCAGGGAAGAGGTTCCCTGGTATGAGCATAAAGAGATCGGGTATAACTATCGTATGAGTAATCTGACTGCGGCTGTGATCTGCGGGCAGATGAAATATCTGGATGCGCATATAAAGGCCAAGAAAGAGATTTATGAACGGTATAAAAAAGGGCTTGAAGATTTGCCGCTGACACTGAATCCGGTAAGCGCCGGTTCTAATTACTGGCTTTCTGGTGCCAGAATCCAGAGAAACGGGACAGGAAAGCCTGGTAAGCATGAAAACGGACAGCATGAAAATGGTCTGTATGAAAGCAACGGTACCCGGACAGCGCCTGCGTTTATTTTAAAAGCGCTGGAAGCGTTTAACTGCGAAGGACGTCCGGTGTGGAAGCCCATGCATTTACAGCCTGTATATCAGAAATATGGTTTTGTAACTGTTTCAGGAAATGACCGGTCACCAGACAGCAGGCGGGCAGGGCAGTCCGGCGGGAACATAAAAGACAACGGAGAGAGCGTCAGCGGGGAAATTTTCAGACAGGGATTGTGCCTGCCGTCAGACATCAATATGACTCCCGGGGAGCAGGATACCATTATCGAAATTATACGCAGGTGTTTTCAGCCGCAGATGAAAAGAAACGGTGAACAATGAAAAAGATCATTTACTGTCTGGCCAGAATCGTGGCGCTTATCAGTTCTTTTTTTATAGCAGGAATTGTAATTAGTGTCCTGGAATGCAGAAAAAAGAAGGCCGGGCCGGGAAGGCTCAAAAATGGAGCGTACAATACACATGTTCCATACGGATATTATGAAAAGTATTTTAAGCGTCCGCTTGATATCGCATTGTCTCTTCTGGCGGTCTTTTTATTATGGCCGGTTTTACTGACAGTGGGTGTCTGCGTAAAAGTATATCATGGATCTCCGGTGCTGTTTGTACAGCCAAGGCCGGGGCTTGATGAAAAGATTTTTCTGCTTCATAAATTCCGGACCATGACAGATGAGACGGATGACTGCGGGCGGCTGAAACCGGATAAGGAACGGCTGACGCATTTTGGAAAAATGTTAAGAAGTACAAGTCTGGATGAACTGCCGGAGCTGTTTGATATACTGGCGGGGAATCTGTCCATTGCTGGTCCAAGGCCGCTGCTTGTGCGGGATATGGTGTTTATGAGTGACAGGCACAGACGCAGGCATGAGGTGACGCCGGGCCTTACCGGACTTGCCCAGGTAAATGGGCGCAACCAGCTGGACTGGGAGCGGAAGCTGGATACAGATCTGGCATACTGTCAGGAGATTACGTTTCTGGGCGATCTGAAGATTATACTTAAAACTATAAAACAGGTGCTGTTAAAACACGGCATTCACGAAAAGGGCCATGCCACAGCGCCGGATTATGGGGACTGGCTGCTGGAGCATGGTCTGGTGGAGCGGGACATATATGATAAACTGCAAAAAGAAGCGGAAAAATGGGTCTGTGGGGATGGCACTGTGGGTTCTGCATAAAGAAGCATTAAAAGACCGGGTCTCAGCTCCGGAAGATGGATGGGTGATCCGGGAACGTATCAGAATCAGAACTCATGGCCTGAAAGCGGCATTATACTGGAATGCGGCGGCGTTTGGAAACTGCTGTACTTATAGTATTTATCATGAGGGAAGTGTCATTCACCGTTCGTATGTTATACACAGATGTTTTAAATTTCCTTTTCTGAAAAGAAATGATATTGAAATCGGACCGTGCCGTACAGAAGAAGCCTGGAGGGGCAGAAATATTTATCCTTTTGTCCTGAAATGGATTGCCGCAGGAGAATTAGAAGAACAGGGCCGTGCGTTTCTGATTATCAGTGAGAATAACAAGTCGTCCATGGCAGGCGCCCGCAAAGCCGGATTTCAGAAAATGTGCGGTGTGAGAAAAGGTTTTTTTCATATTTACAGGATCAGCGGATGATTTCCGGCGGGACTGGACCGCAAAAGGAAATCAGATCCGGAATTTAGAGAAAACAATAAGGAGAAAAATCAGCTGATGGAAGAACTGGTTTCTATTATTATGCCGTCTTATGAGACCGCGCGTTATCTGGAAGAAGCCGTCCGGTCGGTAATCAGCCAGACTTATCCGGACTGGGAACTGCTCATTGTGGACGACGGGAGCAGCGATCACACCGATGAAGTGGTGGGCCGTCTGAAAGAGAAACGTATCCGGTATTTTAAGGCGAAGCGGAATCTGGGTGCGGCTGCCTGCAGGAACAAAGCGCTGCGGGAAGCAAAGGGGAGGTGGATTGCGTTTCTGGATTCGGATGACGTATGGTATCCTGAAAAACTGGAACGGCAGCTGGCATTTATGAAAAAGCGCCGGATATATTTTTCATACACCTCATATGAAGAAATAGACGCAGATTCACAGCCTCTGGGCATTATCGTTTCCGGTCCCGGGAGAATCAGAAAAAACCATATGAAACGATATTGCTGGCCCGGGTGTCTGACTGTTATGTACGATCAGCAGAAGGCCGGCTGTGTACAGGCGGTCAATATAAGAAAAAATAATGACTACGCAATGTGGCTGTTTATTTCCCGCAGGCTGGAATGTTATCTGCTGCCGGAAGTGCTGGCAAAATACAGAAGGCGGTCAGGGTCTGTTTCGGATGCGGGCTGTCTGTCATTAATAAAATGGCATTACAGACTGTTCCGTGACGGGGAAAAACGGTCGGTTCCGGAAGCGGCGGTATGTGTGGTGCGCAATCTTTTTTTCGGGCTGGTTAAAAAGTGTGTGTATGTAACACATGAAAAAAGAAAATATAAAATTGTAGTTTTTGCCCATACCGGAAAAAAGAAAACGCTTCTGAACGGTCAGACGGTCAAATCAAAGTATATTATCCTTGCGTTACAAAAAGAATATGGCAGACAGCAGGTGCGCACGGCGGATACCAGCCAGTGGAAACAGCATCCGCTCCGTCTGGCCGTGGCACTGCTTTACGCCACAAAACAGAGTAAAAATGTGATTATCATGCCGGCGGAAAACGGGATCAGAGTGTTTGTACCGTTTCTGGGGCTGTTGTCCGGCGGCGGAAAAGCGGCAGCGCACTATATTGTAACTGGCGGCTGGCTGCCGGAATTTCTGGAACAGCACAAATGGCTGGTAAGGTTTCTGACAAAATTTGACGGGATCTACGCAGAAGCCGCTTCCATGGTCCGCAGGCTGAATCAGGCGGGCTGTGGCAACGTCTTTTTATTAAGAAATTTTAAACGGATGGCGCCGGTAAAACAGGAAAAACACATTTACCAGAAACCTTATAAAGTATGCACATTTTCCAGGATTACGGCTGAAAAAGGGATTGAAACGGCAGTCAGTGCTGTTCTGGCCGTAAACCGTAAGAAAAACGACACATTTATTACGCTGGACATATACGGCCAGATTGCGGATGGATATAAAAGCAGATTTATGGAATTACTGTCAGAAGCGGATGACGCTGTTACATACAAAGGCGAGGTGGCGCCGGACAAAAGCGTGGATGTGCTGCGGACATATGACGCCCTGCTTTTTCCCACGTATTATCCGGGAGAAGGGGTGCCTGGCACGGTAATTGATGCCTTTTTTGCCGGTGTTCCGGTGATTGCCAGCGACTGGAGATACAACCGTGAGATTATCACAGACAGAAAGACAGGGATCATTTATAAAGATGACAGACAACTGGAACAGTATCTGCTGCGTCTGGATACCCATACAGAAGAATTATGCCGGATGGCACGAAACTGTATAGCGGAATCAGAAAAATATACAGAAGCAGAATTTCTTGAAACAATCAGAGGGCATATCAGATAATATCAGACAGAACCGTGGAAGAGGATGGATGTTACAAAATGGTTCGCTGGCGAAAGGTATCATATGAAAAGATTATTGTGTATTGTCAGTTCTTTAAGTGCTGGCGGCGCAGAGACGTTTTTGATGAAATTATACAGACAGATGGACCGGACACGGTATCAGATGGATTTTATCGTATCCGGACATACAAATAGTATTTATGAAGATGAGGTGCGCCAGTATGGCGGGTATATTTATGAGATTCCGCTACGGACCAGAAAACCGGTCCGGTCATTTCTGGCAGTTTACAGAATCGTAAAGGATAATGGCTACCGGTATGTGTTAAAACTGTCAGACACGCCGGAGGGAATTGTGGATCTGCTTGCGGCAAAGGCCGGGGGCGCCGGAAAGATAAGTGTAAGATCCTGTAATTCGTCTGCCGGAGAATCCCGTATCCGCAAACTGGTCCATGACATGATCCGGCCCTTTTTTGTGGCCTGTACAGACCAGATGATAGCGCCTTCCAGGGTGGCAGCGGCATATACTTTTGGAAAAAAAAGAGTCAGGAAGGCTGCCATTGTCCATAATGCGGTCTGTTTTTCAGACTATACATTTGATAAAAATGCGGCGGATCAGTTAAGAGACAGACTGGGGCTGAACGGAAAAATTATTATTGGCCATATCGGAAGATTTACAAAACAGAAAAATCATGATTATCTCATTGCTATATTTCAGGAAATACATAAAATCAATGCGGACAGTATCCTGTTTCTTGCCGGCGTGGGTGAAGAAATGGAGAGGATCAAAGCCAGGGCATATGCGGGCAATATTTCAAAAAATGTTATCTTTTATGGAATTACCACAAGGGTGGACCAGATTCTGTCCCTGTTTGATGTATTCGTGCTTCCATCCCTGTATGAAGGACTTCCGAATGTCATTGTGGAAGCCCAGAGTGTGGGGGTTCCCTGTCTGGTGGCGGATACTGTGACAAAAGAGGCAGGGCTGACGCCGCTGGTGCATTTTATGTCACTAAAAGAGCAGCCTGTGGCATGGGCTGTGAAAGCGTTGTCACTTGCGAAACGCAGCGGGGAGCGGAAATCATACCAGCATATATTAAGAAAGAAAGGGTACGATATCGAAAGAGTAGTGGATACATTCCTCTGCCTTACGATGGATCAGACGGGACAGGCGTGATGACGGTATATGGCATGGTAAGTAATATACTGGCAGTGTGCCTGCTGACGGTACTTGTGCTGACGCTGCTGAAAAGTTTCGCAGACGGATTAAAACTGTATCTGGCTCTGGCATATACGGCTCCATGCCTGATCTCAGGCACATTCCGTATTTCGTTTGAAACTGCCTCTTTTCTGGTTCTCTTTTTATTTTCAATTTTAAAAAGCGGGTGGGTGATACGGCTGCGGAAAGATCACCGCTTTTGGGGTATGTGTTTTGCTGCCGGCTGGTTTATATTTTTTGTAGTCGTGAGTTTTGTAAATATATGTCTGGTACCAGGACTGCGGGCAAGACCCGCCAGAGTATTCGGACTGTTCAGATTTATTTATACGCAGCTGTTGCTGGCCGGGGCGATAAAAAACAGGGAGGATTTTTTCAGAACCGGAACCTTTGTGTACCGTACATTTCTGATGGTTAATGTGCCGGTACTGGCTTCCCAGTATGTGCTGCCATCTTCCCTTGCATGTTACTATACACTTTTTGGCCGCGCAGACAGTTCGGCGTATCTGAATGAGATAAAGATAGGATTTTATACCAGGGGATATGGAACGACTTATTCACCTACCGCACTGGGAATCGTAAGCGTGTTTATTACTGCGTTTTTCATTGTGAAATATCTGCATGACAGAAGAAGGGAAGATATCTGTCTGCTGGCTGCCGGGGTTATGACCGGAGTATTATCCGGCTCCAAAATGTTTGTTTTTTCCCTGGTTATTATTTGCGGCATCTGTCTGGCGGGCATTCCGCTTTTCAAAGGACCGCAGGGACTGCGGCAGATGATAAAACTGGCTGTGGCGGGAATCTGCATGCTGGCCGTTTCCATAATGGTTCTGGCGTATTTCAGCCAGCTGGACAGGATTCTTTCTTATGTCACTAATCCGCTGGAAAATCTGAAATCCAGGTATGGAGCGGGCGGAAGTATTTATAGTGCGGACAAAAGCGTTTTGCTGGATAAACTGTTTTTTGGATACGGGGCGTCTGTCCGGGGAATGGAACTGATCGGGGATTCCATGTATTATGTCATGATCCATGATATGGGCATAACCGGTACAGTGCTGTATGCCACAGCTTTGCTGGCCGGACTGATCCAGGGGCTGCGGACAAAAGACGTTCTCAAAGTGCTTTACGTCCTGCTCATATTTGGAATGGGAGCAGGAGATCCGCTCTATTTTGCGTTTCCGGCAGTGCTTCCTACGTGTTATGTATTGTTTGTTAAGAATCAAATGACAGGTGGCAGAGAAAATGCGGATAAATGGATGGAAGTATTATAACCACGCCGCCATTGCGGATTGCGCTCCCCATGAGAGTCCTGACACCGGACCGCTGGAAAACGGTTCTGTCTGGGCCATGGACGGATGTCCGCTGTTTGCGGAGTGGACTACAGATTATGATTGTGGATATGAGACAGACTGGTGGTATTGTGTCATGGACCGGCCGTTTGATCTTTCGCGTCTAAAGGCGAAACGCAGATATGTAATTAATAAAGGAAACCGGTTGTTTGACGTAAAAGAAATATTTCCGCCGGATTATAAAAAACAGTTATCAGCCGTACAGGAAGCGGCTTTTTCCGCCTATCCGGAAAAATACCGGCCAAAGACGGATGAACATGGTTTTTACAAATGGATGGACCAGCTGGCTGTAAAGATCCATGAGGGGAAGTGTATCTTTTATGGCGCTTTTTACCGGGAAACACAGACTCTGTGCGGATATCTGATCGTAGCGGTGGGTGAGGACTATCAGGAATGCGATACTTTAAAGACAGATCCGGCCTACGAAAAATATCAGGTCAATGCGGCGCTTGTATACCAGTGGGTCGTGGATGCAGGGGAACTGATCCGCCGTGGCGGTTATATAGAAAACGGCACACGCACCATTAATCATGAGACTGCGTTTCAGGAATATCTGGAACGCTATTTTGGATTCCGCAAGGCATACTGTCTGCTGCATATCAGATACAGACCGGGTATGGGACTGGTTATGGCGCTGTTAAGAAAGATGAAACATATATTTATAAAATTTGATTCCATAGGAATCGTACATCAGATCAATGCGCTTTTAAGGCTGGACGCATGTGCCGCAGACCATAAGAAATAATAAACAGAAAAGCCGGTAAAAATGGCAACACCAAAAAAAGATTAAAAATCAGGAAGATAAAACATATGAGAATACATAAAACTGACATACTGATCAGTGTCTGTATTCCTGCGTACAACCGCGGAAAACAGCTGATGGAACTTGTGGAATCTGTTCTGGAAATGAACAGGAAGGATATAGATGTGGTGGTTACGGACAATTGTTCCACGGACGGAACCAGGGAGGCGCTGGCCGGAATAAAAAATCCTGCGCTGAAAGTATTTACAAATGAAAAACAGCTGCCGGCCCTTAGTAATATGATTCAGTCCATATTCAACGGCGACGGAAAGTATATTTTTTACTGTAACGACAGGGATCTGATTGTAACAGAGGCGTTTTACAGGCTTGTTGCATTTCTGGAACACAAAGAGCTTTCGTTTGTGTATACGACGAAAAGAAAGCAGCCGCAGGATCTGTTTGGGAAATTCATTCAGAAGAAACAGTCGGTAAACAGCGGACATGCCGGAATTTTCAAAAAAGGATATGAATCCCTGATGCGTCAGGATCATACCCATCATCCTACAGGAATGGTATTTCATGGAGAACTGATCAGAAAATATCTGCATAAAGAAACCTACTTCCAGTATCTGGACCAGCAGTTTGAATATTCTTTCCTCATGCGGGATCTGCTGAAATATGCGGATTCTGCCATACTTGATTATGGATGCTGGGATGAGCGGCCTGCTTCTTTTCTGATGAAAAGTAAAAGTAAGACTGTGGAACGGGGGATTTTATATTTTTATCCGCAGACACCGTCTCTTGTGGTAAAAGCAACACTGAAGCAGACGCTTGTTACCAATGATTACGGGATGTCAGAGGCAGAAAGCGTCCGTGTGGGAATGTATATTCTGCGCTATTTTTACGGCATGCTGATCCAGTATAAATATTGTATGGCCGACATCCGGGAAACGGCGCATTACGGGATAGACAGAAAATTTATCAGCACGGCGGAAATGCTGCGGATTTTTCAGAACTATTTTTACATAACATCAGGCTATCTGAAGGAGCATCATTATTCCAGAGAGCTGGTGATGGCATGGGAGCGTGAGTATGGCAGACTTTATCGGGAAATGATCTGGCGGAGTATGAAAGCTGACATAGGAATAACGAGACGTGCGGGAATCAGAAAAAAGGAAATCAGAAAAAGCAGATTATAAAAAAGCAGATCAGAAAAAGCAGATCATAAAAAAGAAAACATAATTAAGAACATCATAAAATCAGAAAAAGGAGGCGGCAAATGGGGGATAACAGGCGGGGGCTGGTTGTGGTGGCATCCGGCAATGCCACCAGATTTGGAGGATGTGCGAAAGCTTTTTGTTTCATTGGCAAAGAAATGAATATCGGGCGGACAATCCGCTTTCTTTCCCGCTTTACAGACAGTGTATATGTGATTGTAAAGCAGACGGATTATCTAAAATACAAAGACCAGACAGAGTATTGTGAACTGGTGCCTATTGAAACCGGACAGGGAGACGCCCATTCATTATTGAAAGGATTGCGAAAGCTGAAAGCAGACGGCATTCTGCCACAGGAGATTCTGGTATGCTGGGGTGATGCGGTATTTTTATCTGACAGGCCTGTCAGGGATCTGCTGCGGACAGCGGCCCTTACAGAAGAAACAAGCGCCGGTGTAAGCGTATGCGCTCTGGATGCGTCTCCCTATGCCTGGTTTGGTCTGGATGGAAAATATATCAGTAAATCTTACTTTGCCAGCCGGGACGGAAATATAGCGCAGGGAATCCATGACCAGTCGCTGTTTTATTTTAAAACCCATGTACTGATGGAACTGCTGGAAGCCTTCTGGTGTGAACTGCGTTTCAATGAAAAAGACCGGGATCAGCCATATGGCGAAATGAAGCTGTTAAAAGCCTTTGAATATTTTTACCAGAAAGGAAAACCGGTGGAATATACGCTTACGAAGCCGGGAGGCGTAATGTCGTTTAATACAGAAGAGGAACTATTACAAATAGAAGAATTGATACAAATACAGGAAAAGCTGCGGTATCATGCGGATCAGAAAGAGAACGTACAGGCAAAGAGGAGGTATCCGGTTGTATAAAGTTGTCATATTTTGCGGTGGGAGCGGCAGTATAGCGATTCAGCAGGGATTCGCGCAGCTGTTTGGCGCAGATGCGGTCCGGCTGTATTCTGTGGTGAATGCGTTTGATAACGGACTATCTACCGGCGCATGCAGAAAAGTGTTTTCCGGTCAGATTCCAGGGCCGAGCGATTTAAGAAAAAACCAGTTTACCCAGTATGAGATCAGATATGCGAAGCAGCTGGAAAATCAGGAGAGCCTGGAAGCAAAACGATATTCTTTTATGACATTGCGGTTTTCCGCTGGCAGTTACGAAGCATATTATCAGAAAGCGGAACGGCTGATTGTGGAACAGGACTACCTCACAAAGAAGGAAAGCGAAAGGCTGCGCCGGCTGCTCAGATATTTTTTCTATGAAGGAGATCAGATAAGGGAAACGGTCCGCCAGATTCAGTTTGAAAATTTCTCTTTATTTAATATATTTTATGCGTCAGCGGCTGCTTTGAGCGGAGGGTCATTATCAGCTGCCGCTTCGGAAATGGCGGCGCTTATTTCCATACCGGACAATGTGCTTCTGATTTCTGACAAATCTTTATTTCTTCATGCCAGAACAAAATCCGGACATATCATTGAAGATGAAGGGGAGATAGTCTGCTGGAATGATCCGGATGATAAGATTGTCCATGTTTTTCTGACAGATACCGGCCAGAATATTTACCAGCCGGTTACCGGTGAGGGAATTACCGGATATGATGTCAGTGAGGTGATCGCAGAGGCGGACCTGATTATCTGCAGCAGCGGCACGCAGTGGTCATCGCTGATCCCTACGTATATGCATTCAGGTTTCCGGGAGGCTGTATCCAGATCAGGGGCAAAGAAATATCTTGTGATGAATAACCGGGAAGATGACGATATGTATGGAACAGATGCGGAGGAAATCTGCGGACTGGCTGGCAGATACCTGGATCTGTCCTCTTTTACAATTGTGATAAACAACCGGGCCTCAGAGGGACTGCGTTCAATTTCTTCTGATTACAGGGTTTTATATGGGGATTTTAGCAGCCCCGGGGCTTTCAGACACGATCCGCTTCCACTTGTAACGGCGATTATGGAAGACTATTTCGGAAGAGAATTATTTCATAAAAAACAATACATGTTTGACCTGGATGGTACGTTATGGGACGCTTCACTGAAAGAAGCGGGGGAACGGACCGGAGTGGAAAATCTGAATCTGTTTCCAGGGCGGATTGTATCGGGAAACAGCAGGGAGCATCTGGGCCACATTCTAAACCGCTACTGCAGGCAGAACCGTAATATTGCCGTATATTGTGACTATGGAAATACACAGTTTCAGACGGACCCGTGGAAACAGATCCGCTGTCTGACTGACAGGTATGATCTTGAAGCGTCTGTTTCCGGGCTGCTTGAGAGTCAGCCGGAATACAGGGGAAAGTGCAAATTGCGTGGAGGCGTGGTACTTACAATAAGGCCCCTGACGGACAGAGAGAAACATTTGAAAAATATCCGGGTGTTACTGCGCGGATATCATGGAAAGTATACTGGTAAAATTGCCGGAAAAACGTCCATTGATGTGACACACGCACAGTTTTCAAAAGCAGGGATGGTAAGTATTATCATGGAAAGGGAGCGGATTTTGCCGGAGGATCTTTTGTATGTGGGGAATGAGCTTCAGGAAGGTAATGAGAAAGAAATTACCGGACTGGGCATACAGACGCTGCAGGTACGTGACATATATGAATGCAATGTGTTTTTAAAGCTGCTGCGCAGGCTGGGACAGGCAGGTATGTCAGTGAAAGAAATGGGGGAAGGGTAGGAAATGTGCGGCATTTGTGGATTTATTGGAAACAGACCTGTTTCGCCGGAATGCCTGAATAAGATGAATGACAGTATGTTTCACAGAGGGCCGGACGATTCAGGAAGCGCAATGTTTATACCGGAGGCTGGCACATATTGCGGCATGGCGCACCGGAGACTGGCTGTGATGGATCTTTCAGAGAAGGGGCGCCAGCCGGCATTTTCGCCGGACAAAAAAGTGGCGCTTGTATTTAATGGTGAGATTTATAATTTCCGGCAGCTGCGCAGGGAACTGGCGCCATACCCGTTTCAGTCAGATTGTGATACAGAAGTAGTCATGGCCGCCTGGCTGGCCTGGGGCCCTGAATGTGTCAGACGGTTTAACGGCATGTTTGCCCTGGCGGTATATGACAGCCGCTCCAAAGAGCTGATACTGGCCAGGGACCGTATCGGTAAAAAGCCGCTTTACTACTGGTATGACAAAAAGGACGGTAATACGACGTTTGTATTTGCGTCTGAGTTAAAACCAGTTATGATGTATCCCGGGTTTCCAAAAGAAATCCGGCGGGATATTGCCGGCAGCTTTCTGCTAAGGGGATATATCAATGCGCCGGATACGGTATTCAAAGATGTATACAAACTGGAACCGGGAGGAATCTTAAGGTTCCGGGCAGGCATACTGGAAAAAACAAAATACTGGGATATTGCCGCAGTATACCACAGGCAGAGAAAACATGAAGTACAGAATTACCAGAAGGCAAAAGAAGAACTGAAAGCCAGGATTGTGGCGGCGGTAAAAAAACGGATGCTGGCGGATGTGCCGCTGGGATGTCTGTTATCTGGCGGATATGACAGTTCCCTGGTCTGCGCAATAGCGCAGGAGCATTGCAAAGGAGCGCCTTTGCGTACTTATTCCATTGGATTTGAAGAAGCGGATTATAATGAAGCGGAATACGCAAAAGCTGTTGCCGGTTACCTTGGCGCCAGGCATACACAGTTGTATTGTGGCAGGGAAGATATGCGCACGCTGCTGGATGATTTGCCGGCGTATTTTGACGAACCTCTGGCTGATCCTTCTGTCATACCGTCCATGCTTGTTGCCAGACTGGCGTCCCGGGATGTGACGGCAGTACTGTCCGGCGACGGGGGAGATGAGTTTTTCTGCGGGTATCATCATTATCAGGCAGTCAGACTGGCAAAGTTTCTGGATGGTATGGGCGGAATTTTGCATGGCATTGGAAAGATCAGGGATCTGGAAGCCCGTTATCCACACCGTGTCCGGATGATATCCATGAACCGGAATCCGTGCGCAAAAGTACAGCTTACAGGCGGATTATACAAAGATGTGATTTCCCAAATGGTCTGTCTGGATAAACCGGACCATATTTACGATTTTGATGAAAAAAGATACAGTGAAAATAACTGGCAGATACGCAGGATGCTTCTGGATATGGATACCTATCTGCCCGGTATGGTACTTGCCAAAACAGACCGGGCTACCATGAAATATTCCCTGGAATGCAGATGTCCGCTGCTGGATGTGCGTGTAATGGAATACGCCATGCGCTTAAAGCATGAATTCCGGTGGAAGAAAGGATCTGGCAAACGGATCTTAAAAGATATTACCCATGATTTTATTCCGCGGACATTACTGGACCGGCCTAAGAGAGGATTTTCCATACCGCTGGAGTCATGGATGCGGACGGTTGCGTCCGATGCGCTCATATCTTATGCACAGACTGATTATCTGAAAAAACAGGGACTGTTTCATCCGCGGCACACAAACCGGATAGTGGAACGGTTTTTAAAAAACGACGGTTTACACAGTGAAAAAACGGATGCGCAGATCTGCTGGAATTTTTTTATTTACCAGCAGTGGTATGATTATTATATGCGGTAAAACAAGCCGGAGAGGACGGACGATTATGGTAGAAATAGCCTTTTGTTTTTCACAGGATATGTGGAAACAGGCAGGCGTATCGGTTACAAGCCTGCTGAGTTCCAGGGGGGATATACGTCATTACAGAATCTATCTGTTTTACTATGGGACTGTGGAATTACAGAAAAGCCTTTTTCAGAAGATTCTGGACAGATATGATCCGTTATCCTGTCTTGTGATACAGAAAGTAGAAAATATATTTTCCGGGGCACGTATCACCGGGCATGTAAACGAGGGCACATATCTGAGGCTGCTGCTGCCGGAACTGGTTTCTGCGGAAAAGATTATTTACTGCGATGTGGATACGATTTTTACCGGCGATCCGGGCTGGTTATGGGAAATGGATCTGAAAGATAAGCTTGTTTACGGTGTGCCGGATCAGATAAACCTGGGCAGTTACTGGAGCCGGTTAAAAAAAGAGCAGGGCCTTCGTCAGGAGCGCACAGACCGCAGGGAATATATCAACGCAGGCGTGCTGGTATTAAACCTGTCAGCGCTGCGGGCTTCGGACCAGATCAGAAAACGGTGGAAACAAATGCCGTTTGAAAATTATTACTATCAGGACCAGGACATTATTAACTTAACCTGCCTGGGCAGAAACGGATTTCTGCCATTACAATATAATATGCCGGGAACAGATTATTTCAGGAAAAAGTTAATGCCAGCCGTCTGGCACGGGCTGTATCCGCTTCGGGAATACAGAAAGGCCAGAAAGAACCCGGTCATTGTACATTTTTTAGGCAGCCGCAAACCCTGGAACAGCAGTCAGCCGGGAAACCGGTATTTCCGCAAATGGAAAGAGTATGAAAGGCAGTATCTGAAACTGCTGAAAGATGATTATTCTGTCAGAAAATAAAAAATAAAGATTATCAGTGCCATGGCCCCGGGGGGATACCCCGGGGTTTGTTGTTTTATCGTAAAAGCGTCCCGCAGACCAGTAACGTTTTCTGTCGTCCAAAATGCCGTTGCGCAGCCGGATCGTTTTCCTTACGCTCTCAGGAAGGATGAGATACAGGTTGTAAAAAAAGCGGGCAGGTGATATACTAAAGTAGTTTTAGTAACGGCTGCCGGATCACAATACAGGGACCGGCCATTGTGGCTGTCCGCAGTTGTATTGTATGACAGAGAGTGCGGGGTATGAAAAGATGGATATCAATCAGAATAAGGAAATGAGCCAAAATGTGACAGAAAAAATTACCGGACGGACTACTGATACTACAAATACAGCAGCTGAAAAATGTTGTGATCCGGTTATGACAGATAAAAATTCCCGGGGGACTGGCAGAAAGTCTTTTATCATATGGATGCAGGGGCTGGGAAAACAGCCTGCGGAGATTATCAGCTGCGTGCTGGCTGTGGAGAAATGCGGGGTATTCGCCAACAGCCGCAGGCTGTTTTCCGGTAATATTTTAAGCCGGTGCAGTCCCAGACAGGCTGACCAGCTGTATCAGGATCTGACGGGCAATGAAGAATTTGTGGCCTGGAATGCTGTTCAGGGAGACCGGTGTCTGGCTGCCCTGGAAAAATATGTGGCGTTCTGCCATGCCCGTGATATTCAAAAGCCGGACGATTCCCCGGATGATAGTGAGACGCAGCCGGATCAGGCAGGCTGTACGAAACACCCGGGAGAGCCGGTAAAAACCGGAGCAAACCATGCGGTCCGGCTGGAGGAGCCGGAAAAAAGTACCGGAACAGACCGGAAAAAAGCAGATACATCCGGATTGCGGGAAAGCGGACAGATACAGACTGTTTTAATTCCGGAAGATGAAAATGCTGGTACAATAAAAGAAAACGGCCGGGAGGAATTATTAAAAGAAATCCACACAAAGATAGAAGATACGTTCCGGGAAGGCGCTACCTGTATTTATCTGGAACAGCTGATGCGGATGTATGGAAAACGACTGGCGGATATCATGCAGATCCGCTGTCCGGGCGCCCTGAAAGAAAAGCTGCCGTCATTTCCAGGCGATGCTGCGGGCAGTCTCTGCTCATACATATACATGCCGCAAAGGAAGCCTGATCCCGGTCAGGATGTGATCCGCTGCGTGCGTGGGTATGCGGCGCCTGTGTCTTATGAAGAAGTGTGTAAAAAGCTGTGGTATATTCCGGAAAATAAGACGAAACATATCCTGGCAGCAACGAAAGAGATCGTATGCGCAGGCACGGGAACTTATTTTTACGCTCCTGACCTGCCGGTACATACCTGGGAACTGGAAGAAATTACAGTGATGATAAATCAGCGGCTTTCCATAAGAGGCAGTATCACGGAAGCAGAACTAAAGGAACTGACCGGCAGATATTGTCCGGCTGTGTCTGGTAAAATAAACAGGTTTACACGAAGGGGGCTGTACAATGTGCTTGCGTATCTGCTGGGAGACGAGTTTTCTTTTCAGGGCAGAATGATAACGAAGCTTCGAAAAGACGACAGGGCAGAAGCATATGCCCGCTACTGTCGGGAACATGAGCGGCTTTCACTGGACGATATCAAAGCATTTGCGGCGGAAACAGGCGGCCGTATCTGCTGGGAAACTGTTCACAGTGAAATGGTCCGCGTTTCCGGGACGGAGTTTTTACGAAATGACCAGATCACATTTGACTGTGCGGCCATTGACGCCGTGCTGGAGGAAATATGTCCCGGACAATATATGCCGCTTGCGGATGCCGGTGTGTATGCCCATTTGCCAGTTATGGAAATAAAATGGAATGATTATCTGCTGGAAAGTTATGTGCGCCGGTTTAGTCAGGTCTTTCATCTGATGAGGCCGGATTCTGACATGGAGGACTGTTGCGGGGTCATTGTGCGCAGGGAGTCGTCTTTTGCGGATTATAATGCGTTAGTTGTGGACTTTCTTGCCCGTTCGGATGCGTGGAGCGGGACAAATGAAGCGGAACAGCTGCTTACAGGGCATGGATTTATCAAAAAGAATCCGGGCGCCGGCCTGACGCAGACGATCCGGACCGCCCGTATACGCCGGATCGTTATGGGGAGCGCAAAGGAAGCATAATTTAAAAACAGGAAATTGACTTTCTACCAGAAACCGGGTATAGTGGAAGATAACAAATATTATCATGAGGGAGGTCTTATGTTACACAATGAAAAGAATTCTGAGGCACTGCATGATAAGAGCAACAGCCTTAGCAAAAAGATCATTTCAAAAATGGCGCTGATAGTTGCCGTTATTTTTCTTGTGACCATTTTGATGTCTGCTTTTCTTGCAGCAAGGTCCCTGATTGAAGTAAACAGGGAAAAACTGTCAGCGGTTGCTTACGAGAATGCGTTTCTGGTTGCCAATGATATTGAAAATGCTTATGGTAAGGTAGTGGGATTTGCCGGTTCTCTCCGCAATATTTCAGACCTTGATCCAAAAGAGCAGCGGGATGCGATAGACACGGCGCTGGTGGGGCTTCTGGAAGGCGGCGACGGATTTCCGACTGCGTTCGCTTATTTTGAGCTGAATGCCATTGCGGATGAAAACGGAGATCCATATGAGGTGTATCAAAGGGATATTGCCTTTGAATCAGTCGTATATCCCAATGAAGAAAAGACCGGATATGTGTTTGAAAAGCATGAGGATGCTTTTGATAATTATGAAAAAGAATATTATATGCAGATAAAGCAGACTGGCGAACCCTATGTCATGGATCCGTATGTCTATGAACTGATGGGAAAAAATATTATGATGATCAGCATCATCGCTCCTATATGGGACTCGCAGGGAGAATTTCTCGGAGTCACAGGCGTGGACGTGGCGCTGGACAACATGCAGGAGGAGCTGCTGGTCAGCACGGATTATAATTCCGCCCAGCTGGTGGCTCTGGCAGAAGACGGGACAATTCTGGTGGATTCCGCTGATGGCGAAAATGTGGGGCAGGCGGCTGTGGATGCGGGATACGATAAGATGGCAGGCACCGCGGAAAAGATCCATTCCATGTCAGAAAGCGGAGAGGTGAACAGCCGGTTTGTAATTACAAAGGATAAGAATTATCACACAGGCAAACGGGGAATTTCGGTTGCCATTCCGCTGGCCGTAAGCGGCAAAACCCAGTGGACTTTACATATGACGGTGGACAACAGCGAATTTTACTGGGCGATTATTGAAGGCACCGGAAAACTGTCGTTTATGGTAATCGTGCTGGGTGTCATTCTCTTAAAAGCCGTGGACCGCAGTATTAAAAAAGCGCTGGATCCGATTCAGGTCATAACAGAAGGAGCGGCAAAACTGGAAGCGGGAGATCTGAATATTCATATTGATATCAGCTCGGACGATGAACTGGGGCGTCTTTCCCAGGCATTTAACCATATCAGCGCTACGATGAACAACTATGTAAAGGATATTTCCGCACAGCTGTCCCAGATGGCGGATAATAATATGGATATTACGATGACCCAGGATTATATTGGTGATTTTATTCCGATCCAGGCATCCATTGGAAAGATATCCCAGTCACTGAATGAAACGCTGCATGAAATTGTCCGTTCGGCGGATGAAGTCTCCGCCAGCTCTGAAAATGTCTCTGCCGGAGCACAGGTACTTTCAGATGGAGCGACAGAACAGGCGGCGGCCATAGACCAGCTGGCAGCTTCTATTGAAAGCCTTTCTAAAGATGTGGCGGCAAATGCGAATGACGCCCGTACGGCCAACGAGACAGTTTCCACAGTGAGCAGGTATATCAGCGACAGTAATAAGGAAATGGAACTTTTAACCCACGCCATGACTGAAATTGGCCACACTTCCGGGGAGATCGAAGAGATTGTCAAAACTATAGAAGGCATTGCGGAGCAGACGAGCCTGCTTTCGTTAAACGCTTCCATAGAGGCGGCAAGGGCAGGCGAGGCAGGAAAGGGGTTTGCTGTTGTAGCGGATGAAATCAGAGAGCTGGCCTCCAGAAGTGCGGAGGCGGTGAACCAGACCGCAGCCCTGATCGAAAGTTCCCGTACAGCGGTAAAAAATGGTATGCAGATTGCGGATAACACGGCTAAATCCCTGGTGTCCGTGGTGGACGGCTCAAAGGATGTGCGTACTTCCATGGAAAAGATCAGCAGCGCCTCACAAAACCAGAGGTCGGTACTGGAGCAGATTACAGAAAATGTGGACCAGATCAGCAGCGTGGTACAGACCAATTCCTCGTATGCGCAAAACAGCGCTGCCACCAGTTCGGAATTGTCCGGACAGTCCAAAAGGCTGCATGAGCTGGTGAACCGGTTCCAGCTGAAGGAGGAACGGAAATAGTTATAAGGTTACGGAGTGGGGCAGGAGGGTTATATCCAAGGGATATGATACGGATTTTCCGGCGTGATACCCTCTGTCTGGAAAGATAGATAATGAAAATTAAATAGCAGGGGCTGTTGTATTAAGAATCGCAGATAAAGACAGGGTATTTCTGAATTTGAACACGAAAATTTCCGCATTCTGTATAAAGATTCTTAATACGGCAGCCTTTTTGCTTTATAGGAAATTGTGCCTGTAAAGCAAAAAGCCTTCCGGGCAGGATTGCTGGGCATTTGCACGCTTCCGGTCGTTGCCGGGCAGATGTAATATGTATATAACGTATATTTCAGGGGAAGTATTTTTAGATTCGCTCTGACGTGGACAAAGATAACCGGATGTTATACAAAATTGGGAAAAATGTAAAAAAATAAGGAATTTTGCAATGGAATATGGTATAATTTAGAACTATCGGTTTGTGAGCTAATGTATGATCAATGATTGCGAAGAAACACAGAACAGACAATATCTGGAGGACAGGTATAGATGGTTATTAATAAACACAGTTCGTTTTATATGAGAAATGGCTGGGGAACAAAAATTATACAGGCAGTTGATTTTGATCCGTATATTTTTTCACCGGGCAGGGAACAGGAGGCTGTTGATTATACCGGCCTTGGAAGGATTATGATAAAAGCGCTCAGATACTGGTCTGTTGCGATGGGGCTGACCAGAGAAAGTAAAGATCAGACAGGAATCGTACAGGAACAGACAGCTGTTTTTCAGGTACTTAAAAAGTCGGACATATATTTTCAGAGAAAAGGATCATTATTATTAATGCACAGAAACCTTTCACGGAACAAAGAAGAGGCGGCTGCCTGGTACTGGCTGTTTAATGAGTGGAAAAACGATACTATTTCAAAACAGCAGTTTTCAGATGCATTTTATCCATACCTTGCTGTAAACGGAATGAGTATTAAAAAAGCGGCAATTGATAAAGAGTATAATTGTCTGAGAAATACATACATTGGTGATGAAAACTTTGATCTGCAAAAGATCATGGACGAAGACACCTATCCTTTTCTGGCGCCATTGAGAATATTGTATGTTGATGATCGTAAAAAAGTTGTGAAACGTTCTCTTACGAAAAAAGATGTTCCGTCTGAAATACTTGTTTACTGTATTGCGATGGATAATATTGAAGAGAGCAGGAATGGCGCTTCTGTCAGTGTAGAAAAAATGGTGGAAGAAAATAACCAGGCAGGAAAATATTTTAATATGCAATACTCAAAACTGATCGAAGTATTATTGGAAGCTGGGAATAAGGGATATATTTCATTAAATAATAACTTTGGTAACAGATACGTGGAATTTATGAATATAGATTACGCCCAGCTTCTGGATAAATATTATATGGGCAGGCAGGAGTCATAATGAATTACGCAGAACTTATTACAGCAAAAAGAGACTATAAATATTCTGCAAATTTATGTTTCGATTTAAGAAATGAAAACAGGCTGGCTGAATTTATACCTGACATTACAACTACGGAAATATTGGGCGAATATTTATATGGAATCATAAGCAAAACAAATGTACATTCCAGAATACTTTATGGTTCTTATGGAACAGGAAAGTCGCATCTTCTGACAGTTCTCTGCGCACTGTTGGGGCAAATAAATACAGACGGTAAAGCGTTTGAATCATTTCTGGAATCGCTGGCAGAATATGACGCAGAGCTGGCTGGTTATATAAGGCTTTTTGTAAGTAATCAGAAACCTTATTTTGTTGTCCCGGTTTATTCTGATCATAATGAATTTGACAGATGTATATCATTTTCATTAAAAAAAGAGTTTGCCAACCGGCACATTGACGTGTGTTTTAAAAGCAGTTTTCAGGAAGCGCTGGAGCTTCTGGAAACATGGGAAAATGGCAGAGAATCAGCTGGCCGGCTGAATGAGATTGTAAATGATATGAACATAGATCTGGAAGATTTAAAAAACGGCCTTTGTTATTATCGTGACGAAGATGAAAAAACTTTCAGGGAAATTTTCAGCCGCATGACATTTGGTGCAACATTTATAAGCCAGTCTGGCAGCCTGTCAGATGATCTGGACACTGCCGGCAGACTGATTGCGGATGATTATCAGGGAATTGTTTTTGTATTCGATGAATTCGGAAGATATCTGGAAGATCAGAGAGAAAAGATTCGTGTAAAGAGTATTCAGGATCTGGCTGAATACTGTGATCATTCGGATTATAATACACATGTAATACTTGTTTCACATAAGCAGCTTTCACTTTATACAGAAAAAATGGGAAAGGGATTGAACGAGGAGTGGAAAAAAGTGGAAGGAAGGTTTCGGGCCACATCTGTCAATGCCAGATATGACCAGTGCCTCTCTCTGATTCCGCACATTATTCCAAAGACGGATAAGTGGCAGGTATTTAGCGCAAAATTCGAAAAAGAGCTGCAGCAGCTGTCCGGAAGGGCGTATGATTTTAAGGGATTTTTACATCCCGGGGATGGCAGAAATCCTTTTCTGGACGGGTTTCCACTGCATCCGGTATCATTGTTTGTATTAGAACGGCTGTCAAAACGGGTTGCGCAAAATGAAAGAACATTTTTTACATATCTGGTAAGTGATGAGGAAAATGCGCTGTTTAAGCAGCTGGAGCAATTTGACACGCAGGAATTTCATTTTGTGGGACTGGATCTTATTTATGATTACTTCGAGCAGAATATCAGATCATATTACCGGACAGATGAAATATATGAGACATACAAAAAACTCCAGTATGCCCTGAATAAATTACGCAGTGACGGGCCTGTCCGGACACAGATAAAAATATTAAAGACTATAGCTGTAATCAATATGATCGCAGATACTACGGTTCTGGCGTCCGACAGAGTCACATTAAAGTATGTGACAGATGAAAGGGAGACAGTCATTGATGAAGTTATTGATCAGCTGGAGCAAATGAAAATCATAAAATTTATGCGTCAGTATGGTTATTATGATTTCTTTGACAGTAGTGTTTATGATTTTGATGCCATGATCGAAGACAAAATCCGGGGTATTACAATGGAAATGGTTATAACAGAATTAAACCAGCATTTTATTAATTTTGTTGTGTATCCATATGAGTATAACTTCAGGTACCATATGAAGCGGATCTTTATCCCGGTGTTTATACAGAATCAGAAGCTGAATAAAAATACAATTTTGAAAATGGTTCCCGGGTATTATGATGGATTACTTCTTATGGTATTTGATAGTGATTTTATAGAATCTGCCTATAAGAATCCGGACGACTTGCCTGACAGAACTATTCTTCTGGTTAATACTTCTCCGGGAAATCTGATTCTGGAAGTAAAGAGATATATAGCAACGAAATATTTCTATGCAATGCGGGAGGAATTGATAGAAAAAGATCCCGCAGCAGTCAGGGAACTGGAATTATATCTTGAAGAGCAGAAAAGTATTATTTTTGATATTATTCTGCAGTGGAGATCTTTTAGACTGACGGAAATCGTAACATATATTGGAGGAAAAAAGAAAACAGTTACAGATGGGAAAGTACTGTCGCAAGAAGCGTCTGCGCTTATGTTCCGTACTTTTTATAAAACTATAATCGTTAATAATGATGTCGTAAATAAAAATAACATATCTGGAACAATCAGATCATCCAGAAAGAAAGTAATTGCGGCCATTATTGGTGAACAGGGAAGTATGGGACAGTTTTCACCGATGTCTCCGGAACATACAATGATCCGGTCTGTATTACAGAAAAATGGGTTTACCCGTAGAAGTGACGGGATAGAGCAGAATCTTTTTCCGCAAGAAGCCGGAACACTGTATGGAAAGTGTTCTGGTAAATATGTGAAATTGCAGATTACAGGTTTTTTCAGGGAGTGTACAAAAAATAAAAAGCCTTTAATTGAACTGATAAGGGTATTAAAACAGGAGCCATTCGGACTTAGAGATGGATATATTCCCCTGCTTCTGGCAGACGGACTCAAAGAATATCAGAATGTGGGAATTTATTTTCACAATGATGAGAAAGAGTATTCATCAGAAGAATTGTTAAAAGCGTGTGAAAAACCTGAGGATTATTATATCAGTCTGGGAAACTGGACAAAAGAGCAGAATGAATATATAGACGGGCTGGAGGATATTTTCAAAAGTTATCTGACAAAAAATCCGGGGAACAGGCTGAAAGAACTGCTGGAAGCCATGAATGTTCATTATGCGTCCCTTCCAAAATTCGCCAGGGTTACGGAGAAATATGTATCAGAACCCGCAAAACGATACAGGCGGATTATGAGTATTTCACATAAAGATTATCATCAGTTTTTCTTCCAGGCTCTGCCGGAACTGGAAGGCGATCTGGTTTCTTTACTACAGCTGATCAGACATATCTGCCGGGAACTGGAACATGCATTGCCAGATCAGAACCAGGAAGTGGAAAACAGCCTGCGTGAGATTCTGGAAACCGGACCGGAAGATCCGCTGGCGTCTGGTCTGGTAAAAAAATACGACGCTGGGTGGGTACAGAAAAAAACATATCATATAACAGATTACCAGACAAACGCTTTATTAAAATACGTACAAACACTTTCTCCGGAAGAAGAAAGTAAAAAAGTAATAGAAAATCTGACGAGAATCGTGGCTGGTTTTGAAACAGATTATTGGAATGATTCAACTATCGAAGATTTTCAAAACGGCCTGCGCCAGATAGCGGATCATCTGAATTCCAGTAGTGAAGAAAACGAAAGACTGACAGATAGTGAGTTTCAGCTGATTGTAAAATCTTCAGAGGGTGAATCTGTAATATCAACATTTCATAAATGTGAGATGAGTCAGAATGGTCAGATCATGTTTAATAAAATTAAAAGTACAATTCATAGTTTTGGGCAGAGTATTTCATATGAAGAAAAGATGGTGATACTGGCACAGCTTTTATCAGATTTATAAAATATAAAGGGGCAGGAGTATGGTATTCTGGTGCCGGAAATGTAAAGAACCTGTGTTTGACAGGAAACTGCATGGAAAGACATGCGATGGTAACATGATAAAAATTTCAGGCGGGGTGATCTGTAATCCTGTGTTTAAACAGGAGCGGAAACTGTTAAGCAGAATCACAGACATGGATCTGACAAATGAAAAGATCTGGTATCTGGGTTCCTGTAATTATTATTACAGAGAGCAGCTGATAAAAATTCCATATAAAAACTGGTTTAAGGAAAAAAAACATCTACAGATAGCTGGGGAGCTCCGCAGTGAAATAGAGATTGAGCAGGATTATGATTTTTATATGGGGATTGTACGGGCTAATCTGAGTTATATTCAGCGGCTTGTCATGGAGGCTGAAACGTATGTGTCAGAAATAACGCAGCACTATCGGGAACAGAATTATATTCCTACGGTATCATTCTCTGGCGGAAAGGATTCCACGGTAGTCAGCAGGATTGTAAGGGATGCGTTACATAATAATTCCATTGTTCATTTTTTTGGAGATACTACACTTGAGTTTCCGGAAACCTATAACTACGTAATGGAAAAATTCAGATATGAAAACCCGGCCGTTCCGGTGATTTCCAGTGAATCAGAAAAGGATTTTTTTCAGCTTTGCAGGGTATTTGGGCCGCCAAGCCAGCATGAGCGCTGGTGCTGTACCATTTTTAAAACCAGTAATCTTGGTAAGGAACAGGAATATTTACCAGGCAACAGCCTTTCATTTCTTGGAATCCGCCATAGTGAGTCTGTCGCAAGAAAGAAATATGAAAGGACACAGGAAGATTCAAAAATTTCCAGCCAGGTGAACGCAATGCCAGTGATTGAATGGAAAGATTATGATGTATGGCTGTATATTCTATATAAAAATCTGAATGTAAATGACTGTTATCAGCTGGGATATAAACGTGTCGGATGCTGGTGCTGTCCGAATAATTCTGACTGGTCAATGATGCTCACAGAAATTTATCATCCGCAGGACATGATGAAATGGAAGGACATGATATATGAATTTGCGTTAAAAACGGGCAAGGATGAGCCGGACGATTACTACGAAGAAGGGCGGTGGAGAGTCAGGCGGGGAGCCAGCGGTCTGGAAGTTAAAAATGTAACAATCCGTGATACAGCCTGTAATCTGTCGGACCGGGCAAGGAATATTATTGCTGGCAGAAAGTTACAGAAAGATGTACTGGAATTTTTTAAACCGCTGGGTGATTTAAGAATCATTGAAAAGTCTGATGCTGTTTACATAGATGTATATGATGTGGATAAGTCTGGGACGTACCGGAAATGCTTTTCTATGGTACTATCGTTTGGAACGAATGTATTAAAGGTTTTACCGGAAGCAAGGATAGATGTGCCCAATCTGGTTAACAGACTCAAATGCCAGCTGAGAAAATATCAGTTCTGCATCAGATGTTCTGCCTGTGACTCTGTCTGTCCTTATGGAGCGATAGATACGATTCACGGACGTTATACGGTTGATACAGATAAATGCAGGCATTGTAAAAAATGTATCGCCAAATTTTATAATGGCTGTATTATATGTGATAAAGTTGCGGGGAAGAAGGAAGACCAATGATTTATTTTGACAATGCCGCTACTACCAGATATAAACCGGTGGAAGTATATAAAGCATTTGAATACTATATGAGAGAAATCGGTGTCAGTCCTGGAAGGGGAAGTTACAGCCTGGGAATCAGGGCGTCAAGACTTCTCTACCAGACCCGGAAAAAAACCGGGAGCTATTTTGGATTAAAACAGCCAGAAAATGTAGTTTTTACAAAAAATTCCACAGAGGCTATCAATCTTTTTTTTAACGGATTTCTCAAAAAGGGTGACCATGTGGTGATTACCTGCTATGAACATAATGCGGTATTAAGGACTTTACAGAAATTAAAAGACGATAAAAAAATTGAATATTCTGTTATCCGCAGGGAAGATCTTGCCAGGGAACCCTGGGAAATATTTGATAAATATTGTAAGGCGGATACCAGGGTGTTTGCGTCAACATTGTCAAGTAATCTGACTGGAAGAATAATTTTCAGAGAAGATATTTTCCGTTTTATGCAGAATAAAGGAATTACTACTTTTATGGATGCGTCCCAGGGAGCCGGAAAACTGCGGATTGAAATGGAACGGCAGGGAGTCGGTTATCTGGCGTTTACCGGACATAAAGATCTGATGGCTTTTCCGGGGGTAGGAGGATTATGCTGCAGTCACAAAGATAGCATAAAGCCTCTGATTCAGGGAGGAACCGGATTGTCCGGAGATACCTACACAAACCCGGATATTTTTCCCGAAGGACTTGAAGCAGGCACGCTAAACATGCCCGCGATCTGGTCGTTAAACAGTGCGATCGGATATGTGGAAAAGCATGAAGCTATGTTAAAAGAAAAAGATCGTTTATTAAGAGAATATTTAATAAATAAATTAAGTGTGATTAAAAATATTGAAATATATGATCAGGATTATCCAGGGGTAGGTGTGGTCAGTTTTAATATCAATGGATATTCATCAGCGGAAATTGTCGGAAAACTGGATCAGAACGGAATTTGTGTCAGAGGCGGCATACATTGCGCCATACTTTCGCATGAAGCGCTGAATACTGCATCGAAAGGAGCAGTCAGGGTTAGTTTTAGCGGGCAGAATACCAGGGAGGAAATCGGAGAACTGGTACGCATATTAAAAGAATGTAGGTGATCGGTATGTTTATAGTATTTTTTAGTACCAGTGATGTATTTGCGGCGGAAGAGATATTTCATAGCCATGGCATAGCGTGCGAGATAGTTCCCACGCCTGTTACAGATAAAGCATATTGCGGGGTCTGTCTGAAAGCGGGGAAAGGAACAGATACAGGATTGCTGGGCGGGTCTGAGTACCAGATTATTGAGGAGGGTGAATATGTGCAGGTTTATTGATGAAATGGAAAAATTAAAAAGTTCATCCAGCTCATCAGTAGCGAACGAAAAGTTTTCTGCTTTTAATGGATATATGCATATTTTTTCTAAAATGGATGAGAGGCTCTCTGATGTAATCCGGAAGGCAGCCGGATATAAAAAATCGCTTGTACTTGTATGCGGAAATTCAGGGGATGGAAAATCACATCTGATCGCCAGTCTGATTGATGAGCAGATCATTGATCAGAGCCGGTTTGATATATATATAGATGCTACATCAAGTGATAAAAAGGGAATGAAAGCAAATGTAAAACTGAGGGAAAAGCTGGAGCCGTTTACCGATACCAATATTCTGGATGGTAGTGAATACCGGATGATTGTCGCAATTAATCTGGGCGTGTTGAATGATTTTATGAAAAACTATGAAGATGAGTTTTGCGTCATTCAGAATTATATCAATCAACAGGGACTGTTTGATAATATTCCGGCGTGGAAATTTATAGAAATGCAGAAGCAGCGGGATCATATAGACCAGTATTTTATTGGGCATGTTGATTTTACATCATTTCACAGATATGAACTGAATGCCAGCGGGCTGGAGCTTTCATTTATACATGGGTTACTGGAGAAAATCATAGCGGATGATTCTGCTAACAGCATGTATCAGGCATTTCAGCAGGAATGTGCCGGATGCCCCAAAAGAGTCAGCTGTCCGGTTTACTGGAATTACAGTGCTTTTATAAAGGACAGCAGGATCAGGGATTATGTAATTACAATACTTGCTAAGGCGATTATAAAAAATAATCTGTCTCCTTCTGTAAGAGATATTAATAATTTTTTTTATGAAGTCATAATAGGAAATACATTCAGCAGTTCCATGACAGACGTAAGATCGGTGGAGCGGCAGGCGCATTTTATACACAATCTGACATTATGGCTGTTATTTGAGTCTTCTGACGGACTGCTGGCTTACACGGCAAAAGAAGATCCGTTAAATGATCCGGAAAGAAGTTGTGATGGACAGATTATATCCCTGAATCTGAAACGTGATCTGAAAAAATGGCTGACCGAAGAGGCAGTGCCAGGCAATGATCTTTTTAAACAGATCTATTCCAATATTATTTTTTGCGAGAGTAAATTTGCGAAAGTATACCGGGATAATGAAAGAAATATAAAAAGGGATATATATAAATATTATATCCGGTACTGCCAGATGGAACATCCGGTAAAAGACGACAGATTTTCTGGTTTTTTAAAAATATTATATGAATATAACAGAGGAAATGAAAAAGCATGCGCAAAACTCATCAGTCTGATCAAAGACTGTGTTTATCTGTGGAATGGCAGGCTTGGGGATAAGTCTGGAGGTATTATTAAAAACGGAGTGATATTCGCAAAAGGAACAGATAAATATTTTCTATATAAAAATATAGAAGTCCAGTTTATCAGAAATCCAAAGATAAAACTGATTTGTGATGAAGAAGAATTTCCTAATTTTACAACAACCATGCGGTTTAATTTTGCATTGGATAAACGATCGAAGAAAATAATAACGTTAGATATTGATTATGAGCTCTATGCATTTTTGTTAGAAGTAAAAAGGGGTTATACGCCTACGGACAGTGACAGAAAAGCAAATGTAAAATATGATTCTTTTGTAAGAAATCTGATTGCTGGTTCTGACAGTGATCTGTATGTTTATGCCAAATCTGGAAAAGGGGATACATATAAAATCTCATGTGACGAGTTTGACAGATATGTATTTGAGCGTGAGGGATGATTATGGAAAAATTTGTCTTTGATCAGGAAATTTTCAGACAGAAATTTGTAAATAGTGATGGAATTCGTAATAAAGCGAAAAATAACCAGCCAGGTCTGGATAGTATCTGTCCGGTAGACAGTAATAAGAAAAATACATATCAGGGGTATAAATCAGGTGAATTGCTGGCGGATTCTTTGCACAATATTCTGGGAATGGTCTTTGATGTCAGGGAAGACAGGAATATAAAAGAGGATTTGTTTAATACGATTGGAAATATGATAAGTTATGAGACGGATGATTTGAAAGATGTCTTTATGGATCTGATGAAGTCAATGTATTTTGAAAGCAATGTGGAAAATAATACGAATGGGTTAGCATTGCTCCGTTATCAGCCGGCCAGCAGACAGAAAGATTTTGGAAAGCTGGTTGTAGATGTACTGATGGATGATCAGACAAAGAAGAGACTGCTGGAAATACTGGAAAGTGACAGTAATCCTTTGGATGAGATTGTGAATCAGGCCTATCTGGAATTAAATATATTGAAAAACTTAAAGCAGGATATAGAATATATACCTGTATTTAAGGAGGAACTGGCGGATCTGTTTACTGTTATGAATATGGATTTTCGAAGTGCTCTGGACAGTCAGACGGATACACAGGCGGAGATTGGTTTTTTGTTGTCCTATTATCTGTTTATCTATTTGTCACAGATTGCGATCCGCCTTGATAATGATCTGGCTGACATGAAAAGTGAAAATACCTTTCCCTATTTTAAGGGAGCACGGGAAGCGGTTTCAGAAGACAGGGATTGTGTGGCGCATGGATGGCGTATGATAGAAAGAAAGACACGGAAAGTATTTAAACACCTGGTAGTTTTGAATATGCTCAACTGCCATGATCATTCTGTGCCATATTATTCATATTCAGACTTGTTTGAGATGTATGATAAATTTCCTGAACAAAGAGCGGATATGGATCAGGCAGTGGATTATCTGATCAGACAGTATACGAAAGAGTATCGTCATCTTTCAGATATACCTGGTGAAAATATAGATTTTTCCGGCATTATTCTGGAACAGACGGGAGAACCGTCCGCTGATTATCAGGCAAAAGTAAAATATCTGTACGAATGTGTATCCTGCCAGCTGGATGGAAAGAAGTCCCGTGTGGCTGTTGTTTCTTATGTTGCCAGTAATTATAATCATATTTTAAAAATGAGGTTTGTTAAGCGCTGGGGGCAGATGGGACATATGATGATGATTTCAAACGATGATCTGGTACTGATGATACAGATCTGTCAGAGGTCCTCTGTGAAAACAGATCCTGAAAGAGGGATTCCCATCCGGGATTTATTTGAAGAATTTAACAGAAGAGGTCTTTGCATGGATGGAAAGACCCGGCAGTATATCATTGACTATCTGATTGATATAAACCTGATCGACAGTAAGTGCGATAGTGAGGAGGCACAGTATGTCAGACGAATACAATAATGTAAAATACCTGCAAAAGTATATGATACATAAAATCGCAGAGTATTTTGCAAGAAATACTGATAATTTAACGAGCCGTTATGTGCTGAATTTTGACAGTCTGGAAAATATTGTAATGTTTGATCGGGAATTAAGGGCGATGCTGAAAAACGAGTCCGAAATAGATGATCTGCGTGACAGAACGGGTAATCCGAATCTGGTGTTTAAAATACGTATGCCATATGTGTTTTATAATGATGAGGGCGGAGTGGAGTACGAGGCCACGCAGGTTGAAATCGGAAATACCACTGCAGCCAGAAATATAGTGTTTATACCAGATTGCGATCAGAACTTTGAATTATTAGGGGATGCTTTTAAAAATTGTATCAGAAATAAATTTGTGGATGATCAGGAGGATAAAATCCTCTTTTATCTTTCTGTGCAGAATATTGCCAGTGTATTAAAGACAACCGAAAATTTTCAGAAACAGGGAATGCCTTTGTCTATAGATTGTGTATTTAAAGACCTGAAGTCCCAGGCGGCAATTATCCAGACAGAAAATCAGTTTAAAACCGTTTTGTACGCATTAAATAAAATCAAAGCCAATAAACCTGTCAGCGACCATTCGCTGATGGAATTTGCGCCTGTTATAAGAATCATCGAGGCACAAAAACTGGAGCAGGTAGATTTTCATGATCTGCATATGTTTCAGATGTCTCTGGCAGATGTGGGAAAAAAGGATAGCAAACTGGCAGAAAATTATAAACTGTATCGTGATATTTCACTGGCGCTGGAAGACCAGGAACTGGATACGGTAATGTATGCGTTTGATAAGAAAATTATATCAGATATACAAAAGGCTTATGAAAATGATAAAAATAACTGGGATTCTAAAATTAATTTTGACCAGATTCTGAAACATAAACTGGCAGATCAGAAAAAATTCAAGATAGAACAGCCTGTACTTGTACTGGATGCAGAAGATAATGAGCTGGATCATGGTTATTATCTGAATTTTAAGAAAGGCAGTACAGAAGCGTTTATTATAGAAACAAAAAATTATCCGAAAAAGAAAAGTTTCAAAATAGATGTAAAATTTACCCAGAAGGCAGGTGCGAAATGGGATACTTTCCGGGCAGACCAGGAAAATACAAGAGGGACGTATTATAAAATTATTATAGAGGCGGCCGGATACTGCCAGACTGGGAAAGTAATATTTACCGGAGGTAAAGAAAATAAAACATTCACCATGTTGATTACAGTCATAGATGTTCCACAGGGTTTTCTGGCAGCTTCCTGTATCGGGGTATCAATGAAAAGAAATGTGTTCTGGTATAAACTTCGTGCGACGGATTATGCCGTTTTGTTAGGAGAGCGTGGGGAGAAGACAGAAATAAAAGCAGATGTAAGGGATAATTCCGTACCGCTTCCTGTCAATACGGCATATCAGACTAAGATTTTGTTTTCTTATCCGGAAGATGAAGTGGTCAAAGACCGGGATTTTACACTGAATCTGGATGACAATTCGGCTTTACTGAATGTTTCTGTAAAATTTGAAGAAAGTTCACTGAAAACACTTGATATTTATTCATTATTTAATAAATGCTATGTATATCACGACACGTTTGAGTTAGTGGATGGCAGGCTTGAAAACAAGCATAAGAGAAGTGAGAAGTTTGTTACAGAAGAGTTTATAGCCGCAGGAAGGAAGTATTCACTGCAGAAATTGTTAATGCTGGAAGACGAAATGATCCGGTGTAAGTATAAATGTGTAACAACGATGGGTCTGGAGCAGGCAAAAGAAACTGATTGTGAGATTCCTGAGGATGTGGAAACAGCATATAACAATATTTGTGAATATTATATAAATGCGAATACAATCCCTTCGGCAAGTATGCCGGATAAAGAATTAACAGGATTGTATCAGGCATATATAAATGTTGTATTAAATTATATTCATGAGAATAGTACCTGGTTTCAGGATAAACAGCCTCTTTTAACAGAGATACTGAATCTGTTTCATCTGGGTTCTGTCAGGGATTCCGACGGACTGGTGTGGTTATCGCCGCTTAGTCCTCTCAGTATTGCGTATCAGTATGAACTTTGTGAGGAGAAGAATAAATGGATGGATATAGACCAGTATCTGTATACAAGTCTTGGCTCAGGTAATCTTATGCCGTTTCTGACTGATGCGCAGGGTTCGGTGTTACAGTATGTAAAAGGAAATTATCCGTTGCAATGGTCATGCTATTATAACGCAAAGCGGTCCGTAAAAGGTGATGTGGATACATATTGCCAGAAAATAGAAGATTATTATAACAAATTCAGTTACTTATTTGATGAGATACCAAATGCTGCGTTTAAAATAAATATTATAGGAATACCACATACTTCTGAAATAATCAGAGCCTTTTTTAAATTATTCAGGTCAAAAAAGATAAATGAAAATATGTTTGCGGTAGAAATAAATTATTATTTTACCGGGACTGGAAATAATGAATTTGACAGAATGTCAGATTATGACTATGTATATCATCTGGCTTGTCAGTATTTTGGATCCAGGAATACAGAGACAGCGGAAGCATTCTGTAACTGGTATTATGAAAAAGTAAAATATTATGCACGTTTTGACGATGATCAATATGAATATGCGCATATTACATTCTGTACAATCCAGGATAGTGACCAGTCCATGCATTTAAACACAATATCGGATGCAAAGTCCGGCATTATGCTCAATGGCCTGATATCCGATGTGCCGTCTTCACTGGATAAAAACAGTGGAATTTATAAATACGGTTTTGGGGCACAGTACGCAAAGGAACTGATCAAAGACTCTTTATTGCTGCAACTGGCGAATGGGTATAATGAACTGGCAGACTGCAGACCCGGCAGTCCGGCAGCCAGAAATCTGAGTATAGCGCAGGGAGTGCAGAATACGCAGTCGGAAAAATTAAGTAAAATTTATAAAAGTTCCAACTGGGTTGTTTTTGTAGAACCTAAGATTGATCTGGATTTTTTTATAGAGCAGAGTGATACCGGTAAGGATCTGATCATTATTCACTATCCAGACAAAAATGTTACTTCCAGTGGATATTCGTCTATTACTGTAACACAGAAATCCCATCAGTATGTGGAAGTGATTAAAGAATATCTGGAACCAGTAGTTTCCGCAGATGCTGGCAGCCTGGATATAAAACGTATTATTAAAAATTTTAATGCGTTTAGTGGAGAATGGCTGATGAACTTTATCAACAATAACCAGATAGACGAAAAAATAAGTCTTGTATCAGCAATTGCATTCTGCAGAAAGTATTTTGAGCTTATTTATTCTGAATATGTATGGGTGCCGGTTGCCCTGGATGAGGTGCTGCGTGTGACAGGCGCTATTGGCGGGTCACTGACAAATGTATTATTTTCAAAAAAGGTTTTAATTTGCAGAGGAATTATAGAATCACAGAATGCGACATCCGATGATCTGTTAATGGCTGGGATAAAAATTGTGGATAAAGAAGTCTTTATCACATATATTCCTGTGGAAGTGAAGCATGGAAAGTGTTCACCGGATACCAGAAGAGAGGCCCATAGCCAGGTATGTAATACAGCGTATCTGTTAAGAAAATCTTTTCTGAATCCGGAAGAGCTGGAGGCCGCAGGCGTGGAGGCGATTGATCGTAAAATATATCGTAATTATATGATTCAGCATGTGGTGTCCAATATAGAGAAAATGCTGGCATATAAAATCGCAGGGCCGCAGGAACCTTACCAGAAAATTATAGATTCTGAGATCAGGATCAGGCTGCTGAATGACCAGTATACATTAGAGCTTTCTTTTGATACAGATGCGTATGCGTTTTATTTTGCGGAAGGGCAGAATACAGTCGCCAGATCCCGGAACGCAGTGGATAAAGTAATCGAAATTTCGGCTCCGCTTACAATGATGTATGAATTTCTGGCAGATACTGACAGGGTGGATAAAGAAGTAAAAGCCCTGGAAGAATCAGATTTACTGTCAGATCAGACAATTTATGACATTAATGTTCCGGAAGAAGAAAGCGATCCGGAAGCGGATGATCAGGAGGGTGACCTGGAGTCAGAAGCCCTTGAGCAGGAAATATCTGAACTGATGCATGAGTCTGAACTGATACATGATAAAGAGGAGCGGCAGGCAGAGAAGGATCATGTGACTGGTACGTCTGAACAACACAGAGAAGAAAAAGCTGTACCAGATCATGAGGAATCCGGAATCCGGATACTGATTGGCACAGATGCAGCCAGAAATAAAATATACTGGGAGTTTGGAAATAAAAGTCTGGCAAACAGGCATCTGCTGATTACCGGAACCTCGGGACAGGGAAAGACGTACAGCATACAGACAATGTTATATGAACTTTCAGCATCAGGTGTGCCAGCTGTTATTTTTGACTACACGGAAGGATTTATGAAGACGCAGCTGGAGAAAATATTTGTAGATGAACTGGGTGACAGGATCAATGAACATATTGTGTACAGCGTGGGAGTCCCGATAAATCCGTTTGCCCGGCATGAGATCGAAATCGCTGGAATGATTGTAAAGGAAAAACCGGCTGATGTGGCATCCAGGCTGGCGGATATTTTCGCACATGTATATGATTTTGGCGACCAGCAGTATTCTGCTATTTTTACTGCGGCATTAAACGGAATCATTTCTTATGGGGATCACATGAGCATGAGACATTTCCAGAGTGAACTGGAACAGGTTCAGGAAAGTAACAAAGCGGCTAAGACAGTGATATCCAAAATGGAGCCTTTTTTTCATACGATATCCTTTGATGGAAATCATGAATTTGACTGGGGAAAAATATTGTATGGAGAGGAAATGGCGATTAACATTTTCCAGCTGACCCTGATTAACCGTGAAATGCAGGTAATTATTACAGAGCTGATGCTGTGGGACGCATGGTATTATACAAAGAAATACGGAAATAAGGATAAGCCATTTGTAACAGTGCTGGATGAGGCACAGAATCTGTCCCACAAATCAGGTTCTCCAAGTGCGGTGATTCTCACAGAGGGCAGAAAGTTCGGCTGGTCGGCCTGGTTTGCGACCCAGTCATTAAAAATATTAAAAGATGAAGAGGTTGTAAGGCTGCTGCAGGTAGCATTTAAATTATATTTCAAACCTACCGATGACGAAATCGTAAAAATTGCGAAACAGCTGGATCCAACCGGTGAGAGTAACTGGACACGGGAAGTAAAAAATCTGAAAAAAGGAACCTGTATCGTAGCGGGAGACAGAATGAAACCAGATGGTACTTTTGGAGGTACACAGCCTGCGGTGGTTTCCGTGGAAGCATTAGAAACAAGAATAAAATAACCGTAATCTGACGCATCAGGATGATAAATCAGGAAAAACAACCATGATCGCAAACAACCGCTCATGGGACGGAATTTCTGGAACACATTTGGAAGCAATATTACAGAAAAAGATTTTCCGGAACATGCGGTGGAGCCGCTCCGCTTCTGGGCGGATCAGCTGCTGACTTTTATCAGACACCTGAGTGGAAATGAGTTTGTGCCTGCCTGTTACAGCCTGTTTGGAGAAGAGCGGAATATTACCCATATATTAGCGGATGCCGGACTTTCATATGCTGCCGGTTACGGATTTTTCATGAAAAACGTATTTACTGGGGAAGAAGCGTGTATAAAAGAGATTTACTTTACAGTCCCGGTACCGGGTCACGACTGTCTGGTATACCGCTGCCGGCTGGTGAACTGTCAGAAGGCATAAACGGCAGGAACATAGTTCAGATATTTTTTGCGGGACTTTCGCAATATGGCATCCTGAGTGGATCTGTTGAAAATACAGACAGATGAAAATGAAAAAAATTAATCGAATAAAGAGTAAATTAAAAAAAGATATAATATCAATGGAGATGCGTTGTAGAAAGTGTGGAACCGTTATTACAAAAGATGAAGACGCCATGACCAGAACGCTGGTGAACCGGGGGATGAATGATTTTTATTGTGCGGACTGTCTGGCGGCATTTGAAGTAACGCCGCAGGAAATCCTGGAAAATCATGTATTTCAAAGAAAATGACGGTATGCTGTTTGTGTAATGTGTATAAAGCTGTGTGACGGTTTTGTTTTCTGATGCCATATCCAAAGGGTATCATATTGGGAATCTATTCCGGATATTTGAGTCATAACCAAATGGTACACTGCATCTTACCTTCCTGGTATAGCAGGCCATGATGATTAAATTTAGAATAAAAATTTCGAATTATGCATGTCATGGTATAAACTGGGAAGCATATCATGAATTATCGTATTTTCTTAATCTTACACGCTTCAGAGAAAAGGACCGGAAAGCGTTCGACAGGGTTTTGAATATCATGAATGATGCGGATACACAGTTTTCACTGAACAGGCTGTCGTGGCTTTTGGAAAAATATTATGGAAAACAGGTGGTGGTTCTGCTGGACGAGTATGGCACGCCCATGCGGGAAGCCTGGGTAAAGGGATACTGGGATGAATTATCCGGTTTTTTCCGGGGACTGTTCCATGCCATGTTCAAGACAAACCGGCACCTGGAGCGGGCGGTTATAACGGGAATTACACAGACAAGCAGGGAATCCGTATTTTCTGATCTGAATAACCTGAAAGTAGTTACAACCATATCCGGAAAAAAATATGAAACGGTTTTTGGATTTACGGAGAATGCAGTGCTTTCCGCCCTGGAAGAATTTGGTCTGTCAGAGGAAAAACAGCGGGTAAAGGTGTGGTATGACGGTTTCACGTCTGAAAAATGCCCGCATATATATAATCCCTGGTCCATTCTTAATTTTCTGGATGAATAGAAATCAAAGGAATTGTTGTTATATTTTTTCAAACATTATACCTGTCAGGAAATTGCGGGGTATTATGGACAGGTGCATAGCAGTGTGTGGAGCCGGATGCAGACGGTAATGAAGCGTATGGAAAAGAAATAGAGAAACAGGGATGAAAGGGAAGAATCTTCTTTCGTATGAAATGATTGTAAAAGCTGCCAATGGTAATCCGGGAGCAACCGAAGTGGTATTAGAACATTATGCTGGATATATCCGGTATGTTTTAAAAATGGATGGTTGTTTCGATTTAACAAAGAACAGAGTGAAAAATAAGGCATGATTTTACGGAAATGTATGAAAGCGGTAAGTCTATAAGATTCACTGCCTGTCTGATATTATAAAAAACATAGATTACTGCTGTTATAATGGCAGTTTTAAAGCGGCGAATCCATCAGAAAGGGGTTTGGCGCTTTTTATTTTTTGAAATTTACAGTCTGTGGGGTGAAGGAACCCATTCGGGAGGGGAGAACTTAAAATATGTGGAAGTAAGTCCTAAATGAGGTTAAAGTGTGGAAATATTTTGAAAAAAAACTTGTTGTTTCTTGACATGGATTTACTTTTGAATATAATTATTATTAGAAGTCTAATTGTTTGAATTCTTATTAAAGGAGGAGAATATGGAGGAATCTTTGCATTATTTGCTAATGACAGACCATTTATTGATTCAGAAAGCCTTTCTTGCCGCTATTAAAGAAACAGGGCTGACCCCGGGACAGCCAAAGATTCTTGATTATTTATTGTATCATGATGGCGCTGTTCAAAAAGATATTGCCAGTGCCTGCCACATTGAACCGGCGACCATGACATCGGTATTGTCCGGGATGGAGAAGAAAGGTTTTATATTGCGGAAGAATCTCAATGGAAACCGACGCAGTATCTATATATATCTGACTGATAAAGGAAGGTCGCTTGCAAAGCAGGCAGAGTCAGTGTTCAGGATAATGGAAGAAAAAGCGCTTTTAGATTTCAGTAAAGATGAGAAAGAGATGTTTACTGCTTTTTTAATGAGAATGAGTCAAAATATACAGGGAGTTATCAGCGATGAGTAAAAATGAAATTGCAAAACGATATATATTGTTTATAATAAGCCTCTTTTTTTCGGCTTTAGGTGTTGCGTTTACAAAAAACGGTGAATTGGGAGTGTCGCCTGTTTCATCTGTGGCAAATGTTATGAGTTATAAATTTCCTTCGCTTTCTTTAGGAACATGGCTTATTATCTGGAACTGTATTCTGATAGCCGGGCAGATTTTCATACTCCGCAGAAAATTTCAGCCAATACAGCTGCTGCAGGTTCCTCTGTCTTTTGTGTTCGGGTGGTTTACCGATTTTGGGATGTGGCTGATGTCATTTATTCCTGTAAATACATATTTCATGCGTATTATTATGGTGGTGGCTGGAATTGTAATTCTTGGTTTTGGCATTTCACTCTCCGTTATTGCGGATGTCATTATGAATTCCGGCGAAGCATTTGTAAAAGCGGTTTCGGATATACTGAGCAAGGATTTTGGAAATGTGAAAATTGCATTTGATGTTATTTATGTTATTATTTCTATTGTTTTGTCTTTATTGTTTTTTGACTTTACTGTTGTGGGAACAAGGGAGGGAACTATTATTTCTGCTTTCTTTACAGGAGTAGCAGTAAAATTTTTTTGCGGTAATCTGAAAGAACCTGTAAACGCTGCCTTATTTCACAAATCAAATGTGTAAGACAATAGAGTTCTGTTTCATATTCAGATATTCCGGCATCAATCATCTGGCAGATACAGTGTTGCCGCTCCAAAAGCCTGTGAACCTTTGCATTTGACTACTTTTTCAGCGTTATCTGTTTTCAAGGCCTGTGGAGGCTGGTTGCGTCTGGCTGTCCGTCGATGGGTTCAGAGCGGCCTGAAGAGAGTGGGCCTGATCCTGTGTTCACTTCCTGCCAGGCAAAGCTTTGGGGCAGGAAGTGAACATTGTCTGGCTCTTATGGATGGGGGCGACGGCAAAAGGATGCGCAACCGGGAAGAAACCTGCCGGTCGGATGGGGCTGTCCTTGTTTGTGAGAGTGTAATCTGCAATAATGCGCCCGATGATGAAGCTGCTGAAAACCGCAGGTTTTATCTTTGATTATACATCAAATCCTTGTTTATAAGGTATCAGTTAAAATGATACAGCATCAGTTTCTCCATTGTAATTCTGATAACCGGGATTATATAAACGATGCTTAATATAATCGATGCTTAATATAAACGATGATCATAATAAACTATCAAAAGGTGTACGATTTGATACTATACGCCTTTTATAATCAATTTACCATAACAGAAGGATAAAATCAATATTTTTACTGATAATTATGAACGTCTGACATAGTCTGTTTTCATATTTTCAAATCTGATATGTATGAATAGTCTTAAACTCTGGCAAAACGCTGCTATCAGGGCCTTTTTCAAAACTATTTTTGTTCTGTAACCAGGCGGATCACCGGCACCAGAATCTTCCCGGGCCGGAACTCTGGCATGAAATTTCTCTACAGCCGGCGTCGGATACTGGTTAAATCTGTATTTTCATCATACTATTACAACTATCAAATCGTACACTATGTGATAGTACTCATTTGTATCCTTAGCGGACAATGGGACACACGCTTCTGGTGCCGTCTTTTGACGGCTGGCAGCGTTAACGTCAGTCAGCGTATATCCGGCACGCCTCATTCCATTGCCGCATCAGCCGTCAAAAGACGATACCAGGGGCCCAGGAGGCGTTTTGTGTCACAGATTTGTGATTCTGCAGGGCGCCGGAATGAATCGTACCGGACGAATGTTCACTGACAGTAACGTGACAGAACCGTAAATCTGTATTTATGCGAAGTGGACAGCAAAAACCGCCATTATTATGCGTTTATCCGAAGTCTGCAGCGTAAGACCTGAAATTCCCGGCCGCCATACACCACACTGTCCCACCGGAACTGTCACCCGCATGTATCAGGCGGGCAGTATAGAACGCTGGTATCTGGCTGGACGGAGCATCGGGCGGATACATATATGATTCGTTTTTTATCAGGAACCGGATACATTATGAAAACTACATAAAATCACATTAAATAAAATGCCAGCGCCCTGCCGGCGGATCGTTTCCCACGGACAGCCGGACGGACGGCAGAAGCCCGGGACAGCGCTGGGGAGAGGGACCGGGACTGGAAAATACGGCTGCGTAAGCTGCCGGATATGGGCTGGCAGGCTGGATTGACAGGAAGGTATCAGATGGCACATAAAATATGTTTCCAGTGTTTTAAAAGAAAAGACGGACAGGAAGTATGTCCGCACTGTGGATACGCAGAACATGACGGCGTACGGCAGGCTTACCAGCTGGTGCCCGGCACGGTGCTGCGCAAACGGTACGTGATCGGCGTCAGCATCGGTATCGGCGGATTTGGTATTACGTATAAGGCGTTTGATGTGACCCTTGGCATGATTGTGGCGGTAAAGGAATTTTATCCGGCGGGCCTTGTTAACCGGGGAGGCGGGGAACGTAAGGTAGGTATCTTTTCCGGAGAAAAAGAACTGGAATTTCAAAAACAGCTGGAGCGTTTTTTACAGGAAGCAAGGAACATGGCACTGTTTTCCAAAGAACGGGATATCGTCAACGTTTTTGATTATTTCGAGGACAATCAGACCGCCTATATCATTATGGAATATGTGGAGGCGCCATTACTGAAAGATATGCTGAAAAAGCGGCGTTTTTCGGTGGAGGAAGCCAGCGGATATATGTTTGCGCTGCTGGACGCCCTGGAAAAAGTTCACCGGCATTCCATTATACATAAGGACATCAGCCCGGACAATATTTTTTTAACAGGCGAAGATACAATCAAACTGTTTGATTTCGGGGCGGCCAGGCTGCAGGGAACCGAACGGACGGAAGCTGTGGTAGTAAAAGCGGGGTATACGCCGCCAGAACAGTATACATCTGAAGACGTACAGGACTTTACCACTGATATTTACGCCGCCGGAGCAGTGTTTTATGAGATGGTTACCGGGGAAAAGCCCATGGATTCCAGGGACCGGGTCATGCGGGATGAGATAAAAAGGCTGGAAGAATGCGGCGTGCAGGCGGATGAATATCTGGAACGGATTATTTTTAAAGCCATGGCGCTGGAACCGGGGCTGCGTTTCCAGAATACCAGACAGTTTAAAAGTGCGCTGGCCAGCCGGAAAAAAGTAAGAATACCGCAGGAAGAGATAATAAGAAACCGCAGAATCAGACGTGTGCTGACAGCGGGGCTTCTGGTGGTGATCCTTGTTACCGGAACGATTGTGGGACTGAATCTGACCGTATTTTCCGGGCGGGGCAGGATAGATGTCAGACAGGTGAAAGAAACAGATCTGTCTGTCTGGCTCTCTGTGAAAGATGCGTCAGCCAGTGAGGAACTGACAGGGAAGCTGCGTGAGAGTGTGGCAACGGTATGCCCGCAGCTGACAGTAGAGGCCAGGCTGATTCCGGAACAGGAATATGCGAAAGAGCTGCGGCAGGCGCTGGCACAGGACAATCTGCCGGATGTGTTCTGCACGGACGGGATAGCGGAAACGGATGAATCCGGGGAAGATGCGGGGACAGGGGAAGACAGGTCTGCCGCACTGGATGATTCCTGGTATGAGCGGCACTGTACGGAACTTTCCAGACTGTTGCGCACGATGAATCTTTCCGGATATCTGTATCTGGAAGAACTGGCGCAGGAGGGAGATGTCTATACACTGCCTGCGGCCATACAGATTGCTGTGCTGTATATCAGCGACGCAAAGCAGCCGGAAACGTTATCCGCACAGGAAGACAGTTTACAGGAACATACAGGACAGGGCGCCGACATCCGCCAGCTGGCGGGACAACAGGAGATCCTCGGGTATGCGGATACCGGAGACGTTTTCTCCAGATTTCAGGATCCGCAGGATCCGCTGTGCCAGATAGCCGGGGATTTGTCCACACTGGACCGGGTGGAAGCCGTAACCGTGGAAGCCGTGCCTTCCACAGATTTTACGGCGGTTGCCCTGACAAAAGAAGAAAAGCTGGCCGGAGTATTCAGGCACCACTACGCAGTGAAAAAAAGCGGGGACAAAGACAGGCAGGACGCAGCCATGGTGCTGTTGTCGCTGCTGTTTAGCGAAGGGATGCAGAGTGCCTTATATATGGACAACGGGGAAGGGCTGCCGCTAAACCGGGCGGTACTGGAAATCTATAAAGAGAATAAGCTGACCACTTATCTGAATTTTCTGAAAAATTATGACCTGGGGGATGTGGAGATCTCTGGGGAGAATTCAGTATCCGGAATGATCCGCAATGCATTAAAAGAGTAAAGCGGTAAAGAACGGAATCATGGAAACGGCGCAAAGCAGGGAAAAAATCAGTGGATACCGTAACGGAACAAAGATCCGGAAGCGGCGTTTACAGGTTTACGGAAAGAAAAAGGACGGGAAATGGAATGAAATATCGGATACATATGAAAAAGTCAGAAGTAGTGATTAAAGGCAGGCTGGGATTTAACGAGCGGGTCAACGAACGGGAGCTGGATTATCTGCTGAATAACAGCATAAGCGGTCTTTTTCATATTACATATGACGGGAAAAAACAGCTGATTTATGAGGCGCCCTGTCCGGTGTCGCTGGAGAAATATTTAAAAAGCGCTCCTTTGTCAGAAAATTCTTTCTGGCGGGTGATGACACAGATGGTGGATATTGCCATGGTGGTCAAGAGCAGGGGACTGTATCCGGCGCATCTTCTGGTAAAGCCGGACACAGTATTTATACGGGAGGATACGCTGGAACTGTTTTTTATCTACCAGCCGGTCATCAGTCCCACAGGAATGACAGACCAGCTGTTTGCGGTGATACACGATATCATTTATCTGGAACTGAGTATGGCCGGGGAGACAAAGCCGGGATACCTGATAGATTTCCAGAATTACCTGCAGCAGTCAGATTACAGTCTGGAGCATGTCCGCCAGTATATCCGCCAGCCTTCGGCCTGGCGGGCGCAGAACAGGCTTTCGCAGGATTACGGCCCGGGGCAGGATGGCGGTCCGCGGGAAGATCTGGACCAGTATACCGTGCTGCTGGGCAGTAATAATGGCAGACAGCCGCAAATACCGGCGCAGAAACAGCCGGATAAAAAAATATACCTGCTGCGGACAAAGACAAAAGAACTGGTAACACTGTCCGGGGAGCTGTCCTTTCTTGGACGGAGCAATCAGAGCGATTACTGTATCGCAGGCAATTCTTCCATCGGGCGCAAACACGCTGTAATTAAAAAACAGGGCAATGCCTGTTACCTGATGGATCTCGGGTCTGTGAACGGCACGTTTCTCAACGGAAAGCGGCTGGCGGAAAAACAGATCTGTAAGCTGAATAACGGAGATAAGATCCAGCTGTCTGATGAAGCGTTTTTATTTGAATTAAAATAAACGCCGGGCACGCATAAAAATAAAAACAGAACGGAAACAGGAATGGAAGGGGTAATTTATGAATACGGAAGAGATCATACAGCAGCTGCTGTCAGAACCGGCAGTTTTAATTTATGAACTGCTGCTTCTGGCCACGTTTACCATATGCATTGTCCTGCTGACGAAAAAAAGAAAGCAGCGCAGACAGATCCGCATGTCCGCACAGGAGCGGCAGGTGAAAAAGTCGCTGGACGATTCACTGGCAAATCAGAGACGGAGGTAAGGACAGATGAATATTATTATATCGGTATATTCCAAAGAAGCATTTCTGGAATACCAGCTTCCATCTGTAAATAATGCGGATCACGCCATAATACTGCGGAGTGACTTTTTTCATCTGGGGCAGAATCAGAGTCTGTATCTGGAAGTTATGGACCATGCCTGGAGTTTTAAGAAACATGCCTCTTACAGCATCCGCAAAAACGGGGAAGACTATGAAGGGCAGCCGTTAAAAGACCAGGATGTGCTCAATCTGTTCATCAGCGGGGAAAAAGAAATTGTACTGATTGTAAAATACGTAAAGTCGGTGTTTCATGCCTATCATAAATTCCAGCTGGCCGGCGTGAGCCAGATTACAATAGGGGAACAGGCGGACAACGATATTTCTTATGATTATATGAAGCTGGTTTCCCGCAGACATGCGGCAATTGTGCGGGACGGGGCAGGATTTAAAATCATTAACAACAGTTTAAACGGAACCTACGTCAATTCCTACCGGATCGAAAAGGAGCGGCTGCTAAGTCCCGGCGCCTGCATTGACATTATGGGGCTGCGCATGATTTACCTGGGCAGCTGTCTGGCGGTGGACGTTACCGGCAGCAGGGCAAAAATCAACACAGCCAGGTTAAAACCGGTGCCAAAGCAGCGGGAAACGGCAAAGCGGCGGGAAACAGACCTCCAGTCCGGCGGAAAGACAGTGTACCACCGCTCACCCAGACCATTTCAGGAACTGGCGCAGGGAGAAATTGAAATCGAGATGCCGCCCAGAAAGAGTGAGGACCGCCTCCAGCCGCTGATGCTTACAGTGGGGCCTTCCCTTACCATGGCGCTTCCGATGATTGCCGGGTGCATGCTGATGGTGGCGCCTTCCGGGAGCAGTTCGCTGGCTAACTATTCCGGGCTGGTCATGTCCGTATCTTCCGCACTGCTTGGTGTATTCTGGGCCATCCAGAATATGCGTCACCAGAAAAAACAGGAGGCGGAAAAGGAAAAAGCCAGGTTTGACAGCTACAGCCAGTATCTGCTGGAAAAAACAGAAGAAGTACGGCAGCAGTACGAGCGCGCTTCCCAGAGCCTGTATGAAATGTATCCGGAGGCAGGTATCTGTCTTTCCTATGATGAAAACCAGGGTATTTTGTGGAACCGCAATACGTCCCACAGGGATTATTTAAAACACCGGCTGGGAACCGGAAATGTGCCGTTCCAGATATCGATCCAGGCGCCGGCACAGATATTCAGCGTATACAAAGACGAGCTGGCGGACAAACCGGGCTTTATCAAAGAAAACTATGAAACGCTCTATGATGTGCCGGTGGTGCTGGATCTGGCGGAGCACAGGCTTACAGGCATTGTGGGAGGGCCTGGAAAAGCAGGCGCCATCGAAGTGGCAAAGCTGCTGACAGCCCAGATTGCGGCTAACAACTGTTATACCGATGTCAAGCTGGGATATATATACAACGGGGAAACGTCCAATGAAAAAGCGGAGTGGGAATTTGCCAGGTGGCTGCCCCATGTCTGGTCGGAGGATAAAAAAACCAGGTACTGCGCAGCCAGTCCGGAACAGGCGGGGGATGTGTTTTATGAGCTGACCAGGATTTTCCGTAACCGGATGGAAGAGGCGCGGCAGCTGTCCGGCGATAAAGATACTTTGCCAAAACCATATTATATCCTGTTCATTTCTGACATGGGGCTTCTGGAAGGGGAACTGATTACCAGATATATTTTCGGCAAAGACCAGACGGCCGGTCTGACTACCTTTATTCTGGCGGAACGTTACGAAGATCTGCCAAACGCCTGTGACTTTATTATCGAAAATACATTCCGCTTCCAGGGCATGTATGACGTGCTGGCAGGAGAAGGACAGGGACAGAAGATCAGTTTCGACCAGGCGGACAGCTTCCGGCTGGAAAAATTTGCCAGACATCTGTCCACACTGCAGGTACAGGAAATGGAAAAAGGCGGTGAGATTCCAAACTCCCTGACCTTCTTTGAAATGATGGGGGTATCGGGTCCTGAGGAGCTGCCGGTACGGGAGCTGTGGGCGAAAAACCGGACATATGACAATATCAGGGGCATGGCGGGCGCCAGGGCAGGCGGCGTGCCCTGTTACCTGGACGTACATGAAAAGTACCATGGGCCCCATGGACTGGTGGCTGGTACCACAGGTTCCGGAAAATCAGAGACGCTGCAGACGTATATGCTTTCCCTGGCAGTGAATTACAGTCCGGATGACATTGGATTTTTTATTATAGATTATAAAGGCGGCGGCATGGCCAACCTGTTTGACGGACTGCCCCATATGGTAGGTTCCATTTCCAACCTGTCCGGCAACCAGGTAAAGCGGGCCATGATTTCGATTAAGAGTGAAAACCGCAGACGGCAGCGGGTATTTACCGAGCATGGGGTGAACAATATTAACCTGTATACCAGACTTTATAAAAACGGGGAAGCGACTCTGCCGGTACCGCATCTGTTTATCATTATAGACGAGTTTGCGGAATTAAAACGGGAAGAACCGGACTTTATGCGGGAGCTGATCTCCGTGGCGCAGGTAGGACGAAGCCTGGGCGTACATATGATTCTGGCTACCCAGAAACCCAGCGGTACCGTGGATGACAATATCTGGAGCAACTCCAAATTCCGTCTCTGTCTGCGGGTACAGGATAAACAGGACAGCAACGACATGCTGCACAAGCCGGATGCGGCTTATATTACCCAGGCCGGGCGCTGCTATCTGCAGGTAGGAAATGACGAAGTATATGAACTGTTCCAGTCGGGGTACAGCGGAGCGGCTTATGAAGAAAACGTAACTACCGGAAATACGGATATAGCCAGAATGCTGGAATTAAACGGTACCGTGGGCATGACGGGCAATTCTGTCAGACTTTCCCAGAAGAAAAAGACAGAATATCTGTGGCTGGAACAGCTGGCGGACTGCCTGGAGCTGGCGCAGAAAGCGGCCAGAACCACGCTTTCCGACTGTAAGACCAGCCAGCAGTTTACCAGGCTTATCCAGGCCATGTACAAAGCCATGTGGTTTCAGAAACTGGACTATCCGGTCAGCCGGTATAATACAGACCGGCTGTGCGATTTCTTAAACCAGTACCGCAGGCTGTGGACGGCAAAGGGCCGCAGGGAAGCCGTACTGGAGGAGTTAATGGAGCAATCGGTGTCCGGAAAGGTAAAACTGCCGCAGAAAAAAGAAAAGACCCAGCTGGATGCGGTAAAGGAATATCTGGCGCAGATGGCGGAAGAATGCGGCTACCGGTATCATATGCGGCTGTGGATGCCGGTACTGCCGGATCATATTTATCTGGCACAGTCTGCGGAATTTACATCCCACTGCTTTAAGGACGGCCAGTGGCCGGAACCGGCCGGTCCCTGGAGTCTTGAGATCGTACTGGGCAAAATGGATGATCCGGAAAACCAGAACCAGATGCCGCTGTTAACAGACTTTGCCAGAACAGGACATCTGGCCGTGGTTGGCAGCATTGTCAGCGGAAAGAGCACCCTGATGCAGACGGTGGCATTTGCGCTGATCAACCGCTATGCGCCGGATATGGTAAATATTTACTGTATAGATTTTAGCAGCAAAATGATGTCCGCCTTTGAGGAAGCGCCCCATACCGGCGGCGTTATGTACGAAACGGATCTGGATAAAATTGGCAAGTTTTTTAACATGGCAGAAAGCATCCTGCAGGAGCGCAAGCTCGTAATGCGGGGCGGCAATTACAGCCAGTATGTACAGATGAACGGGGTAACGATGCCGGCCATTGTGATCTTTGTGGACAATTATGCGTCCTTTAAAGAAAAGACGGATGAGCGTTATGAAGACATTATGATTACCTTATCCAAAGAAGGGGTGAGCCATGGCATTTTCCTGGTCGTATCCGGCGGCGGAACCGGCATGAACGATATTACCACAAGATTGATTGAAAATATTTCCACCACGCTCTGCCTGCAGCTGCAGGAGCGGTTTGAATATATAGATCTGCTGCATACCAGCCAGATCGAAGTGATGCCGGAAGGCGGGATCAAAGGCCGGGGGCTGGCGGATTACGACGGGCGGATTCTGGAATTCCAGACGGCTCTGTCCATGGAGGCGGAAAATGATTACCAGCGTATGGAACTGATTGCTGAAACATGCAGACAGATGCGCGGCGCCTGGACCGGGAAAGCCGCCAGGCCGGTTCCGGAGATTCCGAAAAAGCCGGTATGGTCCCGGTTCCATGTACTGGAAGATTACCAGAAGATGCGTGCCAGAAAGGAACGGCTGCCAGTGGCTTATGATGCGGACAGCGCCAGGGTGTATGGCATTGACCTGCGCCGGATTTACTGTTATATGGCGTATGGAACCGCACGCAGCGGCAAGACCAATTTCCTGAAAGTATGTATCCAGGCTGCCATGGAAAAAGAAGGCGTTGTATGTGTCATCGACAGCGACGCGGGGGATCTGAAAAGCTACCAGACGGAAAATGTGCGCTATATGGACAGTGAGGAAAACGTATACAGTTTCTTTTCAGAACTGCTTCCGGTATTTAAAGAACGCAACAGACTGAAACATGAACTGGAGGCAAAGGACTGCGAGGAAGAAGAAATCTATGAGGTGATGGCAGAGCAGGAGCCGTATTTTATCTTTATAGCGGACATGAAATGGTTCGTCCGTTTTGTCACGGAGTCACAGTATCAGATGAAAGGTTTCCTGGTCAATATATTAACAAAGGGAAGCCTGCATAACATTTATTTCTTCAGTACGGTTTCGGTCAAAGACCATCAGGAAGTTTTTGGAGACGAACTGTACGAAGCGTTTACCGGACATAAAACCGGAGTACATTTCGGCGGGAATACAGCGGAAAACCGGGTGCTGGATTTTGAATATATTCCATACTCCGGACAGACAAAGGCAATGGCGCCTGGTACCGGCTGCCTGCCGGGGGTATTGTCTGATGCGGATACATCGAAAATTGTGGTACCACTGGCCAGGAGGTAGGATACCTTGGTGACAATGCTCATTTTTTACCGGAGGCAGAAAGAACTGGATATTTTTAAAAAGCTGGGAAAAGAACTGTTTGCCCGCCTGTCAGAAGACCAGCTGGAGCTGCGCTGTTTTTCGGCGTCTTCCGGTATGATGGAATATCTGCGGCAGGGTCCTCTGGTGGATCTTTTCTGTGCCGGAATTACCGGGCCGGAGGAGATCACGCTGCTGCGCAGGGTCCGCAGGATGTATGAAAAGGCTGATTTTCTGCTGATAGCGGACGATACCATATCCCCGATGGAATATCTGGTTCCGGGGGTACGGGCGTCGTCCCTGTTACTGTATCCGTACCGGGGGGAACAGCACAGGCAGGTGTTTCTGGAATTTATGCAGAACTATCTGGAGAGCCGGGAAAAGCCGCAGGATCAGCAGTGCATGGTGCTGGAAAACCGGGAAGGCAGGACTGTCATTCCGTTCCGGCAGATATATTATATCGAGGTCAGGGAACGGAAAGTATTTATCCGGATACGGAATAAAGAATACAGCCGGTACGATTCCCTGGAGCATATGCTGGAGGGGCTTCCGGATTACTTTATCCGCTGCCACCGCAGCTTTGTCTTCAACAGGCAGCATCTGGAGCGGGTCCGGCTGTCAGAAAACGCAGTGTATCTGGAACATGGGATTATGGTGCCTCTTTCAAGGAGCTACAAACCGGCGGTGAAGGCATGTATGTATGATAAAAAGGAGTGCGGCAATGGATGATACGGGCAATCAGTCCGGTAACCTGTATGAGATCTATTATCTGAAGGAAGCGGAAGTCAGGCTGCTGCTGGCAGGGCTTGGCCAGAGCATGTGGTACGGGCTGTTTTCCGGGCCGGACGACGGCGGGGAGCAAAAGCCCCGGACAGTGAACCGGCTGCTGGCCGGACTGTATGAAAAAGGAGTCATTGACTGGAACGGTAATCAGCCTGTCATCCGCCAGCCTTTTTCCGGGATATTCGCTTCCATGCTGGATCAGGGCCGGTGTGTAATTATACAAATGCCGGAAGGCGGCGCAATACACTGCTGCTATCTGTCCATACAGTGGGTGGTGGTGACCAGAAAGAGCCAGCGGGAAGCGGATACGATGGGACTGGCACGCCTGTCTGTGACGGAGTGGCTGAAATTTGTGGAAGCGCAGGTCTGGCAGCTGGAAGAAGGACAGCGTCTGGATCTTGTCTGCCGGGGCAGCACAGACGGACAGATTTACCAGCGTCTTGGGATCATTCGAAAGGGAATCCGTTCCGGATACCTGGAGTGGGAGACTGACGGCCGGGGCCGGATACGCTGGACGCAGGAAGAGCTTACGAAGCGGATATTCCCGCTGCTGTGGCCGGAGGGCGGAACGGAACCTGTCCCGGATGAAGGAGAAAGGAGACGCAATGATACTGACGGATGTATATATACCAGCAGTAGATGATACGTTTGATTTTATGCTGGACGAAAATGTGCCTGTGATACAGGTAATGGAAGAGATCAGCGAGATGATCGCCAAAAAAGTAAAAGAGACAAAACCGGCGCAGATAACGGATTTTGTCCTGTATTCCATGGATACGGGCACACTGCTGGATTATTATCAGAGCCTGTATGCCAACGGGATTCATGACGGAAGCCGGCTGATTTTAGTATAACCGGCCGGGTCGTAACAGGGAATGATGATACACACATCTTTGAAAAGCGCTTCAGGAACCAGGGCCTGCAGGCGGCAGGCTGTCCGGGCGGTTAAACAGGTTATTGAATACAAAACTACGCCATGGAGGAAATCTTTTGCTATAGTAACAATCAGCAGATGCAAAGCAGATGCGGGCGGAAAGAAAGACAGCTGTGGAGGGGAGCGGATATCTGGAGGGATGCGATGGAAGTAAAGGTGCAGGTAAAGCAGTTAAAGCGTCTGGCACAGGAGCTGGAGACAGTGGCAAAGCAGCTTGCTTCCAGTATTGCGCGGCTGGAAAAACCGCACAGGCACCCGGACCGGCCGGAAATCGCAAAACAGCTGCGGACCCTGGGTTCTTCCTTAAAGGAACAGGCAGAAACATGCAAAGATATGGCAGCTGTATTAAAACAGGCGGCCAGCCTGTATGAAAAAACAGAAGAAGCCGTAATACAGGCGGCGGAGACAGAGACCAGACAGTATGAAGAAACACTCAGAACCGTCAGTCTGGGGCGTGCGGCGCAGATTAAAATGACACTCGATGTCTGAAACAGCCGCGGCAGAGTGGAGCTTTCTGCCGGTATTTTCTGCGGGAAGCATGTGTTCATGGAAAATGTCTGACAATGGAGCCATACAGCGGGTTGTGAATCTGAAAGATAAGGAGTCTGATATGACAGATAAAATCAGCATACATACAGGCAGGCTCGGCAATGACGCCGGACGCATATATGACTGCATCAGGCGTATCAGAAAAGAAACAGACGCCATGCAAAGCAGCGCCGCCGCACTGGAAAGCATGTGGGAGGGAGAGGGCAGCCAGTCGTTTCACAAATCCTTCCGGGACGATATACAGGCCATGGAAGCAGTCATCTGCCGGCTGCAGGAAATGTACGAGTATGACAGCAATGCGAAAAAGGCGTACGAGTCCTGTGAAAAGAAAATAGCAGCCATGATAGCGGAACTGAAAGTACAGTGATCGTAAGGTATTACGACAGCAAAGCGAAAAGGAAAGCGGGATCTGTGAAAAGAAACCAGCGTCCATGATAGC
>CANRTU010000011.1 GCA_947642745.1 uncultured Eubacterium sp.
AAAATGCCCTCACAGAGCGGCAACTCTGACAAGGGCAAGCAACCCGGACACATAGAAAAGCCGGATATAGAGAAGCATACCATATCCGGCGCAAGAAAGGAATGGAAAATTATGTACATTGTTAAAAGAATAAAGAAAAAGCTGAAAGCATGGAGAAATCATGTAAACATTGCGGAGGTTCAAACATTGTCTGACTATCTCCGGGAAAATGTGTTCAATGATGAAGCGTTGGAATTGCTGGTATATGAAGATTATGAAAGCCTTGCCAATGTAGCGGTATATGCGGATTTTGGGGTATCAACAGCCATTCAAGCCGCTTTTTGTATGGGGTATGAAGTAGGAAAGGCAGGGCGGCACAGTGACGAAAAATGATATTTTAGACCAGATTTTTGTTGCTACTTCCAAATTGGAGTTAATACAGACGGTTTTAGGCGTTTTAATTAACACAGTGGAAAAGGAAGAAGCCAACACACAGGAAAAAGCCTTGCATTTTGCGGCTAATCAGAATATGATTGATGATTTTCTACATATCACGCTTGACGGAGTATGTTTCGCTATCCAGGCATTGAACGAGGTATATAACGATAGCGAGCAGGACAAGGGGCGCAAGGAAATAGCCGAACTTCTTTCGGGTATTGATAATACTTATATTTTAGACCAGATAAAGCGGACTATTATCAATATTACAAAGGAGGGCGGCGGGTGATGGGCGCAGAGGACTACAAGAAAGAAATTGTTTCCATGCTTGAAGATGTAACCGACATTCGGTGTTTGAAATTCATCTATGGGGCGACAAGATACGCATACCGGAAAAAACAGGCGGTAAAACGGATTAAGGACATGGAACAGAGGGGAGAGTGTGACGAATGAAATATAAACACTTAATCCTTAAAATGGTGCCTGCTATGCGTGACGAGGACTATCTATTTAGGATTTACCACTTTATTCTTGCAAAGTACCGCAAAGAGGGACACAAGGCAGAGCATGAGGAAATGGAGCAACGCAAAGCCGAGGTTGTCCGTATTGTGTCCGAACTGGAAAACCTTGATATTATCGAAAGCGTATACAGCTTTATTATGGGTATGTTGTCGGTAAAGAAAGGCGGTGCAAAATGACAGAAGCAACAAAAAATCTGAATGAAGCATACCGCCAGAAGATAATACAGTTGATAGGACAGACGGAGAATACGCATATTTTAAAGTGTACCTACACTACAGTGCATACTCATATTCAGATTGAAAATGAGAGAAAGGCGGTGGCAGAGCATGACGGCACTTTGCAACGCAGAGTTGATTAAAATGCTTGACAGGCTATCAGAAAAGGCGTTGAAGCGTTTATATCAGCTTGCGGAGTACCTTTATATTCACAGAGAATGAGGAAAGCGAGGCATAGGCTTATGGCAGATTTAAAGGCGTTATCTGATGAAATGGCAAAGTTGAAAAGACAGCTTGAAACAGTGCTTTACATTTCCGGCTATCGGGAAAACAGCGATTTGAGCGGATTGTCTGACTACAGACAGATAAAGAGTACTGACGATTGGCAGAAAGTGGAGGAATACGAGGGCGTATTGTATAAACTGGACGAAATGCAGAGCCGCATGGACTACCACGAAAAGCCGATTAAGGAAGTTAGCAGACTTCACATGAACGCAAGCGGCAGATACGTAACGGACGGAGGACATTATTATACAAGCGGTTCATCTATCGAATTTCTGAAAGTAGAGGAAATCTATAACAGCGATACTGGGCAGTATGAAGATACGCCGGTATGGACTGTTTCACGAGTAGAACATGACGGAACTGATTATTATATCGTTACTTATGGCAATGTGGAATTGTCCGGCTTGAAAGTGAGAGTAAGGGGGTAAGCGGCAGGGGGAGCAATACAAGGTTGTTGTTTCCCCTTTTTCGCATTTTGAAAGAATGGAGGTTGTGTTATATGGCAGAGAAAAGGAAGGACAGTAAAGGGCGGGTGCTGCGGAAAGGCGAGCATGAGCGCAAAGACGGAAGATACCATTACGTCATGGGACATTCTGATGCAAGTATCACAATGAATGTGTATAATCACAGCAGTTTTGAGAGAACTGAAAAGGAAATGCAGAGGGCTGACAATATAATCAATTTTTAAACAAGAATCCACCGTTAATAATACAAGCGGTGGATTTTCCATATTGAAAAGAAAAGTATGTTAATCGTATGTCAAAACAAGGAAAACAGGCTGTACAAACCCTTATAATTCCAGTAAAATAAGGGATTGCTTAAAAATATATACAATATCTTTTGAATACCTCACAGAAGAAAAGTTTTATCCGTTTAGTACGACAGATAAATATTTTACAGACCCATACAAGCAATACCCCGTTATGATATGCGGTCAGAGGGTTATCCTCACAAACGGGGAACTTGCCGAAGCTCTGTTATCCCTGCCGGGGAAGAACCGGAAAATCATTTTCCTTTACTTTTTCGGGCATTATACACAGCGGGAAATCGGGGAAAGGTACGGATGCTGCCGCAGTACGACCGGGTATCAAATCCGCAGGACTTTACAGCTCCTGCACAAAGAAATGGAGGTGCTTTCGCATGGGGAATCCGAACCTTTTGCCCTGTGAAACGATTGTCCGGGCGACCAGCGGAGACGCCGTATTTTGCGGCCGCCCTGCGACAGGTTCCGCTGGTGTACTGTGTTCTGCGGTCAGAGTGGATAACGGCTCCCCTGAGCGCCGGACAGGCGCGCACGGCGTTGTCAGGCGTCCGCTCACATAATGCCGCTTTCATGCTGGTATCCATTGCCAGTCCCGGGACTGCGGCATCAAAACAGTCAGATATGGCGGATACATACAGCTTTTCGTCTTTTGCGCTGATTTCAGTTATATCTGTAACGCATTTTTTTAACGGCTCCCTTCCGGTTGTTTTAAGAGAAGCGCCAGATACATGCGGATCCGTCCACAAGTATCGTTACATTTATCTTCTGATGCGATTGCCCGCATGGCACCGGCCAAATCCTGATATTTCCACGGACGGTCTTTGTCTGCCGGATATTTATAAAATCCCTGCCGCGTCACTTTCAGCATCCGGCATAACACCATTCCCTGCCTTTTGCGGACTTCCGGCGGCTGGTGGCGAAAAAAGCGCCTGCTTCCTCAGGAAATTCATGTTCTTCTTTCAGGCGGCGTATTTCTTTTTCCTGCCCTTTGACCTGTCTGCGCAGGATCGACAATTCCTCTGCGGGACTCATTGCCGTCTGTGGCGTGTGCGGGCCGGAGCCGGCATCCAGCCGTCCCTGGTTCACACACGCCACAGACGGCAATGAATCTTTCTGGTCCAAAAGATTATCAAGGATGCTGTGGAGCATATCCCTGGCCAGGAACTGGAAGATTATATTTCTGAAAAGAACAGCAGCGGAAATAAAGTTTCTCGCAATGGATCAACAAAGACACATCAAGACCGCTTATGGAAATATTGACGTCCAGGTACTGCGCACAAGTTTTCCTGTATTGTACTGGTGTTTGATATCCTAAAGCGGAATGTATTCTGTGATGGTTCCCTGATCACATTTACTTTCGTCCTAAGATCAGCGCTGCTTGTTTTAAAATGTCGTTCTCCATTTTCAACTGCCGGTTTTCCTTACGGAGTTTCAGCAGTTCTTCCTGCTCTGGGGTACGACGGAAGCGGGCAGAGGAGGAAAGGAATCCTGTGGCTTCTGGAACGTGACCAGAACTTCCCGGACCGGATCCAGGTGCAGATGGCAACGGCCAGGGAATTTCTGAATCATCATCCGGCTTCACAATGAGAAGGGAACTGAGGTGTTTTCCTGCCTGGACCGCATTGAAAAATCCTTAAAGGAGCAGGTATTTTCCGCCAGCCGGGAGGGAAGCGGGGACATCAGGCGGATCCTGGCTGTGTACTATGAGCAGAACGTGACCAGCGAAAAGTTCGAGGACTCTGTCGGGGAACGGCGGATCATCCCGGAAGATCAGGCGGAGACTGTTTTTCACCCTATCCTTTTAGGGCGTTTTGTAGTATGATATTAATAGGTTTGAAAGGATGGTGACAGGATGGAGATACTGAGAAAAATAGACCTTTTCCAGAAAGAGATCCATGCGCTGCGTCCGATGGAGGGCGAAATGCTGGGGCAGATACAGGAGTATTACCGGATCGGGCTGACATGGACATCCAACGCACTGGAGGGGAACTCCCTGACGGAGAGCGAGACGAAAGTGCTCCTGGAGGACGGCCTGACGGTGGGCGGGAAACCGCTCCGGGATGTGTTCGAGGCGGTGGACCATGCCAGAGCCTGTGATTTTATGTTTTCTGTGTTCCGGGACAGGCGCATTGACGAGCAGACCGTGCTGAAGATGCATGGGCTGTTCTGCCAGAATATCGGGCCGGGGTATGCCGGGCGCTACCGGGATGTCCGTGTGCTTATAACAGGGTCGCAGTATCCCGTGGCCGTTCCGGAGAAGATACAAATGGAGATGGACAGCCTGTTTGCCTGGGTACAGAAGGAGAGAGAGGGATATCATCCCGTGGAATTTGCCGCCCGGCTCCACAAGAGGTTTGTGTTCATCCACCCCTTCAAGAACGGGAATGGCAGGGTGGCAAGGCTGTTGATGAACCTGGCGCTGATCCAGGACGGATATCTGCCTGTAGTCGTGCCGCCCATCCTGCGGGGGGATTATGTGTCCCTGCTGGAGCGGGCGCACAGGGATGACAGGGATTTTATGGAATTTATTGCGGAGAGGGAATTTGAGTCCCAGAAAGAGATCCTGCGGCTGTTCCAGATCCCGTTCCCCAGGGAGGGGCAGGAGCTGGGAAGGACTGAACTTTGGGAGATGCGGGTAAATGAATGTAACCAATGATGGATGTAAGGACAGACAGCATTATAAGGAGGACTGTCTGCAAATGGTATCCACGGAACCGAAAGTGTATGCAGAAGTGTCCGCCCGTCAGAGAATCGCTGAAAACAACCGCGTCATCACAGACTTTCAGCCGGACGGACTGCCGGAGAAGATTTTACAGCCGGATAACCTGAACAATGCATACAAGAAAGTAAAATCTAACAAAGGAGCAGGAGGTGCTGATGGGATGAGCGTAGATGAACTTCTGCCGTTCCTCAGGGACAGACATGACATTCCGGGTACGGTATGTGTCGGGAGAAGATGGACCGGGATATGGGAGAGGAAACAGAGGATTCTGTTAAAAAGATAATGTAATATTTTTGCAAAACGGCAGGCTGTATGATATGGAAGGTGTGATCAGCCTGTCTTTCTGATAATACAGAAAGCTGATTCTGGCTGCGGGAGAGCCTTTGATCCGGGCAGATTTAATGGATTACAGGCAGCGCAAAGGGATGGCGCCGTGCCTTCCGGGAGAACGGTTTTATATGGGGCATGTAATTATAAATTCCTTGAAAAATCACGTTAACATTAACTATAAGCTGCCCGGCTGGTCATCCGTGCCGCTAGAAACAGAAGACTGGGAGCACTGGAGAATTACAAACATGGATAACCGCATTTGCTTATATTGGAAAGCATTTTTCAAACACGCTCTGGAGGAAAGTCCTCCTGAATCGAACCGGGGTTTGATTCAGGAGGGCTTTTCATTTAGAAATAGTTCAGGGGATGATCCACAGAGATTTTTCCATGTGAAAAAACGAACAGGTATTGTGCAAAACGGGCAGACATGCCGCTGATATTATCTGCTATAATAATCCACAGGCCGGTACATTTATTCTGTAGGGGGACAGAATGGGGAATTATGACAGTGCGGATGAATGAAAGCGCTGTGTATTTCTGGTACAGGGCACGTGACGGACAAAGGTTCACTGCCGGCTTGGGGAAAGGTACAAATTCCTGGTCGTAAAAGCCGGCAGGTCACGGATAAAGACTCACTATTTGCCGGGAAACTGCGCAAAAATAACGGATACAGTCTGCCTGGATGCTTCTTCAGAAGCAGTTGTTATTTCGTGTACCCGGATACATGCTCCGGGACTTCTGACGAAACATCCTGCGCAGTCCGCACAGATTATTTTTGCACAGTTTCTGAGTAACTGTTGATGATTGACCAGATGAATGGAAAAGGAGAGGTATCAGATTGAAATGCGTACACTTAGAAATATAATCAGCCGTTATATGCAGGTTGTCACTCTTTTGCTGGTGGTACTTTTTTTAGTGGCAATCCTTTTTATTCAGGTAGTGAATGAACAGCGGCAGGCTTACATGAGCGCCATAGAGACGTTCTTTCAGATTGAACAGGTTCTGGGAGAAAATAAGGAGGAACTGGCCGATTTAAAACAGGTTTACCGGGCAACCTGTCTGCATAATGCGGAGGCGATCGCTTATATCATAAAAGAGACGCCCTCTGTTTTAGACAGTGTGGAAGAACTAAAGAAAATCGCCACAATGATAGAAGTGGATGAAATTCATATTTTTGACACAAAAGGGCGTATTTTTTCGGGAACCCACCCGTCATATTATGGCTATACGTTTGACTCCGGGGAACAGATGAGTTTTTTTAAACCTATGCTGGAAGACAAATCGCTTAGCCTTGTCCAGGAAATCGTACCGAATACGGCGGAAATGAAGATGATGCAGTATTCCGCCCTGTGGAGCCAGGACGGAAAATTTATCGTACAGGTAGGCATGGAACCTGTCAATGTGCTTAAGGTTACGGAAAAAAACGAACTATCCTATATTTTTTCCCTGCTGCGTGTCAACTCCGACGCCAATTATTATGCCCTTGATAAAGAAACCGGAGATATTGTTGGTTCTACGGATCTGTCCTGCGTTGAAAAAAACAGTATGGAAATAGGCCTGAAACTTAAAACGGTTGCGACCGGCGGTAACGGCTTTTTTGCGGATGTAAACGGCATAAAGTCCTTCTGTGTGTTTATGGAGTCTGGCGAAAACTATATCGGACGAGTGATTTCCTGTCAGGATATGTACCGGCGGATTCCATCCACAATGGCATGGATTGCGTTCTGTCTCATTGCCGTTGCGGTAATTTTGTATTATGTAGTTACCTGCTATATGAACAGGTATGTGGTGGAAGGCATTCACAGTATCAATGACAAACTCAACATTATATCCCAGGGAAATCTGGACGAGACCATTGATATCCAGAGCAGTGCGGAACTTGCGGAGCTGAGCCGTTATATTAACCAGATGAAAAAGAGTATTCTGGATAACCGCCGCAAGATTACCTATATCATTGGCAAGACCAGAATGCCTATCGGCGTGTATGAATACAATCATTACATGAAAAGAGTGAGTATCAGCGAGCATGTTCCCGCAATCCTTGCCTTAAAAGCAGGAGAGTACGAGCGTCTCTCCGCAGATTACAGGATTTTCCAGGAATTTATTATTGATCTGCGCAGAAATATTGTAGATGATGAGTCCTGCGTATATTCCTGTCGTGATCGTTATGTCAAGCTGGAGGAAGTAGAGCACAATGGCGATGTGTTCGGCGTCATTATTGATGTGACGGAAGAAATGTTAAAACGCAAAAAAATAGAGGATGAACGTGAGGCAAAAACCCGATTCTTATCCAATATGTCCCATGAAATCAGGACGCCGATTAACGCAGTGCTTGGAATGAATGAGATGATACTGCGGGAGGCTTCGGACGGGCAGATTTTAACCTATGCGGCGAATATTAAAAGTTCTGGGAAAATGCTGCTGTTTCTGATCAATGACATTCTGGATATTTCAAAAATTGAATCCGGAAAAATGGAAATTATTCCGGTGGAATACGAGACGCCGGCCCTGATTATGGATTTGTGGAATGTCATTTACCTGCGTGCGAAAGAAAAAGAACTGTTATTTACCGTGGAGTCAGACGAAACGCTTCCCCGTGTGCTGTACGGTGATGATGTGCGCATGAAACAGATTGTGACAAATCTTCTGACAAATGCGGTAAAGTATACGCCTCAGGGCAGCGTGAAGCTGAACATTACGTATGAACGACAGAGCGGCGACGGACTGCTTCTGAAAATATCCGTACAGGATACAGGCATCGGAATCCGGAAAGAAGATATGGGAAAACTTTTTGAAAGTTTCCAGCGTCTGGACGAGGAGAAAAACAGGAACATTGAAGGTACGGGGCTTGGCATGAATATTACGATGTCACTGCTTAAAATGATGGGCGGCGATATGAAAGTGGACAGTGAATACCAGAAAGGTTCCACTTTTACGGTCATTATCCCGCAGAAAATAATAAGCAATGAACCTGCGGGAAGTTTCCTTGAGATACAGGAAAAGAACACCCGGTATAATGGCAGGAAACAAAGCGGTTTTACAGCTCCGCAAGGCCGGGTACTGGTGGTGGATGATAATACGATGAACCTGACTGTATTTAAGGCGCTGTTAAAGCGGACAAAACTGCAGGTCGTGACGGCGGAATCCGGAAAACAATGTCTTGCATACGTACAGAAGCAGAAATTCCATATGATTTTTATGGACCATATGATGCCTGAAATGGACGGAATCGAGACACTGCATGAAATAAAGCAACTTGCGATGCATACGGATTTTCCAAATAAAGACACGCCGGTTATTGCGCTGACGGCAAATGCCGTGGCAGGCGCCAGGGAGATGTATCTGGCAAAAGGCTTTGAAGAGTTTCTGACAAAGCCGGTGAATGCGGAACTTCTGGAACATACAATCTGTAAATATCTTCCCAAGGAGCTGGTTCAGACGGTGGAAGAAGCGGACAGCGGTCCGGAAACAGGAAACGGCGGCGACGAATATGCCAGTGAACTGGAGCAGGGAGTTTCCATCAGAAACGGACTAAAGCATTCCAAAGGCGACATGGAAATCTATATGGAACTTGTGCGGATGTTTCTTGGGGACAAAAATAAAATAAAGCTGCTGCGGCAGTATCTGGCAGAGCATAATATGAAAGACTATGCGATTCAGGTACATGCCTTAAAAGGAAACGCCAGGACGCTTGGCGCGGATAAACTTGCAGATATAGCTTATGAGCATGAACGGCACAGCAAGGCGGGCCGGGAAGAGGATGTAACGGCCTGCTGGGGCGAACTGGAGCAGGCATTTGAAACCACACTTGAGACGTTTGCGGACATTTATGAAACATATGGTCCCGCACAGGAGGAAACAGACATTCCGGACGACGGCGGACGGATGGAACTGCCACAGGAGAAACTTGACGAAATGGCGCGGCTGATAGATGATTTCAAAACAAAAGAGGCAGTGGATCAGATAAAAAAATGGCTGGACAGCCCTCTGCGCAAGGATGTGAAGCTGCGGCTTACGGACGTTCTGTCGGCAATCGAAGATGAATTTGATGAGGATAAAGCAATCGGTCTTTTGAAACAAAATATGGAGGATGATAAATGATGACAGGTAAAAAAAGCATTGTGGCAGTGGATGACAGCGGAATTATATTAAAGATGCTTGAAAAGCTGCTGAGCGGAGAATATGCGTATTGTGGGTTTTCCAAGGGGATGCGTGCGCTTAAATATTTAAAGGAGGCACGCACGCCGGATCTGATCATTCTGGATATAGAAATGCCGGAAATAGACGGGCATAAAATGCTTGAAATGATACGCAAAAAAGATGAGCTGAAAGAAGTGCCGGTTCTTTTTCTGACATCCAATAATGAAAAGGAACACGTGGTAAAGGCAGTAAAAGCCGGAGCGAACGATTATGTCGTAAAACCGGTTGATGAAAATATGTTTATGGATAAGGTGCGTAAACTGTTAAAAGAAGATAAATATAGCTGGGATAATGTGTAAATGTTTCCTGCTTCCGGCAAAGATATGCGGTTTACAGTGAATTCCGCCAAAACGGAAAGGTATATAGCGGTCCGGCTCTGAAGACTGCATGATGGGAAAAACAGAATTTCTGGTTTTTCCCGTCATGCGGGCGGGTGGGTCACAACAATATGCGATGATAAGCTACCATTTCTTTTTGGCAATTTCTATTGATTCTTTTCCTGTCATATGCTCAACAGACAGTTCCATCATGCATAAAGCTTTCCATTCGCTTGTAATTTCCTGATTTCTGTTTTCTATGCTGTCTGTAGGATGATATTTGACTGCTAACCTTTCAACTGCTTCTCTCATTTCATTTTCATCCTCCAATATGCGTATTTTGCCAAATACAATTACACTTTTAAAAATTGTCGTATATTCTTCTGGAAATATCTCGTCCCGGGCGATTACGCAAAAGGATGCTTTACTACATTTCCTTATGGCATCTATTTTGTGTCCCGCTTTTGCACCGTGAAAATAAATTCTGGAATTGTCATAAACATAGCTGACAGGAACAGCATATGGGTATTCATTATCACCCAGTAATGCCAATACCCCGGAAGTTCCTTTCTCAAGTAGTTCAATATTTTCTTTATTGCTTAAAAGTTGCTTTTTTCTTCGCATTTCTCTAAACATATTTTTTTACCTCTCTTATCCTTTAATGGTTCACTGCGACAATGCAGGCGTTTTCCTGGCGTTTCTGCATTTTTGACCAGTTGATAAATCCATAAATATCATTTACTAAAAACACGACAAAACAAATAGCAACTGACAAATACGATATGTCAGAAATTGTTGCTAACACCCATAGAATAATAAGTACAATATCATTTGCGGCATAACCGATTGCATAAAACGCACTCCTTCTAAAAGTCAGATAAACCGCAAGAAAGCTTGTTGTGACAGATATCGTGCCCGGTATCAGGTTTGCCGTATGAAAAGCCGCCAGAATGTAATAAAAAACAGGTGTAATGACTGCTGTCAATATCATCATAAAAAGAATCTCTTTTGCTTTTAATCTGTTTACTTTTACTTCTGATTTATTTCCGTTATACGGATTTCTCAACCATGAGACGAATGCAAAAACAGCCATTGGGGCAGTCATTCCCAGGTAGGTTATCATCTCCCCATAATAGGAGAACGCAAAAGATATGATCCCATATAAAATACTAAATATAACCATTAGAAACTGTCCGAACGGATTTCCCTTTGCATTAAAGATTAGCGCTGTTACACCAATGAAGGAAGCAACAAGTGTTAAATAATTTTCTCTGTCAAACAAAAAAAATGATACGACAATGAAAGTCACTGAAATACACCATAACAATCTCTCTCCTTTTGTAAAATAATCAAATAATGATTTTCGTTCTTTCATGTGCATATAATTACCTCCTGAAATAAAATAAGCACCCGACTACACATCTTCAATGACCTAACGATGTGTAACGAATGCATTCGCTTCTCTACCCGGTGGCAGACTCTTATTTACCTGACTTTAGTAAGTATAGCACAGTAGAACAAAGAAGTCAATCATTTATCCAAAGTTCTGCAATCAGACTTTTAAATAGAGTTTCAGACAGGATACAACGCTTAAATAACATAAGGGCATGTGCGGGAGAGATTATAAGTAATGAAATGATTTGCTTTTAATCAGCCCTGTTTATTTGTGAGCCTTTCAAAGCGTTCCTGTGCCTGCCAATGTTGGGAAGATAAACGCCCGGCCTGCCGCTTGTGAGAAGACTGGTGTATGTAACTTTCCGGTTCTGCTTCAGATAGTCCATATGCTGCTGTCCCTATGTGCCGGCTGGCTGTTCTTCTTCGGCAGGTAAAATCTTAAATCTGGAATCAGATACCCATTTTCTTCGTGATATGTCCCGCCTGACGGTTCAAATAAGGATTTTACCATTTTGTATCCGAAGCACAAAACTAAACATGGGAGTACGGAACTGATGGACAGGAAGTAGAAAAGTCTGTTTCATTTTCAGGAAAAAGAATGTATAATGACAGTAACGGCAAAACAGATATCTGAAAGGAGAAAAATATAAATGATTTCTGCGATTTATGACCGGTGGAGTATGCGGTTGCTTTTGGTTATCCGGACGAATTTCCTGAAGAAAGACCACGAAAGAAAATGGATGATATAACTGAATGGAGAGATTAGATGGAGAAGTTAAAAAGACTATGAAACAAAGGACAAAAATTTCAAATGTAACGCTGGTCTGTTATATCAGGCTTATTCTGCGCTTTTGTCTGCTGATTATAACATCGTTTTACTATATTGCGGACAAAACAAAAGGAAATGAACTGATATTTGGCGGAACAGAAGGTCATAACCGGCTGCTTCCGGTTCTGGCTGTGCTGTTTGGAGCGGAAATGGTTTTTCGTTTCTTTCCTTCCGCACATGAAAGTAAAGGATGCCATAAACAGTTTTGCGGAAATTATGTCAGCCGCAATGTGAGGAATATGGATACAGTCAGAAAACAGTCAGGCAAAGGAACCGGTATCGTTATCCTGTCCTGGACAGCATTAAATTTACTGGTGGCGCTGCTGTATTTTACCAGAGTCCTGGACTGGGGATTTCTTCTGCTTATTTCTATATTTTATTCGGTATGTGACATTATTTGTATTTTATTTTTCTGCCCTTTTCAGGCATGGATGATGAAGAACAAATGCTGTGGAACCTGCCGGATATACAACTGGGATTATGCGATGATGTTTACGCCGTTTATATTGATTCACAATCAATTCGCATATGCGCTGGTCTTTCTGGCAGTTGCTTTATTAGTCCGGTGGGAAATCGCTTTTTTCAGGCATCCGGAATGGTTTTCGGAACAAACGAATGAGCGGCTTTCCTGTGCCGGCTGCACTGAGAAACTATGTATACATAAAAGACAGCTTAAAAGCGTTCTGCGAAAGGGAAAAGCGGGCGGTCCGTCTGTTGGGGAGATCCATCCGCAGCTGGAACACCCGCAGCAAACCGGGGACGGATTACGGAACGCCAGGTAACTGACCGGTATCGTTTTGGAATGACGCACAGGCAGGACCATGGACGCTGGTTATGATTTATTTTCATCAGTCATCGTTTTCATCCGTCTGCTGCGTCTTTTTCCGGAATCTGATATTATAAAACCATGAGTAGTGTACCTGTGCCGATCAGAATACATCCTGCGATGGACTTAGGCGTGAATTTCTCATGCAGGAAAATAAATGAAAATATCAGTGTAAATATAACGCTTAATTTATCAACTGGTACAACTTTTGACACTTCGCCCATCTGCAGGGCCTTATAATAACACAGCCAGGAAGCGCCCGTAGCCAGCCCGGATAAAATCAGAAACAGCCAGCTTTTTTTCCCGATACCGGAAATTCCGTTCCGGGCGTTTGTCAGAAAGACCATCCCCCAGGCCATAAGGACAACCACTACTGTCCGGATTGCTGTGGCCAGACTGGAGTTTACGCCCTCAATTCCTGATTTTGCCAGTATTGATGTGAGTGCCGCAAAAATGGCTGATAACAGCGCAAATACAAACCACATGAAAAACCATCTCCTGTTCTGTTTTAATTTCTGGATTTACAGATAAATGTTATATGATGTATCTGTTTTATAAATAATCTTATCATAATCCGGCAGGCATTTCCACCTGGTTTGCAGACAGATTTTTGAACTATTGCAGTACAATGCTACAGGAACGAAACCGGATCAGGAGAACATTCAAAATTGTATTTAAAAAGAACACAGAATTTTTTGTTGCGAAATGCGGGAATGACCTATTGTTATTCCTATGAAGAACAGTGGCAGCCAAAGGATTTTCCTGTTATATTCCAGATGTACCAGCTTAATTTTGACGACAAAGATTTTGTGTATAAAAAGTACTGGAATATGTATAGCAGTCATTTCGTTGAAAATCTGTAATTCATGTACCGGTTGAAAAGGAAATGTCCGGAAGGCTGGATAAACGGGTATGCGCAGGCGCTGACAGCAGTCTGCCACGAAGACAGAACCGTGGACTAATATAACCGCAGCCTTACCGGGTGGGAATGACAGGTGAAAGAAAAGGGCGGATCATAAAAACCACCCGAAAGGGAGCGTGTCAGAAACCGGATCAGACAACAGCCACACAGAAAGAAACGCCGCCGTTATGGTGTGATCCATAACCGGCGGCTGGATTGTCTGATGAGTGTTCCTGCTTTTATATTGATGGTTATTATTCACGGAAATCACTTTTCTGGTCCTGATACAGCTTATCTCAAACGTCTGCATGGCGGCCTCCTCATAATAAGAAACCTCGTATGTGCCGTCACTAAGATATTCTGCTTCGATGTCTCCTCCTGTTTCTATTTTTTTGATGTAATCTTTTGTAATCGCAGACATCCCGGATATGTACACAGATAAAATCACAATTAAAACGACTATGCAAAGCATTATGATTCCGATTATTTTTAAAGTTTTCATCATATGTTTCATATCTCCTTTACTTTCCTGACAAACTTACAAATGGTATGTTATATGGTATGTCAGCATGGGTCTGCAAATTCAGAATTATGTCACAAAGTCTCAGAAAAATCACAGATGACGGGCCGGTATTCCCTGTGTCAGGAACCGGACCGGAACTGCGTCGGTGCCCTTTTTGCAGACGGCAGGCGGACAGCTGTCAGTATTTATGGACATACATTCTGGTCATTTCCGTCCCGCCTTCTTCTGGTACCATACATAGAAATTCCCATCCATACCGTTCGTAAAAAGAAGTATGGTCAGTTACAAGATATATGGAAGACAACCGTCCGTCCGGGCGGACTGCCATGGCTGGAAAAAGGAAGGGAGCGCAGGGAATGATACGGGACAGAACAGGTCAGACAGGAAGATGGAAAAAAGGAAGTATGTTTAAAGTACTGCCATCAGATGAGGAAGTGGACGATATGAAGGGGATTCATAAGCTGCGGGAAGCGCTGGATCATGCGGATGCGGTAATAATAAGAGCCGGAGCAGGCCTTTTTGCCTCTGCCGGTTTTGTGTATACGGGCAGGCGTTTTGATCATTATTTTCATGATTTTTCTGTCAGATACAATTTCAGCGATATGTATACAGGCGGTTTTTATCCATACAGGACACTGGAAGAATACTGGGCTTACTGGAGCAGGTATATTTACATCAACCGGTATATGGATGCGCCGTATCCAGTCTACGACAGGCTGTATGAGCTGGTTAGGGACAAAGATTATTTTGTAATCACAACGAATGTGGATCACTGTTTTCAGAAAGCCGGATTTGACTGGCACAGACTATTTTGTACACAGGGTGATTACGGTTTGTTCCAGTGTAGTGAACCGTGCTGTCAGATGACATATGATAACAGGGACACGATCTTTCAAATGGTCCGGGCGCAGGGTTATGTACCGGGTGAAAATGGTGCGCTGAATCTGCCGGAAGGTGTCACGCCCCGGATGACGGTTCCTTCCGGGCTGGTTCCATATTGCCCGGTCTGCCACAGGCCTTTGGGCATGAACCTGCGGGCGGATGATACGTTTGTGGAAGATGAGGACTGGCGCCGGGCGTCAGACCGGTATGTACGGTTTTTGCGCAGGCATCAGCATCTCAAAGTATTATTTCTGGAGCTTGCGGTGGGGTACAACACGCCGGCCATAGTAAAGTATAGTTTCTGGCGCATGGTCCATGAGTGGAAAGATGCGGTGTATGTGTGCGTAAATAATGGCGAGGCATATGCTCCGGATGAAATCAGGGAGAAATCTGTCTGTATCAATGCAGATGCCAGAGAAATACTGGAGTGTGTCTGAAAAATCATTTCCGCAATCTGCGCTCCCCACTTTTACTCTGAAGGTCACAGCAATGATTATCCGGACAGGTTCTGGCCAGACTGTAAGCATAACCATGCATATGCCGGATGACCCCGCAGGGTATGATTTTCCCCGCACTGTAAGAACACAGGAAAACAGCCGGTATATAACCGGAAGGAAGTGGATGACGGCAAAAGAACCTGCCGGTTTCAATAGTGCGGGCCGGGCGGCGGATGAATAAGCCACGGAAAGGCGGCTGGAAGAGAGGAGAAAAAAGCGTGTCTGAAAAGTCGTTCCCGTGATCCGCATCCCTATCCCGGTGTGTATCCGCAGATACAGAATACCATATCCGGGCGGCCCGTCTTATCCGGCAGGTACGTTTCCTGTATTTTTCTGGAGAAATATATAAAAAATTTTGTTAAGACACGCTTTAAACCATGACACAGAACGAAAAAAGAATATATCTGATCAGAGAACTACTGGCGGAGCAGCCAGATTACGGGGATGTGGAAATCCCGGACAATAAAGAGGAACAGAAACAGCTTCTTAGAAGTCTTATGAATGTCCGTCCTCCCAGACCGGCTGGAAAGGAATTTCTCAGGGTGCAGGACGAATATTTAAGCAGCCGGGTCAGGGAAAAAGGAATTACTGACTGTGACACGCTGCCTGTATCTTCTGTGGATCAACGCCTTGTGCTCTGGCGTGGGGATATTACCACGCTAAAGGTGGATGCCATTGTAAATGCCGCCAACAGTGCGCTAAGGGGATGTTTTATCCCCTGTCATTCCTGCGTGGATAACATCATTCACAGTATCAGCGGTATCCAGCTCCGTCTGGAATGCGACAGGCTGATGAGAGAGCAGGGATACGAAGAACCGGTGGGAAAAGCGAAAATTACGCCGGCTTACAATCTTCCATGCGGCTATGTGCTTCACACAGTGGGACCGGTGGTATCAGGCATTTTAACAAAAAAGCATTGCGGACAGCTGGCCGGCTGTTACCAGTCCTGTCTGGAACTGGCAGCCCTGCGGGGTTTAAAAAGTGTGGCTTTTTGCTGCATATCCACGGGCGAATTTCATTTTCCGCAGAAACAGGCGGCGCATGTTGCGGTGCGGACGGTTCTGGATTTTTTACAGACCAGCACGCAGATTGAAAAAGTAATCTTTAATGTTTACAGGCAGGACGATTACGGGTTATACAAAAAAATTCTGTATGTCTGAATTATAACTGACAGTGCGGCTTTTGTTCCGTCAGAGGACCACAGGCAAATGACAGGCAGGATTTTATAAAAATTTTACTGGAACATTCCGGGAACTCTGTGCTATAGTAAAATGTATGCCGGAGTGTGTTTGAAAAAACTTCAGATACGCTCTGATCCGGGCCGTCTTTCCAATATCTGCGGGCAGGTGGACAGGCGGTGTATTATAATAAGGAAAGAAGATGTGTAAAATGACAAAGATTGACATTATTTCGGGATTTTTGGGTGCGGGAAAGACGACTCTGATTAAGAAAATGATCGGGGAAGTGTTTCAGGGACAAAAGATAGTACTCATTGAAAATGAATTTGGGGAGATCGGTATTGACGGCGGATTTTTAAAAGATGCGGGCATTGAAATTACAGAGATGAATTCCGGATGTATCTGCTGTTCGCTGGTGGGCGATTTTGACCGGAATCTGAAAGAAGTACTGGATAAGTTTCAGCCGGACCGTATTCTGATCGAGCCGTCCGGTGTGGGGAAACTGTCGGATGTTATGAAATCAGTCATTGATCTGGAAAAGGAACGGGATGTAAAATTAAACGGGCTGGTTACGGTTGTAAATGCAAAAAAAGCACTGAAACAGATGAAAGCCTTTGGCGAGTTTTTTAACAATCAGATAGAATTTGCTACAACGATAGTATTAAGCAGAAGCCAGAGTACCACGCCGCAGCAGCTGGAGCTGTGCGTGAACCATATTCAGGCATTAAATCAAAAGGCGGCGGTTATCACAACGCCCTGGGAAGAACTTACAGGCGGGGCAATTTTAAAAGTAATTGAACAGACCGGTTCCCTGGAAATGGAACTGCTGGCGCAGGCGCGCCATGCGAAAGAGGCTGCGGAGCATGAGCATCACCATCATCATGGAGAAGAAGGCTCTGAAAGCCATGACCATCCTGAAGGAGAGCATCATCACGACCATGGAAGCCATGGACATCACCATGAGGAAGGAGAGCACGGTCACGAAGAACATGATCATCATGCGTGTCAGGGCCACCATCACGGGGATCACGGTCATGACGGCCATGCGTGCCGGGATCATCATCCTGAAGGGGATCATAGTCACGGGGAACATGACGATCATGCGTGTCATGGCCATCATCATGAAGACGGGGCCCATGGTCACGGGGATCATCATGGCCATGATCACCACCATCATCATGCGGATGATATATTTACCAGCTGGGGAAAGGAAACGCCGCATAAATATGAAAAGGCAGCCATTGAGCAGGCATTAAAAGCCCTCTCGGAAACAGAGGAATATGGAACTATTCTGCGGGCAAAAGGCATGGTGGAATCCACAGATGGCAGCTGGATTTATTTTGATATGGTTCCCGGAGAATATGAACTGCGGGAAGGACAGCCGGAGTATACCGGCAGGCTGTGTGTGATTGGCTGTGATCTGGCGCAGGAGAAGCTGGCAGAATTGTTTGAACTGTCATAAATATCCGGCCTGTATGCTTTCAGGCAGGAAAGGAAAGACCCTGCGGGGTACAATGCGGGGAGAGCGGATGACAGGACTGATTTTTCAGACATGTTCTGGCGGGAAGCATTGTCGTCCGTACAGGCGGTGTCCCGGATGAGAGAGAATCCCTTCGGCGTACGGGCAGTACCGGGCGGATGACGATAAGTAAACAGGAAAGGGATATAACCCATGCAGGAAATACCAGTATATTTTTTTACCGGTTTTATGGACAGCGGTAAAACATCGCTGATTCATGAAACATTATATGACAATGGATTTGGCCAGGATGCCAGAAATCTGGTGATCTGCTGTGAAGACGGAGATGTGGAATATGAAGAGGAAAAGCTGCGTACGATCACAGGGCATCTGGCGATGATTGAAAACCAGGAAGACCTGACAAAAGAGAAGCTGGAAGCATTAAATGAAGCATATCATCCCGACCAGGTGTTTCTGGAATATAACGGTACCTGGGAGGTGGGGCCGTTTCTGGAAATGGAGCTACCGGCCGGCTGGACAGTGATTCAGTCACTGGCAACAGTGGATGCGCATACATTTGAGATGTATCTGGCAAATATGCGTACGATGATGATGGAGCAGTTTTTCGCGGCGGACGTGGTTATTTTTAACCGCTGTAACGAAGATACGCCCAAAGCGAAGTTCCGCAGGGTTGTAAAAGCGTTAAACCGCAAGGCGCAGATCGTATATGAACGGGAAGACGGTACAATCGACGAAGGCGATATGGAGGAACTGCCGTTTGATATAACGGCGGATGTGATAGATATTTCTGATGCGGATTATGGGATCTGGTATCTGGACGCCATGGACGATCCGAAAAAGTATGACAAAAAGAAAGTGCGTTTCCTGGCGCTTGTATACCGTCCGGATAACAAGCTTAAACGGGGTGTGCTGGTGCCGGGACGGTTTGCCATGACCTGTTGTGAGGCGGATATCCAGTTTATCGGATTTAAGTGTAAATATGACCGGGCAGAGACGATTCCCCACCGGTCCTGGATTGATATTACAGCGGAAATCAGGTGTGAATTTGCCCTGGAATATCACGGCAAAGGGCCGGTGCTGTACCCGGTTTCCATTCAGCCGGCCAGTCAGCCGGAAGACGGGCTGGTTTATTTCTCATAAACCATAATCCGGGGGAGGGGACAGGTATCATGCTGTAAAAAAGTATCCGGCTTCGCCGGATACTTTTTTTGGAAATTCGACAGAAACCATTGCCATTCCATGGGATTTCGTCTATGATAGTGTAAGGTGTGAAATAACAATGAGTATTTAGATTCATCAAAACCAATGAAACATTTAAGTGGAGGTTTTACTATGTTTCCAATCGTAAAAAAAGAATTACTGGCTGACAGGATCTACCTGATGGAAGTCAGGGCGCCACGGGTGGCGGAGTCCTGTCTGCCGGGGCAGTTTGTCATTGTCCGGATTGATGAAGAGGGCGAGCGGATTCCGCTTACTATCTGTGACTATGATGCTGCGAAAGGGACTGTTACCATTGTATTCCAGACAGTGGGCGCTTCCACCAGACGGATGCAGGATCTGGAAGAAGGCGACAGCTTCCGGGATTTTGTAGGGCCGCTGGGATGCGCATCTGAAATTTGCGAAGAGAAGAATCTGGAAGAAACGAAAAAGAAGTCCATCGTATTTATCGCAGGCGGCGTGGGTACCGCTCCGGTATACCCACAGGTGAAATGGCTCCATGCCCACGGCGTGGAATGCGATGTTATTATGGGCGCCAGAAATAAAGAGCTTTTATTTTATACCGAAGAGATGAAAGCCGTCGCTAAAAACCTGTATGTGACAACAGACGACGGTACATACGGATTCCATGGCATGGGTACGGACCAGCTGCAGGCTCTTGTGGATCAGGGGAAGACATACGATCACTGCGTGGCCATCGGTCCGATGATTATGATGAAATTTGTATGTCTGCTTACAAAAAAACTGGGAATACATACGATTGTGTCCATGAATCCGATTATGGTGGATGGTACCGGAATGTGCGGCGCCTGCCGTCTGGTAGTTGGAGACCAGGTAAAATTTGCCTGCGTGGACGGACCGGAATTTGACGGCCATCTGGTGGATTTTGACCAGGCGATGAAACGCCAGCAGCAGTATAAGACCCAGGAAGGCAGGGCCATGCTGAAACTTCAGGAGGGGGATACCCACCATGGCGGCTGCGGAGTATGCGGAGGTGATAAATAATGGACGTGTTAAAAAGAGTACCGGTCAAAGAACAGGAGCCACAGGTTCGTGCGGCAAATTTTGAGGAAGTATGTCTTGGCTATTCCAAAGAAGAGGCCATGGAAGAAGCAGCCAGATGCTTAAACTGCAAAAATGCCCAGTGCGTGAAAGGCTGTCCGGTGGGCATTGATATTCCGGCATTTATCAGCGAAATCAAAGAAGGCAGGTTCGAATCATCCTACCAGGTGCTTTCAGAATCTTCCGCACTGCCGGCAGTCTGCGGACGGGTCTGTCCCCAGGAGTCCCAGTGTGAAGGAAAATGTATCCGGGGATTTAAAGGAGATCCGGTATCTATCGGCAAGCTGGAGCGCTTCTCGGCGGACTGGGCAGGGGAAAACGGCATAAAACCGGCTCCCGCCGCAGAAAAGAACGGGCATAAAGTGGCGGTCATCGGTTCCGGGCCGGCAGGCATTACCTGTGCCGGAGATCTGGCCAGACTGGGCTATGACGTAACCATTTTTGAGGCGCTGCACGAAGCGGGCGGGGTACTTGTATACGGTATTCCGGAATTCCGTCTTCCAAAGGAACGGGTCGTAGCCAGGGAAGTGGAAAATGTGAAATCCCTGGGAGTAAAAATCGAGACAAACGTGGTCATCGGCAAAGCGGTTACAATTGACGAGCTTATGGAAAAAGAAGGCTTTGAGGCTGTCTTTATCGGTTCCGGCGCAGGGCTTCCGAAATTTATGGGCATACCCGGAGAACAGGCCAACGGCGTATTTTCCGCTAATGAGTTTCTTACCCGGAATAACCTGATGAAAGCGTTTATGGAACATGACACGCCGATCTCAGAAGGCAGAAAAGTAGTAGTCGTTGGCGGCGGCAATGTGGCCATGGATGCGGCCAGGACAGCGCTGCGTCTGGGGGCCGAAGTACATATTGTATACCGCAGGAGCGAAAAGGAGCTTCCGGCCAGGGTGGAAGAAGTACACCATGCAAAGGAAGAGGGAATTATCTTCGACCTGCTCCAGAATCCGAAGGAAATCCTGGTGGATGAAAACGGATGGGTAAAGGGCATAAGGATCGTTAAAATGGAACTGGGCGAACCGGATGAGTCGGGCAGAAGACGTCCGGTGGAAGTAGCGGGTTCAGAATATGAAATTGAATGCGATACTGTTATTATGTCCCTTGGTACATCGCCAAATCCGCTGATTTCATCTACGACAGACGGACTGGATATCAACCGGTGGCAGTGTATCGTGGCGGACGAGGAAACCGGCGCCACATCAAAACCGGGCGTATTCGCCGGCGGAGACGCCGTAACAGGCGCAGCCACGGTGATTCTTGCCATGGGTGCGGGCAAGGCTGCGGCAAAAGGAATTCACGAGTATATTTGCGGAAAATAATAGAAACCCACGGCCGTTTCCGGCTGATCTGTTACAGATGCGTAAAGGGCATGTGCCATATGGCGCATGCCCTTTACGCATGGCGATGGAAAGAATTACGCAGAGCGATAGTATAGAAGTAAAAAAATTTAAAAGTAATAAAGATGTTCCGGCTATCCGGTGCCTGTGCGGCGCACCGGATAGCCAGGGCTTATTCAGATGCAGGTCTATCCCACGGAAAGAGTTCTTCAGATACGCTCCAGGATGATAATGAAAGGAAAGATAAAAATTGAAAAACAAACTAAATGTAATGTTAGAGCATGTTTGAAAAATCATTCCCAGCATCTGCACTCCCCACTTTGTACCATGAAGGGTACGATGTATCATACCCTCTGGGTACATATGCCAGAAAGCATTTTTCAAACACGCTCCAGGAATTACTGCCATGTTTTTTAGTCTTGTCCTTATCACTATGCTTTTTTATCAGCTGTCAAACCGGAAGTGGCAGTTTATGAGGAATATGTTATAAGTGGGTCTGGCGGTTTTCTTATTATGGAGAATTTAGTTCTTCCATTTATCGCTTCGCTGATTATTGTTATCGTATCAGCAGCAGCGTTACTGTACCGGGTTACAAGAAAGTAATGGGGACTGTCGGGTAATAATGCCTGCAGGCCTGTTTCCCTAAAAGACATCCTCCGCAGAATTTCGTGCTTTCCGGCATGGAGTTTTATGCGGGAGATATCTTTTTTACTCTATAGGAAAGAGCATCCTGTAAGATAAAAGCCCTTCTGGCAGGATCACAGGGTCTGCCCGGGCGAAGCGGGGGCACTGCGCCGGAGAGGAAGATGCTGCCAGAGCCATCCCGCCGCAGGCGGCGTATCCGGCTGTGCCGGATATTTTTTTATCTTATTGGAAAGAGCGACCTGTAAGATAAAAACCCTCCTGGAGGATCGCAGGGCCTGCCCGGGCGAAGCGGGGGCACTGCGCCGGAGAGGAAGATGCTGCCAGAGCCATCCCGCCGCAGGCGGCGTATCCGGCTGTGCCGGATACTTTTTTACTTTAACAGGAAACGTCTGTAGTTTTTATAAAACCATAAAAACCGGTTGCTTTTTTTTCTATATAAGATATAATATAACCGGACCCGGACGCCGCATGGATAAACGGGTGCCGGAAACCAGCTGTAACAGTTTTATGCAGAGAAAACGGGGAGTGTGGACGCACACTCCTCTTTAAATGGAGTACATGTGATGAGAAAAAAAATATGTCTGATACTGGCCATCTGCTGGATGGTGATCATATTCAGCTTTTCAGCCAGGGAAGCGAAGCTGTCCGCCCGGGACAGCGCATCTGTAGGTACACTGATCGGAAGAATCCTGATTCCCGGTTTTAATGACTGGGACAAAGAGAAACAGGAAGCGTTTGCGGATAAAGTGGACCATCCGGTGAGAAAGACCGCCCATGCCACGGAATATGCGGTGCTGGGATTTCTGATTGCCGGAAGCTTTAGCGACGGGACGAAAAGGCGGCGGGTGTCTGTCGGGATTCCCTGGCTGGCCGGTACGGTTTATGCCATATCCGATGAAATCCATCAGTTTTTTGTACCGGGCCGCAGCTGTCAGGTTTCTGACATGGCGCTGGACAGCGCCGGAGTAATGATCGGGGTGCTGGTGGCGCAGCTGTTGTGGTACAGGCGGCGCCCATAACCTGTTTTTGTACTGCGCCGGAGCAAAAAAGCTGCCGGAGCCGGATACAGTTTTGCTTTACTGGAAAGAGCGTCTGTAAAACAAAACCCTCCGGGAGGACCGCCTGTGTCTGGAAAAGCTTCCAGAGCCGGCCCGCCGCATTTATAAACTTATGACCTGATAATAGAAATGGAGATCAGCTGTATGGCAAAGAAGAAAGTATACGCAGTGAGAAAAGGAAACCAGACCGGTTTGTTTGATACCTGGGACGCATGTAAAAAGGCAGTGGCCGGCTGTTCCGGCGCAGTTTATAAAAGTTTTGCCACCAGGGAGGAAGCGCAGGCTTACTTAAACCAGGACGAAACGGAACGGACGGCGCAGGCGGCAGCGGTGGCGGCGATTCCTGCTTCCCGCCGGCTGACGGCCTATGTGGACGGCAGCTTTGACAAAAAAATTGGCCGTTATTCCTTTGGCTGTATCCTGCTGACGCCGCAGGGAAAAACGGTCCGGGAATCCGGATGTGGAAGCAGGCCGGATGCGCTGGCGCTGCGCAATGTCATGGGTGAGATGATGGGTGCGGTATGTGCGGTGACAAAGGCGCTGGAACTGGGATATGAAGCGGTTAATATCTGCTACGATTACGCCGGAATCGAGCAGTGGGCCACCCATGGCTGGCAGGCGGGAAACGAAATGACAAAAAAATACACTGCGTTTATGGACCAGAGCCGCCGGCAGATTCTGATTACTTTTACGAAAATAGCGGCCCATACCGGCGACCGGTACAATGAAGAAGCAGACCAGCTGGCGAAGCAGGCGTTAAGAAACGGGATGGAAACAGCCAGCATCTTTTAAAACTTATGTTCAGACAACCTGTGGGACTACGGCGGACAATACCCGGTAATATATGGTTCATCTGTTATTCTTACATAATTAATGACAGGAAAATAACCGCATATTCCGGACGCCTTTCCCCGGATGTTTCCTGCAGTATCCGTTTATCTTTCCTGTCTTTCCCGTACCTGTTCTGGCAGACAGAAGAACCGTGTGTGGGAGAGTATCCGGGGGGATTTCCGGATACTCATATGATATTGCTTTTCGGAACCAGAATGCCGTCAAAAACAGGCTGCTTTTCCAGGATATCCCGGAAATATACACTCATCTGTCAGCTGATCCGGTGTCTGGATAGAAGTTCACAGAAAGATTTTTCAGACACGCTCCAGAATACAGTCTGCCAGCGCATCGTTCTGTTCCGGGTTCATAAAGCAGAACCGGATATATTGATCATCCAGAAACGGAAAGGTGGAACAGTTGCGGATCATCATTCCTTTGCGGATGGTCCGCTCAAACAGCTGCTGCGCATCCAGTCCTTTTCGCAGAATCCGCACAAGCATAAAATTGCCGGCGGGTGGATACACTTTAAAATCCTCTCTGGCGGCAAACCGCTCATACATACGTGTCCGTTCAGCGGCAATCAGCGCCCTGGTTTTGCGGATATATTCCTCATCCTGAAACATAATTTCACCGGCAATGGCTGCCAGGGAATTGATGGTCCAGGGATTTTTTCTTGCGTTAATCGTGCGCACCAGATCCTGGCTGCCGGTAATGGCGTAACCGAGCCGCAGGCCGGGAGCCGCAAAAAATTTGGACGTGCCCCGCAGAATGACCAGGTTGTTGTAATCGTTTGTCAGTGGGATGGAAGTAATCTGTTCCATCTGGTCCGCAAATTCCACATAGGTTTCATCTACCATAACATAAATGCCATGCTGTTTGCAGGCATCCAGAATCCGCCGCATATGCCTGTCGGGGATGCAGGTGGAAGTAGGATTGTTGGGATTGCACAATACCAGCAGGTCTATGTCGTCTTTCAGTCTGGAGATAAACGCCGTGGTATCCAGCACAAAGCCGTCTTCTTCCCGCAGGGGATAGTACAGGGTGGTGCCGCCCCCCAGCGCAATTTCCCGTTCATATTCCGAATAAGTAGGGCCGATGACAATGGCCTTCTCTGGCTGTCTGACCTGGATAAACAGGGATATCAGCTCAGTGGTGCCGCCGCCTACAATGATGTTTTCCGGATCGGTGTGGACATAATCCGCAATGCTATGGCGCAGCGATACATATTCCCGGTCCGGATAGGATGTGATGGCGTCGATTTTTTCTGTCAGTGTCCGGCGCAGCGCCGGGGAAATGCCCAGCGGATTCACATTTGCCGAAAAGCTGGTGATCGTTTCTTTTCTGATTCCATAGGCCTGCTCAATTTTTTCCAGGTCACTTCCATGAAAATGATCTTTGTGCTGTAACATAAAACTTCCTCCTTCATGTTTGATGTTGCGTGACCAACCCAAATAGTTTATAATTCATAAGACAGGTTATATTATAATCTTATATTCAAAAAAAGCAAGCGTAAAGCAGGTGACAACGTGCGAAAGAGAATCGAAGAACTGGCTGAGGGAAAGATTCCCTATGAACAGCCTCAGGTCGTATTTTCCAAAGAAAAGCTGGAGATGGAAGTCATAGAAGGACAGACCGTAACAGACAGTTTTCGTATTAAAAGTAAAAATGGTATACTGATGCGGGGAATTGTCTATTCGATGCATGCACGGATGGAATGTTTAACGTGCCAGTTTGAAACGATGGACACAGTCATAGAAGTACGTTTCCATGCGGACGGCATGACAGAAGGAGGGATTGCCACCGGAGATATATACATCGTCTGCAACGGCGGGGAATACCAGCTGACATATGCGGTGACCGTTACAAGACTTTATGCGGAAGCCTCCACCGGAAAAATAAAAAACCTGAAGGATTTTACACAGCTTGCGAAAAAGGAATGGAAAGAGGCGTATCACATCTTTCATTCTCCGGCGTTTAAAAACATACTCTCGCCCAAAGAATACCGGGTGGCTTTAATGTACGAAGGGTTTGCGAATCCGGCGGTGACAGAACAGGCCATGGAAGAGTTTCTGGTGGGCGCCGGTAAGAAAAAGCGGGTGCTTTTTTCACTGGAGAAGCACAGCGGGGAATATTTGGGGATTACAGAAACAATAAAAGAAAAAATCCGGCTGCACAGGGATGGATGGGGCTATCTGGAAATCCGGGTAAGCGCCAGCGCAGAGTTTCTCGTACCAGAAAAGCCTTTTCTGACCGGCGGGGATTTTATGGGGGACGATCTGTCCTTTACATTTCATATAGATACAGAAAAAATGCACGGAGGCAATAATTTTGCCTGCCTCGTGTTCGAAAACGATATCCAGCGGGAGGAATTCCGGATCTGGGTGTCGCCGGACAGCCTGGAAGTGAAAAAAGAGCGGAAATATAAAAAGCTGCAGCAGGCGCAGACCACGCTGACGCAGCGCTACATGGACTTCAGGATGAAACGGCTTGTGACCGGGGAATGGGCGAAGCAGACTGTTTCCCTGCTTACAGTCATTGGGGAACTGAAACCAGAGGACACCTGGGCGCTGCTCTTTCGTGCCTATGCGCTTTTGCGTAACCGGCAGCGTCAGGACGCACAGTGGCTGATGAGCGAATTCCGGCAGAAATTCAAAGACAAAAACAAACCGGAGTGGGCGTTTTATGATTACCTGCTGCTGCAGGGTGAAAAAGAGCAGGTGGTAATCGACCGGCTGCTGGCGGAGATGGAAGACATCGTAAAGCGTTATGGGGAACACCCGGTAATGTTTTTTCTCATGCTGCGGTTAAACGGCATTTTGCGGACCCAGCCCCAGATGAAGCTGCGGGCGTTAGAGGAGCGGGTGCAGGCGGGCGAATACATGCCGCTGTGGTATCTGGAAGGATTTCAGGTATACAAAGAACAGCCGTATCTTTTAACCAGACTGACGAAATACGAGATTCTGCTGATGAACTGGGCGTCCAGACAGGGGATTCTGACCAGGGATCTGGCGGACCAGGTAATGCGTCTGGCCAACAATATGCGTCAGTTTCACCCGATTGTCTGCCGGATACTGTTTCGTAGTTATGAAAGCTTTCCGGACGAGGATATGCTGGCCGGGGTATGCGCCTATCTGATCAAAGGGCACCGGTACCAGCCCGCCCATCACCACTGGTATGCGAAGGGCGTGGAAGAAAACCTGAAAATAACCGGATTATACGAGGCGTTTCTGCTGACCATGGATCTGCACGGCGCGGGACCGCTGCCAAAAGTCATCCAGATGTATTTCCAGTATAACAACCAGCTGGCCAGCCAGTACAAGGCGGCGCTGTATGTGAGTATTATCGGACATAAAGAAGAACAGCCGGTGATCTATGGAAAATACACCGAGACGATGAAACAGTTCGCCATTGACGAGATTTTAAAGGGACATATGGACGACAATCTGGCGGTGATCTACGAAGAAATGCTGGATAAAGGCATTCTGACCAGAGAGCTGGCGGCGCCGCTGGCGGAAATACTCTATACTCATAAATTTCACTGCACCAGCAGGGCGGCGGCTTTTGTGGTAGTAAGACAAAAGCATATGAAAAAAGAGCAGCGGGTTCCCATTCTCTCCCAGGCCGCCTATTTCCAGCTTTTTTCCAACGAATATTCCATACTGCTGGAAAATAACAGGGGACAGCGGTTCGTATCCCCGGAGGAGTGCCAGCTGGAAAAGCTGATGAAACCTTCCCATTACATTCGCAGATGTCTGAAATTCGCACCGGAAAAAATCCAGTATCTGATGCACCATATGGACGGCAGGACGGATCTGAAGCTGCCCAGACAGCAGGATGTGGAATACCTGCGGATTCTGATGGATACACCCTGGATCAGTACAAAGTTTAAAAGCCAGATCGGACCGGGGCTTTTGCGCTACTGTATGATCAGCCGGGAAGAAGAACATCTGGAAAGCTATCTGTCCCAGATAGATTTTGCCGGGTTTGACAGGGAAAACCGCAATGAACTGATTGAGCTGATGGTGGACCATGGATGGAACGAGAAAGCTTATGAACTGGTAAGCATTTACGGCCATGAAGGGATTGCCAGGGACCGTCTGGCGCATCTGGCGTCCTATATGATCCAGACCAGGGATATCGGGGAAGAAGTATTTCTGCTGGAAGTATGTCTGGAAGTATTGCTGGAAGGAAAACAGAATACGGAAGTCACCGGCTATCTGGCAAAATATTACGAAGGCCCGTCGAAGCATATGATGCTCGTATACAAAGCCGCCCGCTCCGGCGGGATTGAGGATCTGGCGGAGCTGGAAGAGCGGCTGCTGGTGCAGACGCTTTACAGTACAGAATATGTGGAAGGAATTTATGAAGTCTATCAGGGGTACCGCCAGCACAATGGCAGGGAATTTGTACTGCAGGCTTACCGCTGTTATTATATGCATGAATATGTGGTAAATGGAATGGTGCTGCCGGACGGCCTGTTTCTGGAAACCTGCCAGCTGCAGCAGGAAGGCAGGCTCTCAGAGATGGTCTGCCGGCTGGGACTTTTGAAATATTTTTCCGAATGCGGCCAGCTGGATCACTACCAGATGAAAGAGGCGGATGAACTGCTGGGAGAATTTATGTCCAGAAACATGGTCTTTGCCTTTTATAAAAACCTGCCGGAAAGGCTGTGCGGCAGATACCAGCTCCACAACCGGGTGCTGGTGGAATACCATGCCAGACCCGACAGCCGGCTTAAGATCCACTACCGGATGTCCGGGGATCAGGACGCATTTGAGACAGCGAACATGCCAAATATTTACGACGGAATATTTACGTTTGAATTTCTGCTGTTTATGGATGACGAGGTGGAGTATTATATTACAAGGGAGCTGGAGAGCGGCGTCCACAGCCTGTGTGAAAGCAGATACGTCTGCGGCATAGAATACCGGGATGTGAACCATGGCGGGCGTTACGCTTATATCAACCATATGCTGTATCTGCGGGAACAGGGGAATTATAAAGAGCTGATGAATATGATGCAGGACTACCAGAAACTGGATCTGCTTACGGATAAGCTGTTTAAAATTATATAGGATCATCCCCCGGAAGATAACAGCCGCTTCTTCTGGTTCTGATGAGAAATGAGGAAACACATGGCGGATAATGAACAGAAAATATATATCGGCATTGATTTAAATGACAGCTATGCCATGGTCAGTTTTGCCACAACTGCCCATCCGGAGCCGGAGACGGTAAGTTCTGTGGCAGGCAGCGAGATGTTTCAGATCCCGCTGGCAATCTGCATGGCGTCTGCGTCCGGCCAGTGGGTATACGGCGATGAAGCCATCCGTTTTGAGAAGGCGGATATGGGCAGATGCGAGCAGAACCTGCTGTCCAGAAGCCTGGAACGGGATTTTACGATTATCAGAAATGAAACTTATGAAGTACGCACGCTGCTGGCCATATTTTTAAAGAAAATCCTGCAGCTGGCAGGAAAACTGGGGCCAAGAATTGAAATTGGCAAGGTGGTGTTTACCTTTTCCAGACTGAGTGAAAAGCTGATGGAACTGATGGAATATATTTTTACACAGCTGGGGGTGGAGCGCAAAAAGATTACGACCATAGATTACATGGAGAGCTTTTATTACTTCGCCCTGAACCAGAAACGGGAGCTGTCCATGCATGATGTGGCGGTGTTCCAGTATTATGGCAAAAATATGGTCTGCTGGTATCTGACCAGGGGCAGACAGTCAAAGCCCCAGCTGGTGCAGATTCTGGACATAGACTGCGGCTATCTTACCGAAAACAGGGATTATGATTTCTCGCAGGTCATTCCGAAAGTATTTCAGAAAAAGATTATTTCATCGGTGTATCTGGTGGGGGACGGTTTCGACGGCGACTGGATGAAACAGTCGCTGCGGCTGCTCTGTCAGGGCAGGCGGGCTTTCCTTGGGAAAAACCTCTTTACCAAGGGAGCCTGCTATGCGGCGGAAATTCTCGAAGGGCTGCTTCCATGGGATTATATCTATATCGGTGAAAATGAAATGAAATTTAACGTAAGCATAAAGGTGCGCAAAAATAATGAAATGGCTTTCCATACGCTCATATCCGCCGGGGACAACTGGTATGAGGCGGAAAGTGTCTGTGAAACGATTCTGGACGGCCCCGGGGAAGTGGATTTCTGGATGCAGATGCCCCGTAGCAGAGAGGCGAAAATTGAGACGCTGGAACTGACCAATCTGCCGTCCCGGCCAAAGAAAACCACCCGCCTGCGTATTCATGCCAGGGCGGTATCAGACCGGGCGGTCCGTATCCGCATCAGGGATCTGGGGCTGGGGGAATTTTTTAAGGCCAGTGATATGGTCTGGGAACACATTATGAAGATTAAATAGGAGGGAAGATGAGCGAACTGATTTTTTGCAGTTTTCCATGTGCGGCAAAGCCCTACTATCTGGAAAGCGCAAAACAGAATATCTATTCGATTGAGGAGCTCTGCTATTTTTTACAGGATAATATATATCTGCTGGACGAAAACATAATGACCGGAGAGTTCTGCGACTGGCTGGAAACCCAGCTGCAGGCAAAAGAGCTGGCGGAAAAACTGCGGGCGCTGATCAAAACCCGTAAAGGGTTTTATGCGTTCTGTATGCAGATTATTATGGATTCCGGATATTTTTCCAGAAATGAAATGCAGTTTCTGGGCATGAAACTGCAGAAAATGGACCACCAGAGTAATTACGAAAACCGCAAGTACAAGGCGGACCAGTATATGGAGCGGCATCTGTATCTTCTGGCCATCTCGGAATACCGCAATCTGCTGCTGGCGTCCACGGACAGTCCGTCGGATATCCGGGTCAGCGGCGATATCTGGCACAATATGGGCACAGCCTATGCCAGAATGCTATGTTTTGAGCGGGCGGTGAGCTGCTATGAGAAAGCGTATGAATTAAGCCACCGGGTGGATTCGCTCAAAGCGGCGTCCCGTGCAGCCTGTTTTCTGGAGGATGGCGAAAGGCTCCAGTGGTTTTTGCAGCGCAATCATATACGGCCCGAGCAGTTTGCGCTGATGAAAAAAAATCTGAAGGAAGTGATGCAGATTACGGAAGCTTCCGTGGAACTGTCTGATATTTCCAAAATGATGCGTATGGACCGGGTATCCAGACTGCAGGCCAGGGGCAGCGCCGACCGTATGGTAGACCGGTGGAAAGACGAATATATAGGTTATAAGGGGTGATTGTATGGGCTTTTTTAAGCGTAGAAAAGACAGAAAACAGATGGAAAAAGTCCTTGCGGACGTGCAGACGCTGGAAGATGCGGTACCGGCCCTTGCGGCGGACGCCACGGAAGAAGCGCTGATGGAACGCTGCAGCCGTATTATGGACAATGCCAGACAGATTGACGATGGGAAAAAAGAGTATCATATTATCACATCCTATCTTAACGACATTGAAGTGATTGAAAACCTGCCACCGGACCAGGGAGATGAGATCAGAAAAGCGGCGGATTTTGTAGCCAGGCTCAACCGGGCAAGAGATGAGTTTTTAAATACGTCCAGGCGTATTTCCGACGCCCAGTTTAAAATGTTACAGCGGCTGGAGGACGAACTGCCGGATATTATTAAAAAAATGCGTGAAAATGAAAACTACCAGTCTGTGGTAAAGCGGGATATGCAGTATCTGGAAGGGGAAAAGCAGGAGTGGGAGATACAAAAAAAGGAACGACGCTACCAGCGCAGACTGCTGCATAAGGCGGCGTGCCTGCTGCTCTGTGCTGTGGCCACTGCGGCGGTGCTGCTGATCGTGCTGGCTGTGGGCTTTGACATGGAGCTGCGGTACGCCTGGACCGGCACCATCGGCGTGGCCGTACTGGGTGCGGCAGCAATTATACTGCAGCTGGAAAATGGCAGGCAGGATATCCGCCAGGCGGACGTTAATATTAATTATGCCATTACCCTGTTAAATAAAGTCAAAATCAAATATGTAAATATTACAAACGCAGTGGATTATACCAGGGAAAAGTATCATGTCAGGGATTCCAGGGAACTGGAGAACCAGTGGGATCTGTACCGGGAATCGGTGCGGGAACAGGAGAAATACCGTCAGACCAACGAAGATCTGAATTACTATTATGACAAGCTGGTCCGTATGTTAAAAAAATGCGAACTATACGATTCCCGTGTCTGGATCGAACAGCCGCTGGCGCTGGTGGAGCCAAGGGAGATGGTGGAGCTTAAACATAATCTGCTGGTAAGGCGGCAGAAACTGCGGGAGAAGATCGGACAGAATCTGGAGATCGTAAAAAAAGAACGGAAAGAAATTGACAGGGTGCTGCGGGGAAGGACAGAGCAGAGCGAGGGACTGCGGGAGATGGTGGCTTCGATTGATCAGATGGCGGGACTGGAGCATGTGTGAAAAACATAACAATGTATGATCAGGTATTGTCTGTTCCGGGCAGACGGATTATGTTTCCTGATTTTTATGAAAATAAAACAGCGGTGTTTCCGGATATGGCCGGAGATACCGCTGTTTTGTTTTCATAAAAGAGTGTTTCTGTAAAGCCGGACCTGTCTGGGAACGCGGTGGCTTATGCGCTTTGTTACGGGATTCCCGTACGCACCAGAACCTGTACGACACCACGGAGGCTGGTGCACGCCGCTACAGCTCACGGCCCGGCGTCTGACCGGCAATCCTGACGGAAGGGGGACAGTGCCGGAGTGGAAAATACGGACGCCTGAAACAAAACCGGGAAACCGGCTGTCCCTGCCAGAAAAGTCTGGAAATAAATTCGCAAACCTGAATCAGTCATCGTTCCGGTTCCTGCCGGAACTTCTTTTTCTATTAACATCTTCTGGTAACATCGCAATACGTGTGGCGAAATGGCGTACCGGTGTATGATCACAATAAAGGAATGGCAGAAGAACCAGTCACGTGGTACATAAGGCCTGACGCCGGACAGAAAAATCTGTTTTGAATATCCTGAATGCTTAAACCTCAAATGACACGTAACAGGACGTGCCGGTGTGCAGCCTCATACTTCATCTGCACCTGAAGCGGCCGGCCACAGCCGTTATCCCGGTTTTGTTTCAGGCGCCCGGGGAAGCGGCTGATACGCTAAATGATATCCTCAAACGCATCGTTTACATCCCAGCGGGGTGTAAAATCCACCTGGATATTAATTTCCAGTGCGTCCAGCTGTTCGGAAACCAGATCGCATTCTTTATTGTATTTGCGTACCAGCGCCCGCACATCGTTGCGGTTAAAGTCGATGGTGGTGGCTTCTTCTATCTCATAATAATATTCGGTCTGGTTGCCCTCAGCGTTAAATTTGTATCCGGAACCGGGTACCGTGGCTGTAGACGACCGGATATGGGCCATCTGATCCAGTACCCGGATAAATTCCTGCTTCCGTTTATTGAGCGAAATTGCGTTGTCGATGTTAAGGCCTGCTCCCGCTTTGGCCTTTGCGATGGCATTTGTGAGTTCCTGCTTTTCTTCCAGTATTTTTACTGCCAGATTTACCACATCCATAGGTGTGAAATCCACGTCAAAAGATTTTGGAACCGTCAGTGTTTCGTCCTGCGCCTGAGGGTTTGCTTTTTTGCGGAAATGCTTCTGTACGGTAGTTGTTACAAAATCCGTACTGGACAGATAGGAACAGGCGGTGGTTAACAGCCGTTCCAGAAAATTGGCGTATCGGTAAGATCCTTTCAGATTCATTTTGTCATCTCCTTTTGTAACGGCGCCATACCAGGCATGGGCAGGAAACCGGAAATACCGTAATGTTATTAACTTAAGCGGCCATCCCGGTCATCCGTCCGCAAAAAACTGACAATCAGGAGCATTGTACATCCGGATTCCGGACAGGAAACGCTTAAGTTCATGACATTGGAAAATCCTGCGTCTGTCTGGCCGGTGCGGCCTGCTGCCGGATACACCCGGGATTAATAACGGGTATGAACAGCCACTGTTTTTCGTCTGTTTTAAAACATTTTAGCAAAACGTATTCACTTTTGCAATGAAATCTGATAAAATTTTATAAGGAGAAAAGAGAGGGTGACAGTTTTTGTTGTATAAATTGTTGCATGTGGCAGAAGAAACAGGTAATAATAACGGCAGAAAGCATACAGTTTTAGACAAAAGGAGTACAAATGTTATGAAAAACAAAACAGAAATGGAAGTATTGAAAGATCATTCGGGTATGCTGGTCTATACGACGGACGACTGTACGGGATGCAACAAATGTGTCCGTGTCTGTCCTACGCTGGTTTCGAACGTTGCGGGAGAAGGTAAAATATGGGTAAACCGTGACGGCTGTGTGGCATGTGGGGCGTGCCTGGATGCGTGTGGTCACGGTGCGAGACAGTATCATGATGATACAGAAGCTTTCTTTTCAGAACTAAAGGCTGGAAAAAATTTTTCCGTAATCGTAGCGCCGGCATTTCTTGCCAATTATCCAAAAGAGTACAAACGAATTTTAGGTTATCTGAAATCACTGGGGGTCCGGCATATCTACAGTGTGTCTTTTGGTGCGGACATTACGACCTGGGGGTATTTAAAATACATCACGGAAAACAATTTCAAAGGAGGAATCAGCCAGCCGTGTCCGGCGGTGGTGGATTATGTGGAAAAATATATTCCCGGGCTCATTCCACACATGATGCCGGTACAGAGTCCGATGATGTGCATGGCGATTTACATAAAGAAATATTTAAAAATTTCTGACGATCTGGCATTTATCAGTCCCTGTGTGGCAAAAAAATGCGAAATCATGGATAAAAACAACCGGGGTTACGTAAAATATAATGTTACGTTTGCCAGGCTGATGGAGTACATTGGCAGGGAGTACACAAACAGTCCGGAATATACCGACGAGCTGGAATACGGACTGGGATCTGTCTATCCGATGCCAGGAGGCCTTAGGGAAAATGTGGAGCATTTTCTGGGAAAGAGCGAGGTAGTGCGCCAGGTGGAAGGAGAGCTGGAAGCGTACCGTTATCTGAAGGAATATGCGCGGCGTATCCAGGATAAGGCGCAGCTGCCATTACTGGTAGACGTATTAAACTGCGGCAAAGGATGTATCTATGGCACTGCCACAGAACCTTCCAGAAATACAGATGACGTACTGCTTACACTGGGCAGGATGCGGGATATGAATCAGCAGGGGACTCACAGGCGTGGCCTGTTTCACAGAACGGACCGGAATCCCTGGTCGGACCGCCTTACCCCGCAGGAACGCCTCGCTAATCTGATGACGGCTTTTAAAGAGCTGAATCTGTCAGATTTTATCCGTACATACGATACAACAAAGACAATTACGATTAAAGAACCTTCCGCTGAGCAGCTGAACCAGATTTTCCTTGATATGGGAAAAGAAACCCGGGCAAAGCAGAATATGAACTGCTGCGCCTGTGGATACGAGACATGTAAAGATATGGCCCGTGCCATTTATAACAGGGTCAACTATAAGGAAAACTGTATTCATTATGTCAGGGAACTGGCGGAAAAAGAAAGGCAGCGCATAGAAGAGGTCAGTGAGGCGCAAAGACTGGAACAGGAGCGCAAAGAGCGGCAGCTGGCGGAGATCCGGGGGAGGTTTTCCACACTTTCAGATGCTGTCAGTGAACTGAATGACGCCAATGAAGCTTCCGCCTGTGAAGCTTCCAGTCTGGCGGGCAGGCTTAAGGATATTTCCGATTTCTGCATGAATCTGGAGAAATCGCTGACAAGCATTCTGAATTTTATTGATATTTACAAAAACACCAGTGAAAATATTGTGGGTATCGCAAACAAGACAAACCTGCTTTCTTTAAATGCCTCCATAGAAGCGGCCAGGGCAGGAAACCAGGGAATGGGTTTTGCGGTGGTGGCTGAAGAGATCCGTAATCTGTCTGCGTCTATCAAGACACTGATCGCAAAAGACAACCAGCGTGCGGATGAGACCATACCAAAGGTGGATGAAAGTGTGGACGCCATCCGCAGGCTGGTGGAACATATCAGCAGTATGAATGACCGTGTGAGCACAATTGCCGCAAATTCACAGGAGATTGCGGCCCAGACTGCCAACGTGCAGGTAATGGCCGAAGATCTGAAACACGAGGTGGAGGAAATCTGATTGTTAATTTTTGTAAATCAAAACATCAGCAGCCCCCGGATTTAGCCGGGACTGTCAGCGGGCATCTGGTCAGCCGGGGCTGTCACTGAATGCCGCAGGGGCGTCGTCCGGACGGGGCGGAAGCTGTTACAGACTGGCTGAGTGACAGATGTTTGCAGTTTTTTTGTAAAAATTTAATAATTTTGTTTACAAAAACAGTGAAATATTGTAAAATAATACCATTCAGAAGTGGAAGTTATTTTGATCACAGGTAAAAATGTCAAAAATGCCCTTCTTTGATAGCAACCAGTCCGGACAGCCGGGAGCTGTCATTCGCTGACAGGGGAGTTGCAAAAGATTATTAGAATAGAAAAGGAGATAAAAAATGGGTAAAGAAATGATTGCTATGCTTCTTGCCGGTGGACAGGGTTCCCGTCTCTATGCGTTGACCCAGAAGCTGGCAAAACCTGCAGTTCCATTTGGCGGTAAATACCGTATTATTGATTTTCCGCTTTCCAATTGTGTGAACTCAGGAATTGACACGGTAGGTATTCTGACACAGTATCAGCCACTGGTATTAAATGAATATATTGGAAACGGACAGCCATGGGATCTTGACCGTCTTTACGGCGGCGTACATGTGCTCCCTCCGTATCAGCAGGCTTCCGGTTCTGACTGGTACAAAGGCACCGCAAACGCTATTTATCAGAATATCTCATTTATCGACCGGTATGATCCGCAGTATGTCATCATTCTTTCCGGCGACCAGATATGCAAACAGGACTACAGCGATTTCCTCCGTTTCCATAAGGAAAAAGGTGCGGAGTTCAGTGTGGCTGTTATGGAAGTGCCTTGGGAAGAGGCTTCCAGATTTGGTCTTATGGTCGCTGATGGAAATGACAGGATTACGGAATTCCAGGAAAAACCAAAGGAGCCAAAATCCAACCTGGCGTCCATGGGTATTTATATTTTCAACTGGGATATCCTGAAAAAATATCTGATCGAAGACGAAGCAGATCCGGAATCTGAAAACGACTTTGGCAATAATATTATTCCAAATCTGTTACGGGATGACCGGAAAATGTACGCATATCATTTCTCAGGTTACTGGAAGGACGTAGGAACCATTCCTTCTTTATGGGAAGCAAATATGGAAGTACTTGACCCTGAACACAGCGGTATCAACCTCTTTGACGAGCAGTGGAAAGTATTCAGCCGCAACAGCGGTATGACCGGTCATAAAATCAATGCCGGCGCCACAGTGGAAAACTCCATGATCACAGACGGTTGTAAAATATCCGGAAATGTAAAACATTCCATTCTCTTTGCCGGCGTAAAGGTAGAAGAGGGTGCGGAAATTGAAGATGCGGTCATTATGGGTGGCACGATCATCAAATCAGGCGCAAAAGTAAAACACTGCATCATAGCGGAAAATGTAGTCATCGGGAAGAACGCTGTCATTGGACAGATGCCGGAAGGAGACCAGGCAGGGGTAGCCACTGTTGGTCCTGGTGTTTATGTTGGCGATAATGTAACGATCGGACCAGACGCCATGGTCAATGATAATGTAAAGGACGGTGAATAGTAATGGCAAATTCCAACACAAACGCATTGGGTATTCTGTTTCCAAATGCTTATGATGAACTTGTACCTGAACTGACCAGTGAACGGCTGATGGCTTCCATTCCATTTGCAAGCCGTTACCGTATGATTGACTTTACTTTATCCAGTATGGTCAACTGTGGGATTGATAATATTACGGTACTGGTACGTGAAAATTATTTCTCATTGTTAGACCACCTTGGCTCAGGCCGTGAATGGGATCTGTCCCGTAAAAACGGAGGTCTGAATATTTTTCCTCCTTATGCGCAGAAAAATATGGGCGTATATGGCGGCAAAGTCGGCATGATTGCCAGCGTGCTGGGATTCTTAAAATCCCAGAAGGAGAAGTATGTGGTACTGGCGGATACAGATATTGCGGGAAACTTTGATTTCAAAGCCATTCTGGACGCCCATATCGCCAGTGAAGCGGATATTACAGTCGTATATACAAAAGAAGAACTGCCGGAAAACCTGGTGAAGACAGACGATCTGACCAGGGTGATGTATTATACACTGGATCTGGACGGCAGCCAGGTAAAGAAAATCAATATCAATTCCCAGGAAAAGGGAATTCAGAATTTCTCTACAAATATTTATGTATTTGACAGGGAAGCTTTAATAGATATTATTAAGACTGCGTTTAATAATGGCAGTGTGTACTTAGAACGTGACATTTTAATTCCACAGCTGGATAAATTAAAAGTGAACGGCTATGAATATACAGATTATGTGTCCCATATCAGCAGTCTCAAGAGTTATTTTGATGAGAATATGAAGCTCTTAAAAGATGAAAATCTGGACGCTTTATTTGACCGGAATCCGATTTATACCAAGATCCGTGACGATAACCCGACACGCTATATGAATGGCTCTTCCGCAAAAAATGTTATGGTAGCTGACGGCTGCGTCATTGAAGGCGAGATCGAAAACTGTATTCTTTTCAGGGGCGTCAGGGTTGGCAAAGGCGCAAAGGTGAAAAATTCCATTCTGATGCAGGATACGGTAATTGAATCCGGCGTGGAAGCGGAATATATCGTAACGGATAAGAAAGTAACAATCAGTGAAGGCAAAGAGCTCAAAGGTACGGAGACGTTCCCGATCTTTGTGGCTAAGAGACAGACTGTATAATTACGGGATCAGATTATTTACGCAGGATGCTGCTACGCCCTGTCTGACAGGGAACTGCGGCTGTGTATATGGCAGCGGCATGGCTTTCCCGGCCATGCCGCTGATCTGCCGGGTCCGGAAGGTAATGATGACTGATACCTTCCGGACCCGGCGTTCTGTCTGTGGGAAAACGCAGAAAAAGCCGTGCAGACGTGATCCGGTTACAGTCTGGCGTATTGTTTAATTTTTAACATTTCTTGTATATGGCGCCAATCCGGATTATAATAAAAAGAATTGTACAACACTTATTTAAATAAGAAAAAGGAGAAAAACCATGAATGTATTAGTAATTAACTGCGGCAGTTCCTCACTGAAATACCAGGTTATCAGCTCTGAAACAGAAGACGTGCTGGCAAAGGGGCTTTGCGAGCGTATCGGTATCGACGGCAGACTGGTGTATCAGCCTGCGGGCGGGGAAAAGGAAATCACGGAGGCGTCCATGCCGACCCACAAGCAGGCCATCCAGATGGTCATCGACGCCCTGGTAAATAAGAAAACCGGCGTGATAAACAGCCTGGACGAGATTGGTGCGGTAGGGCACCGTATCGTGCACGGCGGGGAAAAATTTGCGGCTTCAGCCATTATTACAGACGAAATGATCCAGACCGTGGAGGCCTGTTCAGATCTGGCGCCTTTGCACAATCCGGCTAATCTGATCGGCGTGCGGGCCTGTCAGGAACTGATGCCGGATACCACGATGGTGGGTGTTTTCGATACGGCTTTTCACCAGACCATGCCGCAGGAGGCTTATCTTTACGGTGTGCCATATGAGTATTATGAGAAATACAGTGTGCGTAAATACGGATTTCACGGTACCAGCCACAGCTATGTATCAAAACGGGCGGCGGATATTTTACAAAAGCCTTATGAATCTTTAAAGACCATTGTCTGTCATCTTGGAAACGGAGCGTCTGTCTGTGCGGTAAAAAATGGACAATCCGTAGATACATCCATGGGCCTTTCCCCGCTGGAAGGTCTTGTAATGGGCACCCGTTCCGGAGACATTGATCCGTCGGCCGCAGAGCTGATCGCTAAAAAAGAAGGGCTGGATCTGGCCGGAGCCATTAACGTACTGAACAAAAAATCCGGAGTCATGGGCTTATCCGGTGTATCCTCGGATTTCAGGGACCTTTCGTCAGCGGCGGAAGAAGGCAATACAAGGGCGGCGATTGCGCTGAAAGTATTTAACTACCGGGTGGTAAAATATATTGGCGCTTATGCGGCGGCCATGAACGGAGTGGACTGTATCTGCTTTACCGCAGGCGTCGGTGAGAATGACGGATATGTGCGTAAAGAAGTGTGCGCCAGCCTCTCTTACCTGGGCATAGAGATTGACGAAGAGGCAAATAAAAAACGGGGAGAAGAAGTGGTAATCTCCACACCGGATTCCAGGGTAAAAGTACTGGTGGTACCGACCAATGAAGAGCTGGCCATCGCCAGGGAGACAGTAATGCTTGTGAGCGGACAGGGTGCGTCATAACCAGTATCCGGTATGGAGCATCCGCCGCAACAGATACGATGGCAGCGAAGGATCATAAAAATGTTGGATTATATATTGACAAATAAATCCCACTTCGTTATACTTTTACAAGTATGGAAGGGAAAAAGCCATGATTTTAGATATTTCAACAATACTCTCCAGTGAAAACGGGGAAGAAGAAAAAGAAGTTCATATAGATATGGAGTCTTTTGCGTCTAAGATGGGTGTATTTCCTGTTTTAAAAAGCAAACCATTCACACTGCGGCTTTCCAATGTGGAAAACAGACAGCTGCTGATCCATGGTGAGACAGACGTTACAGTTGCGATCCCATGTGACCGCTGTCTGACGGAAGTTCCTGTAAAACTGTGTCTGGTCATTGATAAAACTGTCCCGATCGAAAGAAAAGGTCCGGGAGAGGAGGTATCAGGCGATGATCCACAGCAGCGGGAATATCTGGAAGGCTGCCGGCTGGATGTGGAGCGGCTCATCTATGGGGAAATGCTCGTTGCCTGGCCGATGAAAGTGCTGTGTAAAGAGGATTGTAAAGGAATCTGCGAAAAATGCGGCACGAATCTGAACCAGACAGACTGCGGCTGTGACCGGTGGGTTCCCGATCCACGGATGGCGGCATTTCAGGATGTGTTTAATAAATTTAAGGAGGTGTGATCAGATGTCTATTTGTCCAAAAAATAAATCTTCCAAAAGCAGAAGAGATAAAAGAAGAGCAAACTGGAAAATGAAAGTTCCGAATCTGGTGAAATGCAGCAAATGCGGAGAATATATGATGCCGCACAGAGTATGCAAAAACTGCGGAACATACAACAAAAAGGAAATCATTCCGGTTGATTAAGCGAAGTAGTGGACTTTACGGCACAGGCTGTAAAGTCCATTTTCTATGCGCCGGGACCTGTTGCCGGGATGGATTTTCCGCCAGAACCGGACAGGCCTGCGGGGCGTCATAAACAGGAGAGGTCTTTCATTTAGCGGATACCGGTATGGGTGTATCTCCGCGCCCGCCTGCTGTTTCGAAAAATAATGATTGATTTATAGAATTACTTATAGTATATTGGAAATGATTTTAGAAAATGGAGGGTCCCATGGGAAAAAAAGTCAGAGTCGTGGTAGACGCAATGGGCGGAGACAATGCTCCGGGGGAAATTGTAAAAGGCGCCCTGGAAGCGTTAAAGATACAGAAAGATCTGATACTGGTATTTGCGGGGCAGCGCCGGCCGCTGGAAGCAGAGCTGAAAAAATATGACTACGACAACCGCAGGGTGGAGACTTTGTTTGCGGAAGAAGTAATTGAAATGGCGGAGCCGCCTGTGGCCGCAATCCGCAAAAAAAAGGACTCATCCATTGTAGCTGGCATGAATATGGTAAAAAAGGGCGGGGCGGACGCCTTTATCTCCGCCGGCAGTACAGGAGCGGTCCTTGCGGGAGGACAGCTGATTGTAGGCAGGCTCAAAGGCGTGGAACGTCCGCCGCTGGCGCCGCTGATTCCTACGGCAGGCGGCGCGTCCCTGTTAATTGACTGCGGCGCCAATGTGGACGCCAGGTCTTCCCAGCTGGTCCAGTTTGCCAGAATGGGCGCCACGTATATGAAGTATGTGGCGGGGGTAAAGAATCCGAAAGTAGGGCTTGTGAATATCGGGGCGGAAGAAGAAAAAGGCAACGCCCTGGTAAAAGAGACGATGCCGCTGTTAAAAGCGTGCGGGGATATTCATTTTATCGGCAGCGTGGAAGCCAGGGATATTCCTTACGGGGCTGCGGACGTGCTTGTATGCGAGGCGTTTGTGGGAAATGTGATTCTGAAAATGTATGAAGGAACCAGTTCCATGCTGCTGCGGGAAGTAAAACGGACGCTGATGAGCTCCACAAGGACAAAAATGGGGGCGCTGTTAATAAAACCCGCATTGAAAAAGACATTAAAAAGTTTTGATGCTTCCCAATACGGAGGGGCTCCCATGCTTGGCTTAAAAGGACTGGTTGTGAAGATGCATGGCAGCTCCAAAGCAGTGGAAGTTAAAAATTCCATTATTCAGTGTATGGATTTTTCCAGACAGGATCTGAATGAAAAGATCAGCCGGCAGTTTATGGCAGGGACTGCAGAATAGTGGAAACACATATAATTTTAGAAAAAGCCGGAAAGATCAGACAACAGACTGACGGCATATAAAGAAAGGAAGGAAAGGAAATGGAATTCGACAAGATCAAAAAAATCATTGCAGAAGTACTGAATGTGGACGAGGAAGAAATTACGACTGAGACTACTTTTGTAGATGACCTTGGAGCCGATTCCCTGGATATATTCCAGATTATTATGGGGATCGAGGAAGAGTTTGATATCGAAATTGCCAACGAGGAAGCAGAGAAGATCGCAACAGTTGGAGACGCCGTGGAGCAGATCAAAAATGCGTTAAATTAAACGCACAATCGTCTGCCCGCAGGGCCGGATCCGTATGCCACGGCCAGTCATCCGGTATACGCGGGGCGTCTGCCACTGATGCGCTTTTGCGATACGCCGGATCATGAACCTTTTCGGGCAGTGCTGGCATCCGGCGGCTATGGAAAGTGGATTTTTACAGTGTAAAGGGTGTTTTGAGACGATGACAGTTGTTTTAAAACACCCTTGCGGTTTGATTATAAGAATGTATACACATTCGGGGAAGAGAAAATATGAGAAAACAATTACAGTTTCAGGAAGTCATCGGTTATGAGTTTCATCAGGGAGGTCTGCTGGTACAGGCGCTGACCCACAGCTCATATGCCAATGAGAAGCGGATGCGGCGGCATTCGGACAATGAGCGTCTGGAATTTCTGGGAGACGCTGTGCTGGAGATTGTGACCAGCGAATTTTTATATAACCAGTATCCGAAACTTTCGGAAGGACAGCTGACGAAAATGCGGGCCTGCCTGGTATGCGAACCGGCGCTGGCGCATTGTACGGATGAGCTGCACCTGGGAGACTATCTGCTGCTTGGCAGGGGCGAGGAACATACTGGCGGAAGACACAGAAAGTCTATTTTGTCAGACGCCCTGGAGGCCGTGATCGGGGCCATTTATCTGGATGGTGGTTTTGCTAATGCAAAAGAGTTTATTCTGAAATTCATTCTGACAGATATTGAACACAAGCAGCTCTTTTATGATAGCAAGACTATCCTGCAGGAAATCGTCCAGGGTGAGGATCTGGGCGAAATCATGTATGAACTGACCGGTGAGAAAGGGCCGGACCATGACAAAATCTTTTCCGTAACGTTACATATCGGGGGAAAAGAGTCCAGCAGGGGAGAAGGCCATACGAAGAAGGCGGCGGAACAGGCAGCCGCCTATCGTGCGTTGCTGCGGCTCAAAAACAGGTAGGCAGGAGAAACAATGTATTTAAAAAGTATTGAGGTGCATGGTTTTAAGTCGTTTGCGAATAAAATCGTGTTTGATTTTCATCAGGGAATCACAGGCATTGTGGGGCCAAATGGCAGCGGAAAGAGCAATGTGGCGGATGCTGTGCGCTGGGTACTGGGGGAACAGAGCGCCAGGCAGCTGCGGGGAGCCAGTATGCAGGACGTTATCTTTGCCGGAACGGAAGGACGAAAGCCTGTCAGCTACGCCTATGTGGCAATTACGCTGGATAATGCGGATCATGTGCTGCCGGTGGACTATGGGGAAGTGACGGTGGCAAGGCGGGTGTACCGTTCCGGGGAGAGTGAATATCTGATGAACGGCACGGTATGCCGTCTCAGGGATGTGTACGAGCTGTTTTATGATACCGGAATCGGAAAGGAAGGATATTCCATTATCGGGCAGGGACAGATCGAGCAGATCTTAAGCGGAAAGCCGGAGGAACGGCGGGAACTGTTCGACGAAGCGGCGGGGATCGTCAAATTCAAACGCCGCAAGGCGGCCGCCGGAAAGAAGCTGGAACACGAACGGGAAAATATGGTACGTATCCGGGATATATTATCCGAGCTGGAACGCCAGGTGGCCCCGCTGGAACGCCAGGCGGAAAAAGCAAAAGACTACATAAAGAAAAAAGAAACATTAAAATCCTGTGAGGTGAATCTGTTTCTGCTGGATATGGAAGCTGCCGGAGAGCAGTTAAAAGATCTGGAGCAGAAATGTGAAATTACAGACAGCCAGCTGCTGGATACTTTAAGACAGCTGGAAGGTATCCGGGAAGAGTACGACGGACTGGAGCAGGGTGTGGAGCGGCTGGAAGAAGAAATCACAGGCATCAGGGACCGGATCAGCCACAGTGCGGTGCGAAAGGGAAAGCTGGAGGGAGAGATCAATGTCTTAAAAGAACAGATCCATACAGCGGGCATGTCCCTGGAACATTACAAAAACCGGATGGAGGCTATTGAGAAAGACAAAGCGCGGCGCCTTTTGGACCGGCAGTCCTATGAGACGCAGAAAACAGAGCTGGACGGGCGTCTGGCGGAGATTGTACAGCGGCGGGAGGATGCCGGAGTGCGGCTGCAGGAAATCCGGGCAGAGATTTCCCGCTGTAACGGGCTGATCGAAGGCGGCAAGAACGAAATTATCGAGCTGCTCAACCATAAAGGCTCTGTCCGGGGAAAGCAGCAGCGTCTGGATATGATGCTGGAACAGTCCAATATTCAGAAAGCCAGGTTAAACCAGCGTAAAATCCGCAGAAAGAGCGAGGAGACAGACCTGGAAACGGTGCTGGAAAAGCACAGACAGCAGCTGCGGGCCGCAGAAGAAACGATCCGGGCCCTGGAAGAAAAGGAAAAAGAATATACCGCAGCATCCGCTGATTTAAAGCAGAAGCTGGATCAGGCCACAGCCAGTCTGGAACAGACTACCGGCGCATTTCACAAAACCAGGTCCCGTCTTGAGGCGCTGCGCAATATTGCGGAGCGTTATGACGGCTACGGGGGCAGCATCCGCCGTGTCATGGAACAGAAGGCAAAGGAGTCTGGTATCCATGGCGTGGTGGCGGATTTAATTAAAGTAGAAAAAAAATATGAAACGGCCATTGAAACCGCCCTTGGAGGCAGCATTCAGAACATTGTCACGGAGGATGAGGCCACTGCCAAAAAAATGGTCCAATATTTAAAAGTGAATAAATACGGACGGGCTACTTTCCTGCCGCTGACCAGCGTTACCGGCCGCAGCCAGAACCAGAACGCACGGGCGCTGGCCTGTGAAGGGGTGATCGGAATGGCTAATACGCTGGTGCAGACAGAGCCGGTGTATGAAGGCATTATGTCCTGGCTGCTGGGCCGGGTCATTGTGGTAGACCAGATCGACCATGCGGTGTCGCTGGCCAGGGATTTTCATTATTCCCTGCACATCGTCACCCTGGAAGGAGAGCATTTAAGTCCCGGAGGCTCTATTTCCGGCGGCGCTTTCCGCAACAGCTCCAACCTGCTGGGCCGTAAACGGGAAATGGAAGAGCTGCAGGCACAGGCGGAGCGGCTTGGCACGCAGCGGGACCAGCTGCAGGAGGAAATCCTGCGTATCCGGGAATCCGGTGCGCATATCAGCAGGGAACAGGAACAGGCCAGGGAAGACAGGCAGGCGGCCGTTGTGGAGCAGAACACGGCCAGAATGAATCTGGAACGGGTACAGGAGCAGAAGGATGAAAGTGAAAAAGTCATCGAAAACCTGAGAGCCGAGACCAGGGAACTTGACAGACAGCAGACACAGATAGCGAAAGACCAGGAACTGGTGGCTAAAGAGCTAAAGCAGCTGGAGCAGCGGGAGCGGGAAATTACCCGTGAATCAGAGGCGGCAGGCGCTACACTGGAGTATCAGACGGCGCAGGAGGAACGGGCATCCGGCGAACTGTCGCGGATCCAGCTGGAGGAGGCCAATCTGGGCCAGCAGGCAGGATTTATCAGGGAAAACCTGGAACGTACAGACCAGGAGCTGCAAAAGCTGGAGGATGAGGCAAAGCAGCTGCGAAACGGGGAAAAAGAGGCGCAAAACGAGATGCGGCAAAAGGAACAGGCCATTGCGGGGATTCAGAAAGAAATAGAAGCGTCCGCCGGCAGTAATTCCGTGCTGGAGGATGAACTGGCCGCTAAACTGGAAAAAAAAGAGGCCATGTCCGCTAAGCAGAAACACTTTTTCCAGAAACGGGAAGAGCTGGCGCAGCAGCAGGGCGTACTGGATAAAGAGCTGTTCCGGCTGGGCAGCCAGAAGGAAAAACTGGAAGAGACCAGGGAGTCCCGTACGAATTATATGTGGACGGAATATGAACTGACGCCCCACAACGCAGCCGCTTACCGCACGGAAAACGGCATGGAACCCTCCGCGATCCGGACGCTGATCGCTGCGACAAAAGATGAAATCCGGGCGCTGGGAGACGTGAATGTCAACGCCATTGAAGAATACAAAGAAGTGTCGGAGCGGTTTGAATTTTTAAAGGGACAGTATGAGGACCTGACAGAGGCGGAAAAGACGCTGGTGGGCATTATCGAAGAGCTGGATACGGGCATGCGCCGCCAGTTTGCCGAAAAGTTCGCGGAGATCCAGCGGGAATTTGATCAGGCATTTAAAGAATTATTTGGCGGCGGTAAGGGCACACTGGAACTGGTGGAGGACGAGGATATTCTGGAATGCGGCATCCGCATCATTGCCCATCCGCCGGGGAAAAAGCTGCAGAATATGATGCAGCTTTCCGGCGGGGAAAAGGCGCTGACCGCCATTGCGTTGCTGTTCGCAATCCAGAATCTCAAGCCGTCCCCGTTCTGTCTGCTGGACGAGATCGAGGCGGCGCTGGATGACAGTAATGTAACCCGGTTTGCGAAATATCTGCATAAACTGACGAAACATACCCAGTTTATTGTAATCACCCACAGGCGTGGCACCATGACTGCCTCCGACCGTCTGTACGGCATTACGATGCAGGAAAAGGGTATTTCAGCCCTTGTATCGGTAAGCCTGATTGAGAGCGGATTGAATTAGTATGCGGCCCCGGGGACAAAAGGATACAGGCTGAAAAGTCTGGGAGTTTTGACAGGAGAAAACAAATGAGCGAAAAAAAAGGTTTTTTTAAACGGCTGGTGGAAGGTCTGGCAAAGACAAGAAACAATATTGTGTCCGGCATTGATTCTGTCTTTTCCGGATTTACGAAAATTGACGACGATTTTTACGACGAAATCGAGGAAATCCTGGTAATGGGCGATATCGGCGTCAAAGCCACGGATGCGATTCTTTTTAACCTGAAGCAGAAGGTAAAGGCGGAACATATCAAGGACCCGGCAGCGTGTAAGGAACTTCTGATCCGTAGTATTAAAGAACAGATGGAAGTGGGAGAGACTGCCTACCGGTTCGAGGAGGAACGTTCGGTGGTGCTTCTGATCGGCGTCAACGGCGTTGGCAAAACGACGACGGCCGGCAAACTGGCGGGCAAGCTGAAGGCGCAGGGAAAGAAAGTGGTGCTGGGTGCGGCGGATACGTTCCGTGCCGCCGCGGGTGAGCAGTTACAGGAATGGGCAAACCGGGCGGGCGTGGAGATGATCGGGGGCCAGGAAGGGGCTGATCCCGCATCGGTAGTATACGACGCAGTGGCGGCGGCGAAGGCAAGAAACGCGGATGTGCTGCTCTGTGACACGGCGGGCCGGCTGCACAATAAGAAGAACCTGATGGCGGAGTTAAAAAAGATCAACCGGATTCTGGACCGGGAGTACGGGGACGCTTACCGGGAGACGCTGGTGGTGCTGGACGCTACTACCGGGCAGAATGCCTTAAACCAGGCGAAACAGTTTTCGGAAGTAACGGATATTACCGGTATTGTACTGACAAAAATGGACGGCACAGCCAAAGGCGGCATTGCGGTGGCCATTCAGTCGGAACTGTTTATTCCGGTTAAATATATCGGTGTAGGAGAATCTATTGACGATCTGCAGAAATTCGATCCGGACCAGTTTGTGGATGCGCTCTTTGACCGGCAGCAGGAAAATGAATCATAGAAACGTCTCTTAAAAATGCTTTCTGAAAGCTGTGACCAGGGTAAAAACGGGGAGTGCGGATCACAGGAAGGATTTTATATATTTACGCAAAGTTGAAAGAAAGAGGAAACGTTATGCTGACATTGGATAAATTTGAAGAAGCCAGTGAAAAAGTAAAGGAAGTAGTCCAGGAGACGAAGCTTGTCTACAGCGACTATTTCAGTGAACAGACTGGAAACAAAGTATATCTGAAACCGGAAAATATGCAGTATACCGGCGCCTATAAGCTGCGGGGAGCTTATTATAAAATCAGTACGCTCTCTGAAGAGGAGCGGGAACGGGGACTGATTACCGCTTCTGCGGGCAATCATGCCCAGGGGGTGGCATATGCGGCGAAGTGTTACGGCGTACATGCCACAATCGTTATGCCTACGACCACGCCGCTGATTAAAGTCAACCGTACCAAAGGTTACGGGGCGGAAGTGGTGATGTACGGGGATGTTTATGATGAAGCCTGTGAACACGCATACGGGCTGGCACAGAAGCATGGATATACATTTGTACACCCGTTTGACGATCTGGCTGTTGCCACCGGACAGGGTACCATTGCCATGGAAATCTTTAAGGAACTGCCGCTGGTGGAGTATATTCTGGTACCAGTTGGCGGCGGAGGGCTTGCCACCGGAATTTCCACACTGGCAAAGCTGTTAAATCCAAAAATCAAAGTGATCGGCGTGGAACCGGCGGGAGCCAGCTGCATGCAGGCCTCCCTGGAAGCCGGCAGGGTGGTGACGCTTCCGGGCATCAACACCATTGCCGACGGTACGGCGGTCAAAACGCCGGGAGAGCATATTTTTCCATATATTCAGAAAAATCTGGACGGAATTATTACCGTATCGGATGAAGAGCTGGTGGTGGCGTTTCTGGATATGGTGGAAAATCATAAGATGGTGGTGGAAAATTCCGGACTGCTGTCAGTAGCGGCGCTGAAACACCTGCAGGTGAGCGGAAAGCGGATTGTGCCGGTGCTCAGCGGCGGAAATATGGACGTGATTACAATGAGCTCTGTCGTACAGCAGGGACTCATATTCCGGGACCGGATCTTTACCCTGTCCGTGCTGCTGCCGGATAAACCGGGCGAGCTGTGCAAAGTGGCGGACGCCATCGCAAAGGAGCAGGGCAACGTAATTAAGCTGGAGCATAACCAGTTCGTATCTACCAACCGGAATGCGGCCGTGGAGCTTCGCATTACACTGGAGAGCTTTGGAACGGAGCACAAGAAACAGATTATGCAGGCGCTGCGGAATAATGGCTACCAGCCGGAACTGGTCCGCACGATTCTGTAACAGACAGAAAGGGATGACGCTTTCCGAAAGCTCTGGCAGTTATGGCGAAACGCCGTACACTTCCCGGACGCCGGAGGGAAGCGGCCTGTTCCTGCCGGGGTTCCGGTCTCTGGCAGACGCCGTTGTCCGCCGGATTATCTCCGGCTGTCTTTTCTTCTTTTTTCTTTCATTCATTTTTCGTGATTCCGGTTTTGTCAGAAACATATTCCTGTTTAAAAGAATTTCGGTTTATTTTAGAGCGTGTCTGAAAAGCATTTCCGTCAACTGCATGACACGGTTGTGTAATATTTACACCAGATTCAGTTTCATAGCCCGCTATACCAAGGAGGATACGATGCAGCGTGCTTCCTGGTATGTGTGTCCTTCATCCGGATACGCTATCGCAGGATGAAATCAAAAAACAGCAGAGCTTTTACCCTCTGCCGCCATGTTGCCCGTGTGTGCACCCAGGGATGCCTCATAAATTTGGGATGGATTTTACATATCATGCCTTTCAGGGTACTGACTGTGAAACGTTGTGGCAGGAATGTGGTGTTTTCACGGCGGAAAAGAAAGGCGGAAAAAAAGTCGGATAAAAAAGGAAAAAACAGACGGCGCCGGACATTTTTTCAGATAAATAGTAAAAATATTTTACAGCAGGCATTGACAAACACAGGTTACAGTTGTATCCTATATGAAAAGATACAGTTGTAACCTGTGTTTGTATGACTCAGAAAGGAGAAATGCCATGTCAGACGCAAAAGAAAAAATTACCGACGCAGAGCTGGAAGTGATGCATGTACTATGGAAGGCAGAGGAGGCGCTGCCGCTGGCTGGGATTAAAGCTGCCCTGTGTGAACGTAACGGGGATACGGTTAAGACGCTGCTGCGCCGTCTGTGCCAGAAAGGCGCCGTAGCGCAGGAAAAAAGGGAGGTTTATTATTACCGTCCGCTGGTTGGGCAGGAAGAACTGGGCTGTTACCGGGTCAGAAAGCTGATTGACAGTCTCTATGCCGGCAGCGCCAGGGCCATGACCGCTGCGCTGGTCAGAAGTGAGCAGCTCAGAGAGGACGACCTGGAGGAACTGCGGCAGATGTTTTCAGATATGTGGGAGGAGGGGAAGTGATGGATGATTTTCTGCGGGAGCTGCTGCGCATGAGTCTGGCCGGTTCGCTGCTGGCCCTGCTGCTGGCGGCGGTGCGCAGGATGGCGTACAGACTGGTGAGCCGGACTGTGATATATTATCTGTGGCTGTTTGTGCTGCTGCGTCTGTGTATACCCGGAGGGATCACGGTGATTGTGCCGTCTGTATTTGCCGGCGGCCTGCCTGTTTCCGTAACACGTACCGTACAGAAGGAAGAAACCGGCAGGGATCATGAAATCCCCCGGGGCAGCAAATATGACATATCAGACATGGAGGCTGCTTCTTCGGGTATGGAGCGGGCGGCCGGAACCGGAAGCGATCCGGATACGGCAGCCGGATCTGGTGCGCCGGCGGCAGGCCGGCAGGCGGCCGGAAGGCAGCAGGGTCCTGATGGGATAGATGGTTCAGCCGGAGGGCGGGATCACAGGCTGTGGCTTATTGTGTGGGGAAGCGGTGCGCTGGCAAGTCTGGGATGGTATGTGTCCGGCGGCCTGCGTTATTCCCGCCTGGTGCGCCGGTCGCTGTCTGAAGCGGATACGGTTTATAAAAAGATGCTGCGGGAACTGGAGCCTGCGGGCAGAGTCCGTGTGGCGGTATCCGCCAGGGTGCATACGCCCCAGCTGATGGGAATCCTTCATCCGGTGATCGTGCTGCCTGCCGCGGCTGCAGCTGACAGTCAGATGAAGGAGGATGCTGGTTTAACGGGCGTTCCCGGATCTGCCGCTCTGGGAACGGAAAACGGGGAAGCACTGAACGGCGGTGCCATCTGGTGGGGACCGGGCAGTGAAAGGTGTATGGCGGCGGATGTGCTGGCTCATGAACTGGTTCATGCCAGGCGTCTGGATGTGTTGTATAAATGGTTTGTGGCGCTGGTCACCAGCCTGCACTGGTTTAATCCGGTGATGTTTTTCATCCGGCGGGAAATGGACCGCTGCTGCGAACTGTCCTGCGACGAGACGGTGATACGGGGGATGGACGATAAGGCCCGCCGTCATTATGGGGAGACGCTGCTGGCCATGGCCGGGGCGGCGCCTTTTCGCAGCCGGAAACTCACCGCCACATTATGTGAAGAAAAAAAGCAGTTAAAAGAAAGGCTGGTGTCGATTGTGGGATATAAGAAAAGAGGAAAGGCAGCCATGTTTTTATCAGTCCTGCTGGTATTTTCCGCAGGTGGATGTGCCATGATATCGGATACGAAAGTCAGCCGGAAGTCCGGGGATGCGGCCACAGAGAGGTCAGATACAGTGTCCGGGTATCAGGATCAAACGAAAACGGATACAGATACCGCAGATGGGGACAAAACAAAAGATGATACAGATTCTGCCATGAAGACTTCCGGCAGTCAGAAGCCGGAAACGGACCGCACCGTGGCTGCGTCCGGTAAAACAGACCGGGACGGGAAAAAAACGGACCAGGGGAAACATAAGTCAGACGATTCCAAAGGGCAGGAGGAGACAGAACAGTCACTGTCCGCCGGTTTTGTGAAAAATGGCAGACAGTACAGTCCGGTACGGGATCTGGATACCGGCCGTTATGTGTGGGCGCACGTCGTCTCAGGCGGCAAAAAAGTCAGGGACAGGCACGGCAATATATACACTGATTTTTCAGATTATAGTACACAGACCTGGTATTTTGAAACACTGGATAAAACCAGCTCCATTGAGGTGCGGCGTTTTGACAATCTGTTATATTCTGCCGGAGAGTATCTCATATTTGAATACGACGGCATGGTACATGTTTCCAGAAATACAGATTTATATCATCCGGTACTTAGTTATGAACAGGGCGGCACATATGGCATTGTCACAAAAGTGCCGGACGGCTATATGGTTGTCAATGAGCTTACGTATGAAATCCGTTTTTATAACCGACAGTTTCAGGAGACAAAGGTATGTACAGGACTGCGGGCCGGAGAAACCGGGAATTATTTTGAGGAAGGGCTCATGGCAGTCCGGGATATGACAACCGGGCTTTCCGGGTATATGAACCGCAAAGGAAAACTGGTCATCCCGTGTATATATGCCGCTGCCAGTGATTTTTCCAATGGATATGCCTCTGTGCTCACCAGTGCGGATATGGTGCCGTATACAGAAGAGATGGGAACGGTGGCCATGTACTACGCATCAGGCGGCCAGTGGGGGATTATCGGCAAAAACGGCCGTTTTGCGCTAAAACCTTCTCCACGGTACGCCAATGAGAGCCCGGATCATACAGATACACAGTATGTGCCGGGTGTCCGCCGGTTCGGGCCGGTACGCAGGGACGGCACAGTGGATTTTATTGCGGCGGATCAGGATGACCGGGTGCTGGAAACAGTCAGGCTGGAAATTGAAAAGGATTATCCGCCGGATACTGGAAGGAAAGGGGAATGATATGTTCAGGGAAATGAGAAGAAAGGGGCAGCTTTTAAGCTACAGGTGATTATGTATAATTAATAAAACACCGGGGATGCGGCTGGATTGCGCCAGTATCCCCAGTGTCTGTTTTTTGCCTGATATCAGTTTATGAAATATTTTTTATAGCCGTATAGTTTTCATTTAAGATAACTGTGTCTTACAGGAAATAAAGTCCCCATGATCTGTAAAATAATTCCTTACGGGGTAACCGGCCAAAACTTCAGGCATTCCGGATGGCCCGTAAAATCGCGCCCGGCTTTGGTTTGGTGCCATAGAGCAGCACGCCCACACGGTAGATTTTTGCGGAGAACACGCCCACGCCGGTAACGGATACAAGCAAAAGTACAACGGAAAGGATGATTTCATATGTTTCCACCGTACTCATGGCCAGCCGTGTAAACATGGCCATCGGGGACGTAAACGGAATGAAGGAGCAGATTTTCATCAAAAGGCTGTCCACAGTTCCGTTTCCAAGGGAGAACATGGTAACAAAAAACGCTACGATAAACAGCAGGGTTACCGGCATAACGGACGTATTAATATCTTCCACTTTGGAAGCCGTGGAGCCAATGGCGCCATACAAAAAAGCGTAAATGAAAAAGCCCAGGATGAAAAACAGCAGCATGTAGCCAAGGAGCCATACCGGCATATCAAAAACCGAAGAGATCAGCTGGTTGTCTTTCCAGTACGAACGGTTCAGCTGAAAGCAGACCAGTCCGGTGCCGAATACGGCGATCAGCTGGATCAGTCCTGCCAGGCAGGCAGCGATGACTTTGCCAAACATCATACTTACAGGTTTTGCGCTGGTAATAAGCAGCTCCATGGCCCTGGAGCTTTTTTCCGTTGCCACACTGGTGGCAATCATCTGTCCATACATAATAATTACAATATAAAGGGCGAAAATCATAATATAAGTATAAAAGAAATTGTGGATCTGATCTTTGCCAAGGTTGACCGTCTCATGTTCAATCTGTGCGGTCAGTATGTCCGTTGCCTGCTGCGTGGTCAGACCGCCCTGCACCATGGCGTTTAAACTGTTCATATTCTGCAGCAGTTCATTTGCGATGGCAGTGTTCTGGTCGTACATGGACAGGTCGTTGACGTAGTACGTATAGGAAGTCAGACCAGTGAGGACAAAAGCGCATTCCGCCTGACCTTCCGTAATCTGCTTTTTTATGGCAGCGGTATCATTGTCCATAATCTGTACCCGGTAGTCTGTAAAAGCCATGGTAAAATTGTGTGTCACCAGCTCTTCATTTTCCGGCAGATCGCATGATACAAGCATAACCGGTGCGTCCGCTCCTCCGGGAGCGCTGTCAGACCCGGCGGATGAGCCGCTGTTCTGGCTTCCTGATGAAAAGGAGCCCTGGATGCGGGGGAAAAACGTAACGATTACAATTGCCAGCATCAGAAATACGGTAATGCCCACAAATATTTTATTGGAAAAGTAACCTTTTAATTCAAAACCCAGGATCGTCCCGAACTGTTTCGTGCGGGAACTGCTGCGGGTGGAAGGTTCTGTTGTCTCATAATCTGTCATTGTGACGCCTCTCTTTCATATAACCACATTTTGTGTGTTGTATTTTGTAATTCCCGGATCTCGTACAGATTTTCAGCGGTTTTAAAAGCTGAATGTATGGCTGCGTCAGGTCTGGTCTCCGGCATATTCCACAAAGATATCATTCAGCGAAGGCTCAAATACCCGGATTTCATCAATGTCGCAGATTTCCGTCAGTTTTTTCATAACTGCCTGTTTATCCTGCGGAGAATTAAGGGTAATCATCAGGGCGCCGTCTTCTGTCCGGGCACAGTTCAGCGGCAGGGATTTTGCGATCTGGTCGTTCTGGCTGGAACGCACCACCAGACGGTTGCGTGGGTAGTTGCGTTTGATTTCATGCAGCTCTCCGGCAAGCGCCACTTCTCCGTTGTTTAAAATAGCTATGCTGTCGCAGAATTCTTCGATATAGCTCATCTGGTGGCTGGAAAACAGCACGATTTTTCCCCTTGCGATTTCTTCTTTTACCACGTCTTTTAACAGCATGGCGTTCACCGGGTCCAGACCGGAAAACGGTTCGTCCAGTATAATAACCTGCGGGTTATGGGCCAGTGCGGTGATCAGCTGTATTTTCTGCTGATTACCTTTGGAAAGCGTATCCAGACGCTTGTTTCTGTGATCCTCCATACCCAGCCGTTTCAGCCAGTAGTCTGAGGCTTTTACAGCGCTGCGGTGATCCATACCTTTTAACATGGCAAAATATACGAGCTGATCCAGAATTTTCTTCCTGGGATACAGCCCTCTTTCTTCAGGCAGGTAGCCAAACTGTACGTTGTCATGACTTAACGGTTTTCCACAAAACAGGATGTCTCCGCTGTCTGGTGGAAACACATCCATCAGTATCCGGATGGATGTGGTCTTTCCGGCGCCGTTTCTGCCCAGCAGCCCGAAGGCCCTGCCGCTGACGGCGTGGAGTGAAATACCTTTTAGAACTTTTTTGTCTCCGAAACTTTTCCGGATATTTTTCATTTCCAGTTCCATTGGATGTTATCCTTTCTTATTCGTATTTGTGTATCATTATAACAGCAGACAGGGAGAAATAAAAGTGGAAACTGTTTAAGTTAACCTTACGTATGAAATGTGTCAGGTGATTATGATGAAGCATTTGTTGTAATATCAGAATATTTACGAAATCTTTACGCTTTTCTTTACCGGTTTCTTTACGGTTATCTGTTACAATGCCAGCATTGAAAAAAAGGAGCCGCCGTATGAAGAACCATTGGTACAGACAGTATGAATGTTTTTGTACGGCAGCCGTATTAAGGAGGCTGATATTTATGGAGGAAGTTTTAACAACAGAGTCACTGGGCAGATATTATAAGAATTCGAAGGCGTTGGATGGCCTGAATATGCACATTCCAAAAGGCGCCATATATGGTTTTGTGGGGAAAAACGGGGCCGGAAAGACCACGCTGATCCGGGTGATCTGCGGGCTGCAGAAGCCGTCTTCTGGCGGATACGTGCTCTATGGCAGAAAAGATACGGACAGGGATATCGCAAAATCCCGCAGACGCATGGGGGCCGTGGTGGAGACACCGGCTGTTTACGGGGATATGAGCGCCAGGGATAACCTGAGGCAGCAGTACCGGATACTGGGGCTGCCGTCTGATGATGGAATTACAGAGCTTCTGGAACTGACCGGGCTTTCGGATACCGGTAAAAAGAAGGCGAAACATTTTTCACTGGGAATGCGCCAGCGGCTGGGCATAGCGGTTGCGCTGGCCGGAGATCCGGATTTTCTGGTTCTGGATGAGCCGGCAAACGGTCTGGATCCCCAGGGCATGATAGAGATCCGGGAACTGATTTTAAAGCTGAACAGACAGCGGCAGATTACGGTGCTTATTTCCAGCCATATGCTGGATGAATTGTCCAGGATCGCTACCCATTACGGGTTTATAGATCATGGCCGCATGGTGAAGGAAATAAGCGCCGGAGAGCTGGAAGCAGCCTGCCGCAAATGTACCCGCATCGAAGTAAGCGATACGAAAGCGCTGGCGCTGGTTCTGGACGGCTGGCGGATGGATTATCAGATTCTTTCGGCCACGACGGCGGAGCTGTACGGGACAGTTATGGTATCGAAACTTACAGAAGCGCTGGCAAAGCGGCATTGTGAAGTGATTTCCATAAACGAGCGGGAGGAGAGTCTGGAAAGCTATTATATGAATCTGATAGGAGGTGTCAGCTATGTGTAAATTATTAACGGCGGGCTTTTTCCGTCTGTGGAAAGATAAAATATTCTGGATCTGTATGGGGATTATGTGTCTGTATTCCCTGCTGTATATGCGTAATGGCTGCCGGCATGCGTCCCTGTCCGGGTCTGCCGGCAGTCTGGATGAGTATTATTTTCATTTTACAGTATCCATCGGGATATTCTGCGCAATGACAACAGGCATGTTTATTGGGACGGAATACAGCGGCGGTACGCTGCGCAATAAAATTGTGACAGGGCACAGAAGGCGGGATATTTACCTGTCAGGCTTCATATGTGTCTTTTGTGCGTCCCTGCTTCTTATGGCTGTCTGGCTGGCAGCGGCGCTGGTGGCGGTTCCGCAGCTGGGAGTATGGAAAATGGGGGCTGCGGGACTTTCTATGTATCTGCTGGCGGCGGTATTACAGACAGCTGCTTTTTGCGCTATGTTTACCTGCGTCGGAATGCTTTTTGCAAGCCGCACAGCCGGGGTGGTGCTTTCCATTTTCCTGTTTCTGGGACTTTTGTTGTATGCGGCCACTCTGTATGGTTCCCTGAACCAGCCGGAGATGACAAACAGTGTGGAAATGACCATGAACGGGATCGCAACCGGAAATCCGGTGCCCAATCCGTACTATGTCAGCGGTCTGCGGCGCAGCATTTATGAACTGCTGATGGACGTCCTGCCTACAGGTCAGGGGATTTTAATGTGGCAGCTGGAAATTCACCCGCTGCGGATGATGCTGTCGTCTGTAATAATCACGCTGGTGATAACTGCCGGAGGACTGTGGGCATTTAACCGCAAGAAGCTGAAATAAGGATGGGGCATGGCGCCGGATATCCTGCTGCCAGAGCAGGAATAAAAAGCGGTCATGGTCCATGCCCGGACCATTCGAAACTATTTCAAAGCGGGGTTCTTTCTGCCATGAATAGTGGCGGAAGAACCACAAAGTGGGAACCGGACTTCAATGGAAAATATGCCGTTATTAAGGGCTGCGCTGGCGTCGCCGCCCATCTGTGCGGCCAGTCCGCTCACAATAGCCAGTCCAAGGCCGGTTGTTTTACGGTTTCTGGATGTGTCGGTTGTGTAAAAACGGTCAAAAATATGGGGAATATCTTCTTTCTGGATGCTTACGGTCCGGTTGGAGATACAGATCACCGCCTCTCCTGCGGCCTCCCGCAGGGATAACTGACACTCTCCGGTGCCATGCTGCAGTGCGTTGCGCAGCAGATTTTCCACAATCCGGGTGAACGCCGGGCGGTCCGCCAGAATCCGGCATGGTTTTGAGGGAAGCAGTACTTCCGGTTCGAACCCTTTTATTACAAAGTCGTCATAAAAAAGAGCGATGGTGTCGGCAAAAAGACTGGAAGCGTTTATTTCCTCCGGATACAGCAAGGCTTCGCCTGCTTTGAGCCTGGTATACAAAAACAGCTGGTCCAGCATTCCGGACAGGTCGTCCAGACGGCGCAGTACAATGGCGGCATATTCCGCTTTTTTTTCGTCTGACAGCTGCCCATGGCAGGTCATCTGCAGATAACCCTTTGCGGATGTCATAGGTGTGCGGATGTCATGGGAAATGCTGATAATGCTTTCACGGTAGCCACGGTTTTCCCGCTGCAGCCGCTCCAGACTCTGCCGGTGTTTTTCCAGAATACGGTTCAGTACAAGAACCAGCTCTTTTGTCTGTCCGGCGGGATATGCGCAGGTAAGCAGAATGCCGGTATCCTGCCGTTCCGCCAGCCAGAGTTCTTTTAATATATGGCGAAGCTGTCTGCGGCGGCATACCAGGCAGACGGATAACAGGACGGTGCATACAAGTAAAAGTATCAGAAGAAATATAAAGCAGGTGTATGGCGGATTCATATGATGTGCCTCCTGTGTCTGGTATGCCGTTATGGCAGGCCGGAATGTGTCTGAAAAAACAATCCCGGATCATGTCTGGTTATCTGTTACTTTCATATCATAAGCCGGAGATAAACGTGTCTTCCGGACGTCTTTCCCTGGCTGATTCCGGCAGTATCCGTTGTATACGGCTTTGTGGAGCGCAGTCTGGGAAAATGTTTTCATATGTTACGGATGCGGGATCAGATGTCTTTGTGGGAAAAATGCCAGCATCCTGCCACTGCCGTCAGGATCAGCCAGAATCCAGCCACCAGCGCCGTATTTATCATATAACCGGTTGTAAATCCGGTGAGGGGACAGGTGTAGCTGCGGGATACCGGCCAGAACAGGGAAGGGGTAAAGCCGGAATCTTTGCACAGTAAGTCGGCGCCAGTCAGAATTAAAGTCGGAATTATGGCTGTCCCTATACTGAACGCAATGCCTGCGGCTATATTGCGGCAGATTTCACTGACCAGTGCATAGATGGCGCCCAGCGCTGCGGTCAGCAGGAGCTGGAGTCCGGTAAAAGTCCACAGATCCGGCCAGAAAATTCCATTGAGGGCATCTGTTCCAATAAAGAGAATTCCGAAGGCAATTGCCGCCACAATGCCCGCACAGGTAATAACCAGAGAGGATACCACAGCCGCGGTCAGTCTGGAAAGGAAGATAAGCGGTCTGGGATGTCCTTTTCCAGCTATGTTTCTTATCATTCCACTGCTGTATTCATAAATGATGAAGACACTGACGTAAATGGCCAGGACGCTGGATACCAGGTTGCCGGAAAAAACCTGCCCGAGTATTTCCATAATCGTAATTTTTTCCGGGGATACGGATTCTGTTCCGGCAGGCGTTTTGCCAGCGGATACCGTTATACCGGGGGAATCTGGTTGTGAATGGGTTACGTTTACATTCTGTATGGCAAACAGTATACTGTACATTAAAAGTATAAACCCTGTTATGGTCAGTATACTGATATAAAAACTTTTGCTTTTTCTAAGCTTGTAAAATTCTGCGTCTAATAACCGGAACATAAGATTATATCTCCTTTTCGTTTTCCAGAGCGTGTTCAAAAATACTTTCCGTGAAATGTACCCTGAAGGGCATGATATACTTCACAGTCTGTACCTTGAGAGTATGATATGGAGAAGTTACCCGGATTTGGAAGTCATGCCAGAGAGTGCTATGCTGACTAAATCCAGGATAAACTGTCCGTATCATGCCCTTTTGGGGTATAAAGCGGGGTGTGTAGCTGGCGGGAATGATTTTTTTAAATACGCTCTGATGTTTATTTCTCTGTTTTATGCCTTGCTGAGCCCTGAAGCAGCCAGGAAGTCCGGCTTTACAGCACGGGACCAGTACCCGGTGCGCAGCCAGCGATCCGGGCGACGGAAAGTGTGGGACCACTGCCGGATCAGTTACCGGTCAGTTCCATAAAATAGCTTTCCAGATCCTGTCCGGTCAGACGGCTTTCTTTTAGCGGAATGCCGTTTTCAACTAACGTACGGTTAATTTCCACGGTTTCTTCCAGCCGTTCGAATATGCGTAAAAGACCGGTTTCTGGTACATCATAACTGTGAATGTTCAGCGTTTCTTCCAGCACTTTGGCAGCGCCTGGAGCATCCGGGGTTATGATCTTAAGGCATCTGCGGCAGTTTAGTTTCAGTTCACCAGTATCAAATTCCCTGATCAGCCTGCCGTTTCGGATAATCCCGTAATGGGTTGCTATTTTGGACAGTTCTCCCAGAATATGGCTGGAAATAAGGATGGTAACCTGTTTTTCCCGGTTCAGCCGCACCAGCAGCTGGCGGATTTCCAGAATGCCCGACGGGTCCAGCCCGTTGACCGGCTCATCCAGAATTAGAAAATCCGGATTTCTAAGCAGAGCGATTGCTATGCCAAGCCGCTGTTTCATGCCCAGGGAAAAGTTCCGGACCTTTTTCTTACCGGTATCAGAAAGTCCGGTCAGTGTGAGCAGTTCATCCACCCGGCTTTTTTCCGGGATACCAAAGGTACGGCGCAGAAATTCCAGATTGTCCCTGGCAGGCATACCGGGATAGATACCCGGAGTTTCGATTAAAGTGCCGATCCGTATCCGTTCCCGTTCCAGGTTTGTGGAACCAAACAGCATCATGGAACCTGACGACGGCGCAGCCAGTCCTGCCGCCATACGCATGAAGGTGGTCTTTCCAGCGCCATTTTTGCCAATAAAGCCATAAATGCTCCCTTTTGGCACGTGCATGTTTACCTGGTCCACGACCCTGGCTTTCCCGTATATTTTTGTCAGGGCGTCTGTCTGTAATACATAGTCCATATATACTATCCTTTCTGTTTCATCTGTAAAGTTTTCAAAGCGTGTCTGAAAAGTAAGTTCCGTGTGTGTATTCCAGGCTTTGCGGGATATCCTGGCCGGATACAAAACACATAATCATACTGTTCCCGGGCAGCAGCGCCTGGTCAGTAAAGAGTCCGGATGATACTTTCCGGGCGATGGTACAAATTGCGGATGATATCTGACACAAAGTATTTTTCAGACACGCTCCGGAGTGTGTCTGAAAAATGCTTTCCATGAGGTGCGCCTTCCGGTTTGTGTAGAATTTATTCCAAATCCGGGAAGAATTATCCGTATCATGCCCTTTAGGGTACAAACCGGGGAGTACAGATCATTCCCGGCATCTGCACTCCCCACTTTGCGGAGGATATTACCCAAATTTAGTCAATGTAGCCCGCTATATCATGCCCTTTGGGTACACCTCCTAAATTCGGGTAATATCCTCCATATCATGCCCTTTAGGGTACAAACTGTGAAGCACATATGCCAGAAAGCATTTTTCAAACATGCTCTAGTATAGCTGACTGATTTTTAGAAATTTTAGGGAAAGTATAAATAAAGTATAAAGTTTTAAATGAATCAGCTGGCATGCGGCAGATACACGAAACGGATTATTTCATTTTAAAGCCTATGCCCCAGACGGTCTGGATATAGCTTTCACCGGGATTTAATCTGGACAGTTTCTGGCGGATATTACTGATATGCACGTTTACCGCATTGTCTTCTCCCAGAAATTCCTCGTTCCATACCGATTCGTAGATATTGCTTTTTGTAAATACTTTTCTGGGATTTCCCATCAGCAGTTCCAGTATCAGGTATTCCCGTCTGGTAAGGGAGAGTTCCTGATCACCGACAAATGCCGAAAAGTCTTCCGGGTACATGGCAAGGTCTTTATACCGCAGTACGGGGCTGGCGGGTCTGTCAGGGAAAGCTTCTAAAGGCGTCTGTCTGCTGCGCCGCAACACGGCTTCCAGGCGGGCCAGCAGTTCGCCGGTATCAAATGGTTTGGTCAGATAATCATCGGCTCCCTGGCGCAGCAGGGAGATTCTGGTGCCTACATCCTCTTTTGCGGAAGCCACGATGACGGCGGTCTGCGGGCTTTCGGTTTTTATGGCGGACAGTACCTGTTCGCCGGACAGGCCCGGCAGCATCAGATCCAGGATCATGGCAGCCGGAGATTCTTCTTTCACATATAGGAGCGCTTCTGTGCCGGAAAAGGCCTGCCGGATGCGGTAGCCCCCATATGTGAGCAGGTCGGAAAGCATCTGGCTGATATCGTTGTCATCTTCTGCGATTAAAATATATTCTTTCATGGTATCACCTGTATATTTTTTTGTGGCGCCCGGTCTGTGCGGCATGTATGGTATGCCATCCGTGCTGTGGCTTGGGACAAAAATCCTGTCTGCGGGCCATGCCTGTATCAGACGGGCAGGGGGTCTGTTCCGGAGCGTGTCTGAAAAAATATTTCCGCCATCAGCATTCCCCGCTTTGTATCTGAGGAACATGATACGGAGACGTTATCCCGAATTTATGATATGAGGTATAGCATGTTATATCCAAAGGGTGCGATGCGGCGTGCCGTCTGGTATGCCTTATAAATTTGGGATGAATTCTCCATTCATAATCATTCTCTTCAGGGTACAAACGGTGAAGCATATCATGCCCTTTCGTGCATCTTACGAAAAGCATTTTTAAAACATGCTCTGGTACGGGAACTTTTTAAGATACGCTCTGATGGTGTTTGTTCCGGTATTCCAGGGGTGTGCAGTGAAAATTTTTTTTAAATGTTTCAGAGAAATAACTGGCGCTGTTAAATCCGGTTTCGCTGCTGATTTCCGTGATATTAAGACCTGTGTGAAGCAGCAGTGGCAGGGATCTGTCCAGCCGGTAGCCGGTAAGATACGCAACCGGAGTCCTGGAAAGGTACTTGTGGAACAGGGTGCGGCAGCTGCTTTTGCGGACATGTCCGGAATCTGCGATCATGGCCAGGGAGAGGGATTCTTTGTAATGGTTCTGGATAAAAGAAATCATCTGCCGCACAGCTGTCAGCTGCTGCCCTTTGGGCCGGCCGGACCGTTTTGGGAAATTTTTATACAGAGGGATCCACAGGGCGTGGACCAGCGGCTGGATTTCCAGAATGCTGTCTTCATGCGCCAGGCAGCCGCAGATACGTTTCAGAATCTGAAGTATCCCGTTTTGCCAGGCAATATTTCCATACAGCGGAATAAAGGGCTGTGCGGCGCTGGAAATAAGCGGCTCCACATATTGCTTTCCATAGTATTCGCTGGCGCACAGCAGCAGGGGATGGAGCAGGATACAGATAAATTCACATTCGGTGTGGTCTGTGGAATATCCGTGATGGAGCTGTCTGCTGTTAACAAGAATGCCGTTTCCTGTTTCGAGGTATGTGGAACAGCCGTTTACATTATAGGACATATGGCCGGATAATACCAGGATGAATTCCAGGTCTTCGTGCCAGTGGCTGACGGCGGAAAAATCCGGATAATGGGACAGCAGATCTTTTATATGCGGGATGTTCTTTGCAGTTGTAGGAAACCTGTTCCGGACAGCCGGAGCAGTTGCGGTTGTGATTCATGGCTTTCTCCATTCGTTATAGAATATTGTTATATGATTATAAAATATTCTGGTAGAAAACGCAAAGAATTTGTTATATGATGATAACGGAAAAGGAGGTGGCAGTACGGTTTGCGGACGACGGAATGTCTGCGGACAGTATCAGGTATTATGCTGGCAGATTATCATATACATTCAGAATTTAGCAATGATTCAGAATATCCGATGGAAGAGGTGGTAAACGAAGCGATCCGGCTGGGACTGGATGAGATCTGTTTTACGGATCATGTGGATTATGGAGTCAAACAGGATCAGGACTGCGGAAAAGAGATCATTTATCTGCATGGGGAGCCGATGTCAAATGTTAATTATCCGGAATATGAAAAGCGGATTTTAAAGATGCGGGCGCTCTATGGGGACCGGATCACGATCCGCATGGGAATGGAGTTTGGGATGCAGATGCACACGATTCCGCAGTTTGAGGCGCTGTATCAAAGATATCCCTTTGATTTTATTATTTTATCGGTGCATCAGGTGGACGATCTGGAATTCTGGTCCCGGGATTTCCAGCGGGGAAAGACGCGGCAGGAGTATCAGCAGCGCTATTATCAGGAACTGCTGGATCTGACAGAGCATTATCATCATTACAGCGTACTGGGCCATATGGATCTGATTGCACGGTATGACCGGCTGGGTACATATCCGTTTGAAAAGATAAAGCCTGTTGTGGAAAAGATATTAAAAAATGTCATTCTGGATGGAAAAGGAATTGAGGTCAACACTTCTTCCCGCAGGTACGGGCTTTCGGATACCACGCCGTCAAAACAGATTCTGGAGCTGTATCACGGGCTGGGCGGCAGAATTTTAACCATTGGCAGCGACAGCCACGCACAGGGACAGACCGGGGAAGGGCTGGAAGAGACAAAGCGGATGCTCAGGGAAATGGGATTTGATACGTTTTGTACGTATGATAACATGCGTCCGGTCTTTCATAAACTATGATAAAAAAATCCGCAGGCTGTATATCCGGCCGGAGGAGAGGAGTTCAGCGGCCCTGGCAGGCTGTGTTATTTATCAGGCGGTGGCGGCTGTCAGCAGGCATATACACAACATGAAAAAGGAGCAGAATCTATGACGAATCAGGAACGCAGGGATGCCGGAATGGCGTATATTTCAGACGACAGTATTTTTGAAGAACAGCGGGAATGCAGGAAGAAGCTGCAGCGGTTAAACTTTATGGACCGGTCTGATTTTGAAGGAATTGCCGCAGTGGTAAAGGAGCTGTTTGGGAAATCGGAGAAGGCGTTTGTCAATCCTCCGTTTTATTGTGATTACGGTTCGCATATTGAAGTGGGAAATAATTTTTTTGCCAATTATAACTGTACGATTCTGGATGTGGCAAAAGTAAGGATCGGGGACAATTGTCAGATGGCGCCCGGTGTATCCATCTATACAGCCGGTCATCCCCTGCATCCGGTAAGCCGCAATTCGGGCTATGAGTATGGAAAGGAAGTGACAATCGGCGATAATGTATGGATCGGCGGCAATACGGTGATCTGTCCCGGGGTCCATATCGGGAACAATGTGGTTCTTGGCGCCGGCAGCGTGGTGACGAAAGATATTCCGGACTGGTCCGTGGCGGCAGGAAATCCATGCCGGGTTATCCGGAAGATTACAGAGGCGGATCAGCGGAAACTTTACAGGGATGAGGAGATTGATACGGAAGCCTGGGAGGATATTGTGGAGCGGATGAATATTTCGTAATTGTTTTCCTGCGCCATGTTGCGAAACACAAACAGGCACTACGGAACATGCTTTCTAACGTGTGACACTGGAAGGAGAAAAACAGAAAGATCGTAAAAATCCGGACTGCGGATTTTTGCGGTCTTTTTCTTTACAGGAAAATACGTTTGTAAGGTAAAGAATCCGGCTGGCAGGATTGCCCTGCGGCGGATGGGAAGATGCTGCCGGAGCCACAAAAGATTCTGACGATGTGGAAGGAGTAGACAGATTCGGGAAATATCTGCATACGGTTACAGGATTTCAATCAGTCAGAATTACGGAACGGAAAACAAATACCGGTCTGGCAGCCAATATTATTGACGGTGTTACCGGGGTGGTCAATAAACACGGAAAAGTAATCGTACTGGAAGATGATCTGGTAACTTCTGAATTTTTCCTGAGATATATAAATGCGGATGCCGGGAATTTGTTAGAAGCAGCAGTACATTCCCTGCGTTTGCCATATTATGCCCTTTGGTTACATCTCACAGAAAGCATTTTTCAAACACGCTCTGGTGTATTATTTACTATTATCGCAGGATATCAGCAAATGGCAGTCACAAAGTCTGGAATTTTTCCCACACTGGGATCAACAGAAAAAGAACTTATTTCACAGACGAACAGCGTGTAAAAACAAAAAAGCAGGCGGGATTATGTGCAGGGGCTGGAGAGCGCATACGGGATGTCCCCAGAGGAAATATTGCGTATAACAGGGCGGAGGGAGCAGTTTATGTCCGGTTGGATCTGATTGCTGTAAGCTGTGAAACAGATTAGAGGATAAGTAATGGTTTTGCACCATTGTTTATCCTCTTTTTGTTTCGGGCGCCGGGTATCTGGTGCGGTGCCTGGCAGCTTCATATTTGTACATACGTAAGTCCATTTTACGGACATGGACGCCATTATCATCAATAATGAAATCATCCTTATAAGTGAAATATCCGGTATGTCCGTCTGGGGATCAGGTCAATAAAAAGAGTGATATTTTCCCTTTTCAGCATTCACAGACAGCGTAAGTGTCGTAAGAAGTCCGATAAATACACAATGTCATTAACTTAAGCGGCCGGCCCGGTCATCCGTGCCGCAAAAAACAGATAACCAGGAGTATTGTACATCCGGATTCCGGGCAGGGAACGATTAAGTGAATGACATTGGATAAATACAGGGTTTTTTATTATATCGTTAAGAGTGTGCACAAAGTAACACTTTGCCAGAAAATGTTGCCTGTTTTCAGATTTCAGCCTCAAAATAAGTACTTTCAGATAATATTTTACCTGAAAATTATACATGATCCATTTACACATTGCAACCTTCAACTGATTTTTGTGCAAATTTACTTTTATTCTCATAAACCAACCAGTTTCTTTGGTAATATTATATAAGTTCTATAAGTAACATTTTCTGGCAAAATGTTGTTTAAAAGTATCAGAGAGGGGAATGAATATGAATCTGATGATATACGGTGAAGGCGGGCTGGGACATGAAGTACTGGATCTGGCGTTGCGTCTGGAACATAGGGGACAGTGCGGGTACCAGAAGATTCTGTTTCTGGACGATCATCCGTCCGGAAATGATTATATGGGTTATCCGGTGTACAGTCCTGGGGAAGCGTTTCAGATGTATGGTCCGCAGGATACCGGGGTAGTAATCGCCATCGGAGAACCGGCAGTCAGACAGAAACTGACTGCCAGGGTTCTTGAGGCGGGATATGGATTAGAGACGCTGATTCATCCGTCGGCCCATGTCGGGCTGAATACAAAGACGGGGCCGGGCACAGTGGTACAAAGGGGCGTATTTCTCTCCTGCGACTGCGTGGTGGGAAGCAACTGCTTTCTGCAGCCTGCGGCTGCGGTGGGGCATAACTGCAGCATCGGGGATAACTGTGTGATTTCCACAAATACCGCCATATCCGGCGGCGTCAGCATTGGAGAAAATACTTATCTGGCAGTAGGGATTACCGTCCGGGAAGGGATTACCATTGGAAAGAATACAATCATCGGAATGGGGTCCGTTGTGGTGAGGGATATTCCGGATAATGTGATTGCGCTGGGAAATCCCGCCCGTCCGGTAAAGCATAAGGATGACGCACGGGTATTTGGAGCATAAGCGGAGGATAAACATATGCTGAGAGGAAAAAATGTAATTATAACCGGCTGCCTGCAGGGAATCGGAAAAGAGACCGTCCGGGTGTTTGCGGAAAACGGTGCGGATATATTTGCCTGCGCCCTGCGGCGGGAGGATGAATATGAGACATACTGCAGGTCACTGGCAGACCAGTATGATGTAAAGATCCATCCGGTTTATTTTGATTTCGCAGATCATAAACAGATAAAAGAAGCCGTCCGGGAAATCCGGTCAGGGAAGAAAGAGATCCATGGTCTGGTAAATATTGCGGGGATAAACAGGGACGCATATTTTTGCATGGCGGATTATGAGGACATGCTGGAAACTTTTCAGGTAAATTTCTTTTCCCAGATGCTGTTTTCCCAGTATATTGTCAGGATGATGCAAAGGACAAAGACGGCGGGAAGCATTGTGTTTACGTCCAGTGTATCAGCGCTGGATGGAAATAGCGGGCAGTTATCCTACGCAGCTTCAAAGGCGGCGCTCTGTGGTGCGGTAAGGACAATGGCGCTGGAACTGGGAAGCGGCGGGATACGGGTAAATGCCGCTGCGCCCGGCGTAATCTGTTCGCCCATGACGGAAAAGCTGCCGGATGAAATCATCAGAGAGAAAATAAGGACTATGGACATTCCAAGGCCCGGGACAGCAAAGGAAGCTGCCGGTCTGTACCTTTTTCTGATATCGGATCTGTCGTCCCATATCAGCGGACAGGTGCTCAGGGTAGATGGAGGTATCCGGTAATGGAAAAAAAGATTTTGCGGGAAAAAACAATTATCGTAACTGGTACTGCCAGGGGAATTGGAAAAAAGATGGTGGAAACATTTGCTTCTTTCGGAGCGGATGTGGTGGCCTGCGCCAGAACAGAAACGCCGGCCCACAGGGAATATTGCGGGCAGATGGCGGACAGTCATAAGGTACGGATCATTCCGCTTTATTTTGAGCTTACGGATGCGGACCAGCTAAAGAACGCCGTAAAAAAGATCAGAGGCATGGGCCTTGCGGTGGACGGGCTGGTAAATAACGCAGGAATTACGTCCAATGCGCTTTTCCAGATGACCGGTATGGATGAAGCGCGCAGACAGATGGAAGTAAATTTTTTCGGGCCGTTTCTGTTTACGCAGTATATTTCAAAACTGATGGTCCGCAATCAGAAGGGAAGCATTGTAAATATAGCCTCAACGGCGGCGCTGGACGGCAATTCCGGAAAGGCTGCTTACGGGGCGTCCAAGGCGGCGCTGCTTACAATGACGCTCTGCGTTTCCGGGGAGCTGGCAGCCGGAGGCATACGGGCCAATGTGATCTGTCCCGGAATTACGGAAACAGATATGGCGGATACACTGCCGGAGGATATCCGCAGGACGCAGAAAGAGTCCTCTTTTCTGAAAAAGACAGCGGTGCCGGAAGATATCGCAAAGACAGCGGCGTTTCTGCTGTCTGACGCTTCGTCCTATATTACCGGCCAGGTGATCCGTGTGGATGGCGGAATGAGCGGATATGTCAAAAGGCAGTAAGTGATCCGTGTAACGTGATGAAAAGATCCGGCAGTCTGACCTGGCGCAAATTTCACGTGTCATGCCCTTCAGGGGACAAATTGTGTAATATATCATGCCGTTCCGGATACATCTGACAGAAAGCATTTTTCCAGTATGCCCTGAAAGGCTGCGGCCGGTCTGCGTAAAGTGATAAAAGATTTCATACTGGAAAAGCAGACAGCGGATGCAGCCGTCAGGCGGAAAAACAACGGATCAGATTTCAGGAAAAATACTGTTTCCGGAAGATAGAGAGAACAGGGGAATACGATGGAAATAAAGAAATACTACATGACGACAGAGGGAAACGTGCGTAAAGATATCCTGGATGCGGCGCTTTCTGCGGGAAAAACCGGGGCGCATATCGCACCGTCCCTTTCCATGGTGGAAATTATCCTTACAGTGCTGCGAAAAAAGCGGGAGGCAGACCGGGTTATTTTAAGCAAAGGGCACGGGGCGGCCGGTCTGTATGCCGCCATGCACCAGCTTGGAATGCTTTCGGATGAGCAGTTTGCGTCCTTTGAACAGGACGGAGGAGATTTCCCGGGGCAGCCGGGCAGAAGCAGTACCAATGGAATTGACTTTTCATCCGGGTCGCTGGGCATGGGGCTGTCTTATGGAGCGGGGCTTTCTTATGCCTGCCGCAGCCGGCGCAGTTTTGTCCTGCTGGGTGACGGGGAGTTAAATGAAGGAAGCGTATGGGAAGCGGCCGCCCTGATCGCCAGGCATAACCTGGTAAATGTGATTGCGGTTGTGGATCAGAACGGGCTGCAGTCAGACGGGAAGACAGAGGATGTGCTGGGAATGGATCTGGAAGCAGTCTGGCGGTCTTTTGGCTGGCAGGTAATGACCTGCGACGGGCACAGCCAGGCGGAACTGGAAGCCTGTATGGAGATGGCGGTAAACGGCGGGTGTGCCCGCCCGGCGGTGATCCTGGCTGAAACAGTAAAGGGGAAGGGCGTTTCTTTTATGGAACATAATAATGAGTGGCATCATCATGTACTTTCCAGAAAAGAGTACGACGCAGCAGTACGGGAACTGGAGGTGCGGTATGGATTATGCTAAAAATCACCGGATGCTTTCCCTGCTGGGACAGCGTGGAACCTTTGGAACGGTGCTCCATGAACTTGCCGCACGGGACGGGCGGATTATGGCGGTAACCGCAGATCTGACAGCAGCGTCCGGACTGGAACGGTTTGCGGCGGATTATCCGCACAGGTGCGTCAATGCGGGCATTGCGGAGCAGAATGCGGTAGGCTTTGCCGCAGGGCTTGCGGACAGCGGCAAAATTCCGTTTGTGACCACGTTTTCCAATTTTGCGGCTCTGCGGGCCAGTGAATTTGTGCGGCATTTTATGGCATATATGGACTGTAATGTGAAACTGGTGGGCCTGGGCAGCGGATTTGCCATGGAACTGTTTGGCACAACCCATTACGGGCTGGAAGATATCGGAGCATTAAGGTCCCTGCCGGGCCTTACGATCCTTTCCCCGGCGGACTGTCTGGAGGTGGCAAAGTGTGTGGAATTCTGCGTTGCGCACAAAGGACCGGTGTATCTGAGGCTTTGCGGGAAAATGAACCAGCCGCCAGTCAGCCGGACGGACGGACTATGATTTTACAGCGGGAAAGGGAATTGTGCTGTGTACCGGCATGGATGCGATGATCTATGCCACAGGCGGCATGGTCCATCTGGCGCTTCAGGCGGCCCGGGAGCTGGAAAAAGAAGGTATCCATACAGCCGTTGCCAACATTCATACGATCCGGCCCCTGGATACGGAATTAATTATCAGTCATAAGGACTATCCGCTTATTGTATCTGTGGAGGAACATGCGGTACGGGGCGGACTTGGAAGTGCAGTGGCGGAGGTGCTGGGCGGGCAGCGCAGCCATGGAAAGCTGATACGGCTTGGAACCGGAGATACATATGAAAAAGCGGGAACCAGGGAATATATGCTGCGGATTCACGGACTGACTGTGGAAGGTATCAAAGCGGCAGTGAAAAGGGGGCTGACAGATTCCTATGTATAAAAAGACTTTTGACTGGCGGATAAAACGCCCTGTTTATATCTGGGGCAGCGGGGAAGTCGCCCGCCTTACAGCAAAGAAACTGAACAGCGCAGGATTAAAAGTGGATGGATTTGTAGTGGATGAAAGAACGGAATTGTGCCGGGGGGGGGGTATTATCCCCGCAGGAAGTTTTATCCCATACCGGTGGTTACACAATCGTCCGGGGATTTCTGGGCAGTTTTTATATGAGTGAGAGACAGGTGATGGACAGATGGCCGGGCTGTGTCAGAGTCTGTGCTGCGGCGGATATGTACGAGCCGGAAATTGTGGAACCTCTGACGGAGGAGTTTCTGACGGCATGTCAGCCTTCCTTTCAGGCAGTAAGAGATATGCTGGCGGACCGTCTGTCCCTGGATTCTTTCGACGCATATATAGAAGCAAAACGGACGGCACGCTTTGAACCGCTGCTGCCATATGTGGTTCCCACACAGTATTTTTTTGAGGACCCGCCCTGGACATATGATGATCATGACGTGCTGCTGGATGCGGGAGCTTTCAACGGCGACAGTATAGCGGACTTTCTGAAACTGCGGGGCAGTAAATACAGGCGGATTATTGCCTGTGAACCGGATGAAATGAATTTCAGAAAACTGGAGGCGTATGTGGCAGAAAGCGGATATCAGAGGATCAGGCTGCTGCGGACGGGTTTGTATCACAGGAAAACAGAGCTTAGCTTCCGCAGTGGAAGCGGTATGGAATCCGTACTTGACGCAGAGGGCGCTGTCACTATAGATGTGGATACGGTGGATCATATTTGTGAGGGTGAGCATGTGTCTGTTATTAAAATGGACATCGAAGGGGCGGAAAAGGATGCGCTGGCAGGCAGCGGACAGACGATTCGTAAATATCATCCCATTCTGATGATCAGCGCTTATCATAAAAAAGAAGATCTGATCAGGATACCAGAGGCTGTGAACCGTCTGTATGACGGGTATATCTGGTTTTTCAGATGCCACAAGCCCCTGGCCATTGACGCAGTGCTGTATGCCGTTCCAAAAGACCGGATGATACACGGATATATATAATCAGAATTTAATAGAATACAGGGCAGTCTGTCAGACAGGGAATACATTTAAAAACAGGCTCCGGGATACCTGTACATTTTCAGACATACACGGCGGTCTCCGGGCAGGACTGGTATACGACAGAAGCAAAGCCCGGGGCGTGCATGAAAAATGATTCCTGTGACAGGTATTCTCCACTTAGTACCTGAAGGGAATGATGCAGTGTACTCTTTTGGGTATGCCTCATAAATCCGGGATAACTTCTCCATATGATACCCTTCACGGGACAAACTGTGAAGTATATCATGCCCTTTGGGTATATCATGCCCTTTGGGTATATCATGCCCTTTCAGGGTAACATCTCACAGCGGGCATTTTCAGATATGCTCCAGGATAGATATGATCAGATACATCCCGTCACCAGCGCTGCGTCGGGCAGTGTCCGGCCTCAACAGGAAGCGTACAACAGGAAAAAAACAGTAGATAGAAAGGACAAATGAAACATGACGAATTTACAAAAATATGATAAAGCATTTACAGACACCTTTGAAATATCATCCGGCCAGCTGGCCGGGCTGAAATACCAGGATATCAAAGCCTGGGATTCTGTGGGCCATATGAGCCTGGTCGCTGCGCTGGAAGAGGTATTTGACCTGATGATGGATACGGATGATATTATTGATCTGGATTCCTATGAAAAGGGAAAAGAGATACTGGCTGCGAATTACGGAGTGGATTTTTAATATGGGCCGTATCTGGAATCTGGAAGCATACGCCGGGCAGACGGCGCTTGTGGATGAATTGTATGGAAATCTGGATTACAGACAGCTGTGGGAAGCGGGAGACCAGCTGGCAGAAGCGGCCGGCGGCCGTTGTCTGGTATTTTGTCTGTGCCGCAACAGCGCCGGTCTGGTGCTTGGCTATACAGCTTTTTTAAATCATGCAATCGTGCCGGTTATGCTGCCTGGCAGTATGGAACAGGAGGCAGTTTTGCGTCTGGTGGAAATTTACCGTCCACAGTATCTGTGGCTGCCCCTGGAGCGGAAAGCGGATTTTACCCGTATGGATGAGGTTCATGAATCATACGGGTATATGCTGGTGAAGACCGGCTGTGAAAGAACATACGAGCTGCATGAGGATCTGGCGCTGTTGTTAACGACTTCCGGTTCCACGGGCAGTCCCCGATTCGTCCGGCAGAGTTATGAAAATATCCGGGCCAATACTGAGAGCATTGTACAATATCTGGAACTGGACCACACAGAACGTCCGGTGACCACGCTGCCCATAAATTATACTTATGGTCTGTCAGTGCTTAACACCCATCTGTATGCCGGCGCCACGGTGCTTTTAACAGATAAGAGCGTGGTGGATAAAGATTTCTGGCGTTTTTTTCTGGAACAGAAAGCCACATCTTTTGGCGGCGTGCCTTATACATACGAGATGCTGGAGAAGCTTCGTATGACCCGCATGGAACTGCCGTCGCTGCGGACCATGACCCAGGCAGGCGGGAAGCTGGATGGCAGGCTGCATGAAATGTTTGCCAGATATGCGGCTGATACAGGGCGGAAATTTGTGGTCATGTACGGCCAGTGCGAGGCGACGGCCAGGATGGGCTATCTGCCGCCGGAAAAGGCGGTGGAAAAGAAAGGCTCCATGGGCATTGCCATTCCGGGCGGGAAGTTCCGGCTGATGGACGGGGACGGAAGAGAGATTACCACACCATATATAACAGGGGAACTGGTTTATGAAGGTCCCAACGTGACTCCTGGATACGCACAGTGCGCAGAAGACCTTGGCAGGGGAGATGAACGGGGCGGCGTGCTGTATACTGGAGATATGGCCCGGTTTGATGAGGACGGATATTATTATATTACCGGCCGCAAAAAACGTTTTCTGAAACTATATGGCAACCGGGTCAGCCTGGATGAGGTGGAACAGATGATCAGGGAACGTTTCCGTGTGCAGGCGGCCTGCGCCGGGGTGGACGACCATCTGTATCTGTTTCTGGCCGGCGCCTCCGGGGAGGCGGAAATACGAAGCTATATCATTCAAAAAACCGGACTGAATCCGGCGGCATTCCGGACTGTGGCGCTGGAGCAGATTCCGAAAAATGAAGCGGGAAAGATTCTTTACAGGGAACTGGAACAATATTACAGGCAGAAGTAAACTATCTGGCTGATTTTCCCGGACTGTTTCCGGCAGAATCCGCATATGTCCGCCCCTGTTTTTATGATCTGTACCGTACAGATACAGGAAGTGTGGCGTGCGGGAATTCCGTTCAGAACGGCCAGCAGGAATCATGTGGGAATGCGGATGTGCCGCCCTCAGCGGGAAGCGGAGCGTGCGGGAATTCCGTTCAGACCAGCCAGCAGGAATCATGTGGGAATGCGGATGTGCCGCCTGCAGCAGGAAGCGCCGCTTCCGGCGGCATTCTTTTTTATCTTACAGGAAAGAGCGTCCTATAAGACAAAAAACCTCCGGGCGGGATCGCACTGCGGCGGAGTGGAAATATATCGCTAAAGCGATCCGCAGCAGACGGAGTATCCGGCAAAGCCGGATAATTTTTTATATGGATCATATGACGTACTTACGGAAGGAATTTATTGAAATGAATTTTGAACAGATTGCAGACTGCCAGCCTTACGGGCTGACGCAGAAGGAAAAAGAAAAAATACTGGACGCACGTCTTTTGGAACTGACCAGGCATCACAGCGCCCGATGCCCTTTGTACCGGCAGATACTGCAAAGCAGCGGGACAGACCTGAAACGGGATTATACCTGTACGGAGCTGCCCTTTCTGCCGGTGCGCCTGTTCGGGCAGCTGGATTTAAAATCCATTCCGGACCAGGACGTGGTAAAGACCATGACCTCTTCAGGTACCACAGGGGCGGCTGTCAGCAAAATCTATCTGGACCGTAAAACAGCGGCCGCCCAGCAGAAAGCGCTGGTAAAGACCGTATCGGATTTTACCGGTTCCGGGCGGATGCCCATGATTATCATTGACTGCCCGGGAGTTATTAAAAACCGGGCAATGTTTAGCGCAAGAGGGGCGGGGATTCTGGGTTTTTCTGTATTTGCCACAAAGAAAATGTACGCCCTGGACGACCAGATGCGTCTGGATGTGAAAGGGCTGGAACAGTTCCTTGAAGAAAATGCCGGCAGGCGGATTCTGCTGTTTGGTTTTACATTTCTTGTCTGGCAGTATTTTTATAAAGAACTGGTCAGGCTGAAGGAACAGGGGATTACTTTTGATCTGTCAGATGGCATACTGATCCATGGGGGCGGCTGGAAAAAGCTGGCGGCGGAAGCGGTTGCGCCGGACGTATTCCGGTCAGGGCTTTCTGATGTGTGCGGCCTTGGCGCTGTCCATAATTATTACGGTATGGTGGAGCAGACCGGAGGAATTTATATGGAGTGTGAATACGGACATCTGCACGCAGGCATTTTTTCAGATATTATCATACGCCATCCGCTGGATTTCGGACTTTGTGAAACTGGTGAAGAGGGGATCATACAGGCGGTAAGCACGATTCCGGAGTCTTATCCAGGGCACAGTATCCTGACCGAGGATGTGGGTGTTATTGAGGGGATGGACGACTGTCCCTGCGGACGGAAAGGAAAGTATTTTAACGTGCGGGGCCGGCTGGCACATGCGCAGATCAGGGGGTGCAGCGATACATATGCGGGATAAAGGGAGCGACTTATTAGAAAAAACCGGAACTGTTCCGGATCAGATGCTGTATCTGGCGGGGGACGCAAAGACTGTGGAAGCCATGTCCGGACTGCCAGCCAGGGAGCCGTTTGCTGGGGACATACTCCGGTATCTGTCAGAAGTCTCAAAAGCGCTGATGGCGGATACCCGTACCAGAAATTATCCGGATGTGGTTACTTTTGCGTTCTGGATCCGGCGTGCTTCACTGGAAGAAATGAAAGCCAGGTTTCCAGCCAGGGAGAGCACCGTGCGTCTTGGCAGGGGAATTACCTTTCATATCGCACCGTCCAATGTACCGGTTAATTTTGCCTACAGCCTGGCGGTGGGACTGCTGACTGGAAACGCATGTATCGTGCGTGTACCGCAGCTGGAATTTGCGCAGGTGGGAATCATTGCGGATGCGTTTCGTACTGTTGCGGGAAATTCCGGCATGTCAGGGCAGGGAGATTATCTGGCGCTGGTCCGTTATGGTCATGAACAGGAAATCAATGACCTGTTTTCCGGCATGGCGGATATCCGGATCATCTGGGGAGGCGATACTGCCATAGGGAAGATCCGCAGATCGCCGTTAAAGCCGGGAAGTACGGATCTTACTTTTGCGGACCGGTATTCGGTTGCGGTGGTGGATGCGGACGCATATCTGAAACGGGACGATAAGGACCGTATGGCGCAGGAGTTTTACAACGATACATATTTGATGGACCAGAATGCGTGTACCAGTCCGGGAATAGTTATATGGACCGGAACACAGCGGGAAACAGCAAAAGCGCAGTTCTGGGACCGGCTGTACCGGGAAGTCTGCGAAAGGTATACATTCCAGCAGATCCAGGGTGTGGACAAATTGACGGCAGCTTACCTGGTGGCTGCCAGGGTAAAAGGGGCTCAGGTTATATGTCATGGAGATAACCGTCTGGTCCGGGTATCTGTTCCAAAGGTGGATGCGGGGCTCATGGATCTGCGGACAGCCGGCGGGTTTTTCCTGGAATATGACTGCGGGGATGTTATGGAGTTAAAGGATTTACTGAATGACAGAAGATGCCAGACCGCAGGAATATGGGGCAGTCACGACTGGCTGGCGCCTCTGCTGGATGCGGGCATCAAAGGCCTGGACAGGATCACGGACACCGGACATACAATGGATTTTGACCTGATCTGGGATGGATATGATCTGGTAAGCGCCCTGACAAGGACAGTTAAAATATAATGTGGTAAAACATAAAGGCAGTCTGGCCGGATTCAGGATACAGTCTGCCGCATCATGTCTTTGTGTATATCATGTCTGGTACTACATGAAGCGTTTTGCCAGGTGTTTTTAAGTTATTGACAGAAAACTTTTCAGCGGGCCGGCGAAATGGCAACGGCAAAAATCCAGACGGCCAGAGGTTTAAGGGTGGAGCTCTTTCAGCCTCTTTGTGAAAAATATTACCCGCCCCCCTGACGGTCCGGATAGTCGGAACGGACATAAGAAAATTACAATACCATCATTCATCAGGCGGTTCAGGCAGTGCTGAAACCCAAAGGGATGTTCCGGAAAGGTTCTGCCCGGATATGGATAGATGATAATGGCTGGTTTTTCACGGTTGTGGAATTTCAAGGCAGCTGGTGCGACAGGGGAGTTATCTGAACATAGGAATGCAGCATCTATGGAACGGGTGGGAATACCTGTTTCCCGTATGTGGCACACGGGAAGACAGAGTGGGACATGGGCCGATATAGAGGAAACGTAGAAATTTTCCAGCAGGAGATTACTTCTTTAGCGGAAACTGCGCTGGAACGGGTTTTAGAGCGTGTTTGAAAAATGCTCTAAAGGGCATGACACAGGAGAGTTGAGCCAGATGAAGGGCGCATACCAGGGAGGGCACGATGTGGCGTGCCCTCCCTGGTGCAGCGTGCTATGTAACCTGAATCTGGTGTAAATTTCACACGAACCGGGGAATGCGGGTGGCGGGAATCATTTTTCAAACACGCTCTGGGGATATCTGACAGAAAGCGTTTTTCAGAAAGCTCCGGTATATTTATCAGGGATATCCCATGCCTGTAGAATTGACATATCAATGTGGTAATGCTAAAATTTTTTTAGAATTACTGTTTCAATTACTGTTTCTTTTCATACCAAAACTTTTCACAAAGCGTATCAAATCAGAAAGATAAAGAAAAAGACGTTTTCCGGCATATATGTTCGGAAGGATGTCCGTATTTCCGTCTGGTCAGAGCATTTCCCGCACAGCCGGTCGGAGAACGGCAGATACACGAAACGTCACGATCGTGGACATGACGGACAAGGTGGTGCGCAATCTGGCGTCAGGATATGAAAAAGTAAGGGAAGGAGTGAAGGATGTCATGGGAGGCAGGATACTGGAATATGAAGCGAAGAGAATCAGGGAGGAAGGCCTGGAACAGGGCCTGGAAAGGGGTCTGGAACAGGGCCTGGAAAGGGGCCTGGAACAGGGCCTGGAAAAAGGAAGGCATGAGATACTGATGGAACTGGTATATG
>CANRTU010000012.1 GCA_947642745.1 uncultured Eubacterium sp.
AGGTATCTCTGTCTTTTAAATATTCAGTTGTAACACATGTATTGTAATCCTACATCAGAAAGGAAAAGCGCCACAAACTTTTTCTTGAATAAATATGAGAATATGATATAATAATGCTGGATCGTTGCCCCGTATCTGCTGTAATATGAAACAGATACGGATGTATGTGATGGAGGGTTGTCCGAGTGGTCTATGGTGCGGCTCTCGAAAAGCCGTGTGCCGCAAGGCACCGTGGGTTCGAATCCCATGCCCTCCGTTTTATAAAGTAAAAAGTCTTTGTCAGAGTGTCTCCGGGATCATTTCTGCGATTTGTGTTTCTGGTATGATCTGCTTTAAATCCCCTGTGTTTTGTTGTAACTGATTTTCAGAAGCGTGTGCTCCGGAATGGAGGTATAGCGGGGCTTGTTTTTTATATTTTATCTGTGGCCAGCCGGTTGATCTGGGTAGCCATATATCCGGCTCCAAATCCATTGTCAATATTGACTACCGCAATTCCGTTGGCGCACGAGTTAATCATTGTCAGCAGTGCGGATAAACCATGCAGGCTGGCTCCGTAACCGACAGAAGTAGGCACGGCGATTACCGGTTTGTCCACAAGACCTCCCAGTACGCTGGCAAGGGCGCCTTCCATGCCGGCAACGGCTACGACGCAGTTGGCTTTTTGTATGGTATCCAGACTGGCCAGCAGCCGGTGAAGGCCGCTGACGCCAATATCGTAAATACGTTCTGTTTTTGTACCGAAATATTCTGCTGTCAGGGCGGCTTCTTCAGCGACAGGAATGTCTGCGGTACCAGCGGTACAGATGGCAGCCAGCCCTTTTAACGGTTTATTTTCTTTTTCTATTTTTATGATCCTGGAAACCGGGTCGTAGACAGTCTGGGGATAATGCCTGCGGATTAGTTCGTACTGGGCCATTGATGCCCTGGTACCAAAGACTTCCTGGTTTTGCTCATATAATTTTCCGAAAATCCGGAGTAAATGTTCGTCTGCCTTGCCACTGCAAAATATGACTTCCGCAAAACCGGAACGGATCTTACGGTGGGTATCCAGCTTGGCATAGCCCATTTCCTCGAAAGGCTGTTTTTTAAAATAGCGTTCCGCTTCTTCTACTGTAAATTCACCAGAGCGGACTTTATTTAAGATATCCCTTGTATCCATTATTTTAAATTCCTTTATTATAGAATAAGTAGTTTCTTCTGTGATCCGGCATGGCTTTGTATGGAACAGACTGCCGTCACTGTAACTTATAGTATAGAAAAACGCAGGCAACGAATCGTTATCTGCGTCGGGTAAAATCTGTATTTTTATGGACATCCTGCTTTGAATTCCGACCCCGAACGTTACCCTGGCAGTTAACTCGGCCCAGGCACCCTCACGGCACACAGAGAATTCCTGCTTAGTGCTGCTCCATTCCTGACCTGACACGGTTCACAGGCTTCTGTTGCGTAAGACCCGGACGTCAGCGTCACTTACCAGGGGCTGCTTCACAATCAAGAACCCGAGGCAGGATATCACCCCAGCTATAGCGGATTGCTGGTACAGGGCACCGCTAGCGCCCCGGCTGTCCAGTGTCTATTATAACAGTTTTTTAAATATTGTCAATAAAAAGTACAGGATCTGTAAAATATTGCCATTACTTAAGTCTGCTCTGCCGTCTGTATCCGGCGATCAATGGTTTCAGATATAATGATTTCAGACATGTTGTACTGCACATAATAAAATGTCTTGCATTGCCCGGTATTCATACCTGCGTCATGATTAAAAATAACAGGAAGCGACTGGAAAAAGATAACGGAAATTAACAGACAGATAATTGCCAGGTACCGACAACTATGGTATTATTTAATAATAAACATAAGCTGACAGGAAAAATAAAAAGAAAGAAGGCGTGGAGATGAAAAAGTTACGTATATGGATCAGCGTTTTGCTTGTAATTGCACTGATACTGGGAATGGCGCCATTTACGCCGGGAGGACTGACGGAAGCGGTGGCAGCGGGAGAGCCGTCAGGACCTTTGTCGGGGACCTGGGAAGGCATTTCCTGGGAGCTGACAGAGGATAAAGATACAGAATGGGAACTGGTACAGGGCAGTCCCTATAAACTGACCATAAAAGGAAACGGGGCGATGCCGGACTGTACGTCGGATCAGGGGGAATCCGCTCCCTGGTACGGGTATCACGAGTATATTACGTCGCTGGAAGTAACTTATGGGATTACTGCGGTTGGCGTCCGTAATTTTTCAAATTATCCCAGTCTGAAGCGGGTACAAATAGCAGACAGTGTTACGGATATATTTACCAGTGCGTTTACAGGATGCGGCCGGCTGGAAGATTTTCAATGCGGGCAGGGTTTAAAAAGGATCGGACAAAGTGTGTTTTATTACTGCCGTTCCCTGAAACAGATGATATTTAATGAAGGCCTGGAAGAGATCGGGGATCATGCTTTTTATTCCTGCGGACTGGAAGACATTTCGTTTCCGGAGAGTCTGACCACTCTGGGGGCGGGCAGTTTTGATGACTGTATGCTGGAACGGATTGTATTGCCACGGAATGTAAAAAACGTTGGCGACGCAGCTTTTTATAATAAGCTGCGCAGTATCGAAGTAGCTCCGGAAAACAGGCATTTCCGGGTCCGTGATCATATCCTGTATGAACTGAAAAATGGCGATCCATACCGGGTGGCTGCCTGTGCGTGTATGGCACTGCCGGAGAAAGCGGAGATTAATATTGAGCCTGGCACCCGTATCATAGCAGACTATGCTTTTGGAGGCAGGTCGTTTATACCGGACATTGTATCCGTAAACCTGCCGGATACCGTAGAGACGATTTGCGAAGGGGCGTTTACCGGCGTTCGTATCCAGAAACTGTACATACCGGACAGTGTAAAAGTAATAGAAGCGCTTGCGTTCGCCAGCAGCCCTTTCCTGAAAGAAATTACACTGGGCAAGGGACTTAAAAGTCTGGATACGTCTGCGTTTGCTTACAGTACATCCCTGGATACGATCGTTATCTCAGAGGATAATCCATATTATGACGCCAGGGACAATGTGTTATTTAACAAAGAACATATGTATCTGATTCTGTACGCACCGGCAAAACCAGATAAGCAGTACCATGTGCCGGATACAGTGAAACATCTGGGTACATATAGTTTTAACGGGTGTAAGAATCTGGAGAGTCTGTATCTGCCGGAAATATTAAATGAACTTGGCGCCCGGTCAGTAAACGATAATCAGAAGCTGCGGGAAATATATTTTGCGGGAAACGCACCTGCTTATGGCTCACAGGCAATAAACGGTAATGCGAATGATCTGATTATTTACAGACAGGCGGCTGCTTCCGGATGGAACGACGGAGCATGGAAAAAGTTTACCCTGGCAGACTGGGACCCGCAGAACGGATACATGGACACAGGCAATACAGGCGGTGTGCAGTGGACGTACCGGGCGGACCGCAGGCGGCTCACTCTGGCCGGACAGGGGGGAACGCTGCCGGATTACACAAACGGAGACGCACCCTGGAAGGCCCATATGGCGGATATACAGACAATCGAGACCAGTGGTATTAACGGCATTGGAAATTATGCGTTTCAGGGAGCGCAGAATCTGCTGCAGATAAAAAATAATACGGATACAGAGCGGATTGGAGATTATGCCTTTGCAGACTGTGGCAGTCTGAAATTCTTTGACTTTGCGCCGGTAAAACAGATTGGCATGGCGGCGTTTCTAAACGCAGGAAGTCTTACGACACTGGCGATGGATCAGGTTTCTGTCATTGGCCCGCAGGCATTTAAAGGCTGTGGCGCCATCAGGGAGGCAACGTTTGGCGGACTGCTGGGCGGACTGCCGGAAGAGGTGTTTTCCGGTTGCGTGTCTCTGCACAGGGTGATTGTGCCGGAGAGTGTGACAACGATTGCCGGGCGGGCATTTTCCGGCTGTCAGTCGTTATACAGTATTAATATTCCAGCCAGTGTGGGAACGATTGGCGCAGGGGCATTTTCCGGTTGTACAGCGCTGGAAAAAGTTTATTTTTACGGCGGTGTGCCGGATCGCTGGGAAGCGGACAGCTTCAGCGGCTGTAACAGCAGTGTGACACTTTATTACCGGTCATCCCTGGCAGCAGAGGGATGGAATAGTCTGGGCAATGTATGGGAACATATTCCGCTGGCCGGTCTGGACAGATTTTTTACAGAGAAACAGGACCAGTATTCGTTTGCCAATACAGCAGGTTCCTTTGGTTATTCAAAAGGTTACCGTATTCCGTTACAACGGTATGTGGATGTGCTGGACAGTATTACCAGGGGCACGTATTATTATGATACAGACGGGGAGTGGAATGGCTCAGGTTTTGGCATGGTATGTACCGCACTGGAATTTTATGAAAATCCGGATCAGTTTACGGTAACAGATTATGGGAAGGACGCAAAAAACCTGTACCAGCTTCCTGCGCCGGGAAATAAAGACGCAGCGCTGACAAAACTGATTGAAGGTTACCAGGTCAGCCAGTATAAATACAGCTCCGGCCGTCTGGTGGGAAAAGGCATGTCAGATCTCAAAGAGCTGGTATACCAGGTAGAACAATTCGAGCGGGCCGGGGGCCTGCGGGCAGACGCAAAAGCAGATCCGGTCATGCTGGTTGTGTATACCGGTTTTTGCGGACATCTGGTGATTCCTGTTTCCGTAGTACAGGATAAGGACGGGGATTTCAGAATGCGGGTATACGATCCGGCATATCCTGAGGAATTTCATACTTTAACAGTAAGGAAAGACTTTAGTGGTATAGATTATAATGGAAAAACCGCAGGAGTATATATCAGTTACCGCAGGGCGGCGGACGCCATGTCCCGGGTGACGCTGCATGGGAGTTCCGTAACGGAGAAGGATACATCCCTGCGTCTGGCCATTGATAAAGAGCAGGGAAGAGTAACAGGTGCGAATGATACGGCCCTGGAAGTGAGTGACAGCCTGTATGAACAGATAACACTTGGTTCTGTAAATGAGGCGTTTACCGGTATCCGGCGGTTTGTGGTTCCGGAAGGCAGTTATAAGCTGTCGGCAGGCAGTTCTGCGAAAACAAAAAAAGCGGCTGGGGCAGATAGCGGCGGCATTACGTTTTATATGGCATCCGGCACATATTACGCTAAAGTGGAGTCTACAGATGAAAATGCAATGCTGCTTGTAAGTCAGGCAGAATCATACGGAAATGAAATGAAAATGACGCTGCTGCAGCCGGTATCCGCAAATCAGGAAACAGCCGGAATTACCCTGCTAAATGAGAAGGGGAAAGAAAAGACAATAGAGATAAAGGGGAGCTATACAGATGCCGCCGGGATTCAGGTGGTAGTTACAGACGATCAGACAGTGAATATCATCCTGCCCGGGAAACAGGAAGTTGCGATTGACGGGGAAAAAGTGGAAGTAAAGGATGGACAGGTGACAACGGATTTTGAGTCAGGCACAACGCCGGATCAGCCGTCAGACCCGACGAAACCGACAGAGACAGATCCGACGAAACCATCGGTAACAGATCCGACGAAACCGACAGAGACAGATCCGACGAAACCATCAGTGACAGATCCGACAGAGACAGACCCGACGAAACCATCGGTAACAGATCCGACGGAACCGACAGTAACAGATCCGACGAAGCCATCGGTGACAGATCCGACAGGGACAAATCCGACGAAACCGACAGAGACAGATCCGACGAAGCCATCGGTGACAACTCCAACGAAACCATCGGTGACAGGTCCGACGAAACCATCGGTGACAGATCCGACGAAACCGACAGAGACAGATCCGGAAAAACCGGGACCCGGGAATCCTACAAAACCGGGAACAACGGAGCCGGAAAAACCTTCTGCTCCTGGTCCGGTAAATCCGGGGACGAATCCTACCATGCCTGGTACGACAAATCCGGATCAGCCTTCCACACCGGGAAGTACGGGTCCGTCAGGCCCGGTGAATCCATCCATGCCGGGTACCGGCGTGACGGTGAGATTTGATGCGCAGGGCGGCACGGCTGTGGCAGATGTGAAAGTGGCAAAAGGCGGCGCTCTTTCCAGTATACCGGTGACAGTCCGCAGCGGCTATGAGTTCCGGGGCTGGTATTCCGGCGTAAATGGAACCGGGTATGCGCTTACGGCCAGTACGAAACTGGAGGCGGATACTACTTTTTATGCGTACTGGACGTTGGCAGGCAGGGTACTGGCCGGGATCAGGGCTTCTTATGCCGGAAGCGCATACGTGGGAGACTATATTTATGGCGGACTGTCTGTAACAGCTATATACACAGACGGCAGCAGTGAATTTATTTCAAATTATCAGCTTTCACAGACAATCCTGCAGGAAGGAGTCAACCGGATCACCGTTTCTTACGGAGGCCATACACAGCTGATTACGATTACGGGAGTGAAAAAGAACAGAAATGTGCTTCGTATTACTGCGCAATATACAGGGGGCGAAGTACCGGCAGGAATATTTGCGGCTTATGGAAACCTGATTGTAACGGCGCATTATACAGACGGCACATCGGAACGGATATCCGGATATACATTAAGCAATAACCGGATTGTAAAGGGGAACAATACGCTTACCGTGATTTATGAAGGCAGGACAGCTGACTTTTCCGTAACAGGATACCAGGGGAACATGCTGGAATTTGGCAATATTCCGGGAATGCCGGGTATTCTGGCGCCAGAGAGAAGTAATATTTATTCCCTGATTGGCAGCTATATTCCGGTAAAAGAAGGATATATGTTTGATGGCTGGTATCTGGATCCGGAATGCACAAATAAAGTGACGTCAGATACAACGACTGCGTCTGGAATGACCATATACGCAAAATGGACGGAAATCTATGACTGGACATTAAATAAAACAAAAGTCACACTGAAAAAAGGGAAAAAGGTAAAACTGTCAGTAAACGGGCTGGAACCTGAAAAGGTTACCTGGAAAACTTCAGATAAAAAGATTGCGAAAGTGTCAAAGACAGGAGAAGTAAAAGGGAAGAAGGCAGGTACAGCATATGTTACAGCAGTTACGTTTGATGGAAGTGTGCTAAGATGCAGGATCAGGGTTAAAAAGTAAACAGAAAATGTGACAGGCGAAAAGTTATCCCGGAGAGTGTCTGAAAAAAATGATTTTTCAAACACTCCGGCTATGAGCAGGCCGGATTCTTATATACAAAAATATAACAGGGCTGCTGGAAAATGAATTTCATTTTCCAGCAGCCCTGTTTCTGTCACAGCCCGGATACCGGAGGTACCGGGGAAAGGCGCATTCTCATGGCAGCTGCCATAAATAGAAAGAGTGGGCCGCAATTAATGGGTCAGGTCGTATACATAGCTGATCAGACTATCCTGGCTGCCATCCAGCAGCAGTCCGATACTCTGCTTGTGATAAAACCATTCGCCTCTTGTAATATCAGAGCCGATGACCATAAAGAAATCGCCCTGTACGGTGACGGTAGTATCTTTATCCAGCTGGACATATTTTGTGTTAGTTCCATTATTGCGGAAACAAAGGTAACCGCTTTCATTGTCGGAATGGAATTCGTAAAATACGCTGGCGGCAGGGGCATAACTTATCATACTGCACCGGTATGCTTTCGCTGCTTCTTTATTAATGGATATTTCAATGGCCGGTGTCAGTTCTGGAAGGTTACTGGCAGTGGGGTCTGTGGAAAAACGTACAATCTGGTTATCTTTAATCAGTCCCCGTTTCTGGAGCAGTTCGAAGCTGCCCTCTTTATCTTCTTCTGACAGATCTTTGTCAAAAATTATTTCGCCAAACATGGCGGTCATATCATCCATGGCAAAAGCTTTGCTGTCTTCAGATTCAAACGCAAGCAGTTCGTAGTTATGACAAAGTGAATAGTACATGCGTTCCTGATACAGCATCATGTTGTTAAGAGCGGCAGCCATAGCGGTTTCGCCGTCTGAACCGTTGGATGAATTGCCAGAAATCCCTGCTTCAAATAACTTCTCTTTTAATACGGTGATAGCGGCAGGCTCTACAAAACTATTATTTTTGATATCGCCGCCTTCTTCCAGCTGTTTAAAAACGTCTGCGATTTCAGAGTCTGACATGCCGCTGACTGACCGTTCAGAAAGGTCCAGCGCATAGTTGCCAATGTCTTTTTCGGCCTGATTTTTTGCTTCATCTTCCGGCTGACCGGCTACATTAAAATAATAAGTATAAAGCCGTGCTTTCAGTTCCGACTGGTTTTTCGCATAGGAAGTAATCATGGTACGCTTAATATCGCCGTTTCCGCCAGCGCTGTCGTTATTAAAGGAAAACAGCTTTGCGCCATAAAGACTAAACACAACAATTCCGGCGATAATAATAATTCCTATTACAAAGTTTCGCATTGTAAAAATCTGAATATTACTTTTCGCCGTACTGCCGTCTTTTTTTAATTTTGGTTTTCTGGATTTTGTCTTTTTAGTGCCGGTCTGCTCCGGTGACGGTGGGGATATGGCGCTGCCAGATGCTGTATTTGCGGGACTGCCAGCGCCGGAACCGGCCGGTGTCCGGGCGGCGGCAGTATTGCGGGTGGTCTGATCAGCCTTTCTGGCGGCTTTTTCCAGTTTTTCCACAAATTTCCGTCCATATGGGGAGCGGAATGTTTCCGGATGTGCCTGAATGGTCGTAAGAATTCGTTTTGCCTGTTCCGGACGGGATATATCGTATTTGGCCATCAGCTCCTTAATTCTTTTCAGGTCAATGGCCGCTTCCCGGTATTCCTGCTCCGTGTTAAATTCGTAATCGCCTAATTTATATTTCCTGTTCTCTGCCATGATTTCATTCGTCCGTCCTTTCACTTAGGTACATGCTATTGGAATTTTATCATAGTTTGGAGTAAAATTCAATAAGCAGGGTGATTCTGGCGGACAGACAGATCATGGAGGCTGACAGCTGTTCTGCGGGACGGTAATCAGCCGCCCAATGTAATATCCTGCTGCTGGTACCATTGCAGGGCGGCTTCAAAGTGCTCATCCTTATAATCAGGCCATAATTCATTTCTGATATAAAAATCTGCGTATACACTCTGAAGAGGAAGAAATCCGGAAAGGCGGCACATACCACCCCAGCGGATAATCATGTCTGCCCTGGGGATATTCCTGGATATCCAGTTATGTTTCATATCCCATTCCCAGCCATAATTTACAAGCAGATTTACTTTCATGCACTCTGCGCTATCACTGGAAGAGCCGGCGGCAGAGGCTGATGATGGAGGAAACGGCCCGGCCTGTATGTCGTCTGGAACAGACGCATAAGGGAGCAGCTCCCTGGGAAAACATGCGGAACTGGTGTTGCCAGTCACGGAAATTCTCACATGTTCCTGCTTCATAAGGCGGACGGCTTCCACACAGGCTTCAGAGAAAGCGGTTACCTGTGCTCTGGGGCGTTTGCAGTTGTCAGTTGTAAATCCGTAAAACGTCAGTTCCTGTATACCGTGTTTTCTGGCTGCCCGCAGCAGCATAAGTCCCGGTTCCAGGCCACGGGCATAGCCATCCTGTTTCTGCAGTCCGTGTTGTCTGGCCCACCGCCGGTTACCGTCGGGAATCACACCAATATGTCTGGGAATACGAAACATAATTACCTCCTGTTTTGCGGCATATACTGTCCGGTGCGCTGGACAGTACAGAAATTTTGTCCTCATATGGAAAATCGCAAATATATAACTAATTATTGGCAGAAGTACAAATTTTATTCAGAATATTATAAATGATACTGAAGCCGGGCATAATAGATATTAGAATGTATATGATCATAAAATGGAGGAATGAAAATGGGAAACAGGCTGAAGGGGCAGAGCAGTCCGTATTTGCGGCAGCATGCGGAAAATCCGGTGAACTGGTATCCATGGTGTGACGAGGCATTTGAACGGGCGGAAAAAGAAGAGAAACCAGTATTTCTGAGCGTTGGTTACAGTACCTGCCACTGGTGTCACGTGATGGCTCATGAAAGCTTCGAAAATCAGGAAATAGCTGATATATTGAATCAGAACTTTATATCAGTAAAAGTAGACCGGGAGGAGCGGCCGGACATCGACAGCGTATATATGTCTGTCTGTCAGGCTTTTACCGGAAGCGGCGGATGGCCCATGAGCATTTTTATGACACCGGCACAGAAACCTTTTTTTGCGGGTACTTATTTTCCGCCAGAATCCGGACCTTATGGAATCGGATTTATGGAACTGCTTACAATGATTGCCGGGAAATGGCGGAGCGACAAAGAAAGCCTGTTAAATTCTGCGGATCAGATTGTGGCGTCACTGAATTCCGGGAAAAAAAGCGGAAAACCGGAGAACGGCGGCAGTCTGCCAGAACGGGGAGCCAGCCTGTTTGAACAAAGCTTTGATAAAGAGTATGGCGGATTCGGGGCAGCTCCGAAATTTCCGTCTCCTCATAATCTGATCTTTCTGATGCTGTACGCAAAACTATATAAAGATAACAGGGCGCAGCGCCAGGTATATACGACGCTGGAGCAGATGCGAAGGGGCGGCATTTTTGACCATATTGGTTTTGGGTTTGCCAGGTATTCCACAGACAGGTATTTTCTCGTACCTCATTTTGAAAAAATGCTGTATGACAATGCATTACTGATTCTGGCGTACTGCACAGGGTATAAATTATATAATGATCTGGATTTACTGGATACTGCGGAAAAGACAGGAGAATATATCCTGAGGGAAATGACCGGGGGAGAGGGGGAGTTTTATTCGGCGCAGGATGCTGACAGTGACGGAGAGGAGGGGAAATATTATGTGTGGCAGTATGATGAAATCTGCCGTGTGCCCAGAATGGAAAGGGGCATGGAATTTTGTAATTATTTTGGAATTACTCCCCAGGGAAATTTTGAGGGAAAAAATATCCCGAATTTATTAAATGGCAATAAAATTACAGATGAGTTTGAACAGGAGCGGCAGGTTTTGTACAAATACCGCCTTCAGCGGGAAAAACTGCATCTGGATGATAAAGTACTGACAGCCTGGAACGGTCTGATGATCTGCGGGATGTGTTGTCTGTATCGTGTGACTGGAAAGGAACATTATCTTGTGGCGGCAAAGTCGGCGCAGACATATATAGAAAAATATCTGACAGAAGGAGACTGTCTGTATGCGGGCTGCAGGGAACGTCAGCGGTCAGTACGTGGATTTCTGGATGATTACGCATATGAGACAGCGGCGCTGCTTGGTCTTTATGAAGTTACGGGGGATGGGACATATCTGAAACGGGCCGGGCAGTTCTGTAAAGAAGCGATCGCACAGTTTGCCAGTGAAGACGGCGGTTATTATATGTATGGCTGTAAAAACGACAGGCTGATTACAAGACCAAAAGAAACGTACGACGGAGCCATGCCGGGAGGCAATTCCATGATGGCGTACTGCCTTGTACAGCTGGCCAGACTGACGCGGGATCAGCAATTCAGACAGGCAGCGCGGCAACAGCTGGCATTTATGTCTGGCGAAGCGCAACACTATCCGGCGGGATACTGTATGTTTCTGACGGCGCTTCTGTTATCTGAAAATGAGCCGCCGCAGATTACGGTGGTACCAGAAGAAGGGGATGAGCCCGGCAAAATATTATCCCGTCTGCCTTTGTATGCAGATGTCAGAATACTTGAAAAAGCAGAAGGGAACTATCAGTTATTAAATCAGAAAACAACATACTATGTATGTAAAGACCACAGATGTCTTCCACCTGCCAATCAGGCGGAAGTATCACAGTAGCCCGGACAGTCAGTAAGATATGGCGACCATCCTGTCATTGCCAGAGAGTCATAGTGCGGCATACTTTTTCCTGACGCCGGGGTTATGCCCCGGAAACAGAAATAAAATGCAGACATCCGCTGCATTTTATTTCAGTCGGAATAATCCTGAATCATTGGCGGAATCTGTGAAAGCATATTATCCATATCTTCGAACATGGCGCTTTTGGTTGTGCCAAGTTTATTGGCGAATTCAATATGCTCCAGCACTTCCTGGTGTTTTGACTTTGTAGTTTCAAAGAAATTTACCAGTTCGTTCAGCGCATTTTTGGAATCATCAATGACATTGGAAATCTCTGTCTGGACGGAGGTGGCGCCTTCCGCTGCCTGTGTAATGCTGTTAAATACTTCCGTTGTTTCATTCATTTTCTGGATGCTCTGGTTCAGAGCCTGCTGTGAAGTGGAAATGCTGTTATTTAATCTGGAAGTGCCTTCTTCCACATCATGGATGTTGTCATTGACCTCAGCAACAAGAATTTTAATTTCGCCTGCCAGATTTTTGACTTCTCCGGCTACCACCGCAAATCCTTTTCCGCTCTCGCCAGCTCTTGCGGCTTCGATAGAAGCGTTCAGCGCCAGAATGTTTGTCTGTTCCGCAATGGTTATAATCCGGTTTGTGCAGTCTTTAATTTTATCCAGATCTTTGCGGAAGTCTTCAAACGTACTTTCCATTTCTGTAAAATAGGTTTCCACTTGTCTGGAGCTGTTTTTTAACTCATCTACCTCGGTCTGCGCTGTGGTTACAGAGTGATTAATTTCATCCTTTACAGATGCGAACTGTCCGGATACTTCATTGATACTGGAAATCGTCTGACCAAAATCCTGCAGTTTTTCGTAAAAAATCTCCGCGCCTTTTAACACTTCATGAAAAGAGCGTTTGACCTTTCCAAGTTCCAGCAGGGATTCCACTTCTTTGTGGGTAATTTCTTTCTGGTAGTCCTGGACACTTTCTGCCACATGCCGTACCGGGTACATGCGATCTTCCGCAAGTTGTTTATCCTGTAATTTTTTTTGTGAAGTTTTTTTAAATAACATAAGTTCCCCTTTACTGTAAAAGTCCGTTGTCTCTGACAGTCTGATTCAGTGTATACCCGGAGGGCAGGATATACATTCCGCTGCGGGTATTCCGCCATTATGTGGCAGGAGCTCCGGGAACTGTCACATGACGGTGGAATACCGCAAAAGCTGGTTTTGTCATGTGTCCAGGCGCATAAAGCCGCAAAAACGGGCTGACCGCTTTTCCACATGTCTCCGGCGTAAAAAGATGGAAAATCGTAAAAACGGGCGGAGTGCCTGCATCATCCTCCGGCGGGATAGGCAGAAAACCGACAGCCGGATTCCTGGACGCTGGAGGTAGCGGCAGTCCATTAACGCTGAAATTACTGTCAGGACGTAGTGCATGAAAAATTCGTGGCGGATTACTCAAATACGACACAGGTCATGGACTGGTTTACAAAACGATTGTTATAATGTTCCCCATAGCCTACAAGACCTGCATGGTGTCCCAGTGCGGACATTTCCTGCAGATACTGGTCCATATAATGGTTCTCGGTAAACAGCAGATACCGGAACAGACAGTTGACGGAAAAAACAGCCGAAATTCTGGAAAAATCCTTACGGATTGTCTGAATTGTATTGTTTACAATCGCTTTAATATCACCCAGTTCCAGCATAATCAGTACATCGGAATCATTGACCTGACGGAAGCAGGTCAGTGCGTTTCCGTTTACTTCCTTGATGGATATGATGCAGGTATCATCTCCATTTAATTTGCCAAAGGGGTTTTTAAAAGTCTGTGTAAGTATTTCCTTTTCTGTAATGTGGAGGATACTCTGATAGACCTGTCTGGCAGGTTTTCCGTTCAGCTCTCCAATTATGTATTTCGCTTTGTCTGTTTTGGATGCGATGAAACGGTAATTTCCCATTGGATGATAGATGTTTTCTTTATACGCTTTTACTTTTCCGTTATGATTGCGGATGAGTGCGTAAGCCACGGCATCTTCATATACTTTACCGTTTACGGATACTTTGCCGGCATCTCCGGTTCCGCCTACCAGTGAAATATTCCTGCGTTTTAATACGCTATAGATTGTGGTCAGGACACATGCGTCATTTCCTGAGCAGAAATCAATACAGATTGTATCTTTTTGTGAACCATTTACTTTCACGACATCCTGTTCCAGACGCCTGATATATTTTACAGGCATTGTGGATACATGTTCCAATACATTGGAAGCCACGCTGACGCCATCGTAATACGCAATAATACCGACTCCTTTTTCCACAATTCTGGTATTATAACTCATGCCGATACATCCAATGCTGGGGATTCCGGGATAAAGTTCTTCCAGCTTCTTAACGTGAGCTTCGAACTGATTACTATTCGACAACAGCATAATTAACCGGGGTCTGTCCAGACCACGGACCGCTTCCCGCAGATCTCCAGAAGGACTCATACCAAAAAATTGTTTCACTGTGATATACCCTTATCCTTTCGTTTCCTGTTTTCCAGGGTTTCTGATTGCTGCCATCATTATACTTCATAGGGTGACGGCAGGTCAACTAATTTGTATATTTTACGTCGTTTTTGGGTGGATGTCTGTGGCCGTTTATGCCGGGGTGTGACTAAAAGATGATCTTTGCTGACATTGTTCTCCATTTTTGTGTGATATTTGCCCGGATTCAGGTTACATGCCCGCCGTATGGAAACTGTCCCGGAGCTGGTGTCATTTGCATGGACGTCGCCCGCAGGGACAGTTGTGGGAGGGTTACCGGGAAGTATGAATGAATACTGGTTTTTTCTGCGGGTTCCTTAATTTTTTATAAACAAGGTTGACAAAGGAGGTTTTTGGGAATAATATACATAGTAATAAAAACTATGTAACAGAATATTAATGTATTTATGATGTGAATGATAGCTTCCGGGATTTATGACGAAAAATGGAGATTTTTTGAACTTTATCAGGAACGAGGGACATGAAAAAACAGTTTCCGGCGGATTGTGCGTCCATTGGCGGAAAGGGAAAAGAGGCTGCGGCTGCCTGTCCGTTGTCAGGTTCCGCAATTCCACGGAGCCGGATTGAAAATTCCGGAAGCTGTAAACTGAAAGCAGGAGGTACATTTTATGGGATTTACAATTCGTGAACCAGGAAGCGCAATTACGCATTTTGCCGGTATGCTGCTGGCTACGGCGGCATCCGTGCCATTGCTGGTAAAGGCGGGACTTGACAGTGTACGCTGTCTGGTGGCAATGGGGATTTTCATGGCCAGCATGATTCTGCTGTATGGAGCCAGTACCGTGTACCATACAGTCATTGCGTCTGACAAAATATTAAAAATATTCCGGAAAGCAGACCATATGATGATTTTTGTGCTGATTGCCGGTTCCTATACGCCGGTGTGTGTGCTCGTACTGGGCGGACGGCAGGGATATACACTGCTGGCTGTGGTCTGGAGTATCGCCATTGCCGGGATTCTGGTAAAGGCATTGTGGATCACCTGTCCGAAATGGTTTTCTTCTGTGATTTATATTGCCATGGGCTGGGTATGTGTGGCGGTATTCGGCACTTTGCTGCGTATGCTGCCGGCGCAGGCGTTTTTATGGCTGCTGGCAGGAGGGATTATTTATACAATTGGCGGGGTAATTTATGCGTTAAAGCTGCCGCTGTTTAACCAGCACCATAAATATTTTGGTTCCCATGAGATATTTCATCTGTTTGTGATGGCTGGAAGTATCTGTCATTTTATCTTTATGTACAGATATGTAGCCTGACACAAAGGATGATTCCTGGTTAACTATCATTTGTATATCAGGGCGGCTGAAATAAACAGTCATCCGCCCTCTGCGCCAGTTTCGTGGTATGACAGATACCGATGAAGGTTCTCTTTTTGTCCGGGCACAGGAAGAGAGTGTGTTTCCTTAATCCGCAGCTGCCCGGTATACGCCGGGTTCATATAAATATCTGTTCCGGGGTGAATGTCAGATGTTGCGCCGCCAGCCCTGAAATGGTATGATGGGAAGAAATGATTGAACAGCTTTCCTGAAATTTCTGGTGGAAACAGGAATTTCAGGAACCGGGAAGGGTACTTTACGGAGGCTGTCTTTTTATAAAGGGGGATACGAATGGAACAGGGAACAGGGCGGAGGATGCCGGTTTTTCCGGGGCGGTTTACGCAATCTGGAAAGGAACGACCGGGGATCAGTGGCAGTACCTTAAAAATGATAGCGGTAATTTCCATGCTGGTGGATCATATAGCGGCGGGGATTTTAAGCAGATATCTGCATATGTATGGCATTGGCAGTCTGGATACTGGCAACACAGCGGCTGTGGATCAGTGGATGTCCCGGTACGGGACGTTGTATAGCGTTTATATTATTATGCGTATGGCCGGCCGTCTGGCATTTCCGATATACTGTTTTTTGATGGTGGAAGGATTTGAACATACAGCCAGCCGGTATAAGTATGCCAGCCGTCTGCTGCTGTTTGCCGTTGTATCGGAAATTCCGTTTGATCTGGCGTTTAATGGCCGTCTGCTGGAAGCCGGATACCAGAATGTGTTCTTTACATTATTTTTCGGTTTTGTCATGATGGCGGGAATCAGTCAGGCTGACCTCGGCGGGATGATGGGCGCTCTGCCAAAGCAGCTGTTTAAATTTGCCGTGATCGTATCGTGTATGGCGGCGGCACAGTTTTTAAGGACGGACTACGGAGCCATTGGCGTACTATGTATGGCGGCGGTGTATCTGTTCCGTAAGAAGAGGCTGTATCAGGTTATTGCGGGATGCGTTGCCTTTTCCTGGGAGCTTACAGCGCCTTTTGCGTTTATTCCGGTCTGGTTTTATAATGGGAAACGGGGATGGAACAATAAGTATTTCTTTTACCTGTTTTATCCGGTACATTTACTGCTGATCTATCTGGTGTGCGCCGCACTTGGGATTACACAGTACCGGGCGGGATAACTGTTCTGCCTCGGATCAGAAATGCGTCATCGCTGCCTGAAGCATTGGACATATGCGGCATAATGATTTATAATAAGGAACTATCAGGGATTTTTCTGATAGTTCCTTATTGCAGTTTAACAGAAATTTGGAGAAATTTTAAGAATGGAAGAGGAAAGCAGAAGTAGTCAGCCGCTGTTTACCGGGCGGCAGCTGACTGCGCTGATCTGGCCGTTACTGCTGGAGCAGTTTCTGACCATGACCGTGGGGCTTGCGGACACTTATATGGTATCCGGGGTCAGCGAAGCGGCCATGTCCAGCGTCAGTCTGGTAGATCAGCTCAATATACTGATTTTTCAGATTTTATCAGCGCTTGCGGTGGGCGGAGCGGTAGTATCCAGCCAGTATCTGGGACGCAGGGATGTGCGCCGGGCAGGAAAATGCGCGGCGCAGCTGTATAGTGTGATGATGGTTACTACCCTGGCGCTTATGGTGGTGGTACTTGTATGCAGCCGGCCGGTTTTGCGGGTGATTTTCGGAAGTATTGAAGATGATGTGATGGCATACGCACAGATTTATTTTCTGATCAGTGCCATTTCTTATCCGTTTATGGGGATATACAATGCGGGGGCTGCGCTGTTCCGGGCCCAGGGGAACAGCCGGATCAGCATGAAGGCCAGTCTGGTCATGAATGTAATTAATATTTGTGGAAACGGGCTGCTTATTTACGGGCTGCATCTGGATGTAACAGGAGCGGCGCTGGCCACGCTGGCGGGGCGGGTATTTGCGGCGGTCTGGGTAACCATGCGCCAGCAAAAGGAGGAGAATCCGCTGCGTATTGCCGGATGGACGGATCTGTGGCCGGAACGTGGGCTTATCCGGCCAATTCTGGTCATTGGGATACCGGGCGGTCTGGAAAATGGAATGTTTCAGATAGGTAAGCTGTGTGTCAGCAGCCTTACATCCACACTGGGGACGGCGGCCATTGCGGCAAACGCAGTGGCCAACAATGTGGCGTCTGTAGCAAATATTCCCGGAAATACAATGAGTCTGGCGGCGATTCCGGTGATTGGCCATTGTCTGGGCGCCGGGGATAAAAAGCAGGCAAAGTATTATGGCGGCGTACTGACAGGCATCGGAATGCTGGGACTGGCAGTTACGAATCTTACGGTGTTTATCAGTATCGGATGGCTGGCGGAAATGTTTCATTTATCAGAAGCCGCCACCGGCATGTGCGTTTCAGTCATGCGCTGGTTTAATGTGTTCAGCATTTTTTTCTGGGCGGCCAGTTTTATTATGCCCCATATACTGCGGACCGGAGGAGACGCAAAATATACGATGACGGTAAGTATTTTAAGTATGTGGATTTTCCGTGTTGTGCTGTCTTATTTCTTTGTACTGAAACTGCACCAGGGGCTCATGGGCGTCTGGTTTGGAATGTTTACAGACTGGGTATGCAGGTCAGTCTTTTTTACAGTCCGTTTTCTGAGTGGGAAATGGATGGAGCATAAGGTGATTTAACAGCTGGAGGGGTAATTTATGATTCAGATATACAAGACAAAAGAGGGCGTATCATATGAGCTGGAGAAACGGGAAGAAGGCTGCTGGATTATGATGACGGATCCCACAGAACAGGAACTAAGAAACATAGCGCAGGAGTATGATATAGAGCTGGGCGACATACGTGCCGCAATGGATGAGGAGGAACGTGCCCGTCTTCAGATTGAGGATCATTATTCCATGATTATTGTGGATGTACCGGCCATAGATGTCAGGGAGGACCGGGAATACTATATGACGATTCCCATGTCTGTCCTGCTGGTTAAAGACGCCATTATTACTGTATGTATAGAGGAAAATGTAGTATTAAAATCATTTCTGAACTCAAATGTGCGTCATTTCCACACCAGGATGAAGACACGTTTTGTACTGCAGCTGCTGTATAAAAACGCACAGTGTTATCTGCATTACCTGCGGATTATTAACCGTAAAAGTGAAGAAGTAGAGGATAAATTGTATAAATCCACCCAGAACCGTGACCTGCTGGAATTAATGGAACTGGAAAAGAGTCTGGTTTATTTTACGGCGTCTTTGCGTTCCAATGAAGTAGTGCTGGAAAAGCTGATGCGGGCGGAGAGCATTAAGAAGTATCCGGAAGACACGGATCTGCTGGAAGACGTTATTATAGAAAATAAGCAGGCGCTGGAAATGGTAAATATTTATAACGGCATTCTGGGAAATATGGTGGAAACGTTTGCTTCGATTATATCAAACAACCTGAATGTGGTTATGAAATTTCTGGCAACTATTACAATTGTACTGTCCATTCCTACCATGATCTTTAGTGCGTACGGCATGAACGTGAACATAACGGGAATGCCCTTTGCCCAGAATGTGGCGGGGTTTGTGATTGTGATTGTACTATCGGTTGTAATCAGTGTGCTGGTAGCGGTAGTATTTGCGAAGAAAAATCTGTTTTGAAGGCAGGGCTTGTCATCAGGGGCATTTCAGTGTATCATAGATATCTGGTAGGAATTATATAGTAACATGTGCCTGTAAATCAGTCTGTAATGGACCTTGTGCCATAAAATGGATGACTGGCTGTGTCAGCCAGAGGCCATGGACTTTTATCATAAGTGGAGGATATATATGAGAATTTCAACAAAAGGAAGATACGCACTTCGCACAATGCTGGATTTAGCGCTGCATAACACGGGGACTCCGGTCCGGAGCAAAGAGATTGCGGCCAGACAGGAAATATCGGATAAATACCTGGAACAGATTATTGCGGTTTTAAATAAAGCGGGTTACGTACGGAGTGTACGTGGCCCGCAGGGAGGATACCTGCTTACCAGAGAGGCCGGGGAGTATACGGTAGGGATGATCCTGCGTCTGACAGAAGGCAGTCTGGCGCCGGTGGAATGTCTGGACGACAATCCCGGAAACTGTGACCGGAGTGACGACTGTGTCACAATTCTTGTGTATCGCAAAATGAACGAGGCAGTTAATAATGTGATTGATCATATTACACTGGCCGATCTTGTGGGATGGAAACTGCAGAAAGAAGGGGATTATTCTATTTAATTTAATTAAATTTAATTTAACTAATTTTAATCCGGGGGGTCTGGCTGATTCAGATTATGATTCTTAAGATAAGGCTCCGGAAGGTTCTGGCAGTATTTTTGCCAGAACTTAACTGCCGTTTTATATTTCACAGGCGTATACAGCAGCCTGTACAGGAGGTTAAAGCATAGATGACAAGGGAAAAACAATCTGACGGCGGGAAAAGCGGCGGGAGAAAATTTCCGGGCAGGCTGGTGATACTTGTATGTTTCATACTGTCAGCTGCGGCAGTGATTGCAGGGCTGCTGTATCATGCGGGATGGATCGGAGCGGAAAAGGGAGAAATGCTTTCTTATCCGGATTTTATGGACCGGGTGGACCGGGGAGATATAATAGAAGTCACCCTTTCGGACCGGAATATTTTAAGCTGCAGGGACAGGCAGGGCAGGAGCTGGCGTTTTCAGAATCCGGATTATGAAGAATTTAAAAAAGATCTGCTGCAGCAGGGACGTGATCTGAAGATAAAAAAAGGCATGAATGCGGTTCCGGCTGACCGGATCATTTCCCTGGCGCTGAATCTGTTAATGGCTGGTATCTCCCTGTTTATGCTGTTAAGTGTCCTGCGTATGATCCGTAGCAACAGCGGGAAAAGTTCCGGAGGGGTGATCGGCAGGATTTTTGGCGGGAATGACAGCGACGTGCTGCAGGTTTCGGAATCGGATACAAACCTGACGTTTCAGGATGTGGGGGGACTGCATGAAGTTAAAAAAGAACTGCAGTATATTGTGGATTTTATGAAAAACCCCCGAAAATATGCGCTGGCAGGGGCAAAACCGCCCAGAGGAATACTGTTTATGGGAGAGCCGGGCTGCGGGAAGACACTGCTTGCCAGGGCGCTTGCCAGGGAATGCGGTGTTCCGTTTTTTTATGTGAGCGCATCTTCTTTCCAGAAACGGCTGGTGGGTGCGGGAGAAGATGCGGTTCGTGAAATGTTCCGGAAAGTATCGGCGCATAAACAGGCTATTTTGTTTATAGATGAAATAGATTCGGTGGGGATGCGCCGGGGGGCGCATAATAATCATCACGATGCGGATGCCATACTCAACGAATTACTGGTACAGCTGGATGGATTTGTGCAGGATGAGTCGGCGCAGCTGCTTGTAATTGGCGCCACAAACCGGGCGGAGGATCTGGACCCGGCGCTGTTAAGAACCGGGCGGTTTGATAAGAAAGTCGGCTTTCCGCTGCCGGACAGGGCGGAAAGAAAAGAGATCCTGGATATCGCCGCCAGGGACAAGGACATGTCAGGGACCAGCCTGGAGGCGTTTTTGCGCCTTACTGCCGGGATGAGCGGATCGGATATAGTAGCCGTGGTGAATAATGCGGCAATTCTTGCGGCTATGGACGGGCGCAGCGTACTGACCAACGGGGATATGCAAAAAGCGTACGGACAGTATCTGATCAATGGCTATGAAAAAGAAGGAAACAAAAACCGGTCTGCCGGGGAAGATCTGCTGATAGCCTGGCATGAGGCGGGACATGCGGTGATGAGCCGGCTGTTACATACAAAAGTAGGAAAAGTGACCATTAATGGCACCACATCCGGCGCCGGCGGATTCACAATGGAAATACCACAGGACACCCTGCTGCATTCCAGGAGGGATCTGGAAAACCGGGTCCGGATTGCGTATGCCGGACGGGCGGCGGAAGAGCTGTACCATCAGGATGATCCGGATATGATATCTACAGGGGCTTCCGGTGATATCCGTACCGCCACGAAAACGATTATTGCCATGATCGGGGTGTACGGGATGGGCGAGAGCGGGATGCTGGACCTGTCGGTTTTAAACGGACGTGGAATGGATGGAGGACATACTGTGCGGCTGACGGACAGACAGAAATCCGAGGCGGAGGCGCTGGCATCCAGGCTGTATCAGGAGACGAAAGAGCTGCTGGGCAGACACCGGGAAATACTTTCAGAGCTGGTGTGCGTACTGATGCGGAAACGGACAATATATATGGAAGAGCTGGATGAAATTATCCGGAAAAAACGGATACAGGAATAAGTGTCCGGCAGAAAATGCTATATGGAGCGGATACTCCGTGTGGCATTTTTTTATTTTGTGGGAAAGACCGTCCTATAGATTAAAACCCTCCGGGAGAATCGTCCTGCGCCGGAGAGGAATATGCTGCCAGAGGCAGCCCGCCGCAGGCGGAGTATCCAGCGAAGCCAGATACTTTTTGCTATTGACAGATATGCAAAATTGCAGTAATATTATATAAAACCCAGAGGAATAGTAGGGTATAAACTATAAGCGGATACAAGGAGAAAATCATAAGGGAGAATACGATAATGGATAAAAAAGCATATTCTGACAGAAGACTGAAGTTTGAGACATTACAGCTGCATGCAGGGCAGGAACAGCCGGATGAGGCTACAGATGCCAGGGCTGTTCCGATTTACCAGACATCGTCATATGTATTTCATAATTGCGATCATGCGGAGGCCAGATTTAACTTATCAGATGCCGGAAATATTTACGGCAGGCTGACCAACCCTACACAGGATGTATTTGAACAGCGTATGGCACGGCTGGAAGGCGGTGTGGCGGCGCTGGCAGTAGCTTCCGGAGCTGCGGCGGTTGCTTATACGCTCCAGAATCTGGCGCTGGCGGGAGACCATATCGTTGCCGCTAAAAACATATATGGCGGGACTTATAATCTGCTGGAACACACACTGCCGGAATACGGGATAACGGCTACTTTTGTAGATCCGGGCGATCTGTCAGAAACAGAGCGGGCAATAAAGGAAAATACAAAGGCGGTTTTTGTAGAGACACTGGGAAATCCCTGCTCAGACGTCACTGATATAGAGGCGGTGGCGAAGATTGCCCATGCCCATAATATTCCTCTGGTAACAGATAATACGTTTGCGACTCCGTATCTGGTCCGGCCCATTTCGTATGGGGCTGATATCGTGGTACATTCCGCCACAAAGTTTATCGGCGGACATGGCACGGCTATTGGCGGCGTGATTGTGGATGCGGGGAAATTTGACTGGGAAGGATCGGGAAGATTTGCGCATATTACAGAGCCAAATCCTGGTTATCATGGCATCAGCTTTACGAAAGCGGCGGGCGCAGCCGCATTTATAACCAGAATCCGTGCGGTATTGCTGCGGGATACCGGGGCGGCGGTTTCGCCTTTCCATGCGTTTATGTTCCTGCAGGGGCTGGAGTCATTATCGTTAAGGGTGGAGCGCCATGTGGAAAACGCATTGAAAGTGGTGGAATACCTGGCGCACCATCCGCAGGTGGAGCGGGTACATCATCCGGCAGTGTCAGAGGATGCGCATCAGCAGGAGCTGTACCGGAAATATTTTCCGGCCGGCGGCGGTTCGATATTTACTTTTGAGATAAAAGGCGACGAACGTAAAGCGAAGGACTTTATCGACAATCTGGAACTGTTTTCCCTGCTGGCAAATGTGGCGGACGCCAAGTCACTGGTGATCCATCCGGCAAGCACGACCCACTCCCAGATGACAGGGGAAGAACTGGCCGGCGCAGGTATCCGGCCAAATACGATCCGCCTGTCCATTGGCACAGAGCATATCGACGATATTATAGAAGATCTGGAAGAAGCGTTCCGGGCAGTCAGATAATTTTTGGAAAGGATGAGGAGAATCAGATGATATATCAGAATATTATGGAACTGGTGGGCCATACCCCGGTGATGAGACTTGGAAATTATGAGAAGCGGCACGGACTGGAAGCGGCAGTGCTGGCAAAGCTGGAATATTTCAACCCGGCGGGAAGTGTTAAGGACCGGATCGCAAAAAAAATTCTGATGGATGCCTGGGAGAGCGGCAGGATCCGGAAAGATTCTGTAATTATTGAGCCTACAAGCGGCAACACTGGGATCGGTCTGTCTGCGGTGGCGGCAGCCCTGGGAATACGGATTATTATTACAATGCCGGAAACGATGAGTATTGAACGGCGTAATCTGATGAGGGCATATGGAGCGGAGGTAGTACTGACTGACGGGGCAAAAGGAATGAAAGGGGCCATTGCCAGGGCGCAGGAACTGGCAGAAGAGATCGAGGGCAGCTTCATACCCGGACAGTTTGAGAATCCGCTGAATCCGCAGATGCATCGGGAGACTACGGGACCGGAAATATGGGAAGATACTGACGGAAACGTGGATATTTTTGTGGCAGGCGTGGGAACCGGCGGCACAATTACCGGAACCGGGGAATATTTAAAATCCCGGAATCCCGCAATCCGCATTGTGGCGGTAGAGCCGGCGTCTTCTCCGGTACTCTCAGAAGGCAGGGCCGGTACCCATAAAATCCAGGGCATAGGCGCTGGATTCGTGCCGGATACACTGAATACAGACATATATGATGAAATCATAAAAGTAGAAAATAAAGACGCATTTGAAGCCGGGAGAGAAGCGGCCCGTACCGAAGGCATACTGGCCGGAATTTCTTCCGGGGCGGCGCTCTGTGCTGCTACACAGCTGGCACAAAGGCCGGAAAACCGTGGGAAAGTAATTGTGGCGCTGTTCCCGGATACCGGGGAACGGTATTTATCAACACCGCTTTATGCGGCGGAATAGTTTCCGTGATTTCCGGCGGGAGCCGCTGGGACATACAACGCCGTATATTTTCCGTCAGCGGATCCGGCGTCCGGGAAATATACGGCCATCCGTCAGCGGATCCGGCGTCCGGAAATAGAGGGGGATGTAACTGCTATGCTTCCCAGCGTCCGGAAGCGCCGCAGGGAAGGATTAGTCCGCTGGATGAGACAGGCAGGCCGATTTCACCGGCCTCCACACGTCCTCCATAAGATTTCATGACAGTGCCAAGCATATAAGCCAGTACGCCGGGCTGCAGTCCGGTGGTGTATGAATTCAGCAGAAAAAACAGAGGGTTTTCTCCCAGTAATCTGGAACAGGATACAAGAAGCGGATAAACGGTTTCTTCTATCTTCCAGATTTCACCTTTCGGGCCCCTGCCATAGGAGGGCGGGTCCATAATGATGGCGTCGTAAGTTTTGCCCCGGCGGATTTCACGTTCCACGAATTTTACGCAGTCATCTACAATCCAGCGTACAGATGTGCTGGCAAGGCCGGATGAGACAGCGTTTTCTTTTGCCCAGGATACCATGCCCCTGGAGGCGTCCACATGGGTGACGAAGGCGCCGGCAGAGGCGGCGGCGATTGTGGCGCCTCCGGTATATGCAAAAAGGTTCAGTACTTTTACCGGGCGTCCGGCTTTTTTTATTTTATCACAAAACCAGTCCCAGTTGACAGCCTGTTCCGGAAACAGGCCCGTATGTTTGAAGCTGAATGGTTTTAAATGAAAGGTCAGGTTACGGTAATGGATCGTCCACTGCTGTGGCAGATCAAAAATTTCCCATTCGCCGCCGCCTTTTTTGCTGCGGTGATAGTGGGCGTTTAATCTGTTCCAGGCCGGTGAGCTTTGCGGCGTGCTCCAGATAACCTGCGGGTCCGGACGCAGCAGGTAGTATTTTCCCCAGCGTTCCAGCTTTTCGCCGCAGCGGCAGTCAGTTACTTCATATTCTTTCCATTGGTCTGCTATCCACATGATACGGACTCCTATTCATATTAATATTTGTGGCTGTTACTCTCATCATACAGACCATGCAGTTTCACAACAACTGTTTTTTGCTTTGTATGAAATAAAATACAATCTTTTTTCAAAAAAACTTGCAATATCCGGTTCTATCCTATATAATACCAATTGCTGTGGCATGATAGCGTTGAAACGTGAGGTTGCTGCCCGTCTGGCAGGTTTTCCGTGGAGCGAATGTCAAGTTAGGAAACTGGCGACAAGTCACTGTACGTTGTGAATATCTGTTCCGGAAGGCGCAGAAATATGGTGTGTAGTCAATAAGGACACACACGGATTCGTGTACAGTCACCGCTTGTCGTACTGAAATTAAAAGTGCGAATAAGGAGGCGACTTTTTTTATGGCAAACCAGACAATGAGAATTATTCTGAAAGCTTATGACCATGAGCTGATTGATGCGTCAGCAAAAAAAATCATCGAAACTGTAAAGAAAAACGGAGCGAAAGTGAGCGGACCGGTACCGCTTCCGACGAAAAGGGAAGTCATTACCATTTTACGTGCCGTACACAAATACAAAGATTCCAGGGAACAGTTCGAGCAGAGGACACATAAGCGGTTAATTGATATTATCGCACCGACCCAGAAAACGGTGGATGCGCTGACCAGGCTGGAACTGCCGGCAGGTGTCAACATTGATATCAAAATGAAATAATGATCAAGGCAATAATCCTGAAGGGTTTTCTTATAGAACTGTTCTAGGATGAGCGCGCAGTGTACTTGATATAGTACAGCGTGCCCCGCAGGGTAAAGCCGTAAGGCGGTATCCCCAAGGGTATAAATTAGCGTTCCGCTGTAGATGAAACAGGAGGTAAAAGAATGAAGAAAGCGATTTTAGCTACAAAAGTCGGAATGACTCAAATCTTCAATACAAACGGCGAACTGACACCGGTAACTGTATTACAGGCCGGACCGTGTTATGTTACACAGATCAAAACTGTGGAAAATGACGGTTATAGCGCAGTTCAGGTCGGCTTTGTTGACAAAAAGGAAAGAATCGTAAACAAAGATGCCAATGGCAGGAAGGAAATCCGTCACAGACATGGCGTTACAAAAGCTGAAAAAGGCCATTTTGATAAAGCGGGAGTTTCCGGCAAGAGATATGTACGGGAATTCAAATTAGAAAATGCGGATGAATACAAACTGGCTGATGAGATTAAAGTCGATATTTTTGCGGAAGGCGATAAAATAGACGCAACCGCAATTTCAAAAGGTAAAGGTTTCCAGGGCACTATTAAAAGGTTTGGCCAGCACAGGGGACCTATGACACATGGTTCCAAGTTCCACCGCCATCAGGGTTCCAATGGCGCCTGCTCTTCACCGAGCCGTGTATTTAAAGGTAAGGGAATGCCGGGACGCATGGGCGGCGTACAGGTTACGGTTCAGAATCTGGAAGTTATTAAGGTTGATGCCGAGAACAATCTGCTTTTAATCAAAGGTTCCGTACCAGGACCGAAGAAATCGTTAATTACAGTGAAAGAAGCTGTAAAAGCAGTGAAATAGCGCCTGAACAGGAAAGGAGGAACAATTAATGGCTAACGTATCAGTTTATAATATGGAAGGCAATGAAGTAGGCAGTCTGGAACTGAATGACGCAATTTTTGGTGTGGAAATCAACGAACACCTGGTGCATATGGCAGTTTTACAGTATATGGCCAACAAACGTCAGGGTACACAGAGTGCGAAGACACGTGGAGAAGTCCGGGGCGGTGGCAGAAAGCCATGGCGTCAGAAAGGAACCGGCCACGCAAGACAGGGTTCCATCCGTGCTCCGCAGTGGAAAGGCGGCGGCGTTGTATTCGCTCCGAAGCCAAGGGACTATTCTTTCAAAATTAACAGGAAAGAAAAAAGGAGCGCATTAAAGTCCGCACTGACCGCACGGGTAAATGAGAAAAAGTTCATTGTACTGGATGAACTGAAATTTGATGAAATAAAGACAAAGAAAATGGTTGCCGTATTAAATGCGTTACATGCGGATAAAGCGCTGGTAGTGCTGGGTGAAAACGATGACACGGTGATCCGTTCCACCAGAAATATTCCGAATACTAAAATAGCGCTTACTAATACGATCAACGTATATGATATTATGAAATACAGCACACTGATTGTAACAAAAGACGCAGTGGCGAAAATAGAGGAGGTGTATGCATAATGGCAAACATTCAGTATTATGATGTAATCCTCAGACCGGTGGTAACGGAAAAGAGCATGGAACTTATGGCAGAAAAGAAATATACGTTTTATGTTCATACAGAATCCAATAAAACAATGATCAAAGAAGCCGTAGAGAAAATGTTCGAAGGCACAAAAGTAAAGAAAGTCTATACCATGAATATTCCGGGTAAAAAAAGAAGACGTGGTATGGTAACTGGCAAAACAGCTGCCAGAAAGAAAGCGATTGTCAAACTGACAGAAGACAGTGCGGACATCGAAATTTTCAGCGGCCTGTAAAATAACCGGCTGACGGCACAGAAAAAATCTGACGGGAAACGCAGGCTGTCTGCGAAAAGTGATCAGATAATTGTTTAGCAATAAAACAGGCTCAGAAGCCTGTTGGATAAAAAAGCGCTGGTAGCGCCGGACTGACCGGTCGGGACCAGTCTGAACCGAATTGAAAGGAGATATAACAATGGGAATCAAGACCTATAAGCCATATACACCTTCCAGAAGACATATGACAGGATCTGATTTCTCTGAGATTACTAAAAAGACTCCTGAAAAATCTCTGTTAGCACCGAAAAAGAAACATTCAGGACGTAATAATCAGGGTAAGATTACTGTCAGACACCGTGGTGGTGGAAACAGACAGAAATACAGAATTATTGATTTTAAGAGAAATAAAGATGGAATTCCGGCTAAGGTAATTGGTATTGAATATGATCCGAACCGGTCCGCAAATATTGCGCTGATCGCTTATGCGGATGGAAAGAAATCCTATATTCTGGCTCCGGCCGGACTGACAGACGGAATGAAAGTCATGAATGGCCCGGACGCTGAAATCCGGACAGGCAATTGTCTGCCGCTGGAGAATATTCCGGTTGGTACACAGATTCATAATATCGAGCTGTATCCTGGAAAAGGTGGACAGATGGTACGTGCCGCAGGCGTCAGCGCCCAGCTGATGGCGAAAGAAGGCAAATATGCCACATTAAGACTTCCTTCCGGTGAAATGAGAATGGTTCCTTTACAGTGCCGTGCATCCATTGGTTCGATGGGTAACGCAGATCACAATCTGATTAATATCGGTAAAGCGGGACGAAAACGTCATATGGGTATCCGCCCGACAGTACGTGGTTCAGCCATGAACCCGAATGACCATCCACACGGTGGTGGTGAAGGTAAAGCTCCGATCGGACGTCCGGCTCCGTGTACTCCTTGGGGCAAACCGGCGCTTGGCTTAAAGACCCGTAAGAAGAAAAAAGCTTCGAATAAGCTGATTATCAGAAGACGTGACGGCAGAGCAATTAAAAATAAATAGGAGGAATCACAATGAGTAGATCACTGAAAAAAGGTCCTTTCGCAGATGCAAACCTGCTGAAAAAAGTAGATAAGTTAAATGCAGCAGGCGATAACTCTGTTATTAAGACATGGTCCCGTCGTTCTACGATTTTCCCATCCTTTGTAGGACGTACATTTGCTGTTCATGATGGAAGAAAACATGTACCGGTATATGTGACAGAAGATATGGTTGGACACAAACTGGGCGAGTTCGTGGCAACAAGAACTTACAGGGGTCATGTAAAAGATGAAAAGAGATCGAGGGTAAAATAATCTGTTATAAATGAAAGGAGGTTCTATTTTCATGGCTAAAGGACATAGATCCCAGATTAAAAGAGAGAGAAACGCAGTTAAAGATACCAGACCTTCCGCAAAATTATCTTATGCAAGAGTGTCTGTTCAGAAAGCCTGTTTCGTACTGGACGCAATCCGTGGAAAAGATGTAAAGACAGCGCTGGCTATTTTGACATACAGCCCACGGTATGCTTCCGAAGTTACTTTGAAGTTATTAAAATCAGCGATCGCAAATGCTGAGAATAACAACGGAATGGATCCGGATAAACTTTATATACAAGAGTGTTACGCAAATAAAGGGCCTACAATGAAGAGAATCAGGCCAAGGGCACAGGGACGGGCTTACAGGATTGAAAAGAAAATGAGCCATATCACAATTGTGCTGAATGAAAGATAAGGAGGGAAATCATGGGACAGAAAGTCAATCCTCATGGCCTGAGAGTCGGTATCATTGCGGACTGGGATTCTAAGTGGTACGCAGAAGGAGACTTCGCAGACTGTTTAATAGAAGACTATAACATCAGAAAATTCCTGAAAAAGAAATTATACGCAGCGGGTATTTCAAGAATCGAGATCGAGAGAGCGTCAGAGCGTGTAAAAGTAATTATATATACAGCAAAACCGGGCGTTGTAATTGGTAAAGGCGGCGCTGAGATCGAAAAAGTAAAAGCAGAGCTCCAGAAACAGACGGAAAAGAAACTGATCGTGGATATTAAAGAAGTAAAGAAACCGGACAAAGACGCACAGCTGGTAGCGGAAAATATTGCGCTGCAGCTGGAAAACCGTGTTTCTTTCCGCAGGGCCATGAAATCCTGCATGTCCAGAAGTTTAAAAGCCGGTGCGCTTGGTATCAAGACTTCCTGTTCCGGACGCCTGGGCGGAGCGGATATGGCACGTACCGAATTCTATTCTGAAGGAAACATTCCGCTTCAGACATTAAGGGCGGATATTGATTATGGATTCGCTGAGGCTGATACTACCTATGGTAAGGTAGGCGTCAAAGTATGGATCTATAAAGGAGAAATACTTCCGAAAAAGGAGCATAAGGAAGGAGGCGCTCAGTAATTATGTTAATGCCAAAAAGAGTAAAACGTAGAAAACAGTTCCGTGGCAGCATAAGAGGCAAAGCCACAAGAGGTAATAAAATCACATACGGCTCCTATGGTATTATAGCGACCGAGCCGGCATGGATTAAATCAAACCAGATCGAAGCAGCCCGTGTGGCCATGACCCGTTATGTAAAACGTGGCGGTAAAATCTGGATCAAGATATTTCCTGATAAACCTGTAACTGCAAAACCAGCAGAAACACGAATGGGTTCCGGTAAAGGTACTCTGGAATACTGGGTAGCTGTAGTAAAGCCAGGACGTGTAATGTTCGAGATCGACGGGGTTCCGGAAGAGGTAGCCAGAGAAGCATTGCGTCTTGCTACACACAAATTACCTTGTAAATGTAAAGTAGTTTCGCGTGCAGACTTAGAAGGCGGTGAATCAAATGAAAAGTAGTAAATATTTAGAGGAATTACGGACACAGACATCAGAAGATTTAAAAGCCAGGTTAGTGGAAGCTAAAAAAGAGCTGTTTAATCTGAGATTCCAGAACGCAACTAACCAGTTAGACAATACAGGCAGAATTAAAGAAGTCAGAAGAAATATCGCAAGAATTCAGACCGTGATGACAGAAAAAGCAAATGCCTGATGTTCATAGATTCGGATTATCCCGGAAAGGAGATTAACATTCGTGGAAAAGACAGAAAGAAACCTTCGTAAAACGAGGGTAGGTGTTGTTGTTAGTGATAAAATGCAAAAGACGATCGTTGTGGCAGTCAAAGACAACGTGAGACATCCATTATATAAAAAGACAATGAAACGGACCTATAAATTAAAAGCCCATGATGAGAACAATGAATGCAGGATTGGTGATACTGTAAAAGTAATGGAGACAAGGCCGCTGTCCAAGGAAAAGAGATGGAGACTTGTTGAAATCCTGGAAAGAGCAAAATAACAGAACAAGGAGGATACCGGCATGATACAGCAGGAGAGCAGACTTAAAGTTGCTGATAATACTGGAGCAAAAGAATTACTTTGTATCCGTGTAATGGGCGGTTCAACAAGAAGATATGGACGTATTGGCGATATTATTACAGCTACGGTTAAAGATGCAACACCAGGAGGCGTTGTGAAAAAAGGCGACGTGGTAAAAGCAGTCGTTGTCCGTACAAGACGTGGCGCCCGCCGGAAAGATGGTTCTTATATTAAATTCGATGAAAATGCTGCAGTAATCATAAAAGAAGACAAAACTCCAAGAGGAACCCGTATTTTTGGGCCAGTTGCAAGGGAGCTGCGTGAGAAGCAGTTTATGAAGATTGTTTCTCTGGCTCCGGAAGTATTATAGGAGGTAGTTAAAGTGGCAACATTAAAAATAAAAAAAGGCGACACTGTCAAAGTAATTGCTGGCAGGGACAAAGATAAAGAAGGTAAGGTAATCGACATCAACAGAAAGAAGAATACGCTTCTGGTTGAGGGCGTTAATATGCTTACAAAACACACAAAGCCTTCCATGCAGAACCAGCAGGGAGGAATTGTGCACCAGGAAGGACCAATTCATATTTCTAACGTAATGTATGTTCATAAAGGACAGCCAACAAGAGTGGGATTTAAGATGGACGGAGACAAAAAAGTCCGTTACGCTAAATCCACCGGTGACATTATTGATTAGGATACGGACAGAAGAAAGGAGGTCCAAAGGTGAGCAGATTAAAAGATCAGTATATCAATGAGATCATGGATGCCATGGTCAAAAAATTCGGATATAAAAACAGAATGGAAGTGCCAAAGCTCCATAAAATAGTCGTAAATATGGGCGTTGGAGAAGCTAAGGAAAATGCAAAAGTGCTGGAAGCGGCAATGAGCGATATGGAAACCATTACCGGTCAGAAACCAATTAAGACGCTGGCTAAAAAATCCATCGCAAATTTCAAAATCAGGGAAGGAATGCCTATCGGATGTAAAGTTACGTTAAGAGGCGAAAAGATGTATGAGTTTCTTGACCGTCTGGTAAACCTTGCGCTGCCACGTGTACGTGACTTTCGTGGCGTAAATCCAAATGCGTTTGACGGCAGGGGAAATTATGCGCTGGGCATTAAAGAACAGCTGATTTTCCCGGAAATTGAATTTGACAAAATTGATAAAGTCAGGGGCATGGACATTATTTTTGTTACGACAGCAAAAACTGATGAAGAAGCACGTGAATTATTAGCGCAGTTTAATATGCCATTTCAGAAACAGTAGGAGGGAATTTTAACATGGCTAAAACTTCTATGAAAGTAAAACAGCAGCGTAAACAGAAATTCTCTACCAGAGAATATACACGTTGTAAAATCTGTGGACGTCCGCATTCGGTATTAAGGAAGTACGGTGTGTGCCGTGTGTGCTTCCGTGAATTAGCATACAAGGGACAGATTCCAGGCGTAAGGAAGGCTTCCTGGTAAGCCTGATACCCAGATAATAGTAAGGAGGAAAATTCAATCATGACAATGAGCGATCCAATCGCAGATATGCTTACAAGAATCCGTAATGCAAATACTGCTAAACATGATACAGTAGATATTCCATCGTCCAAAATGAAGATTGCTATTGCAAACATCCTCGTAGATGAAGGTTATATTGCAAAATACGACATTGTTGACAATGGAAATTTTAAAAATATCCGTGTAACCTTAAAATACGGCGCAGATAAAAGCGAAAAGGTTATTACGGGAATTAAGAGAATTTCCAAACCGGGTCTGCGTGTGTATGCCGGCAAGGCGGAGATTCCGTCCGTACTCGGCGGTCTGGGAGTAGCCATTATATCTACCAATAAAGGCGTGATCACTGACAAAGAAGCCAGAAAGCTTCAGGTAGGCGGGGAAGTACTGGCATTTGTCTGGTAATCCGCAGGATCATGGAATCATTATTTATTAAACAGGAGGTACGGGCATGTCACGAATAGGAAGAATGCCAATCGCTGTCCCGGCAGGAGTAACTGTTGAGATTGCAGAAAATAATAAAGTAACTGTGAAAGGACCTAAGGGAGAACTGAGCAGGGTGCTGCCGGCCCAGATGGAAATTAAACAGGAAGAAGGTCAGATTCTTGTTACCAGACCGAATGATCTGAAAAAGATGAAATCCCTTCATGGTCTGACAAGAACACTGGTTAATAATATGGTAGTCGGTGTGACGGAAGGATATACAAAAACACTGGAAGTAAATGGTGTTGGTTACAGGGCTGCAAAACAGGGTAATAAATTAAATCTGAGTCTTGGCTATTCCCATCCGGTCATTATGGAAGATCCGCAGGGCATTGAATCCACAGTGGACGGTAACAAGATTATTATCAAAGGGATTGATAAGGAAAAAGTCGGCCAGTATGCGGCTGAAATCAGGGATAAGAGAAGACCGGAACCATATAAGGGCAAAGGTATTAAATACATTGATGAGGTTATCAGGCGTAAAGTTGGTAAGACTGGTAAGAAATAATGAAGGGAGTGTCAGGAAATGATTAGGAAGGAATCAAGGACTAAAATACGCGCGAAAAAACACAGAAGACTGCGTAATCGTATTTCCGGAACAGCGCAGAGACCACGTTTGGCGGTTTTTAGAAGTAATAATCATATGTACGCCCAGATTATTGACGATACAGTTGGAAATACCATCGTAGCTGCTTCTACCATGGATAAAGATATTAAAGGAGCAGTGGAAAAGACAAATAACGTGGATGCGGCTGCGCATGTAGGTACGGTAATTGCAAAGAGAGCATTGGAAAAAGGTATTACAACGGTTGTCTTTGACAGAGGCGGATATATCTATCAGGGCAAAGTGCAGGCTCTGGCAGATGCGGCCAGAGAAGCTGGTTTAACATTCTAAGTAGGAGGAAACAGTTACATGAAACGTGAAATAATTGATGCTAGTCAGTTAGAGTTAACAGAAAACGTTGTAGCCATCAAACGTGTCACGAAGGTTGTAAAAGGCGGACGTAACATGCGTTTTTCAGCCCTGGTAGTTGTTGGTGACGGCAACGGACATGTAGGCGCAGGAATGGGTAAAGCAGCTGAAATTCCTGAGGCAATCCGCAAAGGTAAAGAAGATGCCATGAAAAAACTCATTACTGTAAAACTGGATGATAACAAGAGTATCACCCATGATATTACAGCCAGACATACAGGTGCTTCCGTATTGCTTAAAAAGTCTCCGGAAGGTACCGGAATTATCGCCGGTGGTCCTGCCCGTAGCGTTTGCGAGCTGGCAGGTATTAAAAATATCCGTACGAAATCATTAGGGTCCAATAATAAGCAGAATGTTGTACTTGCTACAATTGCTGCCCTGTCCCAGTTAAAATCTCCGGAAGAAGTAGCTAAGCTCCGCGGAAAATCTGTTGAAGAGATCTTAGGTTAGGAGGCATATGATGGCAGAGAAAATGGTAAAGGTAACACTTGTAAGATCTACAATTGGTGCAGTGCCAAGAAACAGAAAAATTGTGGAAGCGCTTGGATTCCGCAAACTCAACCAGACAAAGACGTTTCCGGATAACGCTGCAACACAGGGAGCGCTTCGCAAGATCGCACCGTATGTAAAAGTAGAAGAAGCATAGTCAGGATAAGGAGGTGTCAGAATGGACTTATCAAATTTAAAAGCCGCAGAAGGCTCCAGACACAATAAATTCAGAAAAGGACGTGGACATGGTTCTGGCAACGGAAAGACTGCCGGAAAAGGCCATAAGGGACAGAAAGCACGTTCAGGAGCGCCAAGGCCTGGTTTTGAAGGCGGACAGATGCCATTATACAGAAGATTACCAAAGAGAGGTTTTAAGAATATCAACTCAAAGACTATCGTTGGAATCAATGTATCAGCACTCGAGGTATTTGAAAATGATTCTGTTGTTTCTATCGATAGATTAATCGAAACAGGAATTGTTAAAAATCCAAGAGACGGCGTTAAAATTCTTGGAAATGGAGAATTAACCAGGAAGCTCACCGTGCAGGCAAACGCATTTAGTGCGGGCGCTAAAGAAAAAATTGAAGCTCTTGGTGGAAAAGCAGAGGTGATCTAATGTTTCAGACACTTCGTAACGCATTCAAAGTCAAAGAGATCCGTGAACGGCTGGGATATACATTCATTATGCTGATTGTTATCCGGCTGGGTTCCCAGCTGCCGTGTCCGGGCATTGACTCTGAGTTGTTCGCAGAATGGTTTTCCGGGCAGACGAACGGTGTATTCAATTTTTTTGATGCGATTACCGGTGGTTCCTTCAATGAAATGTCCATTTTTGCATTGAGTATTACACCGTATATCACTTCTTCCATCATTATGCAGTTGTTAACAATTGCGATTCCAAAACTGGAGGAAATGCAGCGTGATGGCGAAGAAGGCAGAAAGAAAATTGCAAGTATCACCCGTTATGTAACGGTAGCGCTGGCACTGATTGAATCTGTCGCTATGGGTATCGGCTTTGGACGGTCCGGATATCTGTTAAATTACAATGTATTTACTGTCATTCAGGTAGTATGCGTACTGACGGCAGGCTCTGCGGTCCTGATGTGGATTGGCGAGCAGATTACGGAAAAGGGCGTTGGAAATGGTATTTCCATCGTGCTGGTAATCAACATTGTTTCCAGAATTCCGGCGGATATGTTTACACTGTATGAGCAGTTTGTAAAAGGACAGAAGATCGCAAGAGGAGTGCTTGCCGGTGTTATTATTCTGGCAGTCATTCTCGTGACAGTCGTATTTGTCATTCTGCTGCAGGATGCAGAGCGAAAGATCCCGGTACAGTATTCCAAAAAGATTCAGGGCAGAAAGACCGTAGGCGGACAAAGCACGTTTATTCCGTTAAAAGTCAATACAGGCGGTGTAATTCCGATTATTTTCGCCCAGTCTATAATGGAATTTCCGGTCGTAATCTGCGCACTGGCAGGAATAGAGGCCGGAAGCGGCATTGGTGGTAAAATCCTCAACGGGCTGCAGCAGAGCAACTGGTGCGATCCTGCGTCTCCGGAGTTATCCATCGGGCTTGTAATCTACCTGATTCTGGTTGTGGCGTTTGCTTATTTCTATACGTCCATTACCTTCAATCCATTAGAGATTGCGGATAATATGAAAAAACAGGGCGGATTTATTCCGGGTATCAGACCTGGAAAACCTACCAGTGAATATCTGACAAAAATATTAAATTACATCGTATTTACCGGAGCAGTAGGACTTTCTATCTGTGCGGTAATTCCGATCTTCTTTAATGGAGTATTTAATGCCAGGGTTTCATTTGGAGGAACTTCGGTTATCATTATTGTAGGTGTCGTCATTGAGACGATCAAGCAGATTGAATCCAGGATGGTTGTCCGTTATTATAAGGGATTTTTAAGTGAATAAAAGTAAAAGCGGGGGATACGGTTTCGGCTGTATCTCTCTTTCTTTTGCCAGAGGCAGCGGGATATGTATGAATGACTGAATGAATTGGACTTTAGATATCATCCGGAAAACGCATGGTACCCGCTCTCTGGATATGTATAACTGAATGGGCAGGGTATGTCTGATAAACGCTTTGAGAAATGACGAAAGCACAAAGTACAGGCCTGTAATCAGATATTATAGTTTTATTAAGTTTATGGTGGAAAAATGAACCGTTTTATGGTATGGTAAATATAAGCGCATGCAGCTACTGCGTGTAAAGGATAAGACGCATCTGGAAAAAATTCAGGAGGTTGTTATTTATTATGAAGATTATTATGTTGGGAGCCCCGGGAGCGGGCAAAGGTACACAGGCGAAGCGGATTGCCGGTAAATATGGGATTCCGCACATTTCCACGGGAGATATTTTCCGTGCCAATATTAAAAATGGAACAGAGCTGGGACAGAAGGCAAAACAGTATATGGATCAGGGCCTTCTGGTACCGGATGAACTGACCTGTGATCTGGTCATGGACCGTATCCAGCAGGACGATTGTAAGAACGGATTCGTACTGGATGGTTTTCCACGTACCATTCCGCAGGCGGAAGCACTGGACGCAGCGTTAAAGAACATAAACCAGAAAATGGATTTTGCTATTGACGTGGATGTACCGGATGATAATATTGTAAACAGAATGGGAGGACGCCGTGCATGTTTAAGCTGTGGCGCCACCTACCATATTGAATTTAACCCGACGAAGGCAGAGGGTGTCTGCGATGCCTGCGGGGCACAGACAGTATTAAGGGATGACGATAAACCGGAAACCGTACAGAAACGTCTGACCGTATATCATGACCAGACACAGCCGCTTATTGATTATTACAGCAAACAGGATATCTTAAAATCAGTGGATGGCACGCAGCCAATGGAAGACGTATTTCAGGCAATCGTGGGAATTCTGGGAGCTTAAAGAATGCGTGTGGCTGTAAAATCTGCGAGAGAGGCAGAACTGATGCGGGCAGCCGGCAGGATACTGGGCAGGGCGCACAGGGAACTGGCGCAGGAAATAAAACCCGGAATGACTACCTGGGAAATCGACCGCATTGGGGAAGATATTATACGGAGTTATGGATGTATTCCTTCGTTTTTGAATTATCATGGATTTCCCGCTTCTGTCTGTGTATCGGTAAATGATGTTGTGGTACATGGCATTCCTTCGAAGGAGCAGTTTGTAAAAGAAGGGGATATTATCAGTCTGGATATGGGTGTCATCTATAAAGGATACCATTCGGATGCTGCCAGAACAATTGCTGTCGGTGAGGTTTCCAGACAGGCGGCAGAACTGATCCAGCGGACCAGACTCAGCTTTTTCGCCGGTATGAAGTATGCGAAAGCCGGAAACCGGCTTTTTGATATTTCCGCAGCGGTGAACGACTATGCGGACCGCTTTGGTTATGGAGTGGTACGGGATCTGGTAGGTCATGGAATCGGTACCCGGATGCATGAACCGCCGGAAGTTCCAAATTTCCGCCAGCGTCGCAGGGGGATGCGCCTTGTTTCCGGTATGACGATTGCCGTGGAGCCTATGATTAATCTGGGTACCTGGCGTGTACGGTGGTCCGGGGACGGCTGGACAGTGCGGACAGCCGACGGCTCATTATCCGCACACTATGAGAATACGATTCTGATCACAGAGACCGGTCCGGAAATTTTGTCGGTTACTGAGGAAGAAGCAGAAGAAGTAAATTTGATGCTGTATATGCTGAATAAAAAAAGAGCATAGATATTTCAAAAATGGAGGAGTTATTAAACATGTCAAAAGCAGATGTAATAGAAGTAGAAGGAAAAGTAGTAGAAAAACTGCCAAACGCAATGTTTCAGGTAGAACTGGAAAACGGACATAAGATCCTTGCACATATCAGCGGTAAGCTGCGTATGAATTTTATACGTATACTGCCGGGAGACAAAGTTACGATTGAAATGTCGCCGTATGATCTGACAAAGGGACGTATCATCTGGCGGGATAAATAAATCACAGCTGGTGAAGCCGGTTATGGAACAGGCGGGAGAGAATGGTATCTTCCGCCTGTTTTTCTATTTCCTTTTTCTTCCATTTTATGACCAGGTATGATAAAATGTAAAATAAGTGTAACAGAATTGTAACTAATCCATGAGCCTTCCATATGAGTCACGGGGAAAAACTATGCCCTGTATAACGCCTTTATGGTACTGCCGGTCAAAGCCGCTATAATTGATGGGAGGTTCAGCATAATGAAATGCAGAAATACACAAAAGTGAAAAGGAAAACAAGCTTATGGAAGGAATATCACTCATTTTATCATTATTAAGCGGTGTTGCCTTGTTTTTATTCGGAATGACCCTGATGGGAGACGGATTGAAGAAGGCGGCCGGGGAGAAGCTGGAGCTGATTCTGTACAGACTGACGAATACGCCTCTCAAAGGAATACTGCTTGGTACGGTCGTAACCGCCATTATACAGTCCTCTTCCGCAACCACAGTGATGGTGGTAGGGTTTGTAAATGCAGGAATGATGAAAGTAGCCCAGGCCATCGGGATTATCATGGGAGCTAATATCGGGACGAGTATTACAGGCTGGATTCTGTGTCTTTCATACATAGAGGGAACCGGCGGGATTGCGCAGCTGTTGTCCACAGCCACCATATCCGCCGTTGTGGCCATTATTGGTATTATATTCAAAATGTTTCTCAAGAGAGTGTCTTATCACAATGTGGGAGACATTATGCTGGGATTTTCAATCCTGATGGTGGGGATGCAGTCCATGAGCAACGCCGTGTCCCCGTTAAAGAGCAATGAACATTTCGTCAATGCGCTGACCATGTTTTCCAATCCATTTCTGGGAATACTGGTGGGCATTCTTTTTACCGCAGTACTGCAAAGCGCTTCCGCATCGGTAGGTATCCTGCAGGCACTGTCTGCCACAGGCGGTATTACTTTTGCCGCCGCACTGCCGATTATTATGGGTATTGGCGTGGGCGCTGCCTGTCCGGTACTGTTATCCTCTATTGGGACCAACAAAAATGGAAAGCGGACTGCGCTGATTTATTTATTAAACGACCTGTTTGGCATGCTGGTCTGGTCGGTTGTATTTTATACCGTTCATGCGTTCATACAGTTTCCGTTTATGAACCTGGTGATGAATCCAGTGCGGATTGCGCTGATGAATACGGTGTTCCGTATGGCTACGATCCTGGTGCTCAGTCCGTTTATCCGGGGAATTGAAAAGCTGGTATTTGTATTGATTAAAGATACACAGGAAGATAAAGAAGACCAGGCGGATTTTGACCTGCTGGAAGAGCGTTTCCTGGCGTATCCGCCGTTAGCCATTACCCAGAGCCATCTGGCGATGAACGGTATGGCCAGTAAAGTGAAGAAAAATCTGGCACGTTCGCTGGAGCTGCTGAACTGTTATTCGGAAGAACTGTATGAGCAGATACAGGAAAAGGAAAATATTATTGATAAATATGAGGATAAACTGGGCAGTTATCTGATGCAGCTGACAGGCCGGGAAATGACGGTGGCCCAGAGCAGCGAGGTATCCAAATTTCTGCATACATTAAGCGATTTTGAACGTCTGGGAGACCACGCCAGCAATATTTCAAAAGTGGCCAATGAGCTGTATGAAAAAAAATTTGCTTTTACAAAAGAAGGGGCCTATGAGCTGGGCGTGCTGGAAGCGGCGGTTTCAGAAATTGTAGATCTGACAGTCAGTGCGTTTATAGAGGATGATCTGGATTCGGTATCCAGGGTAGAGCCGCTGCGTGAGCTGACCGGCATATTGTGTGACGAGCTGAAAATGCGGCATATCAAGCGTCTGCAGCATGGAAAGTGCGAGCTGAAACAGGGATTTGCCTTTAATGACCTGCTGGCAAATCTGGAACGTATCAGCGCCCACTGTTCCAATGTGGCGGTGGCCATGATCGAGCTGGACGCATCGGATTTTGATACCCACGGTTATGTGCGGCGGATCAGGGAACGGAAAAACTCAGATTATGTGGCATATTTTGAAGAATATGAAGAAAAGTATGATATAAATGGATATAAGAAATTAAAGAAAGCGAAGAAAGAAGAAGAAACTCCTAAAAATAAAAAGAACAAAAGTTATTCCAAAAAGAAGAAATAGAGGTTGCAAATTGCGGGAAACCGTGCTATAATGCTAGCTGGACGCTTTTGGAATCAGCCTGAAAACGTTAAATACAGAATGAATCTGAAATGTATGGATTGATCGTTTGACGTCTGCAGGTGTAAGGAAAGGAGGATGTGCTGTGAAGGTAAGATCATCAGTAAAACCAATTTGCGATAAATGCAAAGTTATTAAAAGAAAAGGCAGCATCAGAATTATCTGTGAAAATCCAAAACACAAACAGCGCCAGGGTTAATCCGTGCTGTCTGCCGGTTTTAAAAGAGTTAATCTGATCATTATGTGCGGCTGTCAGCAGGAATGATACTCCTGCTGATTCATAATAAACAGTGGATACTGCTGTAGCCGGCATCTTTCATACCGAGGGGGTGCTGGTAAAAAGTGTCAGGTGTCCTGCGCATACTGTCTTTTGGACAAAGTATGGAATGATGATGAAAAGGTGAAACGATGAAAAATTAGAAATATGACAGAATCGCTGTAATGGCAGGAATGCTGTAATAAGGTAACTGTTACGGTGTTGCTGTTATCATCATGCATGGCACAATACAGGAAGAAGCGGATGTATGCACACATTTCAGGCCGGGCAGCCGGAGCTGCATAGGTTTGCTTTGGAATGGAAAATTATCACAAATTATACGAATTTAAGAAATTATGGAGGTGTAATACACATGGCACGTATCGCAGGTGTAGATTTACCAAGAGAGAAACGTGTGGAGATTGGTCTGACTTATATCTTTGGTATTGGAAGATCCAGTTCGAACCGCATTCTGGCGGAAGCAAAAGTAAATCCGGATACCCGCTGCAGGGATCTGACAGATGATGAAGTCCGCAGAATCAGTGCGGTCATTGACGCATCACAGACAGTGGAAGGTGATTTACGCAGGGAGATTGCCCTGAATATTAAGAGGTTACAGGAAATCGGCTGTTACCGTGGCATCCGTCACAGGAAAGGACTTCCGGTCCGTGGACAGAAAACCAAGACGAATGCGAGAACAAGAAAAGGTCCGAAGCGGACAGTGGCAAATAAGAAGAAATAAGCTGTTTGAAAACGCAGGCTGAAGGACACAGTCCGCATAAGTAAAACGGATTACCTGGAAAAACAGAGAAAGTAGGTTAGTTTAAAAATGGCTAAAAAAGTTGCAAAAAAAGTAACAAAAAAGCGTGTAAAGAAAAACGTTGAACGTGGTCAGGCACATATTCAGTCATCTTTTAATAATACAATCGTAACGATTACGGATACTGAAGGAAATGCCTTATCCTGGGCAAGCGCTGGCGGTCTGGGATTTAGAGGTTCAAAGAAATCTACTCCGTATGCTGCCCAGATGGCGGCAGAGACAGCTACAAAGGCAGCTCTGATACACGGTTTGAAAACAGTTGATGTAATGGTAAAGGGACCTGGTTCAGGCAGAGAAGCGGCAATCCGTGCACTTTCTGCATGTGGTCTTGAAGTAACTTCTATCAGGGATGTGACTCCGGTGCCTCACAATGGATGTCGTCCGCCAAAACGTAGAAGAGTTTAATTTAGGAGGGATAATCTGAGATGGCAGTTAATAGAGTACCTGTACTGAAAAGATGCAGAGCGCTTGGTCTGGAACCAAGCTATTTAGGATACGATAAAAAATCAAAGAGAAAATTACAAAGATCAAATAGAAAAATGTCTGAGTACGCGCTTCAGCTTAGGGAAAAGCAGAAAGCAAAATTTATTTATGGCGTACTGGAAAAACCGTTCCACAATTATTATGTAAAAGCTGACCGGATGAAGGGAATGACTGGTACCAACCTGATGACCATGCTGGAATCCAGACTGGATAACGTGGTATTCCGTATGGGATTCGCAAGAACCCGCAGGGAAGCAAGACAGGTTGTAGGTCACAAATATGTATTGGTCAATGGCAGACAGGTTCAGATTCCATCCTACCGGGTAAAAGCCGGCGATGTAGTGGAAATCAAAGAAAGCAGAAAAGGTTTCCAGAGGATGAAAGATATTGCGGAGGTAACAGCCGGCAGACCTGTTCCGGAATGGCTGGATGTTAATCTGGAAGGTTTACAGGGCACTGTGAAAGAACTTCCTACCCGTGAGATGATTGATGTGCCGGTACAGGAAATGCTTATCGTCGAGTTATATTCTAAATAATTAATGTAACGCACACGCAATCCGAAAAGGAGGGACTTGGTAGTGTTCGATTTTGAAAGACCAAATATTGAAATTGCAGAAATTTCCGAAGACAAAAAATACGGCCGGTTTGTAGTGGAACCTTTGGAAAGAGGGTATGGTACGACACTTGGCAATTCTCTTAGACGGATTATGCTCTCTTCTTTGCCCGGAGTGGCTGTAAGCCGGGTAAAAATTGACGGTGTCCTGCATGAATTCAGTTCTATTCCGGGTGTCAAGGAAGATGTTTCTGAAATTATTATGAACATTAAGAATCTGGCATTGAAAAATACCAGTAGTACAAACGAGTCTAAAGTTGCTTACATTGAATTTGAAGGCGAAGGCATAGTCACTGCGGCAGACATTCAGGTAGATTCAGATATTTCGATTCTGAATCCCGAGATGGAGATTGCCCATCTGAATGGAGGTACAGATTCCAGACTGTATATGGAACTGACCATTACAAAAGGCCGTGGTTATGTCAGTGCGGAAAAAAATAAAAATCCGGAGTTACCTATCGGAGTGATAGCGGTGGATTCTATTTTTACACCGGTAGAGCGGGTAAATCTGACTGTAGAAAACACCAGGGTAGGCCAGATTACCGATTATGATAAACTGACGCTGGAAGTATTTACAGACGGAACACTGGAGCCGGATGAGGCGGTCAGCCTGGCGGCGAAAGTATTAAGCGAACATCTGAATCTCTTTATCGACCTGTCCGAGAATGCCAAGACAGCGGAAGTCATGGTCGAGAAGGAAGACAATGCGAAGGAAAAAGTTCTGGAAATGAACATTGACGAACTGGAATTATCCGTGCGTTCCTACAACTGTCTGAAACGGGCAGGCATCAATACTGTGGAAGAACTGACCAACAGGACGCCGGACGATATGATGAAGGTTCGTAACCTTGGACGCAAGTCTCTGGAAGAGGTTCTGGCAAAATTAAAAGAATTAGGACTTCAGTTAAATCCGGGTGACGACTGATTTCTGAAAGCATGACAATAGATATAGAAGAAGAGGCTGGGCTGATAAGCCCGCAAGTGTGCAGCCTGGCCGCTACCACACGCAGGTGGCGAATTGACATGAAAATATCAGCATCCGGCAGATAAAACCAATGTGTGCTGCCGAATGTACCACAAGTATGGAGGAAACAAATAATGGGTTATAGAAAATTGGGCAGAACTTCTGACCAGAGAAAAGCAATGCTGAGAGGGCTGGCCACCCAGCTGTTATATCACGGCAAAATTGTAACTACGGAAACAAGAGCAAAAGAAGTCCGTAAGATCGCTGAAAAATTAATTGCCATGGCAATTCGTGAAAAAGACAATTTTGATGAAGTGGTAGTAAAAGCAAAAGTGCCACGCAAAGATGAAAATGGCAAAAGAGTGAAAGAAGTCGTGGACGGCAAACGGAAAACCGTATACGATGAAGTTGACAAAACAATTAAAAAAGACAGACCTTCACGTCTTCATGCCAGAAGGCAGATGCTGAAAGTACTTTATCCGGTTACAAGTTCCATGACTAAGAGACAGGATGATGTAATGGTTACTTCCAATAAGCGGAAGGACAAGAAAAAAATAGATATGGCTGCGAAGATGTTTGACGAAATCGCTCCAAAATACGTGGGTCGTAACGGAGGTTATACGAGAATCGTAAAAATTGGCCCACGCAGAGGCGATGGCGCAATGCAGGTAATTATTGAATTGGTATAATTTTGTGATAAGCAGGTAAATCGGTAAAAAGAACTGTTGGAAAAGCATACAGAGTGCTGTTCCAACGGTTTTTTTATTCCTGCCGGTCTTTTGCCAGTGAGAGTGTGAAAATAAATTCAGTGCCCACGCCTTCTGTACTGATCACATTAATGTTTTCATTATGGGCCTGTATAATTTCCCGGACAATGGACAGGCCAAGTCCTGTACCCCGTTTGTCCTTTCCTCTGGAGACGTCGGTTTTGTAGAATCGTTCCCAGATTTTCTTTAGATTTTCTTTCTGGATGCCGCTGCCGGAATCTTTGACGGATACAAATACTTTTTCATTTTTTTCCGTTGTTTCTATTGTGATAGAAGAGTCCGGGTAGCTGAATTTAATGGCATTATCCGTCAGGTTGTAAATGACCTGCTGTATTTTAGCCAGGTCAGCGGTTACATACAGTTTCTGTCCGGAGAGAATCAGTTCAATGGAAATATGTTTTTCTTTACAGAGTCCCTCGAAGGTCAGGGCGGTCATCCGTATAATGTAATTAATGTCAAAATTGCTGATGTAGAGAATTGTCTTCCCATGGGAGCCATATTTGTTTAGTTCCAGAAGGCTGCTGGTAAGCTTGTTAAGGCGTTCTGTCTCAAACAGGATAATATTCAGGTATTTATCCTGCATTTCATGGGGAATGGTGCCGTCCAGGATTGCTTCTACATAGCCTTTGATTGAGGTCAGCGGCGACCGGAAATCATGGGATACATTGGAAACAAATTTTCTCTGGTCATCTTCCAGCGTATTGAGTTCGTTGGCCATATAGTCAAAAGCTTCCGCCAGATAGCCCAGCTCATCCTGGGAATGGATGTCTATTTTTCTGGAAAAGTCCCCGTTCAGGTAGGCGGCTGCCACGGAAGTGATCTTTCGCAGCGGACGGTAAACCAGCAGGGTAAACATGAGTAAAATAATAAAGGCCAGTAAAAAAATCAGCAGGGAAGTCAGATATACCACATTCAGCAGCTGGGTGCTGCTGGCGGATATATCTGAAACTGGCTTATGGATCAGCACATATCCCCGTACTTTGTAACTGGAAGTAACAGTGGCAAAGACGGTAAGATAATCTCCCTGGAAATTGTTATAAAAGTTATTAACCATGTAATACCGGTTGCCAAAATCACTGATGTCAAAGCCTTCGATTTCCATTTCTCTGGCAAGCGCCTGGGAATCCTGCGAATCAATGATGATCCTGCCGGTAGTGCCAACTACCCGGATACGGGTATTCATGTAATTGCTCAGTGTTTCAATATGATTATGAAGTTCCGGAAGCTTCATGTATCCATTATAGTAGTTGGACGCATAATTAGATGCGATTTCCGTACTTTCGGTGTACAGGTCGTGGGCTTCTTTGCGTTGTACCTGATCTTTCAGTCCCCGGTAAGTCAGGGTGGATACCAGTATAAACCCCAGAATTCCGAATATAAGGTAGCCTGTCAGAAACTTCAGGTATAGAGTTTTTTTCATAAAGTTCCTTTCTGTGAGCTGGGCGTGGGATATTCATACTATTTTACTTCAAATTTGTATCCGATCCTCCAGACTGTGGAAATTCCCCACTGACCGGTATCCTTGATTTTTTCCCGCAGCCGTTTGACATGTACATCCACGGTCCGGGTATCACCGATATATTCATAGCCCCAGATATTGTCCAGCAGCTGTTCCCTTGTAAATACCTGGTTTGGTGAAGACGCCAGAAAATAAAGTAACTCCAGTTCTTTTGGAGGCATGTCCAGAAGATGGCCATGGTATTCCACGCTGTAATTGGACAGATTGACAACCAGGCCCGGATATTCCACCATTTTTAGTCCGGCAGGTACCGCAGCCGGTTTTACCGGCTGGTACCGGCGCAGGACAGCCTTAACCCTTGCCACCATTTCCTTTGAGTCAAATGGTTTCATGATATAGTCGTCGGCGCCCAGTTCCAGTCCTAATACTTTGTCAAATATTTCTCCTTTGGCTGAAAGCATAATAATCGGCACATTGCTTTTCGTACGGATTTCCCGGCAGACCTGATAGCCGTCCATGCCGGGCAGCATCAGATCCAGAAGAATCAGGTTCGGGGCAAACTGCTGGTTGGCTGTAAGCGCCTCTTCTCCGTCATTGACGATTCTGGTTTCAAAGCATTCTTTGGTCAGATACAGAGAAATCAGTTCTGCGATATTGGTATCATCGTCTACAATGAGTATTTTCTGTTTATTTGCCATAGTATCTCCTTTCCTGCCGGAAACTTATTTAAATTCCACAATGGTAACGCCGGAGTCGCCTTCCCCGAATTCTCCCAGATGATAAGAATCTACATATTTTACACGTCTTAAATGGGAGTGGACCGCATTGCGCAGGGCGCCAGTGCCTTTGCCGTGGACAATGCGTACCGGAGACAGATGGGACAGATAAGCGTCATCCAGATATTTGTCCAGTGCAATGAGCGCCTCGTCCACAGTCTTTCCGATCAGCATCAGTTCGGCTGAAATGCTGGCGCTTTTGGAAAGAGCCATTTTGCCGGCGCTGGTTTTGGCAAATTTTTTTGCGGAGCCTGCAGTATCTTCTTCAATCAGTACAAGATCACTGATATTGACCTGGGTACGCAGAATGCCCATCTGTACAAACAGATCTCCCTTTGCGTTTGGCAGGGTGGATACGATGCCCCGCTGGTTGAGGGTGAGCACCTGCACAGCATCTCCCGGGCGGAGTTTTTCCGGGGCTTTTTTATTTACGGCAGGCCGTTTCTGGTGTCTGGAATTATGCGCCTGCGTTTCATTCATTTTATTTCGTAACATACTGCGTTCTTTTTCCAGTTCACTGGCCGTAGGATTGGTTGTGCCAAACTTGTTGAAATTACGGATACTGGCATCGGCCAGATCCTTGGCTTCTTTGAGAATGTCATAGGCCTGTTCCCTGGCTTCCTGCAGTATTTTCTCCCGGCGGCTGTCCAGCTTTTCCTGTTTATTTTCTGTCTGCTTTTGCAACTTCTGGATTTCCTTTTTGTACTGCTCAATTTCCAGGCGTTCTTTTTCTATGGTAATACGGCTGTTTTCCAGACTGGCAATCAGATCTTCAAAATCCTGTTCCCCGGATGTAATACGGGTCTTTGCGTCTGCGATAATATCCTGCGGCAGTCCCAGTTTCCCGGAAATGGCAAAGGCGTTACTTTTACCGGGGATACCGATCAGAAGCCGGTAGGTTGGACTGAGCGTTCCCACATCGAACTCGCAGCAGGCATTCTGGACGCCTTCGGTGGAAAGGGCAAACACTTTCAGTTCACTGTAATGGGTCGTTGCCATGGCGCATACGCCCTGTTCATGCAGTTTTGTCAGGATGGAAATAGCCAGGGCGGCTCCCTCCGTAGGGTCTGTACCGGAACACAGCTCGTCAAACAGAACGAGGGAATCCGGCGTTACTTTTTTTAGTATTGATACGATATTGGTCATATGGGATGAAAAGGTACTTAAATTCTGTTCAATACTTTGTTCATCACCAATGTCCGCAAACACATTTTGAAAAATGGCCAGTTCGGAGCGGTCTCCTGCCGGAATATGGAGGCCGGCCTGTCCCATTAATGTCAGCAGTCCCACGGTTTTTAAGGATACGGTTTTGCCTCCGGTATTAGGGCCGGTAACGACCAGCAGGCGGAATTCATCTCCCAGCATAATATCAATAGGCACAACGGTTTTTTTATTGAGCAGCGGATGGCGGCCACGGCGGATATGGATATATCCCCTGGTATTAAATACCGGAGCGGTTCCGTTATAATCCTGCGCCAGCTCCGCTTTGGCGAAAATGAAATCCAGTGTGGTCAGCAGCCTGTAATCAGAAAGCAGCGCCTCACTGTAACCGGCCACCTGATTGCTCAGATCCGCTATAATTTTTTCGATTTCTTCCTGTTCTTTTAAATATAGTTCCTTTAATTCATTGTTCAGATTGACAATTCCCGCCGGTTCGATAAAGAGGGTGGAGCCGGAAGAGGACTGGTCGTGGATCATGCCGGGCACCTGGTTTTTGTATTCTGCCCTGACTGGCAGACAATAGCGGTCCCCACGCATGGTAATAACGGCGTCCTGCAGATAGGTGCGGGTGGTGGAATTGTTCAGTATTCTGGTCATCTGGGTGTGTATCCGGTCGTTCATTCCATGAATGCCTCTGCGAATGGATTTTAAACGGCTGCTGGCATCGTCAGCAATCTCATCTTCGGATATAATGCAGCGGCGTATTTCGTCCAGGAGGGGCGTCAGCGGATCTATTGCCCGGAAGCTTTCGTCCAGCGTATCGGAAGGGGCGTCCTCCCGTTCCTTTCTGCCATACGCCCGGACCCGTTTTGCCACGTCCAGCAGGGAAGCAATGTGCAGCAGTTCTTCAATGCTTAAAATGCCGCCGGCTTCCAGGCGTTTCAGGGAAAATCCCACTTTGTGAATCCCGCTGAAAGAAATACTGCCTCTGCGCATAATACGGGAAAGGGCTGCCGCTGTCTCCGCCTGGGCCTGTTCGATGACCGTTTGATCCACTGCTGGTTTTAAGCGCCTGCAGTGTTCCTTTGCCCAGTCAGAAGATGCGTGGGCAGACAGCTGTTCTATTATTTTATTATATTCCAGAGTATGGAGTACTTTTTTATTCATCGTATCTGTCCTTTCTGAAAAATACATGAAAGGTGAATGTTCCCGCAGATATGCGTTATGTGGCAGTATGCACGGTATCATGCGGACAGTCACCATAAAATCTATTTTATTTTAACCTATATTCTGAGAAGAGAAAAGCAATTATTAAAAGAAAAATCACATATTTTCTTGAAATAAATGGCATTTCCTCGTATAATCTTAACAGAAGGTATCGAAAAACGGGAACTGAAAAGAACAAAAGAGGGATTTTTTCATGCCACACAGGGAAGCGCCAGATTTTATCAGGGAAAAGATTAAGGACAAACCATTGAGGAAGAAGAAGCTTTTGCACAAAGGCATTGCGACGATGGGATACGCCATATTGTTTGGATTCGTTTCATGCCTTGTTTTTTGTGTATTAAGACCGGTGATTGAGCCCTGGTTTGAAACGGAGCCGGATCCCCAGTTTGAGATTCCGAAAGATACGCTGACAGACAGCGACCAGGGAGACGATTCGCCCGGGGACCAGAATGAACAGGAAGTGTCTGGCGGGGCGAAAAAAGGCAGCAAATCCAATCAGAATACAGTCTATATTACAAAAAAGCAGTCAATGACGCTGGATGACTTCCAGATGCTGCAAAACAAGCTGTATCTGATTGGAAACCGGGTAAACCGTTCTGTAGTGACAGTTACCGGGGTCCGGGAGGGCATGGACATATTTGAATCTCCATATGAGGCTTCGGGACAGGCTTCGGGACTGATTATCGGCAATAACGGGCGGGAGCTGCTGGTTCTGACGGAATATGAAGTGATCCGTGAGGTGAAATCTGTCCGGATTACTTTTATTGACAATCAGACGCTGGAAGCAGAAATAAAAAAATATGACGCCAATACAGGGATCGCCATACTGAAAGTACCGGTAGAAAAAATTTCAAAAGATACTATAAACCAGATTGATGTGGCTGTACTTGGCAATTCCCTGCAGACCAGACAGGGAAAAATGGTGGTGGCGCTGGGAAGCCCCCTGGGAACCAGTTATTCTATCCTGACTGGCAACATTACTTCCGTGACTAATACAATTACGACGCAGGATCACAATTATACCGTATTTACGACTAATATAGTAACAAATGAACGGGGTAACGGTGTACTGGTAAATACGGATGGAGAGGTAATCGGACTGTTTTTGAAGTCCGCCAGTTTTAAAATGGAACAGAATACGCTTACGGCGGTATCAGTCTCAGAGCTGAAGGGAGTGATTGAAATGCTTTCCAACGGGCAGAACATTCCTTATATCGGCATTAAGGGAAGTACGGTGACGGATGCGGTTTCCAGGGAGTACGACATTCCGAAAGGGGTCTATATCAAAGAAGCGGTGATGGATTCGCCGGCAATGACGGCAGGGCTCCAGAACGGGGATGTAATTGTAGAGATGGACGGGCAGAAAATTGCTACCATGGAGGATTACCAGCAGAAACTGCTGGGACTGAAGAAAGGCAGTGAGGTAAAGATCACGGTAAACCGGCAGGGTACAAAGGAGTATAAAAAGTATACCTGTAAAGTGGAAGTCGGGGTATTACGATAAGGCTGCGGATAGTGATGAAGAGGAGGATAAAGAATGGAGGCAGAATCATGCACTATATAGAGGTATTACGTGAAGGCGAGCGTATCAATGAAATTTATCTGTGCAAAAATAAGCAGCCATCGCTGACAAAAGCGGGAAAGCCGTTTGTGTCGCTGACGCTGCAGGATAAAACGGGAACGCTGGACGCAAAGATCTGGGACCCGGGGTCTCTTGGCATTGATGATTTTGAAAAACTGGATTATATTAACGTAGTAGGCGATGTGACCAGTTTTCAGGGAGCGCTGCAGTTAAATGTAAAGCGGGTCCGGAAAGCCCAGTCCGGAGAATACGACCCAAAGGAATATCTGCCGGTGAGCAAATACGATATGGATCAGATGTATGCGCATCTGATGTCGCTGATACAGAAAACGGAAAACCAGTATTTAAAGCAGTTATCGCTGCATTTTTTTGGAGATGGAGAATTTGCGGAAGCTTTTAAGTTTCATTCTGCGGCTAAGACCATGCATCATGGTTTTGTGGGCGGGCTGCTGCAGCATACGCTGAGTGTGGCAATGTTATGTGAAAATTTTGCCGCCCATTATAAAGTGCTGAACCGTGATCTGCTTGTTACAGCCGCAATTTTTCACGATGTGGGAAAGTTAAAAGAAATTTCCCGTTTTCCGGAAAATGATTATACAGATGAAGGGCAGCTGCTGGGGCATATTATTATCGGAACCAGCCTGCTGTCTGCGCAGATTGCGCAGATACCCGGATTTCCGCAAAAGCTGGCGGATGAGCTGATTCACTGCATTCTGGCCCACCATGGCGAGCTGGAGTATGGATCACCGAAAAAACCGGCGCTGGCGGAAGCGCTGATACTAAGTTTCGCAGATAATATGGATGCCAAAATGGAGGCTATGGAAGAGGCGTTTGGAAATGCGGCGGAAGGCAGCACAGACTGGCTCGGCTTTAACCGGTCGTTTGACTCCAATATCAGAAAAACAGGGAGCTGGTAACATGTTCCTCCGGCCGGAATAATTTCTGAAATGTTTCTGGCAGAAGATGGTATGCGTCTGTCATATCAAATGAAACAGATGATGATGAACCCCACAGTCGTGTATAAAACTGATGTGATAACCGGACAGGAACAGGGGTGTTGTAAAGCCGGTGTGGCGGAAACTGTACCGGATCAGCTATGTATATAAGTTGGAAATAAAAGTAAAATACAATGGAAGTATCCGGCAGTCCATTGTATTTTTTATTGCTGGTAATATGCAGGGCAAAGCGGGCAGCCGAAGGGTATGGATGAATTTGCGGAGTCAGACTATTTGCCGGAGTGATTATCCGGGGGCTAAAAAAGCAGAGCCGGGCATCTGCAGGTACAGGGTAATGAATGGTGAATCTGATTATAAAAAGGACAGGGTAAGACATGAATAAGAATGATAGTATTGAATTATTAATAGAAGATATAAGCGCAGATGGTTCCGGTGTGGGAAAACTGGACGGAATGGCTTTTTTTGTGAAAGATGCGCTGACTGGGGATCTGGTCAGCGCCAAAATTACGAAACTGAAAAAAAATTACGGCTATGCCAGGCTGATGGAGATTTTACAACCTTCGCCGCACCGTGTGGAACCGGAATGTGCGCTACACAGACAGTGCGGCGGCTGCCAGCTTCAGGCGCTGTCTTATGACAAGCAGCTGGAATACAAAGTCAGAAAAGTACGGGGCGCCCTGGAGAGGATCGGCGGTTTTGCTCCGGAGGAGATTGTGATGGAGCCGGTAGCCGGAATGACCAGGGGGTACCGTTACAGAAATAAGGCGCAGTTTCCAGTGGGGACTGACAAAAACGGTTGTCCGGCGGCTGGATTTTATGCGGCCAGGACACACAGTATTGTTCCGGTGGACGATTGTTTTCTCGGTGTGGAGCAGAACCGGGAAATTATGGAAAAGACTCTGGCATGGATGCGGCAGTATGGAATTGAGCCTTATGATGAGAAAACCGGAAGAGGGCTGGTGCGCCATGTTTTAATCCGTGCCGGGTTCCGGACGGGACAGCTGATGGTCTGTATTGTTATTAATGGCAATAAGCTTCCGCAGGCGGAGGCGCTGATAAAGCAGCTGGAACAAATAAAAGGTATGCAGAGTATTTCCATCAGTATCAACAGACAGCGCAATAATGTCATTATGGGTGACGAGGTACGTACACTGTGGGGGACAGATTATATTGAAGACTTTATCAGAGACATGAAGTTTCAGATTTCTCCATTGTCTTTTTATCAGGTGAATCCGGCGCAGACGGAAGTATTATATGATACGGTACTGGAATATGCAGGACTGAACGGGGATGAAGTAGTGTGGGATCTTTATTGCGGTATCGGAACCATTTCCCTGTTTCTGGCCCGTAAGGCCCGCCAGGTATACGGTGTGGAGATTGTACCGGGGGCGGTGGAAGACGCCAGAAAAAATGCGCAGGCAAACCAGATCAGGAATGCGGAATTTTTTATGGGTGATGCGGAAGAGGTGCTCCCACAATTTTATGAGCAGGAACAGCCGGATAACAGCCAGCATCCGCAGGTGATCGTGGTGGACCCGCCAAGGAAAGGATGCAGGGAGAGCCTGCTGGAAACGATTGTGCGGGTACGGCCGGAGCGGGTGGTGTATGTCAGCTGTGATCCGGCTACGCTGGCAAGGGACCTGAAGTATTTGTGCGGGCAGGGATATGAGCTTAAACGGGTAAAGGTAGTGGATGTGTTCTGTCAGACGGTGCATACAGAATCAGTGGTGTGGATACAAAGGAAACATATCTAGTGTACTGTATCATTGATACTCAGCCAAACCTCCCTGCTCAGGCTTCTATAGGACTGCGTTGCCTTCACTCAACGATGCCACCGCATCGCCTCGTTCAGGCGCCTTGCCGCTGAAAACCTGTTCAGCGGAGTTTTGACAGATATCAACGATACAATACACTAGAAATCCTTTGTTTTAGGCAATTTTATAGGCATTTTGTGTTTACAGAAGATGAGGAGGGAATAGGAATAAGAGGATGGAGAAGTATTTTAAGGTTTCAGCGGTGGTTGATGTGGGGTGTGGGGTACAAAGGAATCTATTTAATGAAAAATTTGATATTAAGATTCAGTTGTTTGGAAATTCCGAACAACTGAAAAAGAGAGAAATGCTAGTGAATGTGGTGTTATGGTTTTTTACGATTTTGTTGAGGCTGGCAAAATCGTAAAAACATAAGAAATGGGCAAAATTGTAAGTGATTATGAGTTGATTTGAGAAATCTAAGTCAGTAGAATGTAATTCCAATACATGTGTGTGTTTAAATTTGTCATATATTGCAGATTATGTAAAATTGGAAAAACCATTTGGAGGTATCAGAGTGAAGAATGAAAAAATGGAACTAATAGATAATAAAGAATTTCAGACTTTATATGATAAATCAAAAAAACTGATTGATAGTGCCAGAAACAATATGGGACAAATGGCAAATACAATTACGGTACTCACAAGTTTTTTGTTAGGAAGATATATTGTTGAGCAGGAACAACAAGGAGCCGAGAGGGCGAAATATGGAGCTAAAATAGTAGATTCTCTGTCAGTATATCTGACAGAAGAGTATGGCAGGGGTTTTTCAAGAAGTAATGTTGCAGGAATGCGGCAGTTCTACATGTGTATAAAGACAGGGAAGATGAAATTATCCAGTCAGGAATTGGACAATTTGGACAGGCATTTGAAATTATCCAATCAGGAATTGGACAATTGGAAATGGCATATAACAATATACCTTTTAAGCTCAGCTGGACGCATTATCAGGTGCTTATGCGTATAGAAGACAGAGATGAGAGAGATTTTTATGAGAAAGAGGCAATTCGTTCGAGTTGGGATGTAAATACTTTAAAAAGACAATTTCATTCCAGTTTATATGAAAGGCTTGCATTAAGCTGGGATAAGAATGATGTAATGCGGCTGGCAAATGAGGGAGCTGTTCCGCAAAAACCGCAAGATATTTTGCATACGCCATATGTGTTAGAGTTTGCAGGTTTGGAGGATAAGGTTTCATATCATGAAAGTGATCTGGAATCAGCAGTAATAGATAAGATGCAAAAGTTTCTTTTAGAATTAGGAAAAGGATTTCTATTTGAACAGCGTCAAAAAAGATTCACATTTCATGATAAGAATTTTTATGTGGATTTGGTTCTGTATAATAGACTGTTAAGATGTTATGTTCTCATCGATTTTAAAATTGATGAGCTTACACATCAGGATTTAGGTCAGATGCAGATGTATGTGAATTACTTTGATCGTTATGAAAGAGTTGAGAGTGAAAATCTGACAATTGGTATATTACTTTGCAAACAGAGTGATGAGGCTCTTGTGGACTTAACACTCCCAGAAAATGCAAACATTTATGCAAAAGAGTATAAATTGTATCTGCCAGATAAAAAGTTATTACAGAAAAAATTGAAGGAATGGTTAGATGAGGAACGGAAAAATGATTTATAATGTGTGAATGTGTGAGAATGAGATGAAATATCAATTTGTCGGAAATTCCGACAGGTTCAAGAAAAAGATATGATTTGATAATAAATTTGTATGATATTAGAAAAAGCGGAGAGATACATATGAAAGCGGATAATTTGAGTTTTTTAGAGTTTATTGGGGCAGGTAAAAGGACTTTTTATATTACCTGTATATCAGAGAAATTATGACTGGAAAAGGATGTAGTGTATTACACTGTTCAGAGATATAGAATCAATTGCAGTAGATGAAAATAGAAATAGCCATTTTTTAGGAACATTAGTATATGTAGAAGGAGAGTCCACAGCAAACTTCAGGCAATTTATCGTGATTGACGGACAACAACGTTTGACTTCTATTATGCTGCTTTTAAAAGCAATTTTAGATTCCACTTTAATCGAGGAATTGAAAATTGAGATAAAAGAAAGCTATTTGACAAATAGATTCAGCCCGGAAGCATTAAGAATAAAATTAAAGCCTATGAAATCAGATTCATGCAATTTTCAGAAATTAATTAATGACTAAATTGATGACATGGAAGAATCACAAATATTATTGAATTATAATTTATTTATGGATTTGATTAGAGAGTCGTTTTTATCTCCAGAGCAAATATATCAGGGGATACAGAAGTTAGAAATAGTATATATCCAGTTAACAAAAGAAAAAGAAAATCCACAGTTGATTTTTGAATCATTAAATTCTACTGGATTAGATTTGACACAGGCTGATCTTATCAGGAACTATTTATTAATGGGGCAAGCTTATGACTGTCAGGAAAGATTATATAATAGTTATTGGATAAAGCTGGAGAATCTGCTTCCAGATGCAATGATATCAGATTATATTCGAGATTATTTGACGTTAAAAACAGGTATGATTCCTAATAAAGATAGTGTGTATAACAATTTTAAGGAATATTATTTGAGACTGGACAATTATGATGCAGAGGGGTTTCTTGATGAATTGTCGACCTATGGAGAATATTACAGTTGGTTTAAATATTGTAATAGTCCTGACGAGGAAGTGAATGGGAGGTTGTCACAGTTACAGAGGCTAAAGTCAACGACGGTTTACCCTTTTTTGCTAAATATATTTGAAGATTGCTATATGTATCATAATATTGATATGCAAATGGTGTGTAAAACGCTGGATGTTATTCTATCATATGTTATGCGGCGGTTATTGTGCGAAATGCCTGCAAATGCACTAAACAAAGTATTTGCTTCAATGGTAAAAGATATAGAACAATATAAAGACAAAGACTTATGTGACAGGGTTGCTGCAGTATTGGCAGGGAAGAAGGGCAAGGTAGTTTTTCCAAATGACAATTTAGTAAGAGATAAATTGTCGTTGCGTGACAGCTATAAATTCCCACATATAAAGTATATTTTAGAACAAGTTGAGCGTAAACAGGGCAAAGAAGTTGTTTCTTTTGATGAATTGACGATAGAGCATATTATGCCGCAGACGCTTAATGCAAAATGGAAAATAGATTTAGGTAAGAAAGCAGTAGAGATACATGAAAAATATGTTCATTGCATAGGTAATCTAACGGTTACTGGATATAATTCAGAAATGTCCAATGACAGTTTTGAAGAAAAAAAAGAGATTGTATCAGGAATCCAATATCTATATCAATAAAGAGCTTTCTAAAATAGACACATGGAATGAGGTAGAAATTGTTAAAAGAAGTGGATGGTTTATCAATGAAATATGTTCTATATGGCAATGTCCCGATACAATTAGTATGAGTGAAAATGATGTCGATACAAGAACCGAGTTTGATATAATGGATGAAGTAGATGTAACTGGTCGGACACCTTGTCAAATTGAAATATGCGGTGGGACGATTCCCGTGGATTCATGGAGAAGTTTTTTAAAGAATATTTGTATGCAGATGTATGAATACGATGCTCAGATATTCCGAAGCTTGATTCGTCATAAAGATTTTAAAGGCAGAAGCAAACGAATTATAAATGATACGGATGATAATATGAGAGTGCCGAAAAAGATAGCGGAGGGTATTTATTTAGAAATGAGTTTAAGTGCAAATGAAGCATTGAACTATGCCAAACTGGTTATTGATAAATATGAAGGAATGGAAAATGAATGTTCATATAAATTAAAGCCGATAGCTTGAAAATTGTATTCCTATACAAGTGACCAGGCTGAAAAATTGTGTTTACATAGTAGCTCTGATACATACAGAATCTATGGTGTGGATACAAAGGAAAGATCATTAAAATGATTAACTGAAAAAGAAATCTATAACTGCCCTGTCCGGGGCAGTATAAGTTCTGGTTCTGTCTTGTTATATCCTGTCTTTTTTATGTGTTTTGATTTTCATAAACTCTATGATTTTCCGTTTTCATCTTCCGATATCTTATCAAAATAATACAGCAGCTCTTTTTCCAGATTATTAAAAAGCTGGTATTTCTTTTTATTATCCGGATTGTTAAAGAATTCAAGAAATCCGGCTAAATCGTTGCCGGACTGTGCAGGCGATGATGCGTCGTAATAAATATTGCGGTCCGGTTCAATTGTGAACTGCATCAGGTCATCTACGGAGATATCATAAAGTCCGGCCAGCTTATAGAGCGTGCCGGGGCCCGGCGTGCGCCTGCCGGATTCATAATGGCTGCAGGTCTGTCTGACTACGCCCGGGCGGCAGCCGCATAATCCTGTGTATAGCCGTGCACTTTCCGCGTTTCTTTTAGTTTTTCAGGGAGAAGTCCGTCTTTCATTACTATTATCCACCTTCTGTCAATAGAAATTTTATTTGGCACAACGCAAAAAATGTAACATTATGTAGTTTTATCGTGTATATTATGTTAATATAAGTGTAGCGAATCGGAAAACCGCTATAAATTGTAGCGGGACAGAAGACACAGTCTTCTGCCGTGCAGGCTGAAAATGATCCTGTTTAAGAGTTATTGTTAGCGGACGAAACAGGTTTATTTAACAGGCTGATAAACACTTCTGTCATCATCTGGCTGATTTCTTCATCTGTGAAGCGGCACATTCTTGTTGCGCACAGGGCGGCGATTCCATGTGTATAAATCCATAAATGCTGATACAGCCGTTCGGCGTGTTTTTCATCAATTCCATAGCCGGTGGTGATGGAAGAAAGTATTTTTTCATAGTTTTCATCAATTGCCGGTAAAACATGGTGGATGCCCGGCAGCCTGGTCTGTTCCCGCATAAACAGGATCTGGAATAATTCGGGCTCGTTTGTCGCAAACAGAATGTATTGTGTTCCCACACCCTTAAAAGCGGGAGTTTCTGATAAGCCTTTTTCCACATATTCTTTATAAATGCCTTTAATCGCTCCAAGTACTGCCTGCTGCACCTCTTCCATATTCTCAAATACAGTAAAAACAGGACAGGCAGAGCTGCCGAGTTTTTTTCCCAATGCCCTTGCGGTGAGACTTTCAAAATGTTCTGTTCTGACAATCTGAAGAGCTGCATTTATAATTTGTTCTCTTGTAAATCTGGCTTTTGGCGGCATCCGGTTTTCTCCTTTCTGGTGTTTAAGAACTATTGTTCTATAACGGATGTTCTGAATTTTACCATTATCTGAAACAGAAGTCAACATAGAGTTATGGATCGCATGTACTACTGTGTGTTGCGATCCACGTCTATTTTAAGCTTCTGACAAAAAATTCCCGTTGTTTGTATATACATCAAAGATATGGTGTCAGTCCGTACACAGCGGAGAAAATTATAAACGGACAATCATGGACAGAAAAAATTTTCTTTGTTATAATACGCTTGGACAGGAAAATAATCTTTATTTCCATATGTGTCCGGAGTGCGGCGGTGTGTTCATCAGGACGTATTCTGGCAAATATTTTCAGACGTTCTGGAATAGGAGAATATTATGAAACAGGAGAATATTATGAAATATCTGCATATCAGGCACTGGGATTACTGGTGGAGTTTTTATGGGCTGTCAGATGACCGGATATCTGGTGTGGAATTCAGCATTACAGATGATAAAGCAGGAGATCAGTTCTTTTTTCATCTGGATATCTGTACGCTGCCCGCTCTGGATGAATTAATAAAATCCGGGGAATATATGGATGAAGAGGACATTTCCCAGCCTTATTTTATACAACAGGCGGAAAAGCTGCACCAGGGAACACTGGAATATTTTGCCGGGGAACTGTTTTATAAAGATTTCAGACCGGAAATGTCTGTATATAACCATTTATTACAACAGGGAGCTGGTATCCGGGCTGTCAGATCCCCGGAGCAGGCGCCTTATTATGCGGATATATTTATCCGGGAGGAAAGGAGTCTGCTGCCACCATTGCTGACAGAATGGATGGAACGCTTATCCATTCCGTTGTTTTGTCAGCAGTTTCGTTTCCGGATGGCGGATATACCGTCCTTCCATAGGGCGAAAAATGCGTTTGAGGAAGATTATGGGCTTCGGGCATGTATATCTGCGAAATAGAAGTTTTGTTTTCCGGGGGGTGTTTTTAATAGCTATAATTGCGATATAGCAGATCAGTGAGGCTGACAAAAGGAGAAGATATCGGAATGCACCAGATAGCGATTTGTGATGATGAAAAGGAAGAACTGGATAAAACGGAATGGCTGCTGTATCATTATGGAGAGGAGCATCCGGACTACAGGTTTACAATCAGACGCTTTGATAACGAGGCACAGCTGTTGTCTGTGGTAAAGGGCGGGGAATATGTACCGGATCTGCTTCTGCTGGATATTTATCTGCCGGACAGGCTTGGGACAGAGGTGGCTAAGGAATTGCGGGATCTGGGAAAGGAGAGCAGGATTATTTTTCTCACCACATCCACGGATCATGCCCTGGACGCCTTTCGTGTGGATGCCCTTCAGTATCTGGTAAAACCCGTGTCAGAAGCAGAACTGTTTGCGGCTCTGGATAAATTTTTATGGGATATTGAGGATAAGCGGAAAAAATATCTGCTGCTTAGAATTGAGGGCATGACCCACCGGGTGGAAGTGGATGCCATTGTCTTTCTGGAAGCCCAGGGTAAGCGCCAGTGTATGCATCTGGCAGACGGGACGCAGGTTGTTCTGCACATGACGATGACAGAGCTTTTCCGGATGTTGTCCCGCTACCAGAAATTTGTAAGAGTTGGCGCCGCCTATATTGTGAATCTGGAATTTATAGACAGTCTTAATTCCCATAATATCTGTCTGGATACCGGTAGAAATATTTATCTGCCAAGAGGGGCGTTCCAGCCGTTAAAGAAGCAGTATTTTCAATATTATTGTGAAGAAAAGAAAGAGAAGGGAGCAGCTGAATCTGATAAAAAATAGCTGGTTTTCTCCTGCCTGCCGGAATCTTTTACAATTTTAGCAAAAAGGGTAAATATACCATGACGTGCATGATACAGGAGATTTTCGCCAGATTAAAGAAGATTGATATTCAAAGGGGAGGTGTACCTTTTGGGCACGCAGAAGCAGGCTGTATAACCTGATTCTGGGGCCGGTAATACGCCAGACTGCGAATGTGGATGGCCGGAGTGATATATCGGATATACCCGATGGAACAGGGGCTTTTTTCCATGCGTTCTGATACAGACGCACTGGAGAAAAGTCCCTGTCTGTGCGTGTGTCATTTGATTCCGCTATATAATAACTTAATATTGTTGTATTTGCGGAGCCGCAGATTATTCCATCAAATATGCAATATGTGCCAGATGATGTAATAACAGCGGCTTTTTTTGTTATATTTATGAAATAAGGAATATCATAACAGCCTGTGAAATGTTATGCCGCATCCTGTTGTTATGAATCCCGGTGGAAACTGCGGGAAATAGTCCGGGATATGGTATGAAACAATGGGTAAAAGATACAGGCATTCCATGACAGGTCGCTCTATACAAAAGCGGGAGGCAAAACGGAGGACAGTGATGCAAAAAGGACTGGGCAGACAGGCGCTGGAAACAGTGTCTGCACTGGTTGTTGTAATTCCGGTATGGAACTGGGCAGAACATTATGCGTATGAATTCCGGGGATACCATGCGGCAGGGGGAGAGTATATTTTTATTCTGGCAGTCTATCTGGCAGCTTACAGGGTGGCGGGACAATTTTTTGAACTGCTGGAATATCAGGTGGCAAAGAAACGGATGAAATGCAAATCTGTTAGCCGTAAGGGAACGATATATAAAATCCGCTGGGACCGGATCGTATGCGGGAAATCCGGAATGCACAAAAAAACATGCCAGAATAAAATTATCAGGTGGAAGGATATTGAGGAAAAAGAGCGAAGGAAAAATAACAAATAGGATATCTGGTGAAGGCGGATATCAATAAAGCAGATAGCGATTGTTACTGCAGTTGTTAACAGTAAAGCAAATTGTAAATTCTGTTTCTTTATGGCAAGATAGAAAACAGGAAAGAAAGTGTTGCGAATAATATAGAACCGGATGGAAACAATGGGATAGAGGTGTCTGCACAGAATGGATCAGGAAGTCAGAAACATACCAGCTGATGACGAAAATAAGCCGGAACGGGTGGCAAAATATACAGCAAAGGACAGTGTATTTACCTCGCTCTTCCGGGAGCTTTAACGGTAATCCCCAGGATTAAACCCCCTGGGGATTTTTGCGTCTGGAAATCAATGGAATTCAGAATTGCAGCCTGCGCAGACTGAAACGGGGTGAAGGATAACGTTACACACGGTGCTGTCCGTAATGTATTCAACCTCCGGGTGGATCAGTTCATCCGCAATTGCCGGCATTGTCCATCCTGAACAGCTCTCCGGGGCATCTGATAAGGCAGTCATACCGGGATTCGTCGTGAAAGTGTCCTAAATCTGACGTAGTGGATTTCAGCAGAAAATTATAGTGTAAACAGTCGGATTTTTTGCTATAATATCTTTAAAGGAATTAACACGATTCATTCAGAAAGTGTACAATATGGTTGTTTAGAAAGGTGGTATCAGTATGGCTACATCTAGTGTATTGTATCGTTGATATCTGTCAAAACTCCGCTGAACAGGGTTTCAGCGGCAAGGCGCCTGAACGGGGCGATGCGGTGGCATCGTTGAGTGAAGGCAACGCAGTCCGATGGAAGCCTGGGCAGGGAGGTTTGGCTGAGTATCAATGATACAGTACACTAGTATATTTGCAAGTTTTGATATAAGAGATAAAGAAACGGCGGAGAGATTTGTGAAAGCGTTAGAAGACTCAGAAAATGGGCCGGGATGGAAACCAATAGCTCCTGTAAAGCCGCCTCTTACAGATAAGGATGCGATTTTTGAATTATGGGCAAAAAGGGAGCGGAATGTATGAAAGAATATACAGTAGCAAATATTTTAGATTTGTTGGAAACGGTTGGGGAGGACAAAGTGAGTTTTGCCCTCTCTGATTTTTCTTGTCCAGGAAATGCGGAAATAGAGGATTTTATACATAAATAATGCAATAGATTTTGCAAAGAAAAAAATGTCTATTTTCCAGAAGTTCATATACCCGGTTCTTACCAATACAGAGAACTTCCGCTATGTCTGTTCCGCTCATATGTCGTTATATTGATTTAACATGATTTACTTCTTCTTTGCTTAATTACTTAATATATTGTTGGAAGCATTTTTTTACCTGAGAAAAACATTTTTATTATAAAAGGTAAAATGAGTTAGCACGTGTAAACTTCAACTGACGCTTAAACAATAAACATAAAGGTAATAGAATCAAGGGGCTGTCGGGAAATAGATAGTCCTGCACAGGGGCAGGTGTGATTCGCATGGATCACACCTGCCTCTGAAATTTTTCCTGAAAAAAAGATGGCTAACGACAACCATCTTTTCTCCATTCCATGCTATAATGGAACTATGCAAAAACAAGATTATTATAACGATTTTTTTGACATTGGTTAACAAAAAATTAACTTCAGTTTCTGCGAATTGGGTTTACCTGACGACGATCCAGTCTATACCCTGAAAAAAGTGATGGAGGAATTAGATTTTTCAGGCCTTTTGGCTTGTTATTCAGATAACCAAAGGGCAGAAGTCCCAGAGGGATGTTTTTTATGACTTTAAAGGAAAAAAACTGACGGGCGAAATCCTGGATAAATTAAACTATCAGTTTATGCGCCGCCCGCAAAAGGAAGGATTCATCACGCTGAAAGAACTCTGCATCTATGGGACAAAGATTGAAGCGAACGCAAACCGGTATATGTTTGTCTGGCAGGGAAGCATAAACTATCATCTTGCCGGTCTGTTGGATATCATAGACGCTCTTTACGCAAAGTACAACACATTTTTGTATGAGAATGGATATTAATTTCTACCAAATAGATACATATTATGCATATATTCTTGCTTATTTACCAGTTTTATCCTATATGCGGCTCTTATACAGTGGAAAGGCGGGCTCCTGTGGATTATCTTTTACAAATATATCGAAACAAGAGTCAGGTCCAATGCTGGAGAATTTCTAAAAGGATTTAATGGTTACTCCAAACTGCAAAACAAAAGGGTTAGCTGATGGTATAAGAACAGCTAACCCCTTTATTTTTTGTCTTCGTCTGCAATCACCTCAAACAAATCCTCTAATGGGCAATCCAGAATTTTCATCATGCTGTCAATTATGTCATAACGGATGGAATGGGTTTCATTTTTAATCATTTTGTTATAGTTGTCATAGCTCATGCCAAGCCGTTTCCATAGCCAGTATTTGCTAAGGTTGCGTTCCTCCAGAAGTTCAGTTACCCGGAGCCGGACCATATAGAGTACCTCCTACTATTAGTATTGTCATAACCATTCTTTACCTTTTCTATAGGTTCGGCTATGCTGTTTTAAGATACTGTGGATTGGTTCATCACCTCCTGCCACCTGATGGTTCATACGAGGCTCCAACCACAGTCTCTTTGCTCATTTGTTAATCAGTTAGTTACCGCATGACGGTTTATCAAGAAGTAGGTTACAATCGCAAGGAGCTCTGTGGATCTTAAAACAGTATCAATACATTTTAAGGAGGTCCTATATGATTTTTGTAGGAATTGATGTTGCTAAAGATAAGCATGATTGCTTTATCTCTAACTCTGATGGCAAAGTCCTTTATAAAGTATTTACCATCACAAATAACTTAGAAGGTTTCCATGACCTTTATCAAAAAATCTCATCTGTTATGGTAGATGCATCAAAAGTAAAAGTAGGACTGGAAGCCACTGGACACTATAGTTACAATCTTCTCGGATATCTCATTGATAAAGGTTTGACCGCCTGCGTTATCAATCCGTTACATACGAATCTGTACAGAAAAAGTCTAAGCCTTAGACAGACCAGAACGGATAAAGTCGATGCCCGCACGATTGCTTCCATGCTGATGTCTGATGTGAACTTAAAGTCCTGCTCAGAAACATCATATCATAATCAGGAATTAAAATCACTTACTCGTTATCGTTTCGATAAAGTAAAAGAACGGGCAAAACTGAAAGTTTCCATTGCCCGACTTATAAACATTCTTTTTCCAGAACTCGAAAAGCTGGTTCCTACGCTTCACATGGCATCGGTCTATTCTTTACTGTCCGAGTTTCCGGGCGCTTCTCATGTTGCATCTGCCCACCTTACAAGACTGACAAATCTGCTTTCTAAAGCATCCAAAGGTCATTATGATAAAGATACTGCTATCCATTTCCGAGAGGCTGCCAAAAATTCTATAGGCTCTGTTATGCCTGCAAAATCTCTGGAACTGAAACACACCATCAAACTCATTCAGGAATTAACCACTGAGATTGATGAAATCGAAACTGCTGTCAAGCGGATCATGGATGAAGAAATCCGTTCTCCTATTCTTACTATTCCCGGCATCAGCTACCGGATGGGTGCAATGATCATCGCTGAAATCGGCGATTTTCACCGTTTTGATTCAGCCGATAAGATACTGGCTTATGCTGGAATGTCTCCTTCCACTTATCAATCCGGACAGCTGGATAACGGTTACTCTCACATGGAGAAACGTGGCTCCGGATATCTTCGATATGCGCTTTACAATGCGACAAAATATGTTTGCCACTGGGATGAATCCTTCGGTGCATATCTTGAAAAGAAGCGCTCTGAAGGGAAACATTACAATGTTGCTTTATCCCACGCAGCAAAAAAACTTGTTAGAACTATTTTTGCAATGGAAAAATCAGGGCAAGCATACAAAGCAACCTCTTAACTTAATCTACAAATATCTTCTTTTTAGAGCACCTGCAAAGATGCTCTTATTGTCATGCAGTTTTCAAGGTACTGACTGCAATGAAAAGTCATTGCCACTTTTTCTAATTTTGTTTTTATACTTGACTTTCTTTAATAGTTAGTCTCGTATAATAAGTTTTGCTGAATGAAACAGGATATTCATGTTTACATGACTTAATTATAGATGAAATCTTCTGATTGCATATTTCCCAATCAAGTGATACACTTTTAAATAACATATTATGAAAAAATGACATAAAAATATAGGGTACAGACAGAGAATGTCTGGTGTTAAAGACATAACAGATAGCAAATCATATGAAATATGCGGAGAAAGAGGTCGAATATGGGATTTTTAGATGGATTCAAAAAAGGATTAGGATATGATGCAGTGGATATCTATGATGGAGAGAACGGCAGGGACTATCGGGAGAGAGGACTCGAAAACACAAAATCCAACCATGGTTGGTACAAATGCGTGAAGTGCGGAAAAAATTTCCGGACATGGATATTGACCACATTCTCCCTAAATGTTTAGGCGAGGATAATTCCAGAGAAAAGCTGCAGTGCATATGCAAGCATTGTAACAGGTCAAAGCAGTCAGATATTTCGGATACGGCAGCGGACTTAAGGCGGAGGAAGAAAGAACTAAGGGAGCAGGATAAGGCAGACCGGGAATTTCTGAAAACAGCGATGAAATATAAGGATAAAGATTAGATTATATGAAGTGACCTCACATTTGTAGCAACGTGGATTTACCTGTATACTGAGTTTTGGAACAAACAATGGTAACAGGGATTACCGCATACAAAAGGAGGTCACCTAATGAAAAGAATACTATGAATCGGAATAGATGTCCATGGCACCAGTTATACTTTATGCGCAATGGAACCAATCATTGGAGAGGATGACAGGATCTTCGCCAACATCCAGGTTACTCCGGATTATAAAAATATCCTGATGTTTATTGAAAACCTGAAAATGAAACCTGGACTGGATAATGAGTATGATATCCAGTGCGGCTACGAGGCAGGGTGTCTGGGATATTCCTTATATAACCAGCTAACAGCAGCAGGCGTAAAATGTGTCATTCTGGCGCCGGCCACCATGCTGACACCACAGGGACAGCGTGTCAAGACAGATACAGGGAGGCGCTGGATGAGTATATGGCGTCTTATGACGGGCAGACGGCAAAGATCGAGAGATTTGATAAGAGGATTGAAGAACTGGCATCAGAGGAAAGATATGAAGAAAAAGCAAAGAAGCCGGGGTGCTTCCTTGGAATCAAGACCCATACAGGCCTGTCATTGCTTGTGGAGACCGGGGATTTCAGCAGGTTTGCAAAGGGGAATATTTATGCAGCCTTTCCTGGTCCTGCGCCGGGAGAGAGTTCCAGCGGTGGCAAGGTGAACAGGACAGGGATAAGCAAAGCAGGGAACCGGCATCTGCGGCAGCTGCTGATCGAGGCGGCAAGGGGGATATGCAAGGGAGCTGTTGGGCATAAATCGAAGGAACTGAGGGCAGGGCAGAGTGGGAATAGGGCAGAGGTTATCGCATATGCAGACAAAGCGAATACAAGGCTGAGGAGCCGATACTATAAATTGATCCGGCATGGAAAAAAGAAAAATGTTGCTGTGGCGGCTATAGCAAGGGAGTTGGCATGCTTTGTATGGGGGATGATGACAAACAATACAGGGATGAAAATGGCGTAAAGGTACAGCATGGCCAGATGTCAGTCAAGGGTGCTTTGCACCGCTTGCGCGGCAGGCCCTTGACAGCCATCCGTCCATGCTGTAAGGGGTAAACAAGCAGAAACCAGCAGCAAAGTGCAGATTTCTGCCACAAAACAGAGTAAATAACTGACAGTATCCGCAAGGGGCTGTGATCACTTCAAGGTTCGGGCTATCTGCGTACCTCCTATGTGCGCACGTAAAACCGTGATCCACGCTTTTAGATCGCAGAGCCCACGGCGGACCATTAGCCTGTAGGTAACCAATCTGCGAATAACAGAGTGGCCAAATGCCGGGAACCATTAAATCAGGGCTCTTTCCTGATGCTGTCAGTCAAAAATGTGAGTATTGTCAGAGCGGAAAGGAAAAAGTTTATTTTTCAAAATTTACCTCTTAACAAAAGTCACTTCATAACAGGAGGAGAACATGGGATATTTTGACGGTCCAGATGAAGTTGACGGAATTAAAAAAAGTGGGGGCTCTTTTGAAAGGCTTGGAGAAACAGTTGGGAAGGCGGTCGCTGGACGGCAAAGGAGCTATGAAGAATCTGCCAGACGAAGCAGCGGCTTGTCAGATGAAAAATTAATCAGGGAATACAAGAACGAGCGCAATTTTGCGAGAAAAAAGGCTATGGAGAATGAATTGAAGAGCCGGGGTATGGCAGAAATGAATAGGATCATTATGCAGCGGAGGGAAAATCATGCAAAAAGAGATGAAACCTTTTGAAATGTTATTATGAAGATGAAAGTATGCGTTTAAACTGCAGTTTGAGTGGATTTATAAGCAGTTTTAATTTTCTCATGACTATTATGGTTCAGAGTTTGATAGAGGGTATTTACAGCTTTTCTCCGAAAATTCAAAAAAGGAGAAACAGCATCGCCTGCTTCTTGCGTATCCAGGTGCAACTACAGAAACAGCCCCCTTTATATTTTTTATGATTTACCGAATCGCCAGGGAATTAAAGGCAGTATTGAGATAGTGATACCATATCAGTGCCGCAATTCGCTGGCAAAAAACCTTATAGTTTTCGCTGTAACACAAGCTGGTGTACCTTGTGTTACTGATATGCAGCGAAAAGAAGCTGAAGAATATATGGAGTTTTTAAATAATTCATATACTGGTGAGGAACCGGGCAGCGCTTTAAGTATTTATCATTACAGGATATTTATTTATCCAGATAATATTATGAAGAGGCATATAATAGCCGTTGTAGACTGCAATGAGGCAGAGTGTGGGATAAATTCGGATATTAATATTGAAGAATACGAGGCGGATGAAGATGGAATTGCCAGAGGTGAGAGATGCTGGAAAAGAGACCTTACAGAGCATCAAAGAAAGGCTTGTCAAAGAGTACCGGAAAGATTTCTTTCCTGACATATATGTAAACAATGGAACTATCTCGAATGACAAATATCAAAGTTGATGGGACATGCGAAAGAAATCATATCGGTGGATATATATGGGGATAATGCGAATATCATCCCTGACGAGATTCCAGAACTTGTGGATTTTATGGATGAGGTTCTTCCGAAAGGGCCGGAAGGGGCAACTGAACAGTTTCTTGATGCTGTTGCAGATACTTCATACTATTTGGGGAGCATGGCGGGAAAAGCAAAATAAAAACGTTCAAATGTTATCAATAACACATAAAAACGAACAAAAGTTCGCTTTTGCATCTGTACAAATTGAAGGGATTGTGATATGATAATAAAACTTGTGTATTCCTGTTTTGTCCATGTAAAAATGAACAGTTTTAGGACATCCTAAAACTGGGAATGAGTGAACAAGAATCGTCGTGGAGCCCAAATTTGCAGATTTCTGAAAAATATGAAGATGCGCCACGACGAAAAAATGACTTATAGAAATCCTTTTTAGTATAGAATCAGAGGTGAGATTTTGTGCAAAATGAACAAAAACCTTTCAAACTTCATTCCCAATACCAGCCTACAGGCGACCAGCCTCAGGCGATAGAAGCTTTGGTAAAAGGCTTCCGGGAAGGCAACCAGTTCCAGACTTTACTAGGGGTTACGGGTTCCGGCAAGACCTTCACGATGGCAAACGTGATAGCGCAGCTTAACAAGCCCACTTTGGTAATAGCGCACAATAAGACCCTGGCTGCCCAGTTATACGGTGAGTTTAAGGAATTTTTTCCAGAGAATGCGGTAGAATATTTCGTGTCCTATTACGATTATTATCAGCCGGAAGCCTATGTACCGTCTTCGGACACCTATATCGCAAAGGACTCCTCTGTAAATGAAGAAATTGACAAACTGCGTCTTTCGGCTACAGCTGCGTTGTCCGAACGCAGGGATGTGGTGGTGATTTCCAGTGTGTCCTGTATTTATGGTCTGGGCAGTCCGGAGGACTTCCTGAATATGATGGTTTCCCTGCGGCCTGGCATGATTAAAGACCGGGACGATGTGATCCGGGGACTGATTGATATCCAGTATACGAGAAATGATGCGGACTTTCACCGGGGTACATTCCGGGTACGGGGCGATGTACTGGAGATCTTTCCTGCCAACAGCGGGGAACGGGCGGTAAGGGTTGAGTTTTTCGGAGATGAAATCGACCGGATTACAGAGATTGACGTACTTACCGGAGAAGTAAAATCATCCCTGGAGCATATTGGAATTTTCCCGGCATCCCATTATGTCGTACCCCAGGAAAAAATTAACCGGGCATGTGAAAATATTGAAGCGGAACTGGAAGAGAGGGTGCGGTATTTTAAAGGCGAGGACAAGCTGCTGGAAGCGCAGCGGATTGCGGAACGGACCAACTTTGATATTGAGATGCTTCGGGAAACCGGGTTTTGCAGCGGGATTGAAAATTATTCCAGGCATCTGGCAGGGATGGAACCGGGAGCCACGCCGCTGACGCTGATGGAATATTTTAAAGATGATTTTCTTATCATTGTAGATGAGTCCCATATTACCATTCCCCAGATCCGGGGGATGTATGCCGGCGACCAGTCCAGAAAAAGCACGCTGGTGGACTATGGTTTTCGTCTGCCTTCGGCAAAAGATAATCGTCCGCTGAATTTCGAAGAGTTTGAATCCAAAATTGATCAGATGCTGTTTGTATCAGCTACTCCAAATGTATATGAAAAAGAACACGAGCTGCTGCGGACTGAGCAGATTATCCGTCCTACCGGTCTGCTGGACCCGGAGATAGAGGTGCGTCCGGTGGAGGGGCAGATTGATGATCTGATCACGGAGGTCAATAAAGAAACGGCAAAGAAACATAAGGTACTCATTACCACGCTGACCAAACGCATGGCGGAAGATCTGACTTCCTATATGCAGGAAGTGGGCATACGGGTGAAATATCTGCACTCAGATATAGATACGCTGGAACGGGCGGAAATTATCAGGGATCTGCGTCTGGATGTGTTTGATGTGCTGGTAGGCATTAACCTGCTGCGGGAGGGACTGGACATCCCGGAGATTACACTGGTGGCAATACTGGATGCTGATAAAGAAGGATTTCTGCGTTCGGAGACGTCCCTTATACAGACAGTGGGCAGGGCGGCCCGCAACAGTGAAGGGCATGTGCTCATGTATGCGGATAAAATTACAGACTCCATGCGGGTGGCCATAGAAGAGACAAAGCGCCGCCGCAGTCTGCAGCAGAACTATAACGAAGAACATGGCATTACGCCAACGACAATACAAAAATCCGTTCGTGAGCTTATCAGTATATCGAAGAAAGTGGCGGCAGAGCAGCTGAACTTTGTGAAAGATCCGGAATCCATGAACCGGAAAGAACTGGAAAAGCTGATCGCAAAAGTAAAAAAGAAGATGGAAAGCGCCGCCGCAGACCTGAATTTCGAGGCGGCTGCGGAGCTAAGGGACCAGATGCTGCAGCTTAAGGAAATGCTACGTGATGCGCATTAGAGCGTGTCTTACGAATGTCTTCTGCCAGATGTACCTGCGGTGTATGCCGGGAGGGCACGAAGCGGCGGGCAGCGTATCTGCCTGAATCTGGTGCAAATATCACGTATACCGGGGCATATCCGGACATACAGATGGCGGAAATGATATTACAGACATGCTCTGACAGACAGATGCGATAATTAATGGTTCCGGGGCAGCGGCGTGCCAGCCGGCGGAAATATGCCGGAAGCCGCATTATGTGTAAGATGCCGCAACGACTGGAAAACAGACTGATTTTATTATTTTAGGAAAGAAAAAACGATTATGGATAAGGCGAGAAAATATATTAAAATACGTGGGGCAAATGAGCATAACCTGAAAAATATAGATCTGGATATCCCAAGGGATGAATTTGTAGTGCTTACAGGATTAAGCGGCTCTGGGAAATCTTCCCTGGCGTTTGATACAATTTATGCGGAGGGACAGCGGCGTTACATGGAGTCCCTTTCTTCGTATGCCAGACAGTTTCTGGGCCAGATGGAAAAACCAGATGTAGAAAAGATCGAGGGCCTGTCTCCGGCGATTTCCATTGACCAGAAATCCACAAACCGCAATCCCCGTTCCACCGTAGGGACGGTTACGGAAATCTATGATTATTTCCGTCTGCTCTACGCCAGAATCGGAATTCCCCATTGTCCATGCTGCGGCCGGGAAATTAAAAAGCAGTCCGTGGACCAGATGGCGGACCAGATTATGTCATTGCCGGAGCGTACGAAAATACAGCTGCTGGCCCCGGTAGTGCGGGGGCGTAAAGGTACCCACCAGAAACTGCTGGAGCAGGCAAAGCGCAGCGGATATGTACGGGTAATCGCAGACGGCAGTATGTACGAACTGACAGAAGATATTCCACTGGAAAAAAATAAAAAGCATAATATCGAAATCGTGGTGGACCGTCTGATCATAAAAGAAGGAATTACAAAGCGGCTGACGGATTCCATTGAAAGTGTGCTGGAACTGGCAGACGGTCTGGTGATGGTGGAGGTACTGGGGGATGAACCACGGATGATGCGGTTTTCGGACAGCTTTGCCTGCCCGGACTGCGGAATCAGTGTGGATGAGATTGAACCCCGCAGCTTTTCCTTCAACAATCCGTTTGGAGCCTGTCCGGATTGCTTCGGGCTGGGCTATAAAATGGAATTCGATGAAGAGTTGATGATTCCGGATAAATCACTAAGCATTGCCCGGGGAGCGATTCAGGTCATGGGCTGGCAGTCCTGTACAGATCCTTCCAGTTATACGTACGCTACCCTGCATGCGCTTTCTCAGGCTTACGGCTTTGATCTGGATACACCTTATAAGCAGCTGCCGGAGCAGGTACAGCAGATGCTGATATACGGCGCTGACCGTCCGGTGAAGGTGCATTACAGGGGCGCCAGGGGAGAAGGCGTTTATGATGTGGAGTTCGAGGGGCTTATAAAAAATATGAACCGCAGATACCGGGAGACAGGCTCGGATACCATGAAGCAGCAGTATGAGGAATTTATGCGGGTCACGCCCTGCAAACTCTGCGGCGGACAGCGTCTGAAAAAGGAATCCCTGGCGGTAACCATTAATGACAAAAATATTTTTGAAGTAACCAGTCTGTCTATTAAAAATCTGCATGAATTTATGGATGGCCTCTCTCTTTCTGAACAGCAGGCGATGATCGGGAAACAGATTATTAAAGAAATCCGGGCCCGTGTCGGATTTCTGGTGGAAGTCGGGCTGGATTACCTTTCCCTGGGACGTGCCACCGGTACGCTGTCCGGCGGCGAAGCGCAGCGGATCCGGCTGGCCACACAGATCGGTTCCGGTCTGGTAGGGGTCGCCTATATTCTGGATGAACCAAGTATCGGCCTCCACCAGCGGGATAACAACAAACTGCTGTCAGCGCTGAAAAGTCTTAAAGATCTGGGCAATACGCTGATTGTGGTGGAGCATGATGAAGATACCATGCTGGCGGCGGATTATATTGTGGATATTGGCCCAAGGGCTGGAGAACACGGGGGAGAAGTGATCGCTACTGGTACGGCGCAGGATATTATGGACAATCCGGATTCCATTACCGGGGCATATTTAAGCGGACGGATTAAAATTCCCGTGCCTTCAGAACGGAAAGCGCCTACAGGATGGCTGACTGTAAAAGGCGCAAGGGAAAATAATCTGAAAAAAATAGATGTGAAAATACCGTTAGGAATCATGACCTGTGTGACCGGCGTATCTGGTTCCGGTAAAAGCTCGCTGACTAATGAGATACTGTATAAAGCAATGGCGAGACAGCTGAACCGTGCCCGCTGTATTCCGGGAAAACATAGTAAAATACTGGGTCTGGAACAGCTGGATAAAGTCATAGCGATTGACCAGTCTCCTATCGGACGTACTCCAAGGTCGAATCCTGCCACGTATACAGGCGTGTTTGACATGATACGGGATCTGTTTGCCGCCACGCCGGACGCCAAGGCAAAGGGATATAAGAAAGGCCGCTTTAGTTTTAATGTTAAAGGCGGGCGCTGCGAGGCCTGTTCCGGAGACGGCATTTTAAAAATCGAGATGCACTTTCTTCCGGACGTCTATGTTCCCTGCGAAGTATGTCAGGGGAAGCGGTATAACCGGGAGACGCTGGATGTAAAATATAAAGGAAAAAGCATTTACGACGTGCTGAATATGACCGTGGAGGAAGCTCTGGACTTTTTTAAAAATATTCCAACCATTGAGCGTAAAATACAGACACTGTATGATGTGGGATTATCCTATGTGAAACTGGGCCAGCCGTCCACAGAGCTTTCCGGCGGCGAGGCGCAGCGAATCAAGCTGGCTACAGAGCTGAGCAGGCGCAGTACGGGAAAGACAGTTTATATACTGGACGAGCCTACTACAGGACTGCATTTTGCGGATGTACACAAGCTGGTGGAAATTCTCCACCGCCTTTCTGAAGGAGGCAATACAGTGATTGTCATCGAGCACAATCTGGATGTGATCAAGACAGCGGATTATATTGTGGATATGGGTCCGGAAGGCGGCGACGGAGGCGGAACGGTGATTGCGCAGGGTACGCCGGAGGAAGTGGCGCAGGTACCGGAATCGTATACGGGGATGTTTGTGAAAAAATATCTGTCCTGAATTTATGAAAAATAGCGCAGGTACCAGACTGCATACCGGATTTCCCACAGGAGGTATCCTGTATAAGTCTGCCTGTTCGTGACATAAATCTGGCTATTCGATACATTGGTGTTAGTTCCATGGCAGGTTGTTCCGATATAGACTGTATATTAAATGCCGTTCATATGGACATGACAGCAATTCATACATGGATGTAGACATAAATATTTTATTGAAACAGGAGGAACCATACATGAGAATTACGACACACATGCTGAATGAAACAGCCAGAAAGACAGGCATTCCGATTAACCAGAACAATCTGTTAAGCTATCTGAATAACAGCGAAGGCACTTCTGGCAGTACACTGCTGGATGCGCTGAACAAAAACAATAAAGTATCCACTGAGTCAGCGGAGAATTATAAAAAGCTGGAAAGCGCCGCTGATAAATTAAAAGATTCTGCGGATAAATTAGCGGCGGAAGGCGACAAGTCACTGTTTGAAAAAATCAGACAGAGTGAAGGTGAAGAGAAAGAAAAAAATACAGAAGAGCTGTATGCCAGTGTGAACCAGCTGCTGGATCATTACAATTCCACACTGACAGAGCTGCGTAAAAATGCCAGCCCGATGAATATTTATTACAGCCAGTCCATGCAGGAAGCAGTGGCGGAAAACAGCGAGGCGCTGGAGAAACTGGGTATTACCATGGGCAAAGACGGAAAGCTCTCGATTGATAATGAAAAACTCAAAAGCGCTTCTGTGGATGATATCGAAAAGGTATTCGGCAAATCCGGTTCCTTTACATCCAAAATATCTTTTGTGGCAGGACGGGTGTCAGATAACGCACAGGCAAATGTGGAAAGCTCCTCCAGCCAGTACAGCTCTAAAGGCAGTCTGCAGTCACAGATTGCCAGCAAATTTGATTTCTGGAGTTAAATACAGTACGGTTATGTAACAAGAATGCCGGTCCGCAGGGGGCCGGACACAAAGCGGGTACGGCTGCCACCGGGTACAGGCAGCGGATAAAATCCCGGAAATGCTGATAAATGGTGTGCTACCCGTCAAGTAGACAATGAAAATATTTTAATTTTTTCTGC
>CANRTU010000013.1 GCA_947642745.1 uncultured Eubacterium sp.
GATTATATCTCAAATCCTTGAGAACGGGCTGTCAACTTTTTTTATACCATATCAAGGGTTATTTTTCCTCCACTTCCTTTGACTTGATGATTCCATCAGTGACGCTCTCTACAATCACTAAATCCCTATCGGACAGATTATCAAGCTGCTTTTCCAACTGCCGCCGTCTGGTGCTTTTTGCCGGATCGGGCGCAGAAAGGAAAAATTCATCGGTTGACACATTGAGTAAATGCACAAGGTCATAGAATACCCGTAGGCTTGGGTGCTTGCCTTTATTCTCAATGTTGGTTAAGTAGCGTGGGTCAATCTCAATCATTGCGCCTGCCTGTTCACGGGTTAAGCCCTGTTTATTCCCGCAGGCAACGAGCCAGGCGGGCATGCTTGCATGCACATTTGGCGACTGCTGCGAGGGTCAAATAACCCGTAGGGTATTTGACTTCGGGCGGCTTTGATTGCCAGTCCGAAGGCCCTAAAATCGTATCTATCTTCTTTTTTACGCTATCCGTTTCTTCTGACTGGAAGATTATTGTCAAAAAAATCTTAACTGATACAGCGGCAAAACACACCTTCGAATATGGTTTTTTAGATGATGTAGCAGGAACTATCAAAAAGGCACACGGACAATTTTTTTCTATTGTTCTTGTGCTTTTTTCCTGCCTGACGATATTTTTTGAATTTTTCTCCGGATTTGCAACAAATCGCACCTGTGCAGCGAGTGTTAGTGCGAAATGGGAAAGAAATCTCTTATCCCCTTTCAGTTTGGCCAGAAAGGGGGTGAGATTATGAAACCATCTTCTTTCCAAAATGCTGTCCGACTTCAATTTGATTGTCTGGCAAAGCGTGTCGTTGATACGACTGTCAAGGACTATCAGAGAGAGTTAAGCCGACATGCAGCGCATGTAACGCCATTTTCTGAATTGCCGGAATAAGCGTTAAGCGGTATTGGCACGACGGACGAATACGATTCCGATTATTCCTGCTTTGAAGTTTTGGGAATGAAAGTCAAGGTGAACAATGAGCAGTTGGCAGAAGCATTAAAACTATTGCCGGAGAAAAAGCTGGATATTCTGTTGATGTTTTATTTTCTAGAAATGTCTGACGCTGAAATTGCTGACCTGCTACAGATTGACCGGACAACCTCTTTCCGAAACCGCAGAAAATCACTGGAAGAAATCAAGAAGATACTACAGGAGGATGAGCTATGAAATCCGCAGAAAAGTGTCCGTCATTCACCGTTATTTCTGCTGCCGCCGACGGCGACACACAAGCAATTGAAAAGATATTAAAGCACTATGACGCTTATATCTCAAAAGCCAGCTTGCGCCCGTTGTATGACGAATACGGCAAGATCTACATAGCCGTGGATACGGAACTGAAAGGAAGAATCAGAATCGCCATGATGGAAATGATTCTGAAATTTGAAGTTGAGATAGTGTAATTTGTTTTACTTGTTCTTTGACAACTGAATAAAGCAATCAGATACGTTTGATATGCAGCGAGCCGACGGACGAAAACGCCATGACCGAAAGGGGGAAATCATCACAGAGCGACAATTTTCAGTGAACCGTAGGCGGCTGTTGGAAAAGCCGCTGCCATGACCTGTATATCAGAATAATGATACGCCCGTATGACACGGTTTGCCCATCAGAATGGGAATGGTGAAAATCCAGCGGAGCTTTCCAGAGCCGTCTGATTGCTTATGATAACAACATTTTCTTTCATAACGTACAAGCATTTTTGCATACTTTGTAATATATTGTGGTGAGGTGATTATTTGGTAAATGATACAAAAATAGTTTGCGGAAATGTTTTTAAAACAAAAGAAAAAGCGGCATTTACAAAAGAATACACACGAAAATGGACAGAATTAATCAATGAATTTGAAAGGAATAAAGGGCAGCGAATACCTGCCAAATCATAGACAGACTATCTCAAAAATGGTATAATAATATCATATAGAGATAGTTTGTTTTGTCTTCTCTGAAAAGGAGAACAAAACATTATGAGTACAAAATCTAAGGTTGCTATATATTGCCGCTTATCAGAAGAAGATAGAAACAAACAATCAGAAACAGACGACAGTAACAGTATTCAGAATCAAAAGTCAATGTTATTGCAGTATTCGTTAGAACAAGGCTGGGAAGTCACAGGAATTTACAGTGATGATGATTACGCCGGTGCAGACAGACGGCGACCAGAATTTAACAGGCTGTTAGCAGACGCAAGAGAGCATAAGTTTGATATTATCCTCTGTAAGACACAGTCCAGATTCACCAGAGAATTAGAACTGGTGGAGAAATATATTCACGGATTGTTTCCCATATGGGGGATTCGATTTATCAGTATTGTTGATAATGCAGATACCGCAAATAAAGGAAATAAAAAATCAAGGCAGATTAACGGACTTGTAAATGAGTGGTATTTGGAGGATATGTCGGACAATATCAAAAGCGTTCTGACAGACAGACGAAAAAACGGACATCATATCGGGGCATTTGCTTTATATGGATACAAAAAAGACCCGGACATAAAAGGACATTTGATTATAGATGAAGAAGCTGCACAGGTCGTCAGAGAAGTTTTTACTCTGTTTTCACAAGGGTATGGAAAGACAGCTATTGCCCGTATGCTGAATGACAGGGGGATTCCAAATCCTACGGAATACAAGCGGATTCATGGATTGCGTTATCAGCAGCCGAAAAGGAAAAACAGTACCTTATGGAAATATTTTGCTATATCGGATATGCTGGTAAATGAAATCTACATTGGTAACATGGTACAGGGGAAGTACGGCAGCGTTTCTTATAAGACAAAGCAGAATAAACCCAGACCTAAGAATCAATGGTACATAGTGGAGGGAACGCATGAACCAATCATTGACCGTGAGCTGTGGGAGAAAGTTCAGGCACTGATAGCTCAAAAGGCAAAACCATTTACGGAGGGAAAAATTGGTTTATTTGCCAGAAAAGCACGCTGTATGAATTGCGGCTATACAATGTCCTCTAATAAACAGAGAGACGGCAGACGCTATTTAAGATGTTCTAACCGTCACGTTGCGAAAGACGCTTGTATCGGTTCTTTTATTTCTGTCCCGAAACTGGAACAGGCGGTAATTGAGGAACTTAACAAGCTATCCGCAGTTTATCTCAATAAAGACGAGTTAGAGCAAAATGTAGTCTTTAACAGTGACTTGCGAGGAAATAAAGAAACTCTCCAAAAGGAAATTGCCGTTTATCAGAAAAAAATCACAGAATACATCAAGGGTATTCGTGAATTGTATTTGGATAAGGTAAAGGGAGTTATTACAGAACAAGACTACATGGATTTATCAAAAGACTTCTCAAAGCAAAAAGACAGGCTTGAAAAACTGGTGGCAGATACGAGAGAAAGGCTTGATGTTATCGAAAGAAAAATACAGGCTGGTGACAATAGACGTCAGTTGATTGAGCAATATACAAATCTCGAACACTTAGACAGAGAAACGGTCGAAAAGCTGATTGATTATATACTGGTCGGCAAAAAAGACCCTGTAACTAAGGAAGTACCTGTTGAAATACATTGGAATTTCTAAGGTTCTCATATCTGGTGTAATCGTATATCAGATATGAAGAACCGTCTCTTAACCCCCAAATGTTGTACTTACAAAATCGTACCATCTGCTGCCATATCTTCCGTCAGATCTGTAATGGGATCTCCTTTGGACTGGAATTCACAGGCATTAAAAGGAATGCCTCCGGCGGCCTGTGGCCAGAGAGCGAGCGTATGGTCCACATAATATTTATCAAAGCCGGAAGCCTTGATTTCTTCCGGGGTCAGGTTGCGGGTCAGCTGGTGCACGATGGCGCAGATCATTTCCATGTGCGCCAGTTCTTCTGTACCTATATCCGTCAACAATCCCGCCACATTCCGGTAAGGCATTGTATAACGCTGTGAAAGATAGCGCATGGAAGCGGCTAATTCGCCATCCGGACCGCCAAACTGCGACAGGATGACCTGTGCGATCTTTGGATTCGGCGTAGAGATATTGACCGGATATTCCAGCCTTTTTTCATAATTCCACATTTAGAAGCATCCTCCTTCCCATGGCCATGGCTGGGTTGCCCAGTGCCAGTGATCTTCATTGTTGACATTATCCAGATTCAGCGGTCCGTACTGTGCCGCATAGGTGGCAAGCGCCTGGCGGCGCAGCTGCTCATATTTCTGGAAAAAAGACAGCGCCTGTGCGTCATCCGGATGTGTATCCAGATAAAGTGCCATTTCACAGGCCATAAAGCTTACTTTGTCAATCCAGCCCAGCAGCTCTGCTTTGCTTTTTGCCTGGTTCATTATCTCACGCTCCTTCCAAGAAATGGTTTGTCAAGTTCCGGGAACATGGTGCCTGTGTGCAGGGACCGGTCCGGATCATAGGAATTGGTAAAATACTGCCACGGCACATTAGCGATGGCCAGATGACAGGTACATCCAGGTTCACTGCGTTTATCCGTCACTCTGGAATAAGGCGTCTGATAGTGATTGCACTGATAACAGTTATGCATGAGGAAAACTCCTGAATCTTTTTCTATAAAGTATGCATAAACCGGGAAACTGGTGCATAAGTTTGAAAGAAACCATAAAACAGCGGAAAAGAAACGGAAGGCCAGTGGCGGCCGCAGTATGTACAGGCTGGCAGTAAATTACAAAAAACAGGTTTTTTTTTAAATACAAGAAAAAAAACGTAGATTTTGTAATATGTTTATATTATAATCAATGCATCAGGTAAAATTATGAGGAAAGTTTTCCGGAAGGATTGTTAAAAAATTAACATTTTCCGGAAAGCAGGCAGACATTAAAAAGATGGGAGAAAGCGAATGTACAATGATGAGAATGTAATCCAGATCAAACACGACGTATTGTATGAGGTGGCAAAACTGGCCTTTGAAGGGACACTGGAAGAAAAACGGGACTTTATACCAGAAAAACTGATTCCTGGTCCGGTACCGCATTTCCGCTGCTGTATTTACAAAGAGCGGGAAATCATCCGTCAGAGGGTTCGTCTGGCAGAAGGAAAGACCGTGACGGAAAAGGATGATGGAAATGTAATCCAGGTAATCGGTTCTGCCTGTGAAGGATGTCCGATTTCCAGCTATACCGTAACAGACAACTGTCAGAACTGTCTGGGCAAGGCCTGCGTCAACGCATGTAAATTTGGCGCTATTACCATGGGGCGTGACCGTTCTTATATTGATCCGACAAAATGTAAGGAGTGCGGCCAGTGTGCGAAAGCCTGTCCGTATAATGCCATCGTGGGTATTAAGCGTCCGTGTAAGGTAGCCTGTCCGGTGGATGCGATTACATACGACGAACATAATATTTCTGTTATAGATGAAAAGAAATGTATCCGCTGTGGCCAGTGTATTCATAAATGCCCGTTCGGCGCTATTGGTTCGGAGACATTTATTGTGGATGTTATTGAGGCGTTAAAAGCCGGCAGACATGTGTATGCCATGGTGGCTCCTGCCACAGAAGGCCAGTTTGGCGGGGACATTACAATGCAGAGCTGGAAAAACGCTTTAAAAGAACTGGGCTTTACAGATACGATTGAAGTAGGACTGGGCGGAGACATGACAGCTGCCAGCGAGGCGGAAGAGTGGGTAGAAGCTTTCAAAGAAGGAAAGAAGATGACCACTTCCTGCTGTCCGGCATTTGTCAATATGGTACGCAAACACTATCCGGAACTGGCGGACAACGTATCTACCACAGTATCTCCGATGTGCGGCGTTTCCCGTATGATCAAATCCAAAGATCCGGATGCTTATACCGTATTTATCGGGCCGTGTATCGCAAAGAAATCCGAGGTCAAAGACCAGAAGATCGAAGGCAACGCAGATGCCGTACTGACTTACAGCGAACTGCGTGTTATTATGAAGGCAAAGGATGTCAGCTTACAGCCGGCTGATAATAATTACCAGGAGTCCAGTATTTATGGCAAACGATTTGGTAATTCCGGCGGCGTTACCGGAGCTGTGCTTCAGTGTATGAAAGAGACGAATCAGGAAATCGACGCCAAAATATGCAGGGCAAACGGAGCGGCTGAATGTAAGAAAGCGCTGCTGTTAATGAAAGTAGGCAAACTGCCGGAAGACTTTATCGAAGGTATGGCATGCGAAGGCGGCTGCGTCGGCGGGCCAAGCTGTTTCCAGGATCAGATGAAATCCAAAAAGACAAGGGAAGCGCTGCTTTCACAGGCGGACGACAGGGAAGTACACGCCAATCTGGGTAATTACGATATGGACAAATTTTCCATGCACCGCAGCTAAAGCGTATTTGAAAAATCATTCCCGGCATCTGCACTCCCCACTTTGTACCCTTCAGGGCATGATATACCCTGAAGGGCATGATACGGATTATTTTACCCGGATTTAGTCAATGCGGCCCGCTATATCATGCCCTTTAGGGTACATATGTCAGAAAGCATTTTTCAGACACGCTCTAAGGCATACTATTGGAAAAGCGGGCGGGAATGTTTGCGGGCCGTGCCGGCTGGCGGGACCGGAAAGCCATATGAAAACATCTGTTTTGTCCGGCGTTGCGGTTTTCGCAGGCAGGCATGGGTCTGTTTCAGATACGGGTTTAATTTTGTCAGCCGGTATGCGGCAGAAAGTTTGTTCTGCCAGGGCGTGTCCCGGACATGCTCCGTTACCCGGCTGTATGTTGCAGATGAAAGGAGTACGCCAGTCAGTATTATGAATTTTAATCCTTCCCAGTCCAGGGCAGCCGCTCATACCAAAGGTCCCTGTCTCGTCCTGGCGGGTCCTGGCAGCGGGAAGACCGCAGTCATTACAAGACGCACCAGGGAGCTCATTACGCAGAGAATTGTTTCGCCCGGGAATATTCTTGTAGTTACATTTACAAGAGCTGCCGCAGCAGAAATGCGCCGGCGTTTTACACAGATGACAGAGGGCGCTTATCCTGGCGTCACCTTTGGTACGTTCCACGCAGTCTTTTTTACAGTCTTAAAGCACGCCTATCATTACTCTGCGGCAAATATTGCCCGTGAGGAAATCAGATATCAGTTCATGCAGGAAATTATTGCGAAAAACCAGATTGAATGCGACGATGTAAAAGAATTTGCAAGTCATATATTAAGTGAAATCAGCGCCCTGAAAAACAGCGGCAGTTCTTGCGGACAGTATGTTCCGATACACTGCTCCTGGGAAATATTTCAGACGCTCGTCCGGGAATATAGCCGTTATATGAGCCAGAGCCGGCTGATTGATTTTGATGATATTCTGGTATACACAAAAGAACTGTTTGAACAGCGCAGTGACATTCTGTCTGCCTGGCAGCATAAGTATTCTTATATTATGGTAGACGAGTTTCAGGATATTAACCAGCTGCAGTACCAGACCGTGTCCATGCTGGCAGGCGGACAGGCAAATTTGTTTGTAGTGGGAGACGACGACCAGTCCATTTACCGGTTCCGGGGATCAGATCCGCAGCTGATGCTGAATTTTCCTAAAGATTATCCGTCTGCGCAGATTATCCGGCTTTCCGTAAATTACCGATGCCCAAAAGAAGTAGTGCAAAAGGCGGGAAATTTAATCCGTCATAATGAAAAGCGGTTCGAAAAACAGATCGAAAGCGCCGGAACCAGCGGCAGGGCTTTTTACTGCTGTCAGTATGCGCATATTCAGGAGGAAAGCAAGGCCATTATCGAACAGATCCGCTCTTTTATAAGACAGGGTGGCAGTTACCGGCAGATCGCCGTTCTCTACCGCACGAACAGGCAGCCGGGACCGCTGATTGCCGCACTGATGGAGTACAATCTGCCGTTTCATACGAAGGAACAGATTCCGTGTCTGTATGAACACTGGATCGCCAGGGATATTCTGACCTATTTTGCGCTGGCCTGCGGCAGCCGTGCCAGAAGTGATTTTTTGCGGATTATGAACCGGCCGCACCGATATATCAGCAGAGAGAGTCTGACGGCAGGCACTGTGTCTTTTGATTCCTGGCAGGCGTATTATAAAAATCAGGAATGGATTGCGGAACGTATCGGACAGCTGGAATGTGATCTGAAGGTAATTTCAAGGATTACTCCCTTTGCTGCTATAAATTATATACGTAAAGGGATGGAGTATGACGGGTTTCTGGAAAAATTTGCCCAGCACCGCCAGATCCCGCCCCGGGAGCTCCAGGACGTACTGGAGGAGCTTCAGGAAAGCGCAAAAGGATACCGGCACCCGGAGGAATGGATGGAATTTACCAGAGCGTATACAGAACAGTTAAAACAGCGGCAGGAGCACGGCAGACAGATGAGAGACAGCGAGAGCATATCAGTAATGACCCTTCACGGGGCAAAAGGGCTGGAGTTTGATCTGGTATTTATTCCGGATTTAAATGAAGGACTGATTCCGTATAAAAAAGCGGTGCTGGAAGAAGAACTGGAAGAAGAGCGCCGGATGCTGTATGTGGGTATGACAAGGGCAAAAAAAGAACTGCATGTAAGCCATATAAAAAATATCTGGAACAGACACGCAGAACCTTCCCGCTTTTTATCAGAAATTCTGGATCAGGACGTAATTTAAAATGATTTCTGTAAGATGCGGCCCGCAGGCATGCTGTATGACACAAAGCGGGGCATACAGATAGCGGGGATGACCATTCCGGATACGTTTCCGGAGAATCGTCCCGCCCTGGAAATCTGCATCAGTCCGATAGTGGGGATGACCATTCCGGATACGTTTCCGGAGAATCGTCCCGCCCTGGAAATCTGCATCAGTCCGATGGCGGGGATGATCATTCCGGATACGTTTCCTGAGTCTGTACGGACTGGTTTAAGATTCGTCTGATTCATCCAGAAGAGTCTCAAACATGCAGGCGGCAGATTCATATTCCTGGTCGTCCTCGATATTTTCCAGGGATGGATTTCCCTGTGAATCTTCAAAATAACGGTAGAGATACACAATGCCGCTGTCATTTTCCTCTCCGTTTTCATCCAGTGGCATCAGTGCGATATAGTCCTGACTGCCATTGGCAAATATGGTCAGAATCCGGCTCTCCACAGTGGAACCGTCGTCCATATTCAGAGTTACAAACATATCCTCATCTTCCGGGATATCTGTCGTATTTTGTGTGTTGCCCATAAAGCAAGCCTCCCATACTGTGATCTGTCATGTCCGGGTATCCCGGCAGCGTACCACTTTGCGGATTTACCTGGCGGGATTAAATTCTGATATAATTATAAAAAAATAAAGGAAAAATGTCAACTGAAAAAAAGCGCCTTCTGTACAATTCATATTTTGAAAGATTTTGAAGAAAAAGATATACAAATGAACCGGGTTAATGCTATAATGGAAAAGGGAATGATTGGATACATGATTGTTTCCGGATACAGGCAGACAACAGGAGAAGGCGGAATAGATATGGAATATACAATCATTGAAGGAAATTATGCAAAAATCGGTGTATCCAGAACGGCGGAAGCTGTTTATTTTACATTTGAAGGCGAGAAGGAACAAAAGTGTGCGATACTGCTTTATGCTGTAAATGGCAGGCAGATCCGGATACCGGTTCCGGATGCGTACTGCGTCGGGGCCCTTCGTTCAGTCGGGATTAAAGGACTGAACTGGAAAAAATATGATTATAATTACGAAATAGATGGAACACTTACCTTTGACCGCCATGCCCGTAAAATTATCGGACGTGAAAAATGGGCGGATCCGGCACGTCTTACCAGGGAATGCCGGGTACGTGCAGGGTTTGATTTCGCGGATTTTGACTGGCAGGGAGACCGTTTTCCTGAGATTCCAAGAGAACGAATGTTTATGTACAAGCTTAATGTCCGCAGTTTTACCATGGATGCGGGAGCCGTTGGCAGGCGCAAGGGTACATTTGCAGGTGTTATGGACAAGATTCCCTATCTGAAAGAACTCGGTGTGACGTCACTGGAACTGATGCCGGTATATGAATTCGAAGAGCTGATGCCTGTAGAGTCAGACCAGCAGGATGTGGAAGACTGGAGCGAGAACGCGAAAGAAGGACTTTCATTAGAAAAAAAGACAAACGCGCAATCGTACAAAGTAAACTGCTGGGGGTACATACCGGGTGATTATTATGCGCCAAAAGCTTCCTATTCTTCAGAGGGAGAGCCTTCCGTAGAATTAAAGACACTGATCCGTGAACTTCACAAAAACCATATGGAATGCATTCTGGAGATGTATTTTGACGAAACCATGAACCAGAATATAGCCGTTGAGATTCTGCGTTACTGGGTGATGGAATACCATGTGGACGGTTTTCATCTGCTGGGAGCTTCGCTGCCGGTGGACGCAATGGCGCAGGATCTGATTTTAAGGCGGACAAAACTGTTTGCCACGGGGTTTCATGCGCATCTGATGAAACAGACCGCATATCCGCATTTATTTGTATATAATGACGATTATCTGTTTGCGGTCAGGCATTTGCTAAGCAGGGTGGATGGAAGTATTCCGGAACTGTTAAACCAGTTAAGGCGCCAGAACCGGATTATCGGATTTGTAAATTATGTAGCCGGCAATAACGGATTTACGCTGGCGGATCTGTTTTCTTATGTACAAAAGCACAACGAGGCCAACGGGGAAGGTAACCGGGACGGCATTGAATGGAATTTCAGCTGTAACGGTGGTATGGAAGGGCCTACCCGCAAACGGAATATACTGGAATACCGCAGGAGGCAGATGCGCAATGCCATAGTCCTTGTTATGATCGGACAGGGAGTGCCGCTGCTGCTGGCGGGAGATGAATTTGGAAATTCCCAGCAGGGGAATAATAACTGCTACTGTCAGGACAATAAAACCGGATGGGTGAACTGGAGCAGTTTAAAGAAAAATCAGGCCTACGCAAAGTTTGTACGCCAGATGGCCGCATTTCGCAGGCAGCATCCGGTATTAAGCAGCAATGAGCCCATGCAGATGTGTGATTATGATTCAAGGGGCTGTCCGGATCTGTCTTATCATGGGGAAAGCGCCTGGATTATGGCTCCGAACCAGTATCCCCAGGCAATCGGAATTTTATATTGCGGCGCTTATGCGGTGTGTGAGGACGGCACGCCGGATGATTATATTTATATCGGACTGAATTTTTCTATTACAAAGCAGAGCCTGGCGCTGCCAAATCTGCCCAGGAAGCTGAAATGGCATCTGGTAGTCAATACATCGGATAAACAGCAGCCATTTTACAGCGCTCCCCTGGAACTGGAAGAGAAAACCAGGATAGAAATACCATTACAGTCCATACTGATTCTGACAGGAAACTGACAGAACCATCCGGGTCCGCAAAATATCTGCGGTATAAGACATACAGGCGCTGGTTACGGGGACAGCAGAGTGTCTGCGTAAAGATTATGGGCGCCGGTTTATGGAGACAGGATAGAGGACAGGGGAAATGGGATTTTTATATAATGCTGGAATGCATTTAAAGACAATTAATCATCACAGAAAGCTGGTAAGGGAAGGCTGTTTCAGGCTGGGCCTGTACTGGCAGGGGCTGACCCATGATTTATCAAAATATACCTGGCCGGAACTGCGGATAGGCATCCGGTATTACCGGGACGGCCAGAGTCCCCACAACGGGGAGCGGGAGGCAGTGGGCTATTCCACAGCCTGGCTGCACCACAAAGGACGTAACAGACATCATGCCGAATACTGGACCGATTATACATCCGGTCCCGGAAAGCGGCATATCGCCGGTATGAGAATGCCGGTAAAATACCTGGTTGAAATGTTCGTTGACCGTCTCAGCGCCTCGAAAAATTACCGGGGCAGCAGATATACGGATTCAGATGCGCTGGCATATTACGAAAAGCGCAAAGACTATATGATTGTACACGAAACAACCAGAAAACAGCTGGAATTTTTGCTCCATATGCTGGCGGAACAGGGTGAAGACGCAACTTTTACCTATATCCGCCGTAAAATCCTAAGAAATAATCATATGGAGCAGATTCAACATATCCTCCGGAAGCGGGGTAGAAAAACGTAGCACTTGTCCATTTACCGGATGGACAAATTCCAGATTCCCGGCATGCAGGGCCTGTCTCTGTATCCGGGAATTTTTCTGGTTATTATATAAAAAATCACCAGCCAGAGGATGTCCCAGATAACTCATATGAACCCTTATCTGATGGGTGCGCCCTGTATCCAGGCGCAGTTTTAAAAAAGACAGGTCTCCGTGAGAAGCAAGGGTCTTATAATGAGTCACTGCGTATTCACCCGATTCGAAATCCACGGTGCGTTCAATGACAGAACCTGGTCTGCGTGCGATGGGAGCGTTAATACATCCCTCCGGCTGTGTATATCCTTCAGCAATCGCATAATAGGTCCGCTGAATCTTACGGTTTCTCATCTGCTCATACAGCATACAGCTGCTGTATGGATTTTTGGCAATCAGAGTCAGGCCGCTGGTATCCCGGTCCAGCCGGTTAATACAGCGGAAAGGATATTGTTCCTGCCGTTGTGCGGCGTGAAAAGCCACTGCGTTAGCCAGTGTATGCGTGTAGTGTTCCATGGAAGGGTGAACCGGCATACAGGCTGGTTTGTCAGCAACCAGCAGGTCTTCATCTTCATATACAACCCCGAAAGGCAGTTCCAGAGGCAGGATTTTCTGTTCCTGTTGTTCCGTAAGCCGTATCGTAAGAATATCATGCTCCTTTAATTCATGACTGATATATACCCACTCATTATTAACTACGATTCCGGGCCTCATTTTTTTCAGGTAAACGATAAGGTTTCGGGAGTATTTTTTTTCTTTTAAAAAAGTCAGGACACTTTTGCCGGCATCCGCGCGGCTGATCGTATAAGTAAGTACTCGTTCCATAATTTTATTTTACTATAAAATCAGAAAATTGGAAAGGCACGAAGCGGCTCCGGCGACATAGAATATAAGAAAGCGGCTTTGAGGTGTGGGTTTTGAAGACTTTTTTACCGCCTTTGGGTATACAGGAGGAGAAAAAAGTTCTGGAAGAAATGCAAAAAGGGAGCCTTGAGGCCCGGAATACGCTGATCATACACAATATGCGGCTGGTGGCACACATTGCAAAAAAGTACCAGAATTCGGAGGAAGACATGGAGGAGATGATTTCCATAGGTACCGTCGGGCTGATCAAGGCAGTCATGACATTTCACCCGGAAAAAGGGTCCAGACTGTCCACGTATGCGGCCAGATGTATTGATAATGAGCTGCTGATGCATCTGCGTAACCGGAGAAAAGTCGCCAGGGAAGTTTCGATTTATGAGCCGATAGGCACGGATAAAGAAGGAAACCAGATTAATTTTATGGATATCATCGAAAGCGAAGAGCCGGATGTGGTGGAACGCATGGATAAAAACGGAAAAATCAGCCGTCTCCAGAAGCTTTTGCCTGAAATACTGACAGAACGGGAACAGGAGATTATCATACTGCGTTACGGGCTGCTGGATGACACGCCGGTTACGCAGAAACAGATAGCCGGCAGACTGGGAATTTCCAGGTCTTATGTGTCAAGAATAGAGAAAAAAGCGCTGTTAAAGCTGAGGGAGAACTTTGAGCAGGGGTAGCGGCGAAAGCATACAGAGAAGAGTATGTATGGGTAGCGGTCAGTTCAGAAGCGGGAGGACTGACGCTGCCCCTTTTTTATCTTATAGGAAAGAGCGTCCTGTAAGATAAAAACCCTCTGGGAGAATCGTCCTGCGGCGGAGTGGAAAATGCTGCCGGAGCAGACAGAATGTTATGAAGAATAGCTGCTAAATCCGGAACAGATTGCCTGTGCAAAGCCGGATGAAGCTTGTCTTGCAAAAGCCGCTGGTTTGTATTAGAATAATATTGTATTGTTTACAATAGGATGTTATCTGTTGAAATTTAGCGGGAGAAAGGCAATGAGTAACAGGATAAATATTACAAGGCGGGAATTTCAGGATAGTTATCGCAGACATTTCAAAATGTATAAAGAAGCAAGTAGTAATGACAGATCAAGAAGGCTGATTTTATTTTATTCTGTGGAATGTGGCCTTAAAAGCCTGCTTATGAAAGATCTGGGAAATAATACATATGAGGAGTTTGTAGAATGTTGCGGGAATGAGAAAAAGCAGCTGACAGGACATAACATAAGTGCAATGTTAAAAAATCTGAATCCCCAGAACAATTACTCTCTCAGAAATATCCGTTTAAAAAGAGGAGGTTGTGCACCTCCGGAAAAGTTTAATGAGTTATGGAGATATGGTGCCGCAACGGAAGACGAGAATGAGGAAATAAAAGCAGAAAAAACACTGGCAAAGATAGCTGAATGGATTCATACAATATTATAGGAGAAGTGCGGATGCGTTTGTTTACATGGTATGATATTGAGACTGAACTTTGGAGTAAAAGAAATTTATGGCCTGTGTGGTGGAACAGAGTAGATGTCTATAATGAAGAGATTGTTGTTAATATTGACCCGGAGAGAAATATTAATGAGAAGAATGAAGAAGCATTTATGAAAATATTTGGTAAGTTATATTTGAATGGCAGGGTTATGGTTGAATTTGATCAGAAACTTCTGGAAGTTATTTATGAGGAGGGGGATGAATCTGACAAAACCAAACCGGCAAAGTCTCCATTGTTTAAAGATATCTTTACCAGGGATGAAGGAGAGGTAAGCAAAGCTGATTTATCCGGAAGTCCGGTTGCGGTTTTTCACTCCTATAAAGGCGGTGTGGGGCGGACGCTTGCTCTGATTTCACTGGTACGTGAAATATCAGAATTATATGGAAATCAGAAAAAAATATTGATGATTGACGCTGATGTGGAGGCTCCGGGTCTGACCTGGATGTTGGGACAGGGGAAGAACAATGAGAAAATCAGCTATTTTGATATATTAGAACTGCTTCATTTTCATACGATGGATGATAGTTTTGTAAAAAATGTCGCAAAGCTGGTGCAGACAAATATCATTAAAGTAATAACAGAAAAACTGGAAGTTGAACAGTATTTTCTTCCGGTATACAGGGAAAAGTCCCAGATGATGAATATTTATTCAAGTCCTGAGAAGATAATTGCTGTACAGAAGGATAAATATGTTATTACAGAATTTTTTTCCAGGTTAGGGGCGGTTCTCGGGGCAGATCTGGTTCTGGTTGATCTGAGAGCGGGAATCACAGAGTTTTCCGCACCGTTTTTGTTTGATTCCCGTGTCAGTAAGTTTTTTATCTCTTCGACTTCAATGCAGTCGGTAAAAGGAACAAAACTTATATTGAAAGAAATACAACGGAAGGTATCAAAAGGTCATCAGAATTCGAAATTGTTACTGACCATGATTCCCAGGGAAATGGAAGTGGGTACAGTAATTAGTCTGGAAGATGAACTGGCAGAAAGTCTTGAGCAGGATCTGGATCCGGAAAATTTGAATCAATTAAGAGAAGATTATCTTTACAGGATACAGTTTGATTCTGAGTTTGCTTCTTTAGGAAATTTTCAGGAAATATGCGCTTTGTTAAAAGGGAAAATGCTTTCTGGTGTTATGTCAAAGATTGCTGATGATATGTTGAAAACAGATGAAGAGGAAGATATTTCAGTGGAGAAACATCTTTCCGTGCAAACGGTAAGGAAGACCGTCAGACGGTTAAATGAAATTACTTCCATGGAGTTAACAGCTGAGGGCAGCGGGAGTTCCAATATGCTGGCAACCACATCTATAAGGGAAATTGTACGGGAATTTACAGATACTGTTCCACAACTGGTAGTAATGGGAGCAAAGGGTTCAGGAAAAACTTACATTTATAAACAACTGTTATATAGAATGACCTGGGAAAATTTTGCAGGTGATATAGAAAAAAAAGGAGAGAAGGATAAAGAAAAAACCTATATTATCCCGCTTGTCTGCTCCCCTAATATGAATAAATTACACTCTATGGTACAGAAATGTATAAAAAATTGTAATAAGTTCCTGGAAGAAATAGAAATAAATCCAGACAGTCTTAATTGCAATTATAATAAACTGACTGCTTATGCAGATAAGAAATTATTACTGACAGAGTGGATGGAGATATGGCAGAAACTGATGCTTGACATGCTGGGCGGCAATTATAATGATTTAGCTGAATTGGATCATTATCTGCAGAAGAAAGGAAAAAGACTTCTGTTTATTGTAGACGGACTGGAAGATCTTTTTATGGATATGCAGATACAGAAACAGGAAACCTGGAGGCTGGCCGTCCGGGCTTTGTGCCAGAATGTGGTGAATACATTACGGAATCTGAAGTCTGGTAATGTTGGTATTATTATTTTTGCCAGAAAAGATATGGCGGAACAGGCTATCACTATTAATTTTGAACAATTTGAAAACCAGTATCATAAATATGAATTGAAATGGTCACCTACAGAAGCGCTTCGTCTGGCTTTGTGGATTGCGGGACAGGCAGACCCGGATATGGGAGAAAATATTGATGTTTTAAAGGCAGGCAGAGAGGTTCTGGAGAAATGTCTGGAAAAGTTATGGGGAAAAAAGCTGGGAAAATATGATTCCAGAGAAGCAAATTCTGCAAGATGGATTATCGCCGCACTTTCTGATTTTTCAAACCAGCTGCAGGCCAGGGACATTGTAAGATTTTTGAAGTTCGCCACGAAAACAGTTCCAGAGGGAATTCTGCCGTATGAAGACAGGTATATTATGCCGAAGCAGATCAGGGAAGCCATACCAGAATGTTCCAAAGAAAAATATAAAGAGATCAGAGATGAGATGAAAGCGGTTTATGAAATACTAAAAAAATTTGAGGAGATGCCGGAAGATGAGAAGGAACTGCCGCTTACACTGGATAAAATCAGACTTACAGGCGAAGAAATCGCCAGGCTGGAAAACCAGGGTTATTTTATTATGTCGGACAAAAAATATTATTTTCCGGAAATTATCAGATTTGCCCTCAAATTTAAATATAAAAAGGGAGCAAGACCAAGGGTTCTTTCTTTACTGGCTGGATAACATGGTTCTGTTATCTGGCAGAGTTAGAATTTTTGGTCAGATAAATGGAGTTTCGAAAGTGGGCAGGACTTAAAAAATGTGCTGTTGCCGGATATGGTACCAGATAGTTTTTTGTGCGGTACGGAAGAAATTCTGTAAAAATTAATCAATCTTTTTTGTTTTTATGTCTTTTGCTTCAGACAGTGTCAGATTTTTCATAACAGTTCAGTCCGGGATGTTGCAGAAACTGCCGAAGACTGGACTGTTTCGTTCTGTACAAAATGAAAGATGTGCAAAATTAAATGAAAAAAATCTTCCAATATCCGGGATTATGTGTTATAATAAAAACGTCTTTATGTATCTGGTTATAAAGGCCGGATACAGTATATTTTATCTGTTATGTATCAGATATTCTTTTCTGGCAATTTAGCCGGATTGCGTGATCAGACATTCCCAATATTAAAACATAATATATTTCCAGAAACATGCATAAAAAGGAGGGATTGATTGTATAGTATCGTATCAACCGCAATTATCCGTGGTATCACCAGTCTGCCGGTAAAGGTAGAGGCTGATGTAAGTAACGGGCTGCCACTGTTTGAAATGGTAGGGTTTCTGGCGTCCGAGGTAAAAGAAGCAAGGGAGCGGGTGCGGACAGCCCTGCGTAATTGCGGTTTCAGCCTTCCGGCAAAGCGGATTACGGTTAATCTGTCTCCGGCCGGTATCCGCAAAACCGGTTCGGCCTTTGACCTGCCAGTAGCTGTGGCAGTCCTGGCAGCGCTTGGGGTCGTAGCGGTGGACCGGCTGGATTCCCTGCTGATTATCGGGGAGATTGGCCTGGATGGCAGTATCCACCCGGCGGACGGGATTCTGCCGGTGGTGGCGGACGCAGCGGCCAGGGGTTTCTGCTGCTGTATGATTCCCTGTGGGAACAGGCAGGAAGCCGGCATGATAAAAAACGTAAAGATGATAGCTGTTGGTCATCTGAATGAAGTTGTGGACTATTTAAATGGAAGGAAAACGCCGGATACTATTCCACAGGCGGATACAGCATATACTGACACTGCCTGGGACGACGCCTATGACAGGGCCTGCCCGGGGGCATCGTCAGGCGGCCAGGACCTGCCAGACTTTTCCCAGGTAAACGGAATGCGGCTTCTGCGCAGGGCCGGAGAAATAGCGGCGGCGGGGATGCACAATTTTCTGATGATCGGTCCTCCCGGGGCCGGAAAGACTATGGTGGCAAGGCGGATACCCGCTATTCTGCCGCCTGTCTGTGAACAGGAGCGTCTTGAGATCGCCAGAATATACAGCGTCAGCGGACTGTTTTCCGGGGGCTGCGGTATACAGGAACGGCCCTTCCGAAGTCCTCATCATACAGTGACTCCGCAGGGGCTGGTGGGAGGCGGCACGGTGCCAAAGCCCGGGGAAATTTCCCTGGCACATAAAGGCGTGCTCTTTCTGGACGAACTGGCAGAGTTTTCCAAAAGTACGCTGGAACTGTTGCGCCAGCCAATGGAAGACCGGGAAATCCACCTGTCCAGATCCCTGGGAAGCTGCACTTACCCGGCGGATTTTATGCTGGTAGCGGCCATGAACCCATGCCCCTGCGGCGCCTATCCGGATATGAACCGCTGCCATTGTACCCAGAGCGCCCTGGACCGGTATCTGGGCAGGATCAGCCAGCCTCTGCTGGACCGGATTGATATTTGCGTACAGACGCCGCAGCTGACCTTTACAGAGCTGACCGCAAGAACAGAAAATGAGAGCTCATCCGCAATCCGGCGGCGGGTATGCGCCGCCTGGAAGCGTCAGAAGGACCGCAATGAAACAGGCGGTATTTACTTTAACAGCCGCATACCGGCGGACAGGCTCAGGCAGCTGTGCGGTCTTACAGAGCAGGAAGAGAAATACTTACAGAATATTTACCAGCAGATCCGGCTGACAGCACGATCCTATTATAAGATACTGCGTGTGGCAAGAACGATTGCGGATCTGGCAGGCAGTGACAGGGTATGTACAGAACATCTGGCGGAAGCCGTATGTTATCGTGGACTGGACCGCACATACTGGGAACGGTGGTAAGAGAAAAATGACCTGTCAGAAGACGAAACGCAGTCGGATGAAAAGAAATACGTGGGAGAAATACATGGGAGAAATACAAAAAAAGTACGCTTACTGGCTGGTATGTTTCCTGAAAGACGGATACCGGGTATTGCGGCATCTGTCTGCGGTATATGCCAGTGCGGAGGAAATCTACAGACTGGATAAAAAGCAGCTGGATCAGGTGCCCGGGCTGACGGAGGAGGATGTCGGGGATCTGCTGCGCCACCGGAAAATTTTTGACCCGGACCTGGAATGGGAAAAACTAAAGCGGCGGGGGATTTCTTTCACAGACCGGGAAGAAGCGGATTATCCGGCCAGATTTCTGGAACTGGCACAGCCGCCTTACGGTGTGTTTTACCGGGGAAAGCTGCCGCGGCAGGGAGAGTTCTGCGTGGCGGTGGTAGGCGCCAGAATGTGCTCCGAGTATGGCCGCAGTATTGCCAGGGATATCGCAAGGGAGCTTGGGACAAAAGATGTGCCCGTTATCAGCGGAATGGCCAGGGGTATTGATGCGGCAGGGCACCGGGGAGCGCTGGAAAGCGGCGGGGATACTTATGCGGTGGCAGGATGCGGGGTGGATATCTGTTATCCCCGTTATCATCAAAAGCTCTATGGGGATATCATCGCACAGGGCGGGGTGATCAGCGAGTACCCGCCCGGTATCCAGCCGCTGGCCTGGCATTTTCCAATGCGCAACCGGCTGATCAGCGCCCTGTCGGATGTGGTGGTCGTCATAGAAGCAAAAATAAGGAGCGGTTCCCTGATTACGGCTGATTTTGCCCTGGAGCAGGGCCGGGACGTGTATGCGCTGCCCGGACGTGTTTCGGATGTGCTAAGCGGCGGTTGCAACCGGCTGATTGCCCAGGGAGCGGGGATTATTTTATCAGTGGATGATTTTATAGCGGAACTGTCACTGGAGGCAGGCAGGAAAATGACTTTCTGTAAAGAAAATGGCGAAAGTGAAAAAATACCTCTTGAAAAAGAAGAACTGTTGGTGTATAGTTGCCTTGGTCTTCTGCCTGTTGGTATCGAAGAAATTCTAATGAAAACCGGGCTGGAAATGCGGACAGCCGGCCGGATTCTGGCATCTTTACAGCAGAAAAACCGGATAGAGGAAATCTATAAAAACTACTATAAAATAATAACGTAATTAAGTAGGTTAAGGAGCAGACATGGCAAAATATCTGGTAATCGTGGAATCACCGGCAAAGGTGAAAACGATTAAAAAGTTTTTGGGAAAAAATTACGAGGTCACTGCCTCAAACGGACATGTCAGGGATCTGCCAAAGAGTCAGATGGGGATTGATGTGGAACATGATTTTGAGCCGAAATATATCACCATCCGGGGCAAGGGGGAAATACTGGCAAAACTCCGCAAAGAAGTAAAAAAGGCCGAAAAAATTTATCTCGCCACAGACCCTGACCGGGAAGGGGAGGCGATCTCCTGGCATTTATCCAAAGCTTTAAAACTGGACGAATCAAAAGATGACAAAAAAGTTTACCGCATCAGCTTTAATGAGATTACGAAAAATGCGGTCAAAGCGTCTTTTAAAACACCCAGGGAAATTGACATGGACCTGGTAAACGCACAGCAGGCAAGGCGTGTGCTGGACCGGATGGTGGGATACAAAATCAGTCCGGTGCTCTGGGACAAGGTAAAAAGGGGACTGAGCGCAGGCCGTGTGCAGTCCGTGGCTCTGCGTATTATCGCAGACCGGGAAAAAGAGATCAGTGAATTTATACCAGAGGAATACTGGTCGGTGGACGCCTGTTTTAAAATTCCGGGAGAACGGAAAAAATTAGAAGCGAAATTTTACGGGACTGCCGCAGGCCGGATGAAAATACCGGACGGCGTGGCAGCGCGGCGGATTATGGACGAGGTCAGACAGGCGTCCTGTAAAGTGCTGGATGTGAAAAAAAGCGAACGTGCCAAAAAGGCGCCGGCGCCGTTTATTACAAGCACCCTGCAGCAGGAGGCGTCCAAAGTACTGAATTTTACCACTCAAAAAACAATGCGCATTGCGCAGCAGCTGTATGAGGGCATAGATATCAAAGGAGCAGGCACGGTGGGACTGATTACCTACCTGCGTACAGATTCCGTGCGCATTTCAGAAGAAGCCCAGACCCAGGCGGCGGAATATATTGCCAGAAATTACGGGGAAGAGTATAATGCCCCTCCTTCAGATTCAAAGAAAAAAGAGGGAAAAATACAGGATGCCCATGAAGCCATCCGCCCGACAGATATTGGCAGGACTCCGGTGGAAGTCAAAGAATCTCTTTCCAGGGACCAGTTCCGTCTCTACCAGCTGATATGGAAACGTTTTACCGCCAGCAGGATGAGCGGGGCGAAATATGAGACTACCAGTGTAAAAATCGGAGCGGGGGAATATATTTTTACCGTATCTGCTTCCAGAATTGTTTTTGACGGCTTTATGTCTGTATATATGAGCGATGAAGACGAAAAAGGGGAAAACAATACGCTGCTAAAAGCCATTGACTGCTCCACAAAACCGGAGCTTATGGACATAAACGGCAGCCAGCATTTCACACAGCCGCCTCCCCATTATACCGAGGCCTCTCTGGTAAAAATGCTGGAAGAGCACGGCATCGGACGTCCGAGTACTTATGCGCCGACGATTACTACCCTGCTTGCCCGCCGCTATGTTTTAAAAGAAAATAAAAACCTGCATATGACAGAGCTTGGTGATATCGTCAATACGATTATGAAAGAGGCCTTTACCTCTATTGTGGATGAAGAATTTACAGCAAATATGGAAATGCTTCTTGACAAAGTAGAAGAAGGGGATGTGAACTGGAAAGTTATTGTACGCAATTTTTATCCAGATCTGGAACAGGCTGTGGAAGAAGCGGAAAAAAATCTGGAAAAAGTTCAGATTGCGGAGGAGGAAACAGATGTAGTCTGTGAAGTCTGCGGGCGCAATATGGTTATCAAATATGGTCCCCACGGCAGGTTTCTGGCCTGTCCCGGATTTCCGGAGTGCCGTAACACCAGGCCGTACCTGGAAAAAGCCGGCGTAGCCTGTCCAAAATGCGGAAAAGAAGTTGTGGTGCGCAAGACAAAAAAAGGACGGAGATTTTTCGGATGCGAGGCAGGACCGGACTGCGACTTTATGTCCTGGCAAAAGCCTGTGGCGGAAAAATGTCCACGCTGCGGCGGATATATGATAGAAAAGGGAAAGAAACTGGCATGTGCGGACGCTGCCTGCGGCTATGTGCGTGAACTGGAGCAGACGGCGGAGCACGTATAACATCCAGATCTGTTCAGAAATATTCATGATAATATTTGAAAAAGAAAGCGTAATTCATGAAATATTCATGAAAATTTAACATAATTCATTAAAATATAGGCAAAGCAGGTTGAATTATCAGAAAAGGCGTGCTATTATAAGACTGGACCGCCATCATGGGCAGAAAAGTCCACAGGTGGCCAGAGCGTGTATACAGTGCTTGTAGTTTCAGTCAGAATAGGAGAAGGGCGCAGATGAGTGTTCAACTGTTAGATAAAACAAGGAAAATTAATAAGTTATTGCACAATAGCAATTCATCCAAAGTAGTATTCAATGATATATGTGAAGTGATGACGGATATCCTCAATTCCAATATACTGGTAATCAGCAAAAAGGGGAAAGTGCTGGGGACCAGCCGTCTTGCGGGAATTCGTGAGCTGTCAGAACTGATTATGGATAAAGTAGGCGGCTTTATTGATCCTGTGTTAAACGAGCGTTTGCTGAGTATACTTTCCACAAAGGAAAACGTAAATCTGGAGACGCTGGGGTTTGAACAGGATATCAGGAAATATTCAGCCATCATTACGCCGATCGACATAGCGGGAGAGCGTCTGGGCACCCTGTTTGTCTATTGCTGTGACAGACAGTATGATATTGATGACATTATTTTGTGCGAATATGGCACGACAGTGGTCGGACTGGAAATGATGCGCTCAGTTAATGAGGAAAACGAGGAAGAAAGCCGCAAAATCCAGATTGTCCGTTCCGCAATCAGCACACTTTCTTTTTCAGAGCTGGAAGCGATTGTCCATATATTTGATGAACTGGACGGTACAGAAGGGATTCTGGTGGCCAGTAAAATTGCGGATCGTGTAGGTATCACCCGGTCTGTAATAGTCAATGCGCTGCGCAAATTTGAAAGCGCCGGTGTCATTGAATCCCGTTCTTCTGGTATGAAAGGGACTTATATCAAAGTAGTCAACGATGTTGTATTTTCTGAACTGGAAACCATAAAGAAAAAACAAAAGAATATTTAAGGAGCCATTGTGTGTCCGGCAACAGACGCATCGGGATGCGGAAGACCTCAGCGATCCTGTCAGAAGGTTTTTACTTTGCGCAAAATTCTCTTTTCCATAAAAGTAAAGATGCGTAAGGAACAGTCTGAAGAACAAGTTCCAGGGACACGTGCCAGGTATGTTCTGCTGGCCGGGCTGCCAGCCACAGGGATGCCGGCAGGAAACATGAAAAGGAATTCATCATCAGCAGTATGGATTCCTTTTTCCTTTTTCTCCCTAAAGTGGCATTCATTTCAGAAAAAAAACACCTGATACAGAAAAAATAGGGTTGAAAAAATTACAGGAAATACTATAATGTATTATAGAGTCTTATTAAGATGACATCGCTGGGGAAATAACAGAACAAATACACAATCGGGAGGAAACAGAATGATCAGTTCAACTGCATTTGATTATATTAACGTACTGGACCGTGCGGCAGACGCAAGCTGGCTGCGGGAGGCTGCTATTTCCAACAATATCGCTAATGCCACAACACCCGGATACAAGCGTTATGACGTGGATTTCCAGTCGCTTCTGGAAATGGAACTGACAGATTCCAAATTTAATCAGAATCTGGATGGAAAAGTACATAATGTGCATTTAAATCACCTTACGGCCACCGTGCAGCCGGATATGGAGGCGGACCCGTTTTCATACCGCAGGGATGAGGCAAACGTGGATATTCATATGGAAAATGTGGAACTGGCCGGTGAGCAGATCCGTTATCAGGCGCTGGCTAACAGCATCACCACAGAATTTAATATGATGAAAGCGGCAATCAGCAGGTAGTATTCATAAGGTTTTGGCCTCTGTTCCGTCTTTTGCGGTCCGCAGTAAGATAACCGGATGAAAATATAATATGCGGAAGTTTCATGGTCTTCCGGAACTGTTTACCGGAAAAATAACAGTTAAAATCCATAGTTTATTTAAAGCGTGGAATTAGAAAAGCGGAGTGCGGGAAGAGAGCCTGTCCCCGGATATACCGGGAGCCTGTTTTCTGATAAAGGAGGATAGTTATGGGATTATTTCAATCATTTAATATTAGTGCGTCAGGCATGACCGCACAGCAGTTCCGCGCCGATATTATTGCGGAGAATATAGCGAACCTTAATACAACCAGGGCGGAAGACGGGGAGACATACCGCCGCAAGATTGTACAGTTTGAGGAACGGGGCGTTAGTACATTTGAAAAATATCTTTCAGAAAGTAAGCGGCGGGGGAGCCATATTGGCAATGGAGTAAAAGTGACCGCAGTCGGTGAAGATACCTGGAATGATTTTATAATGGAATATGATCCGTCGCATCCGGATGCGGATGAAAACGGTTATGTATCTTATCCGAATGTAAACATCGTTACGGAGATGACAGATTTAATTGACGCCAGTCGTGCGTACGAAGCAAACATTACTGCGTTTGACGCCAGCAAAGCCATTGCGCAGGCAGGGCTGCAGATAGGCAAATAAGCAGTTGGAAACGCCCGTAGCGGGACTGCCCGCCGTGGGATAAAACATAATCATACAGGCTGCCGGTCAGCTGTATAAATAACAGACAGGGGATGATAAGATGGATGTAACGACAGTCAGCGCCTCGCAGGAGGCTTTTGAGGCAGCGCAGCAAAGATTCCGGATCGCTGCCCAGGAAGAGGATACAGAGGAATTCCAGACCGTATTCCAGTCCGCACTTGGTATGGTGGAAGAAACCAGTGATCTGCATAATCAGGCGAATTCAGAAATGATCCGGTTTGCGCTGGGAGAATCAGATAATACCCATGATCTGATGATTTCAATGGAAAAGGCAAACACCGCATTACAGTATACAGTAGCGGTTAAGGACAAACTGCTGGAAGCGTACCGTGAGATTATGCAGATGCAGATTTAAAACCAGCTGCAATGCCGTATAACCGGGAGCAGATAAAAGCAAAATTGTCAGAACCGGTTTGTCCCGGAAAGGTTAACTGTTTTCGGAATAATTTAATTATATGCTTGCTATTTTATTGAAAATGAGTATAATTTCCTTTAGGATTATTGCAAACAGGTATCATTTATGAAAAAAGACAAGCAGATATGACGGAGAGTGAAGGAAATGCCTGATAGAGTGAAAGAGCTGTTTGGCAGTGCTGCGGACTGGTGGAAACACTTTACACGCAAACAGCAGATGATAATTGTAAGTTCGGTTCTGGTTGTAGTCATAGCAATTGGAATTCTGGGTTTTATACTGATGAAACCGGAGATGACAGTGCTAAGAACCTGTGAGTCCGCAAAAGAAGCGGCTTCCGTACAGGAACTGCTGGATGGGGCCGGCATATATAATACGGTCTCGGACAACGGACTGGTCTTTTCAGTGAAAAAGAAGGACCAGGCAGCTGCGACGATTCTGCTTGGTTCCAACGCCATTGCCACAGATGACCAGCAGCTAAGCGATATTTTAAATGGAAGTCTGAGCACTACAGAAGCGGATAAGAGTAAACTATATAAAGAGTATATGGAAAACAAGCTGACTGGGATTCTGGAGTCTCTGGACAATGTGGAGAAGGCCACAATCATGCTGGATATACCGACAGATGACGGTACACTGATTGCGCAGCAGAAAGAAAAATCGGCGGAGATTTTCCTGACGCTGGACGGGGATATGGACGACGAACAGGCTACCGGCCTGGCACGGATGGTGGCTACCGGCCTGGGAAATAAAACCACAGACAATATCTCCATCATGGACAGCAATATGAATCTGTTGTATTCCGGCGGTATGGATGGCACGACGATGGCGTCCGGCGCTTCTTATTCACAGCTTTCCACACAGCAGAAAGTAGAGAGTCGTGTGATCAGTTCCGTGAAAAAGGTGCTGCTTGGCACAGGTACTTTTAAAAGCGCGGAAATTGCGGTGCATCTGCCATTAAACTTTGGTGAAACAAAAACTACGAGAAAAGATTACTCTGTACCGGATGGACGGGAACAGGGATATCTGAAACAGGATAGTACATATGACGCTGAAACGACATCAGGAAACGGCGGTGTGCCGGGTACTGGTTCCAATGATGAAGACGGTCCTACTTATGTAGTTACTGATGAAAACGGTTCTACCCATACTGTGTCGGATTCCAGCAGACAGTATGCGCTGAATGAAGAAATTACAGAAAGTGTTGAAAACCATATTGGAGAGATTATATCAGAAAACGCTTCCATTGCGGTTTCAGTGCTCCAGCCACGTAAATACGATGAAGACACCCTTCGGAGGGATGGTGCGCTGGAAGACATGACTTTTGACGAATACCGTGCCCAGATTGAAAGTCAGGAACGGGAAATCATGGAAGTGGATGACGACATTATTACGCTTGTTTCCAATGCGACAGGTATTGCCACAGACCGGATTACTGTTGTATCTTATGAGGAACCGGTATTTATTCCTTCCAGGGGTAGCGGAAGGACATTGTCCGATTACCTGGAAATCGCACTGGCAGTTCTGATTTTCGCATTGCTGGGATTTGTAGTATTTATGAGTACGAGAAAAGACAAAGCCGCGGAGCTGGAACCAGAGCTTTCTGTTGAGACGCTGCTGCAGACGACGAAGGAAAACAATGAAGAAGACAGTCTGGAAGATATCGGATTCAAGGATAAATCAGAAGCCAGGGTACTGATCGAAAAATTTGTGGACGAGAAACCGGAAGCGGTAGCATCATTGCTTCGTAACTGGCTGAATGAGGACTGGGAGTAAGAACGGGTAAGATCCGGACAGATGCCGGTGATGGAAGAAAACAGAATGAACCGGAAAAAGATCATCAATAATTGAGGAAAAGACATGGCAGAAAAGTTAGGAGGTCTACAGAAGGCGGCAATCCTGCTGATTGCGCTGGGACCGGAAAAATCAGCGAATATTTTCAAATATTTAAAAGAAGATGAAATCGAAGAACTGACGCTGGAGATTGCGAATACAAGAAGCATTTCCCCTCAGCTGAAGGACGATGTTGTCAATGAATTTTACCAGGTCTGCCTGGCACAGCAGTATATCTCAGAAGGCGGTATCGGTTATGCGAAGGAACTTCTGGACAAAGCACTGGGTCAGGACCGTGCGGAGCAGGTTATTACCAAACTGACGGCTTCCCTGCAGGTACGTCCGTTCGAGTTTGTGCGTAAGACAGATCCGACGCAGGTATTGAACTTTATCCAGGATGAACATCCACAGACCATTGCCATGATCCTGTCTTATCTGTCCCCGAATCAGGCGTCCCTGATCATCGGATCGCTTGAGCCGGAGAAACAGGCGGATGTGGCAAAGCGTATTGCGTTAATGGACCGTACATCGCCGGATGTCATAAAAGAAGTCGAAAGCGTGCTGGAACGCAAGCTGGCATCTCTTGCGAACCAGGATTATACTATTGTGGGCGGTGTGGACGCCATCGTCAATATTCTGAATACCGTAGACCGGAGTACAGAAAAGCATATTATGGAAACACTGGAAGTGGAAGAGCCGGAGCTGGCAGACGAGATCCGCAAAAAGATGTTCGTCTTCGAAGATATTCTGCTGCTGGACGACCGTGCGATCCAGCGTGTGCTGCGTGACGTGGAAAACAGCGATCTGGCCGTTGCCCTCAAAGGTTCCAACGAAGAGGTCAAAGGCGCTATCCTGCGTAACCTTTCCAAGCGTCTGGCTGCCATGATCGAGGAAGATATGGAGTACATGGGTCCTGTAAGAATGAAAGACGTGGAAGAAGCACAGCAGAAGATTGTGGCTGTTATACGTAAGCTGGAGGATTCCGCTGAAATCGTTATCTCAAGAGGCGGAGGTGATGAGATCGTTGTCTAACTTGTATAAAGGACAGGTAAACTGCGTCAAAGGCGAATTCTATACCCGCATCATTGACAACAACGAAATCGTAGAACAGAAATTAAGCGCTCTGGCGGTAGGAAACGGAACGCTTCCGGTTCCGCCGCAGATGGATACCGCACCGGAACTGCAGATTGATTATGTAGAACAGGCAAAGGAAGAGGCTGCGCAGGTGATTGCGCAGGCCACTTCCCAGGCGGAACAGGTGCTCAGCAAAGCTGTACAGGAAGCGGAAAACCTGAAAGAAGCCGCCAGAAGAGAAGCCACAGAACAGGGCTATGCCCGGGGTATGGCGCAGGCACAGGAAAAGGAAGACCAGATGCGTCGGGAGCTGGAACAGCTGCGGGCGCAGCAGGAAGCTGCCTATGCGGACCGCCTGGAGCGGATGGAAGCGGAACTGATGGAAGTGGTAGTGGAAGTATTTGATAAAGTGCTGCAGACTGATCTGTCCAGACAGCAGGAGATTCTGCTTCATTTAATACGCAGTACGGTCCAGAATATTAAAAACAGCAGCCAGTTCCGCATCCGTGTCAGTGAGTCGGATTATGAGACTGTGTCCGGCTGCAGGGAAGAGATCCTGCGAAAAATTGGCGGTGAGGTTACCCTGGATATTATTATGGACGATTCAGTCAGCCAGGGACAGTGTACCATTGATACGGATGAAGGACTGTTTGACTGCGGGCTGGACGTGCAGCTGACAAATCTGGTCAGGGATTTAAAAGCCCTGTCCTGTATGGATGCGTGACGAACTGAGGGAAAATCGTGATAGCGAAATATAACAAATATCTTCCGTTACTGGAAAAAACATATTTCAACCGGTATGGCAAAGTCGCAAAAGTAGTAGGTCTTACGATTGAATCGCTGGGGCCTGACGCAAAACTGAACGATTTATGTAAAATATTGATTGACAGGGAACACAATACATACGTCATGGCAGAGGTAGTTGGATTCCGGGACAAATGCCTCTTATTGATGCCATTTGAGAGTATAGAAGGCATTGGAGTTGGATGTATCGTAGAAAATACGGGACATCCTTTATCTGTTTTAGTCGGGGATGAAATTCTTGGCCATACACTGGACGGCCTTGGAAGGCCTACGGATGTGGATGACCTTACTTTTACCAGGGAATACCCGGTAGAAGCGATGCCGCCTGATCCGATGGCCAGGGTCATTATTAAAGATGTGCTGCCCCTGGGAGTAAAAGCTGTGGACGGACTGATTACCGTAGGAAAAGGCCAGCGTATCGGAATCTTCGCAGGCTCCGGCGTTGGTAAAAGTACACTGATGGGTATGTTTGCCCGTAACACCAGAGCGGATATTAATGTGATTGCGCTGATTGGGGAGCGGGGACGTGAGGTCCGGGAATTTATTGAGAATGACATGGGAGAAGAAGGCATGAAGCGTTCGGTGGTAATCGTGGCGACTTCTGACAAACCAGCTCTTATTCGTAATAAAGCAGCCAAAACCGCTACGGCCATTGCGGAATATTTCAGGGATCAGGGCAGGGATGTACTCTTAATGATGGACTCTTTAACCCGGTTTTGTATGGCGCAGCGGGAAATCGGACTGGCTTCCGGAGAACCGCCGGTTACCAGGGGATATCCGCCGAGCATTTATTCCGAAATGCCAAAACTGCTGGAACGGGCAGGAAATTCAGATAAAGGTTCTATTACCGGATTATATACCGTATTGGTAGATGGTGACGATTTTAACGAACCGATTACGGATACGGCGAGAAGTATCCTGGACGGACATATTGTACTTTCCAGAAAACTGGGGCATAAAAACCATTATCCGGCGATTGACGTGCTGGCGAGTATATCCAGATGCATGAGCGCCATTGCTGATAAAGATCATAAAAGCGCCGCCGGAAAGCTGCGTAATGTTCTGGGAACCTATAATGAGGCGGAGGATCTGATTAATATAGGCGCCTATAAAAGCGGTTCCAACGCAGAGATTGATTATGCCATTCAGAAAATCGGAAGTGTCAACCAGTTTCTGCGGCAGGATACGATGGAAAAGTTTTCTTTTGAAGAAATTATGGAGCGTCTGAACGCTATATTTGCGGATTAGTATGGCGCCGGACAAATGGCGGGGCAGTATTGTCCTGACAGCGTAGTATAAATAAAAGCGCCGATGCATGAAAGGGTGGACCGATGGCAAAGTTTGTATTTAAGATGCAGAGTATCCTGAATATTAAGCTGAAACTGGAAGACCAGGCAAAAATTGCCTTCGGCCAGGAGAGCGCAAAGCTGAAAAAAGAAGAAGAGGTCTTACAGGGCCTGATTATGCAGCGTGGAATGTATGAAAGGCGTGCTGTGGAACTGGTCAAAGGTACGATCAGCCTGCGGGATATCCGGGAAAATAAGCAGTCCATTGACATTATGAAATCCAGAATCCGTGCGCAGATGATGGTAGTACGTGCGGCGGAAAAAAGGGTGGAGGCAGCCAGAATCAGACTCAATGAAGTGATGATCGAGCGCAAGACCTTTGAAAAACTGCGGGAACATGCGTTTGAAGAGTTCAGACAGGAAGTTGCCTATGAGGAAAACCAGGCAGTCAATGAGCTCGTCAGCTATACGTACCATGGGACAGCGGAATAACCAGATAATAAGGAGGACAATATGCCAGAAGAAGCTTTAGAAGGACAGGAATCCAAAGCAGAAGCCAGGGCGAGAAAAAAAGAAGAAAAACGGAAGAAAAAGCAGGAGAAAAAGGCTGCGAAAGAAAATGCGGCCGTAGAGGAAGAAGAACAGGAGTCCGCCGGCGGCAAACTTGTGGTGGCACTGGCTACAATTGTGATTATCGCAATCTGGCTGGGAATTCTGGCGTTGCTGATCCGGCTGGATGTAGGCGGTTTTGGTTCCACAGTATTGTATCCGATTTTGAAAGATGTGCCATATGTCAACAAAATACTGCCGGAGATAAGGGCGGAGGACGATGGTACTGACCCGGCTTATCCATATAAAAACCTGGATGAGGCAATCGCACAGATCAAAGTGCTGGAAAGCCAGCTTGCCAGTGCGAAAAAATCCGGTAAAAACAGCAAGGGCAGGGTGGAAGATCTGGAGGCTCAGGTCCGCAAACTGGAAAAATACCGGGAGAATGCGGCAGAACTGGAACGACAGAAACAGGAATTTTATGAAGAAGTCGTATTTTCTGATGAAGCGCCGGATATTGCGGAATATAAAAAATATTACGAAATGATTGAACCGGACAATGCGGAAGTATTGTATAAAGAAGTGGTGGAACAGGAGCAGTATGACCAGAAAGTGGAAGATTTTATTAAAACCTATTCCTCTACCGGTATGAAACCAAAAGAAGCGGCAGCCATATTTGAGACGATGACGAAAAACCTGCAGCTGGTAAAACGGATACTGGAGAAAATGTCCGTGGCAGACAGGGGAGAAATACTGGCGTCAATGACAGACAAAGAGATGGCCGCAAGACTTACCGAAATGCTGGAGCCGGCCAGAAATTATTAGACAGGCCGCAGGACGGGATACAGTCAGCCGGTGATACATAACTGATACAATACGATATAATGTAATAAAAACAATATAATAAGGTACGTACGCACAGAAAGTGCCAGTCTGTTCCGGAAAAGCTATTCAGCGTGACAAAAGCAGGATGGAACATATAAAGTATATAGAATCAAAGAAAACCAGTCATGGTATATTCTGCCTCAGGCAGTTTATATAAAATTATATTTTGGGAAAGGAGGCAAAAGATGCCAGCAATACAAGTAATGTCAGGCCCCGGCCAGGCAGAGGCTGCGGCGGTAAAGACAGATCTCAGAACACAAAAGGTCCAGGGGATGCAGTCTGCTTTTTCCAGTTACATGAAGCAGTCATCTTTTCAGGGAGCGCAGATGGCAAAGCAGCAGACAGCCGGTACGATCCAGCCGTCAAAAGCCCAGTCAGGCGGCAGCGTTTCACAGGACTATGCCAGATACCAGTCAGACGCAGCCGCAAAGGCAGGGAAAATATCTTCTGCGGATGACGGCACCGCAAATACAGGCAAAGCAGTGTCCGGGGAAGTAAGTGAAGCAGTCAGTGAGACGGCGGAAGCTGTCCGGGATATTATCAAAGAGGAACTGGGTGTAAGTGATGAGCAGCTGGATGAAGCCATGATGCTGCTGGGACTATCCCCTGCGGATTTACTGAATCCACAGCAGCTGTGCACACTTGCCATGGAACTGACCGGCAGCCAGGATGCGGGAATGATGCTTTTTTCCGAAGATTTTCAGAATATAATGCAGCAGGTGTCCGCAGTGACGCAGGATTTACTGCAGAATCTGGGAATGACCATGGAACAGCTGATGGATCAGGTAAACCAGATCGTATCATCCATGGAGACAGAAACCAGTGATGTGAATCTGACACCGGATATGGCACCGGAAACAGTGGTGGCAGAAGCAGATACAGCCGGCACACAGATACAGCCGGAGGCGGCAGAGACAGAGCAGATTTCCGGTACAGCGCAGCAGGTGCAGACTCAGCAGGTACAGGAGAATGCGCAGCAGACCGGTACACAGACACAGCAGGTACAGGAACAGGTTCAGCCGCAGGAAGCCGGGGCGGGTCTGACACAGGATGAGACGCAGCCACAGGAAGCGGAGGCACAGCCAGAGGAAACTGACAGCGTGCAGGGCAGTGGGCAGGCAGAAGGCGGACAGCAGACAGGAGAAGAAGAATCCTCTCTTTCCGACGGGGCAGGCACCAGAGGAAACCCAATGGGACAGGAGCAGAATCCGGCCTTTGAATTTCACGCAGAAGCCCGTCAGGCACAGCCGTCTGACACACCCGTAGCAAATACCGCCGCAAACCAGGCGCCGGCGCCGCAGGTGAATGTGGAAAACATTATCCGCCAGATTGCGGAATACACCAGGATCCATCTGACAGAAAATGTAAAGACGATTGAAATGGAGTTAAATCCGGCCAGTCTGGGGAAAGTCTTTTTACATGTAACAGAAAAAGCAGGTACAATTACCGCACAGCTTACCGCACAGGATGAAAATGTTAAAGAAGCGCTGGTACAGCAGGCGGCCATACTCAAAGACAACTTAAACCAGCAGGGAATCCGGGTAACCGCGGTGGAAGTCACCACCGGCACCCATGAGTTTGAAAGCAATCTGGAAAAAGACGCCCGCCAGCAGGAAGAACAGGCAGGGCAGCAGGAAGAACAAAGCGGCAGACGTTCCAGAAGAAGCATTAATCTGAATGAACTGGATGACCTGGACGGATTGTCCGGACTGATGTCTGAAGAAGAAATGCTTGCCGCACAGATTATGAAAGACAATGGTAACAATGTGGACTATAAGGCATAATCTGAAAAGAAAGACCCGCAGTCCGGGGATTCTTTCAGATACAGTCTCATATTATATAGAAAGGAGCGTTTTATATGTCATTAGTTCAGGCAGTAAAAGATGGCAAGGTTGTGGATCAGAAAAATGATCCGGCTAATAAGAAAAAAGAAGCCACCAATGAAATGGGCCAGGATCAGTTTTTACAGCTGTTAGTGGCGCAGATGCAGTACCAGGATCCGCTGGAGCCTACCAGCAATACCGAATGGGTGGCGCAGATGGCTACTTTCTCCATGGTAGAATCCTTAAATGGCATGAAAGAGACCATGACAGAGCAGTCCGCTTACGATCTGGTTGGAAAATATGTACTGATCCAGGATGGCGACAACTATGTCAAAGGAAAAGTAGATTACATTACAAAACAGAACGGGGAAACCGTATTATCTGTGGATGACAAATTTTATACACTGGATAAGCTGGATACTATCGCTGACCAGGAATATTTCGAAGGTTCCGTTCAGGCAAACGAGCTGCATGAAATGATTCAGCTGCTGCCAGGTGAAGAGAACCTGACCGCACTGGATGACGGTCTGTTAAAATCAGCAAGGGAAGCTTATGATAAGCTGACAGATTCACAGAAAGCTTTCCTGGAGAAAGAAGACATTGATAAGCTGACCGCACTGGAAACTAAAATGGAAGCGTTAAAGGCTACCTATTTCGCTGGTAAAGTCAAAAAACTGCCGACTGCGCAGGAAATTCAGGATGCGGATCCGGAGACTCTGGCAGAATACGCAAAGAGTATCAAAGAAGCCAGGGATTACTATAATGATATGACGAAAAAACAGCAGGAAAAAGTCAGGGAAGATGCGCTGGATACTTTGAAAGCATGTGAAGAAGCCCTGGAAAAAGCAGGCGGAACTACTACTGATAAAGACGATGCAAATAATGGAAGTGTCTCAAACAGTGACGTGACAGCTCTCCTGGAAAAGATTCTGGCAGAAATCCAGAACCAGAAAAAACCGGAAGACAGCGGCACAGAGCAGGAAAAAGATCCTTCAGAATCCGGCGGTACAGAAAACCAGCAGGAAGATGGACAGCAGACTCAGGCTTCATAACAGAAAGAATTGTATAAGAACAGAGCTTCATGACAAACAGAGCTTTATAACAGACAGAATTTCTGTCAGACGGCGGATGCATGGCATCAGCTGTATGCGGTCTTTACAAAAGGACGCAGAGAACCGGAACATACTACTGTCTTTGCCGGACGGCAGGGCAGGAAAGATTTGTGGATCTGGCAGTGAAGGAAGGCAGACCAGGATGGAGATGAAACAATGAACGGAATCGAAAAAAAATTCACTTCCATACAACAGGTAACAGATCAGTATCTGACCCGGAAAAATGAAGCGGCGCAGGAGGCATCCACGCAGGTATCCTTTGAGGAAGTACTGCGCAATACCCAGCGATCAACAGCCAGTACACCCGCAGCCATACAACCGCTAAAATTTTCCAAACACGCAGCCATGCGTCTGGAAACACGCAATATCAGCCTTTCCATGGAGCAGAGCAGGCGTCTGGAAGACGGAGTCAGAAAAGCAGGAGAAAAGGGAATACAGGATTCCCTGGTCATTATTGACTCTCTGGCCTTTATTGTGAATGTACCGAATCATACCGTGGTTACCGCAATGGAACAGGGTGAAACAGACAGAAACATATTTACAAACATAGACGGCGCTGTCATAATATAAGCCGGACCGGAAGGGGGCCATGGTCCCGGAATGACAGAAGGGACCAGGGCAGCGCCTGACTAAAAAGGATACACACTGGTATCCGGGAATGAAACCGCGGGAGGCGGATTTCCAGGGAAATTCAGACAGCAGAAACAAAAATCAGGAGGTCAATGCATTATGATGAGAGCATTATATTCGTCTGTCGCAGGCTTAAAGAGCCATCAGACGAAAATGGATGTAATAGGTAACAATATTTCCAACGTGAATACCGTAGGTTTTAAATCTTCACGTGTCACTTTCAGTACAATGATGTACCAGACAATGACCAACCCGTCCGGCGCTAACGCAGAACTGGGTACCGGCGGTATCAACGCCAAGCAGATCGGTCTTGGTACAAACTTTGCCTCTACCGCAATAGCGATTGAAACCGGCGGTGCGGCTGAGTCCACGGGAAACGCCTTTGATTTAAAAATAGCGGATACAAATTCTACCAGCTTTTACATTGTAAATAATGGTTCAGAGAATGTATTTACCAGGGCGGGCGCTTTTTATGTAGACGGCGCAGGTAATCTTTGTATGGAATCCACCGGATATACGGTTATGGGATGGCAGGTAGACGCTAACGGCAATATTCAGAAAGATACTGTATCTCCGTTAAAAATCATGACAGCTGAAAACCAGACCTCCAATCCGGAATGGACCACAGAGGCAGTGTGTAAAGGTATCCTGGATGATAATAACGCCAATGTAAATTCTGACACCGGTTATAAAATGAACCTGAAATTCTTCGATAACCTGGGATATCCATATGTGGGCAAATTTGCTGTACAGAAAGGTTCAGAAGACGGATATTATACAGTTAACCTTGTAGATATCCAGGATCAGAATGGCAACTCCATTTTTGACGATGAAACAAGAGATCTTAATCTGGGCGACTTCTTTGGATCTGCCAATGATCCTCAGGGAAGCCAGGTGGATATTACGGATAATTATACGATGGCCAGCGGCAAATCCGGCGCCTTAAAACGTCTGATGCTGGGCAATACGTTCCGGCTGGGAGATCCGACCACATATACTTCTGTAGATAATCCGACCAGGGTATTCACATTTAAGGCTGAGGATGTCAACGAATATTTCGATGCGGATCTGCCAGAAGGCGCCACAGTGGAAATCGAGTATACAAATGGAAATAATGATCCGGTGGTGCGTATTTTAGACCGTACCGACGCCAGTCTGGTGGATACATTTAACCAGGCCGATATCGCAAACGGCGGGGATAATCTGGAATGGTTTGACTCCAATGCGCTTGATCAGATCGGAATGATATCCAATACGGTGACACTGCATAAAGTAATTGAAAAGATGGATGTGGGCCGTGGAGACGTGCTGACAAGAACCCAGATCGCAAAGATTAACAGCGAACTGCATCTGGATGATCCTCTTCAGGCCGGGCAGCGTCCGGATGCGCTGGATTCATCCAAGTCCTATGTGGTAGCTACAGACGCCAATGGTAATTTCATACTGAAAGAAGGTCCGATTCCGGATCTTGCGCCTGGCCAGACACTGGACGATGTGATTGACAATGTATTACAGGAAGGAGCTGTAGCCGGATTAAACGGGGATGCCGGATGGCCTCTGTCACTGACAGATACAGACTTTTTACAGAAAGGATACGTTACAAAAACCGGCGCCGAGCTTAACGATGAAGGAATCTTTACAACAAGAATGCCGGGTGATGTGGAACTCCAGTATTCTGTTATGGGCAGCGGCTCATACAAGATTGTGACGCCACGCGCCGATGGATTTACCATCAAATTCTCCACAGTTGACGGTTCCATCGAATACATCGGACAGCAGGGCAATACCTCCCAGGTACTCCAGATGGGCGACTATGATCCGGAAGGCAATAAGTTTACCAATATCAATATTGATTTCTCTACCTTAAAGAACCTGGCAAACGGGAAATCCTGTACCGCAGCCATGGGTAATGGCGACCTGGGTGCGGAAGGCACTGGTAAAAAAGTCGGCGCCATGACCGGACTGACAGTAGACCAGAGCGGAAAAATATATGGTACTTATGACAACGGTAACCGGGCGCTGCTGGGACAGATCGCTGTAGCCAGATTCGCCAACGCTTCCGGTCTGGAAAGTATCGGAAACAACTGCTTCAAAACAACCTTAAACTCTGGCGACTTCGATGGAATCGGCGTGGAAATCGACGCGGACGGTTCCAAGATTTCCACCGGTGAGCTGGAAATGTCCAACGTGGATCTGGCCAGCGAGTTTACACAGATGATAACAACCCAGCGTGGTTATCAGGCAAACTCAAGGGTAATCTCTACTTCCGACGGCATACTGGAAGAGCTGGTAAACCTGAAGAGATAATAAATAACCCAAAGACTGTCGCAAAGATCTGTATTATATTCCGGCAGTCGGGCTTTTCTGGCAATGGCAGTATAACCTGCTGCCATTGCCAGAGTGTGTCCGGAAAACTTTTCGGACACACTCCTGGAAAAGCCGGCAAAAGCACAGCACTAGTGCCGTGTAAAGTTTAAAAATTTCAGATTTATTTTAGATTTTACAAGGCACTAGTACCTGAAACACTCATACAATCCAGTTACCCCAAAAACCGCATTTTGTGCGGCTGCTATCAGAAAGGACCCCATCATTCATGATCGAAGTAACACGTCTTAACGACACAAAACTTTTAATTAATTCCGATCAGATCGAATTCGTAGAAGAAACTCCCGACACAGTCATATCATTTCTGACTGGAAAAAAAATTATTGTAAAAGAAAGTAGACAAGAGATTCAAAATCTAGTAATATTATATAAGAAGAAAATATTAAGTGATTGTTTAACAATTCGTGAGCAGCCATACAGCTGACATGTATGATACATATCCGTCTGCGTGTCCATGCTGTCGTGTCAGTGCGGATACATGGCCGTTGATCCCGCAGACAGAAACAGTTCGATACGGATTGTTACGCAAGCACAAGAGAAAAAAATAATTGGTAGGTGAAAACAAGTGGATATATCAAGTTTACTGGGTGCGATTGTCGGTCTTGTCATGATGGTATTTGGTATTACATTCCAGAAAGATACCATGAGCTTTAACTTCGGCATTCTGACAGAGTCCTTTATCGACATCCCTTCGATCATTATCACAATCGGTGGTTCTGTATCAGGTGTCCTGGCGTGTCATAAATTAAGTGACACCATTCGTTCACTGAAGGCTCTCAGCCTGACTTTTAAAGAACCAAAGGCTGATGCGGCAGAGGCCATCAGCAACATTATCAGTCTCTCCAATACGGCCAGAAAAGAAGGTCTTCTGGCGCTGGAAGAAGCGGCGAATAACATTGAGGATGAGTTTCTGAAGAAAGGAATCATGCTTGTCGTCGATGGTACGGATCCTGAACTGGTCCGTGGAATTCTGGAAACGGATCTGACCTGCATCGAGACCAGACATAAAACAGTAATTGGCTTTTATGAGAAGTGGGGAGCCCTGGGTCCTGCCTGGGGTATGATCGGTACCCTGATCGGTCTCGTAAATATGTTAAAAAACCTGACAGATTCGTCCACCATCGGACCAAACATGGCGGTAGCGCTGTTAACAACACTGTACGGTTCCGTAATTGCCAACTGGTTGTGCGAACCTACGGCATCCAAACTGAAAGTAAATAATGATCTGGAAATGATGGTAAAAGAGATTACTGTGGAAGGCCTTTTATCTATTCAGGCAGGTGAAAACCCACGTGTCATAGAAGAAAAACTGAAATCATTCCTGGCTCCTTCCGCCCGTGAAGAATTAAGCGGCGGCAAGGCAGGTGAAGGTGGTGAAGCATAATGGCAAAGCAAAAACAGGAAGATCCGCCAAAAGGATCGCCGGCCTGGATGGCAACCTTTAGTGATCTGATGAATCTGCTGCTTTGTTTCTTCGTATTATTGTTCTCCATGTCATCGGTGGATGAATCCAAGTTTGAAGAGCTGATCGCATCGCTGCAGAGCCAGTACAGTATTTTAAAGGGCGGCGGTTCTTCGGTAGGAGACGGCAAGATGGTTTCCGCCGGCATTAACCAGATGCAGAAGTATGATATGTATTTTAATCCAAAAGCAAATACTGCCGGAGACGGTCCTTCGGACTCTGAGGAAAAAGATATCGTACATACAAAGGCAGATTCGGAAGGCCGTCCAGTTCAGGTGGGGCAGGGGCTTACCGATGAAGGTGAAAAAGATAATGGAGCGACTGACCTGGAGGAAGTCAGCGAGGAAGAGGCAAGAAAAATCGCTGAAGAGGCAGAACTGGCGGAATCCCAGCAGATGGCGGACAAGGTAGAGCGTCTGTTAAAAAAATATAATATCCAGGATATGGTCAATGTGGATTTTAACGGCCAGTATGTGCTGATGACATTAAACGGTGCGGTGCTCTTCCAGTCCGGTTCTTCAGAACTGGCGCAGCAGGCCCGTCCGCTGATGGATAAACTGGGTACGATTTTAAAGAAATTCAGTCAGAATACGATTGATATTGAGGGGCATACAGATAATGTCCCGATTCACAACAGCCGCTTTGAGGACAACAATGTACTGTCCATGTACCGTGCGTTGTCAGTGGCGGATTATCTGCGGGAGACTACGAGCTTAAAACCGGGAAACATTAAGTCGTCCGGCAGGGGAGCGTATGCGCCGATTGCGGATAACGGAACACCGCAGGGACGCACGAAAAACCGCAGGGTTGAGATTAAGGTATACAATTCGTATAATTCAGATAACAAATAAAGGATGGTAGGACTGATGAAAAAGAATTTAATGACCGTGCTGATTATGGCACTGGTAGTGGTGAATGTGGCGTTGTCCGCAATTATTATGATTACGCTCGTTCCGGCGACCAAGCAGGCGAACAAACTGATTACAGATGTCTGTACGGCGATTGATCTGGAACTGGAAAGTGGAAAAGTATTTAATCCGAATGCGATTCCGGTAGAAGAGACGGATGTTGTATCCCTGACAAATAATGAGACAATGACTTTTAATTTACTGGATGACCCGCAGGGAAAATCCCACTATGTAGTGGCGAAGGTATCCATTACTTTAAATAAGGCTGACTCGGATTACGAGGAAAAGGCACCGCTGATTGCGGGCAGGGAAGAACTGTTACAGGAGATCGTCACAAACACATTTTTGAAATACAGTTATAACGAAGTGCGTACTACCGACGGACAGGAAAAAGTACGTAATGAGATGCTGGAACAGATCCAGGAACTTTTTGACTCAGATTTTATTGTAGCTGTCAATATTTCCAACGCAAATTACCAGTAATCCGGCTGGCAGAACAAAAAAACAAATGACAGGTGGTGAGATTCATGGCTGATGTTCTGTCTCAAAGCGAGATAGATGATCTGCTGAAAGCCTTGAGCAGCGGCGAGGTTGACGCAGAGGAAATGAAAGATACAAAGGAAAAGCCCGTCAAGAATTATGATTTTGCGAGACCTTCCAAATTTTCAAAGGAGCATCTGCGTACGCTGGAGATCATTTTTGAACATTATGGACGTCTGCTATCGACGAATCTGCCTGTATATCTGCGAAAGAATATACAGGTGGAAGTAATGAATTCAGAGGCGGTTACTTATTCAGAATTCTCAAACTCCCTTTCCAATCCAATGCTGTTAGGGGTGGTAAATTTCGCACCACTGAAAGGCAATATCCTGATGGAAATGGCCACAAATGTAGGTTATGCATTTGTGGACCGTATGCTGGGCGGCATGGGACTGCCCCTGGAAAAGCCCAGGGAATTTTCGGAAATAGAGCTTTTGATTATTGAAAGGCTGCTGACAGTGTGTGTCAATCTGTTACGTGAGCCGTGGAAAAACGTAGTGGAACTGAATCCGAGACTGGACCGGATTGAGACAAACTCACAGTTTGCGCAGATCATTTCACCAAGTGAAATGATTGCGATTATAACAATTAATATAAAAATTGGTGATGCGGAAGGACTTATGAACATGTGCCTTCCATATATTACGCTGGATGATGTCATGGATAAACTTAATACCAAGTACTGGTATTCCAGCCAGCAGGAGAAAGAGGAACTGTCCTATAGCGGTATGGTAGAAAATCTGCTGTCCAGGGCGCCGATACCTGTAAAGGCTGTACTAGGCCACAGCTCTTTCTCAGTCAGCGATTTTGCGGGACTGCAGGTGGGTGACATTATCCGGATGGATACAAAAGTAGAAGATGAGCTTGGCATTTATGTAGGCAGCATTAAAAAGTTTACCGCTTTGCCGGGTGTAGCAGGTGATAACTACGCAGTCAGGGTTACATCAATTATAAGGGAGGAGTAGTATAGAATGGATGGAGTATTATCACAGGAAGAAATAAGCGCCCTGTTACAAAATGGCGATCTGGCAAATGCGCCTACGGATAATACAGCTTCCGCAGCGGATGAATCTATGGCGGTAACACCGGAAGAATGCGACGCAATTGGTGAGATTGCCAATATCAGTATGGGTACGGCGGCAACGACATTGTTTTCACTTGTGAACCATAAAGTGGAAATTTCCACGCCGGTAGTATCCATGGCGACCTGGGACGACGTGGTAGCCCAGTATGAGAAACCATGCGTATTTATCCGGATTGCCTATACGGTGGGACTGGACGGAAGTAATCTGTTAGTGTTAAAAGAGCACGATGTCAAAGTCATTACGGACCTGATGATGGGCGGCGATGGTACGAATACGGATGTGGAGCTGGGAGAGCTTCATCTGAGCGCTATCAGTGAAGCGATGAACCAGATGATGGGATCTTCCGCAACTTCATTATCCTCCATGCTGAATAAAGTGATTGATATCTCTCCGCCAGAAGCAAATCTGGTGGACATTACGGACAGCCTGGATGAAAGGGAAATAGAAGCATTTCTGGCTGGAAATTTTGTAAAAATTTTATTCCGGATGGAGATCGGGGATCTGGTGGACAGTGCGATTATGCAGCTGTATCCGGTATCCTTCGCAAAAGAAATGTGCGCAAGCATTACACAGAATATGGAACAGGATACGGCGAAAGCGTCTGAATCCAAACAGAGTGCCGCGGCGCCGGTACCGGCGCCGGCGCAGCAGCAGGCCCCTCCGCCACAGCAGGCGCAGCAGCAGCCGCAGATGACGTATCAGGATCCGATGCAGATGCAGCAGCCAATGATGCAACAACCGATGATGCAGCAGCCGATGATGCAGCAGCCAATGATGCAGCAGCCTCCGGTGAATGTGCAGCAGGCACAGTTCCAGAGTTTTTCCGGCGATTTTAATCCGGCTGCGTTCCAGAAAGAAAATATCGACCTGATTATGGATGTACCACTGGAAGTCACGGTGGAACTGGGACGTACTACCAAATCTATTCAGGAAATTCTTGACTTTGCGCCGGGAACTATTATAGAACTGGATAAAATTGCGGGCGAGCCTATTGATGTGCTTGTAAACGGCAAGTATGTGGCAAAGGGTGAAGTTGTAGTTATTGAAGAAAGCTTCGGTGTAAGAATTACAGAAATTATAAAATAACCGCTATTATTTATTATTTTATGTGTTATAATATACACGGGATGTCATAAATGGTTTGTATATGACATCTGAATATGATATAATCATGCAATCAAATTATTAAAATAAGGGAGAATAACGATTATGGCAAAGAAGGTATTAATTTGTGATGACGCAGCTTTTATGAGAATGATGATTAAAGACATTTTATCAAAAAACGGCTACGAAATTGCCGGAGAAGCAGAGAATGGTCTGAAGGCTGTGGAAAAGTACAATGAAACAAAACCGGACCTGGTTCTGATGGACATTACAATGCCTGAAATGGATGGAATCCAGGCACTGAAAGCCATCAGGGAGATTGATTCTTCAGCTTGTGTCATTATGTGTTCTGCGATGGGACAGCAGGCCATGGTTATTGAAGCGATACAATCAGGTGCGAAAGACTTTATCGTGAAGCCGTTCCAGGCAGAGCGGGTACTTGAGGCTGTGAAAAAAGTAGTTGGTTAGAGTCATGTTATCTGGTATAAGCAGCTCCTGGCTGGGTAATCTGGGGCAGCTGATGGGAGTTCTGGCGGTTTTTTTTGCCGTATTAGCGATTACCTGGCTGGTTACCCGGTGGATTGCCGGTTATCAGCAGGGCCAGATACACGGACAAAATCTCAGAGTGGTAGAGACACTGCGGCTGACAACGAATAATTACATACAGATTATAGAGGTGGGAGATGTATATCTGGTTCTTGCGGTAAGCAAAGACCGTGTGGAAAAAATTGCGGAGCTGGATAAAGAGACATTTCATCCGGATCATATTGTGAACCGGAAAATGGACACGGGACTGGATTTTCATGAGATCCTGGACAGAGTGAAGCAGCATCTTCCAAAAAAATAAGGCAGATTGTAATGAATAAAAGGAAAAGAATTAAAAGCGCTGCGTCATTTATGCTTGCCATAATGGCGCTTACCATTTGTCTGGTATCTGGCTGCAGTCAGCGTACGTATGCTGCTTCTACAGATAATGCGGGCAGATTTGACTCAGCGAATCCCCGGGAAGACAATACAATGACAGATAATAATGACGGGCTCCATGTAATCTGGGGAAACAGTGATGGAAGTGTATCGGCGCCAATACGGATGATGCTCGTACTGGCAGTCCTTGCCCTTGCCCCGTCCATTGTTATTATGCTCACATCTTTTACAAGGATTGTCGTTGTACTTCATTTTACCAGGACTGCGCTGGGTACACAGACGTCGCCTCCCAACCAGGTTATGGTGGGTCTGGCGCTTTTTCTGACAGCGTTTATTATGTCACCGGTGTTTACACAGATCAATGAAGATGTGATCCAGCCGCTGGACAGAGGGGAGATTTCCACAGATGTGGCTCTGGAGCGGATACAGGTGCCGTTTCGTGACTTTATGTATCCTGAGACACAGACAAAGGATATTAATATGTTTTGTGATATCGCAGGAGTCACTTATGAACAGCCGGATGAGATTCCGTTTACAGTGCTGGTTCCCAGTTTTATTATTAGTGAACTCAGGACAGCTTTTATTATAGGATTTTTGATTTATATTCCTTTTATCGTCATCGACATGGTTGTTTCATCAGTGCTGATGTCCATGGGTATGATGATGCTTCCGCCGACTACGATTTCCATGCCTTTTAAAATTCTGCTGTTTGTACTGGCAGACGGATGGAATCTGGTAATAGGAAATCTGGTAAGAACTTTTAAATAAACCGCCACCATGCCTGTACAGTCGTCAGCGGACGGCAGGGCGCAGAAACAGAGAGGACAACTGGTATGATTACAGAAGAACAGATTATGGATATTTCCAGAGATGCGATCTATACGATTATTCTGACAGCGGCGCCATTGCTGATGGTTTCTTTGTGCGTTGGTCTGATTATCAGTATCTTTCAGACAGTTACTTCCATTCAGGAACAGACACTTACTTTCGTACCAAAGATTCTGGCGGTATTTGCGGTTATGCTGCTGATTGGTTCATGGATGCTGGATAAAATGTCTGGTTATATGGTTAAGCTGTGGTCTGATTTCAGCTTGTATGTATAGGATAGGAATATGACATGTTTAATGCGGCGTTCTCATTACAGACATTTGAATATTTTTTATTAGTGCTGGTCCGGATTGCCGCCTGTATTTTCGCTGCTCCTTTTTTTAACACCAGGGGTCTTCCTATGAGAACCAAAGTAGGACTGGCAGGCTGTATCGCAGTGATGATGACCGGAATTTTACCGGATCAGGATCTTGTATATACAGGTATACTGGAATATGGAGTTATTGTGGTCAGGGAAGGAATTACAGGCTTGCTGATTGGGTTTTCAGCCAGTATCTGTAATTCTATTGTTTTGTTTGCGGGACGTCTTGCGGACATGCAGATCGGACTCTCCATGGCGCAGGAGTATAACCCGATGACCCAGATGACGGAAAGTATTACTGGTAATTTATATAATTATCTGCTGATGCTGCTGTTTCTTGTGTCTAATATGTATCACTATACGCTCCGGGCAATCTGTGATTCTTACGAGCTTATACCAATCAACGGACAGGTATTCCAGTGGAGTTATCTGCTGAAGGGCGTGGTCAGCTATATGTCAAATCTGGTTATCCTGGGTTTCAGGATTATGCTGCCGGTATTTGCCTGTATGATGGTATTAAACTGTGTACTTGGGATTATGGCTAAAGTAGCGCCCCAGATGAATATGTTTGCGGTAGGTATGCAGCTGAAAGTACTGATTGGGCTGATGATTCTGTTCTTTACGATCTCGCTTATTTCCGGCGTGGCGGATTCTGTAGCCCGTGAAATGAAAAAACTGGTGGTGTATATGGTAAAAGGGATGTATTTGAGTGAATAGTGAACAATGGAGGATGTCCCTTGACCTTCAGTGGTTTGCCAAGGACGGCGAGGGAGGAGAAAAAACAGAGGAACCTACGTCAAAAAGGCTGAAAGACGCCAGAAATGACGGAAAAGTGGCCAAAAGCAAAGAACTGGACAATGCCGTGGGACTGCTTGTATTATTTGTAGTGCTGCGGGCAACGATGTCTGCTCTTGGCGGCGGTATGCTGAATCTGTTTCATACATTTTATGATATTATACCGGATTTTATTTCAAATAACAGGGGCGGTGTGTCGGATCAGTCCATGGCGGCGGTGCTGCAGGAAGGAATCCTGGAACTGCTGGGAATGGCGCTTCCATTTTTCATTATCGGATTTATTACTGCGTTTATTGTTAGCCTGCTGCAGGTAAAGTGGAATGTGACCACCAAACCGCTACAGCCAAAATTCAGCAAGTTTAATCCAATCAATGGTTTTAAACGGATATTTTCCAAGGATTCACTGATGGAGCTTTTAAAATCCATCGTAAAGATCATTCTGATCGGATGGATCGCTTATTCCGCAGTGAAGGAAAATATGCACCAGGTACTGCTGATTTATGGTATGTCGCTTATGCAGGCGATTATGCTGATCGGAGATGTGGTGCTGAACGCAGGCATGAAAATTTCAGCAGCTTATCTGGTATTAGGTATTCTGGATTATATTTATCAGAAATGGAAATTCAAGGATGAAATGAAAATGACCAAACAGGAGGTCAAGGACGAATATAAAAATACAGAAGGAGATCCACAGGTAAAGGGACAGCAGCGTTCCAAAATGAGGGAAGCTTCCAGACGCCGTATGATGCAGGATGTGCCAAAAGCGGACGTGGTCATTACAAACCCGACCCATTATGCCGTGGCCCTGAAATACGACGCTGAGAAATCACAGGCGCCAGTGGTGCTGGCAAAGGGAGCGGACTATCTGGCAATGCAGATTAAAGAAAAGGCAAAAGAGGCAGATGTGGAGATCGTAGAGAATAAACCCCTGGCACGTATGCTTTACGCAAATGTGGAAATTGGGGAAGAAATACCGCCGGAGCTGTATCAGACAGTGGCTGAGATTCTGGCAGCTGTTTACCGGCTGAAAAATAAAATATAAAGTGAACCAGGAAAATAAGTTTAATTACATAATTATATAAACAGGAAATTAGTCTGTAAAAGTTTTGAATAATAAGAAATAAATCATAAAAAAGAATAAAAATAAGAAAGGGGGATTGACATTGAAGAAAGCGGATGTGGGCGTTGCACTGTATTTACTGGCAGCGGTTGTGTTCTTTATTGTACCAATCCCTAGCGGTTTACTGGACGTTATGCTGGCGTTTAACATTTCCATTGCGCTGGTTGTACTGTTCAACTGTTTATTTGTAAAAGAAGTTCTGGATATGTCGTTTTTTCCAACATTGCTGTTGTTTACCACGATTTTCAGAATTTCACTGAACGTTTCCTCCACCCGTCTGATTCTTACCACCGGAAATCCCGGTAACGTAGTCGAGACGTTTGGAGCTTTCGTAGGCGGCGGTGATCTTGTCATTGGCGCAATTATTTTTATCATTCTGGTTATTATCCAGTTTGTAGTTATCAATAAAGGTTCGGAACGTGTATCCGAGGTAACGGCACGATTTACGCTGGACGCCATGCCCGGCAAACAGATGGCCATTGACGCCGATCTGAATACCGGGGCCATTGACGACAGGGAAGCGCTGGCACGGCGTGAAAAAATCCAGCAGGAATCATCCTTTTTCGGTTCCATGGACGGTGCCACAAAGTACGTAAAGGGAGACGCCACAGCGGGTCTGCTTATTACATTTGTCAACGTGATCGGCGGAACGATTATGGGGATGATGCGTGATAACATGGATGCGCTGTCAGCGCTGCAGCGGTTCGGCGTTCTGACCATTGGTGACGGTCTGTCGTCGCAGATTCCGTCGCTGATGATTTCCCTGGCTACCGGTATTCTTGTAACGAAGGCTTCAAAGGAAGCGGATATCAGCAATATTCTGATATCGCAGCTGTTTGGCATTCCAAAAGTACTCTATCTGGTGGGATGCACGCTGATGTTTCTGGGTATTGTCACACCACTGCAGACCTGGATGTTTCTTGCTTTCGGCGGAATGTATATAATTGTAGGCAAATTCATGGATAAAAGTCTTTCCGTGGAAGCCATTGAGGAAGAGGTTACCCAGGCGGAAGAGGAAGCGGAGGAGATCCGAAAGCCCGAGAATGTGGTATCGCTGCTACAGGTGGACCCCATTGAGCTGGAGTTCGGTTACGGTATTATTCCGCTGGCTGACGTCAATCAGGGCGGCGATCTGCTGGACCGTGTGGTTATGATACGAAGGCAGATTGCGCTGGAGCTTGGAACAGTTGTTCCGATTATCCGGCTGCGTGATAATATTCAGCTGAATCCGAACCAGTATATTATTAAAATAAAAGGTATCCAGATTACAGAAGGCGAGATTTTATTTGACCATTATATGGCCATGAATCCGGGATACGTGGAAGAAGAGATTACCGGTATTCCAACCTTTGAGCCTTCGTTTCATTTACCGGCTATCTGGATTACGGAGAGCCAGAGGGAGCGGGCGGAAAGCCTGGGCTATACAGTGGTAGATCCGCCGTCCATTATCGCCACCCACCTGACAGAAGTGATCCGCAGCCATATTGCTGAACTGCTTACAAGACAGGATGTACAGAACCTGATTGACAATGTGAAAGAGAACAATCCGGTACTGGTGGACGAGCTGTTTCCTAAGCTGCTTGGTATCGGTGAGATACAGAAAGTACTGCAGAATCTGCTGGCGGAAGGTATTTCCATCCGTGATCTGCTGACGATATTTGAGACACTGGCTGACCACGCAGCCACGTCCAGGGATACGGACGTGCTGACAGAGTATACCAGGCAGGCGCTAAAACGGGCGATTTCCAGCCATTACTTTATGCCGAATGAAGCTACCAGCGTGGTTACACTGGATCCGAATATCGAACAGGAGATTATGTCTTCTGTAAAACAGACAGAGCAGGGCGCATATCTGACCATTGATCCGGAGCGGACACGGCTGATTATGTCTTCTGTGGAAGCGGAGATTGCGAAACTGGAGAATCTGGGAAAAAATCCAATTATAGTTACATCACCAATCGTACGTATGTATTTTAAGAAGATGACAGAAGATTATTTTAAAGACCTGATCGTAGTGTCTTATAATGAGATTGATTCGAATGTAGAATTACAGTCAGTTGGGATGGTGACAGCGTAAATGACAATAAATAAGTATCAGGGAAAGACGGAAAACGAGGCAATCGAGCGGGCCAGAAAAGAACTGGGGCCTGATGTGGTAATTATGAATGTGAAGGTCATACGGCCCTCAGGCGTATTCCGTGCTTTTAAAAGTGTAACCTATGAGGTGACAGCTGCGCTGGAGGAAAGTGAAAGTGAAAAACCATCTGCGCCGGCTGCGCCCGTTGCGCAGGTGTCAAAACCCGAAAGTATCAACCTGAAGGCGGATGAACAGATTCATATCCCTTATGCTTCCGACGGGGAACTGCCGGAACACGGGCTGCCGGGACAGGTGGAAAAAGCGCTGGCAAAATTGCCGGAGCCGGTGGCAGAGGAAAAAGCGCTGGCGCCTGTACGGCTGCCTGCACAGCCCCTGGTACCGGAGACTGTGCCTTCCAGTAAAATCGAAGAGCGGCTGGACAATCTCCAGAGCCTTCTGGAAGAACGTATTTCCGCAGAAAAGAATAACCCGGAGGATCTGGATGTGTCAGAAGAAGCCAGCAGAACCAGAGAAGGTTTTTCGTTTGTAAAGATGCTTTATCAGACGTTACTGGACAACGAAGTGGATGAAAAATATGCGAACCAGATTCTGGACGAACTGGAAAAAGTATCCAGTTCGGGTAACAGCATAGATTATATTCTGTCGCATATTTATCAGAAACTGGTTTTAAAATTCGGCCAGCCAAGGCCTATTGAGTTTGGGCGTAAGAAACCCAGGATAGCTTTTTTTGTCGGACCAACCGGTGTGGGAAAGACAACAACCATTGCGAAAATAGCGTCACGCTATAAGGTGGATGAAGGAAAGAAGGTAGCGTTTCTTACGGCGGATACGTATCGTATCGCCGCAACGGAACAGTTAAGGACCTATGCGAATATACTGGATATGTCACTGACGATCGTCTATTCACCGGAAGAAGTCAGGGAAGCTGTGGATAAAATGTCAGATCTGGATCTGATCCTTGTGGATACGGCTGGATTTTCACATAAAAACGCGGCGCAGTGCGAGGATATCAAAAGTCTGATACAGGGAGCCGCAGACAGTTATGAATGTGAAGTGTATCTGGTACTGAGCGCTACCACAAAATACAGCGACCTGCAGGAGATCTGTGATATTTACCAGACCTTTGCTGATTATAAAATCATTTTTACAAAGTTAGATGAAACCTCATGTTGCGGTAATCTGCTGAATATTCATCTGTATTCCGGCGCCGATCTGTCCTATGCGACATACGGACAGAATGTGCCGGATGACATTGAAATATTTAATACGCAGAAGATCGTGAAGAAATTACTTGGAGGCGATTAAGTATGGATCAGGCAGAACAATTGAGGAACGTAGTAAAAAATTCGAAAAATGTTCATCCGGCGGCAAAAGCAAGAGTGATTACCATTACCAGCGGGAAAGGCGGTGTGGGAAAGTCCAATGTGGCAGTCAATCTTGCGGTACAGATGCGCAGGCTCGGTACCAGGGTTATTATCTTTGACGCGGATATGGGTCTGGCTAATGTTGAAGTCATGTTTGGCTCCAGTCCGAAATATAATCTGAGTGATATGATTTACCGCGGGAAAAAAATGAAAGATATAATAACCGACGGTCCCATGGAAATTGGATTTATATCCGGTGGAAGCGGCATTATCGGTATGAATAATTTATCTAAAAATCAGTTGTCTCGCCTGGTCAATAATCTTATAGAACTGGATGAATTAGCGGATGTGATATTAATTGATACCGGTGCGGGGATTTCCAATAATGTCATGGAGTTTGTTTCAGCAAGTCCGGAAGTACTGCTTGTAATGACGCCTGAACCCAGTTCTCTTACAGATTCCTATTCGCTGATTAAGGCGCTGCACGGGAATCCGAAATTTAGTCCGAATGGGACAAAAATCGAAGTGGTTGTCAACCGTACAGTATCTTCGGATGACGGAAAACTCGTATATGAAAAATTCAGCTCTGTGGTATCCAAATTTTTACAGGGAGAAGTCCATTACTTCGGGACCATTCCGCAGGACGCCATGCTGGAAAAATCAGTGCGGGAACAAAAAATTGTATCTTTAAGCGCGCCGGGAGCCAAATCTTCCAGGGCTTTTGAAAAACTGGTAAAGAGTCTGATAAACGGGGATCCGGTGGCAGAAACAGAAAGGCAGGGAATCCTGCATCTGTTTTCCAGTTTTTTCAGATCATAGAGCGTCAGGTCATAAAAATGAGAGATGACAGACCGTTCAGATCGTAGAAATGTTTTACAGGAGAAAAATCCATGATCCTAAATATCATCCGGCCGGAGGATAAAGTAAAACTGTATCTGGAACAGCAGAAGGAGCAGGAAGAAAAAACCGGGGAAATGGCCAGGGTATACCAGAGTGTGGTTGCAAGGGTGTATGAAAACGGGGGCATAGAACTTTATATGCCGGAAGAAGGGGGCAGGGCTGTTATGTTTCCCCTGCATGTCCGTCTGGAGGTATTGTTTGAAACAAAAAGAGGACTGTACCGTGCAGCCGGAATTGTGGAAGAGAGGTACCGGGCGGACAACAGGTATATGCTGCGGATTGCTTTGAAAAGCCAGCTATACCGTTATCACAGGAAGATCCAGTGCTGTGTACCCTGTGACAGGGAACTGGCATATGCTGTGATTACAAAGGAACAGGCGCTGGACGTTTCTCCCGGGGCAGGAGGTCATACGACAAAGGAGCCTGTGATGCGCCGGGGTATTATGACAGAAACGGATGGCGCCAGTGTAAGTTTTCTGACGGATGTGGAGACTGAATGCGCTTCTTATCTTCTGATCCGGATACAGAAGTATCTGATACCTGCGTATCTCCTGTTCTCTGCCAGCTCTCCCGCACCGGACGGACAGTTTTTGAACAAAGCAGAGTTTATATGGAAAGACAGTAGCGTACTGGAAGATTTCATTCGTTACATCTTTGATGAAAGACGTAAAAACAGAAAGAAAGAAGTTCGATAGAGTGATGAAAAAAAATATTTTGGTTGTAGATGACTCTGCACTCATGAGAAGGGCTATCTGTGATATAATCAACGCAGGTAATGATTTTGAAGCGACAGATACATGCAGAGATGGATTGGAAGCATATGAAAAAATAAAGAACGGCAGCTATGCGGCTGTCCTTCTGGACATTAACATGCCAAGAATGAATGGTCTGGAGCTTCTGCAAAGATTACGAAAGGAGAACATCCCTGCTACAGTAATCATCGTCAGCTCCCTGGCAAAAGAAGAGGCGCCTGTTACCTTAAAGGCGCTTGATTACGGGGCTCTTGATTTTATAACAAAGCCTACTAATATTGTGGAAGCCAAAGGAGCAGAGTTCCGTACGGCGCTGGAAGCGCTTGTAAATTCTGTTTTGTCCAAAAACAAGAAAAAGCCAGTATCGCTGGCGGCAGCGAAACAGGGCGTACGCCAGACCGTAAAGGCAGTGCCGAAAAAGCAGCCGTCAGGAGACAAAAAGCTGGTGGCAGTGGCATGTTCCACCGGGGGACCACGCTCCCTGCAGAGCGTGGTGCCATATCTGGATAAAGCGCTGGACGCCCCGGTAGTTCTGGTACAGCATATGCCGTCCGGTTTTACCAGATCCATGGCGGAACGGCTTAACGAGCTGAGCAAAGTAGAAGTAAAGGAAGCCGGGGAAAATGATATATTGAAAAAAGGATGCGTCTATGTGGCTCCGGGTGGTTATCATCTGGAAATTGTGCCTTTAAGGGATGGAAATCACAAGATTCATTTATCAGACGCTCCTCCTATCGGTGGTCTGCGGCCCTGTGCGAATGTGATGTACAAATCGCTGAAACGGTCAACATTTGACCAGATTATATGCGTGGTGCTCACTGGCATGGGAGCGGATGGAACAGAAGGGATCCGTGATCTGAACCAGACGAAGCCGATTTATGTCATTTCCCAGGATGAAGCAAGCTGTGTCGTATACGGTATGCCGAAAGCTATCGTAGAGGCAGGGCTGTCTGACGAGGTAGTACCGCTCACGGGTGTTCCCAAAAGTATATTAAACCAAGTGGGGGTAAAATAATATGGATGTAAGTCAATATCTGGAGATTTTTATTGATGAGACCGCAGAGCATATCCAGAATCTGAGCGACAATATTATGGCACTGGAGAATGAACCGGAAGACCATGATGTGATTAACGAGATTTTCCGTGCCGCCCATTCCCTCAAGGGTATGGCAGGTACCATGGGATTTAAACGTATGCAGCATCTGACCCATGACATGGAAAACGTATTCCAGGAAGTCCGTAATGATAAAATCAAGGTGACCGGCGATATTATCGACGTACTGTTCCAGTGTCTGGATGCCATCGAAGGATATCTGAATATTATCAAAGAGACTTCCGATGAGGGAACCAACGATAACGAAGCCATTATTACAGCGTTAAACGGTATTCTGGCCGGCGACGGAGCAGCTGCGTCCGCACCGGCAGCGCCGAAGGAAGAAAAGAAAAAAGAAGACGGCGCCCATCGGAAGAAATATCTGGAGCTGGATTTAACAGCAAGCGACAGGGACGCCATCAAGCTGGCGGAAGAAAGCGGACGGAAAGTTTTTGGATTTACGGTGTATATCCAGAAAGACTGTCTGCTAAAGGCGGCAAGGGCGTTTCTTGTATTTAAGGCTGTAGAGGAATTTGCGGATATTTTTATTTACAATCCGGATACGCAGGATATTGAAGATGAGAAGTTCGATCTGGATTTCAGTTTTTTCGCGGCTGTGGATAACGGGGAGATCGAACCAATTATTGAAGCGGCGAAGGTAGTTTCTGAAATCGACGAAGTAATTGGTGAACGGGTGAAATACGAAATGCTGGCGCCTGCGAAAAAACAAGAGGCGGATAAAGAAGAGGAAAGCCAGACTGCGACTCAGGATGAGACCCGGTCCACAGCCCTTGCCAGGACACCGGCAACCGCTCCCGCAAAAGCAGATACAGCAAAGGCTTCTGCGGCAAAGGGAAAATCTGTTAATAAACCGGTGGCGAACCGGACCGTACGTGTGGATATTGAAAAGCTGGACGCTTTGATGAACCAGGTCAGCGAGCTGATCATAGCAAAGAACAGTCTGATTTCCCTCAGTACAAATGAAGAAGGAGGCAGCCCGAGCAGCCAGTCCTTCCATGACCAGATCGAGTATCTGGAGCGGATTACCACCAGCCTGCATGAATCGGTCATGAAGGTGCGGATGGTACCGATTGAGAGTGTAGTAGCCAAATTCCCACGTATGATCAGGGATCTTTCCCGTAAACTGAATAAGAAAATGGAACTGTATATGACGGGTGAGGACACGGAGCTGGACCGTACTGTGGTAGACCAGATCGGGGATCCGTTACAGCATCTGCTGCGTAATTCTGCGGATCATGGTCTGGAAAGCGCAGAACTTCGTCTGCAAAGGGGCAAGCCGGAGACAGGTTCCATCCATCTGAAAGCATATCAGGAAGGCAATAACGTTATCATTGAAGTTGGCGATGATGGTAACGGCATTGACACAGAAACTGTCAGGAACAAAGCCATTGAACGGGGGATTGTGACACCGGAACAGGCGATGAATCTGACCCAGAAGGAAATTATTGATTTTCTGTTCATGCCAAGTTTTTCCATGGCAAAGAAAATCACAGACGTATCCGGACGTGGCGTTGGTCTGGACGTGGTGAAATCAAATATTGAAGCGCTGGGCGGCGATGTAGAGGTCAAGAGCAGGCTGGGCGAAGGTTCCCGCTTTATCGTACGCCTGCCGTTAACACTCGCCATTATCCAGGCGCTGCTGGTAGAAGTACGTAATGAGCTGTTTGCCATTGCCCTGGGTTCCATTACGGCAATTGAGGACGTGGCGATTTCTGATATCAAATATGTTCAGGCAGAGGAAGTGATTAATCTGCGTGGCACAGTCGTTCCTTTAGTACGCCTGAACCGGATACTGGATATTGAGCCGCCGGAAGAAGAGCCGGAGAATCTGACAGTAGTTATTGTAAGCAAAGGCGAGAAACAGGCTGGTCTTATCGTGGATAAACTGCTGGGACAACAGGAAATCGTTATCAAGTCACTTGGCAAATTTATCAGTAACAGCAAGATTATCAGCGGGGCAACCATTCTGGGTGATGGTGAAATCGCTTTAATCCTGGATGTGAATACATTAATGTAACGGGGGTGGCAGCATTGGATTATATGGAAATACCGCAGGAGACGAAAAAACAGTATATCGTCGTAAAGATCGGCAGTGAGCAGTACGGAATAGATATCAGTTACATAGACAATATTGTGCGGATGCAGAAAATTACCAGGGTTCCAACCTCCCAGTTTTATTTTAAAGGAGTGATCAATCTGCGTGGCGAGGTAATTCCCGTGATGAGTATCCGCCGCAAAATGGGGCTGGAGGACGATTTATATACGAACGCTTCACGAATTATTATTTTAAAGTTTGAACAAAAGGACGCACTGGGGATTGTGGTGGATGAAGTCAGGGAAGTGATTAATCTGGGTCCCAGTGATATAGATAAAGTATCCCACAGTCCGAAAGAAACAAAAGAAATGTTTATCAACGGGATTGGGAAACATGGCGAGGAACTCGTTTCGCTGTTTGATATCAATGCGATTATTGACGAACATGAGATTGCTTAGGGCGTGTCTGATACAGAGTTTTCCGCAGAAAGGATGCTGCGGGAAAGAAAAAGAAATTATACCTTAACAGGTATAGAAGATACTAAAGCTACGGATGATATAGTGAGACTGTGGGATGGTCTCACTATATCTTATATTTGCAAAATCATTGAACCGGGAGCGGCAGACAGGGAGAGTTTAATTAAATGAGTAAGTTTACATTTGATGAAATTAACAGCATGTACGTTGATGTATTAAAAGAGATCGGCAATATTGGTGCGGGAAACGCAACTACCGCAGTAGCGACAATGCTGAATATGAAATTGAGAATGGAGGTTCCGAACGTAAAGCTGATGGCGGTGCAGGAGTTAAATACGGCAATCGGCTCTGAGGAGGAACAGATCGTAGGAATTTATCAGAGTGTGGGAAAAGATATTGAAGGCAGCCTGATGTTCCTGCTAAAAATGAATACGGCACATTATCTGGTTTCCCGTCTGATGGGACGACAGCCGGAATATGGGAAAGAGTTTGATGAAATGGATTTATCCGCCATGAAAGAGATTGGAAATATTTTCGCAAGCTCTTATGTGTCTGCGTTGTCTGCAATGACCAATTTAAAGATTGCCCTTTCAGTACCTTACATTGCTGTAGATATGGCCGGTGCGATATTAAGTATCCCGGCTATCCAGTTCGGACAGTTTGGCGATAATGCGCTGCTGATCGAAACCTCCTTCGGCAGTGAGATTATGCTGGATGGTTATTTTATACTTTTACCAGAACTGGATTCTTATGACAAAATATTAACATCGCTGGGAATTATGCTTTGAGAGGTGTAATGGTGCAGTTTTGACATTTATTTGGGAGAGTGCAGGAAATTATAATGAGTCAGATGATAAAAGTTGGAATGGCGGACCTGAATATTTGCAAGAGTCCGAATGCGATTACAACACTTGGACTTGGGTCCTGTATTGGAATCGCGCTTTATGATCCGGTAACCAAAATAGGCGGTCTGGCACATATTATGCTGCCAGACAGTACAAAGATCAGAAATAATTCAAATATCGCAAAGTTTGCGGATACCGGAATCACTGAGCTGGTAAAGCGCATGACCCGGGCAGGAGCAAGTAAACAGCGCATGGTAGCCAAAATTGCCGGCGGCGCCAAGATGTTTGAAGTATCAGGACCGGATGCGATTGGCAGTATCGGTATGAAAAACGCAATTGCTTCCAGAATGAAACTGAAGGAGTTGGGGATACGCCTCATTGCGGAAGATACGGGACTGAATTATGGGCGTACGGTGGAACTGCATTGCGATACAGGTCAATATTACATAAAATCAGTTGGCAGGCCGCTCAAAATAATTTGACGGAAAGAGTAACAGGAGGAAGTATATGAAAACAAAACCAATTCCTGCAATTGTAATGCTTACCGCTGGTCTGGTATTGTGCATTATGTCAGTCATATATGATTATGGTTTTTCTTTTCTGGTACGTACACTGGTATGGGTGCTTATAGGGTTTTATATTCTGGGATATATTATCAAGATTGTGCTTGATATGAACATGAATAAACTGGATGATGAGATTACTGCAGATGATCTTGGATTTAAGGACGGAGAAATTCTTGAGGATATGGATATGGAGCTTGTAGAAGAAGCTGAAGATTAAGACAGATCCTGCAGCTGCCCGGTAACGGGCCGGGGAGATGGAGAAAAAGGACTGCCTGGAGGTTAACATGAAAAAGGTTTCAAAAGAACAGCTTTGGGAGATGTATCAGGTCAACCGGACTTCAGAGTTACGTGAACAGATTATTCTTGAGTATGCGCCGCTCGTTAAGGTTGTTGCCGGCAGGTTAAGCATGTATCTTGGGTATAATGTGGAATATGACGATCTGGTCAGTTATGGTATTTTTGGACTGATTGATGCCATTGACAAGTTTGATATGGGCAAGGAAGTGAAGTTTGAAACTTATGCCAGCCTGAGAATCCGTGGAGCGATTCTGGATCAGATCCGCAAGATGGACTGGATTCCCAGGACAGTCCGCCAGAAACAGAAGAAAATTGACGAAGCGATCAAACGGGTAGAGATGCAGACCGGAAAGACTGCCCTGGATGAAGAAATCGCACAGGAACTGGGATTAACAGGCGGGGAGCTGACTGAGTGGCAGTCCCAGCTGAAAGTAACAAATGTGGTTTCCCTGAATGAGTTTATAGAACAGGGAACGGAGCCGGTGATGGATGCGAGGCACAATTCACATTTCATCCAGCCGGAAGAGCGGGTACAGGAGACAGAATTAAAGGAAAAGCTGCAGGAAGCGATGGAGAAGCTGACGGAGAAAGAAAAGCGGGTGATCCTGCTGTATTACTATGAAGATCTGACACTGAAAGAAATCAGCAGGATTCTGGAGGTTTCAGAATCCAGGGTTTCCCAGCTGCATACAAAAGCGCTGTCAAAAATGCAGAAAATGATGGGGCCGTATATGGAGATTCTTGTGGCACGATAACTGTATACATGACAGAAGGTTCAGGAAATGGATTTTATGTATGGGTTTTCAGAACCGGAGTCAGTAATGCATGAATGAAAGGTATTACAGCCGGGCAGAAAGGGATGACCAGACTGTCTGGGTATGTAAGAAGGGTGAGCGTATGACAGTACGACCAGTTCATCTGAATGGAATGATTCAGAATACGCAGGATGTGAGCGCAGTCAGACATCAGGAGAATACCAGGCCTGCCGTAGAGCAGCATAACATTCAGGTAGAAGTAAAACAGAAAGAACAGAGTCAGGCGCAGGAAGTACATGCGAAGGACAATGCTGATCCGCAGCAGAAGAAATACGACGCAAAAGAAAAGGGTTCCAATGCCTATGAGAATCAGAAAGGAAAAAAGAAGAAAAAACGTGAAGACCTGCCGGATGGCAGTGTAAAAGTCAAAAAGCACATATCAGGCGGGTTTGATATTAAGATATAAAGATATAAACAGGTTACAGCAGATGATCGTGGAGAGGATGCGTAAATGACGGCAATTGAAATTATATTATTAATCGTTGGCATGCTGTTTATTCTGGGCAGCTTCTGGGTAACGGAAAGGCTGTCTTCAGATGAGCTGGAGCATATATCAGAGCTGAGCAGGGAAGAGATGAGTGTTCTGATGCAGCGTGAGCTGGAAGGTTCAAAGCAGAAGGTGACAAAGCTTGTGGAAGAGACGATAGACGCCACCAAAGACCGGACGGAGCGGGCGCTGGAACAGCAGACAAATGAAAAGATTATGGCGATTAATGAATATTCCGATACTGTGATTGAGAAGATGAATAAAACTCATAATGAGATTATGTTTTTATACAGTATGCTCAACGATAAGCATACGGAACTGACAAATTTTTCTTCCAGCCTTACGCAGCAGCTTCAGGACTTTAAAGAACAGGAGGAAGAACTGACCAGTCATTATCTGGAACTGCTCCGGCAGCAGACGCCCCAGTCTGTACAGGCGCCTCAGGAGCAGCCGCCTTCCAATACGGCGCCGCAGCCTAAAGCGCAGACAGAGCCTGTAGAGGGGGAACAGCCGGCGGAGCCGGAACCGGCTGTCAGGGAAACGGCGGAAGCCGTTGTTCCTTTGCTGCCAGAGCCGGTGAAGGAAAGTGAGCCGGCGGAGCCGGATATCCGGGAAGAGATCATCCGTCTCTACAGGGAAGGTAAGGATTCCGTGGCAATTGCCCGCAGACTGGGTATGGGCGTGGGTGAAGTAAGGCTGATTCTTGGACTTTATAAAGGAGATCATTCAGGTGAAATTTAAATATTATTTACGGGGAGCGGGAGTCGGCGTGATAGTGGCAACAGTTGTATTATCGGCCGCATTTCTGTTTCAGGATGAAATGTCCGACGCCCAGATTATCCAGCGTGCCCTGGAGCTGGGAATGGTCATGGAAGAGGATACTCCGAAGACGCTGGCGGATATGACAAAGACAGACGACGGGAATAAAGAGAATCCGGATGCCGGGGCGGATGATGAGGGCCAGTCCGGGGATGATTCACAGGATAAGCAGCCTTCTGATAAAGACGGACCTGATACGGATGATAAGAACACCGGGGCCGGCCAGCCGGAACAGGATCAGAAACCGGACAGCCAGAAAAATACGAATGAAAAGGATAATCCTCCAAAGCAGGATGGAAACGGAGGAGATACAGACAATCAGACAGACTCCCCGGACGATACGAAACCGGAAAATCCGGATAATGGGAATCCGGATATTTCTAATGGAAATAAAGTAACGGTAACGATTGTAGGCGGGGATGTGTCCAGGACAGTGTCAGCGAAAGTGTTTGAAGCCGGCCTTGTAGAAAGCGCAGATGAGTTTAATGCGTTTCTCGGGTCAAATAATTATGACAACCAGCTGCAGCCGGGTACTTATGAGATTACAAAAGGCGCTTCTTTTGATGAGATCGCAAGGATACTGACGTCACGGTAATGGCTGAAGTATTTTTCAGCGGCGGACAGATAATAAAATATAATATCATATCAGTGATATACAGCCTCTTTTTCGTTCATTTGCGGACCTTAAAAGAGGCTGAATGTCTGTCTGGGAAACTGTCCGGTCTGTGTGATACGGTGTCAGTAACGTAAACCGTCTGTTATCCATACTGAAAATGCCGGATAAAAAGTGGTGCGGCTGACAGTAACGGTATCCTCTGGGTAAAGCGGTCTGCAGGCGGAGACCGGGTGGAAGTTTTTTGGAAAAATACTTGCAACCATTTTTCAGCTGTGCTATAGTAGTTAAGTCAAAAAAATCACATATGTGGAGCGTAACAGGTGCCCGTATTCATACTGGGTCGGAGCGTATTGGGAAGCATATGGAAGCAGATAACCAGATGGAGGAAAGAGATATGAGCGTTATTTCAATGAAACAGTTACTGGAAGCGGGCGTACATTTTGGACATCAGACAAGAAGATGGAATCCTAAAATGGCTCCATACATTTACACAGAGCGGAATGGAATCTATATTATAGATCTGCAGAAATCCGTCGGAAAAGTAGATGAAGCTTACAATGCGGTAGCAGACATCGTGGCCAATGGCGGAACGATTCTGTTTGTAGGTACCAAGAAGCAGGCGCAGGACGCAATTAAAACAGAAGCAGAACGCTGTGGCATGTTTTATGTCAATGAGCGGTGGCTGGGTGGTATGCTGACGAATTTCAAAACGATCCGCAGCCGTATCTTAAAGCTTAAGAGCATTGAAAAAATGGAAGAAGACGGAACTTTTGACGTACTGCCTAAGAAAGAAGTGCTTGCGTTAAAGAAGCTGCAGGATAAACTGGAGAAAAATCTGGGCGGCATTAAGGAAATGGACAGAATTCCTGACGCTATTTTCATCGTGGATCCAAAGAAAGAAAGAATCTGTGTACAGGAAGCGCATACACTTGGCATTCCGCTGATTGGCATTGCGGATACAAACTGTGATCCGGAAGAACTGGATTTTGTCATTCCTGGCAATGACGACGCAATCCGTGCGGTAAAACTGATTGTTTCCAAGATGGCGGATGCGGTCATTGAGGCGAAACAGGGTGAAGCAGAAGACGTGGCAGAAGAAATGGAAGAAGCTGCGGAAGCATAATAAAAGCGTTTCATGAACGTTTTGAATAGATCAAGTCGTATGCGGATCTGTATGGTCTGTAAAAGTATACTAAATAACAGAAGCGGGGATGTCTGTGCGTCCCTGTGAATAGCTGGAGGAAAATAAAATGGCTGTTACAGCAGGAATGGTAAAAGAACTGCGTGAAATGACCGGCGCAGGCATGATGGATTGTAAAAAAGCACTGACAGAGACAAATGGCGATATGGACGCCGCTGTGGAGTTTTTAAGAAAGAACGGACAGGCCAAGGCAGAGAAGAAGGCTTCCCGTATCGCTGCGGAAGGTATCGTTAAAGTCGTAACAGAAGGCAGCAAAGCCGCAATTGTGGAAGTAAACTCTGAAACAGACTTTGTAGCCAAGAATGAGAAATTCCAGACCTATGTGGAAAAGGTGGCAAAACAGGCGCTTGCTTCCAGTGCGGCTGATATGGACGCATTTATGGAAGAACCATGGATCGAGGATTCCTCCAAGACTGTTAAAGACGCTCTGGTAGAGCAGGTAGCGGTTATCGGGGAAAACTTAAAGATCAGAAGATTTGAAAAAGCGGAAGCTGAAAACGGCTGCGTAGTGGATTATATTCACGGCGGCGGACGTATCGGCGTTGTAGCGGTAGCTGAGTCATCTGTAGTAAATGACACAGTAAAAGAAGCTGCCCGTAACCTGTGTATGCAGATTGCGGCTTTAAATCCGAAATATATCAGCAGGGATGAAATCAGCGAGGAATATATTGCCCATGAGAAAGAAATTCTGCGGGCACAGATTATGAACGATCCGAAAGAGTCCCAGAAGCCTGAAAAGGTAATAAACGGAATGATCGAAGGCCGTGTCAATAAGGAATTGAAAGAAATCTGTCTGGTAGATCAGGTATATGTTAAGGCAGAAGACGGCAAGCAGACTGTTGCGAAGTATCTGGAACAGGTTTCCAAAGAAGTTGGTGCTGATATTTCCATTAAGAAATTTATCCGCTTTGAGACAGGTGAAGGCCTGGAGAAGAAGAGCGAAGATTTTGCGGCTGAGGTTGCGGCTCAGATGAATGCATAAGGCGAAGTTTGCCTGGTTATTTTGAATGAAGAAATCCCTGTGAATGGTGTGGAAATGCCATTTACAGGGGTTTTTGCTATTTCCTATATTAAGACTTGAAAAGAGATTAGGGAAAATGCAATTGATGGATTGGTTATTTAATGGTATATTGTTAACATAGAATAATCTAAGAGGAACAGCCAAAAGTGAAATTTGAGTGGGACGAAGAAAAAAATATTATTAATAAGGAAAAACATAAAATTTCTTTTGAAACGGCAGCATATGTTTTTGATGATCCTTATTACATTGAAATGTTTGATTTTGAGCATAGTGTTGATGAGGATAGATATATTGCGATAGGGAAAGTCGGCGATGTACTGTTTGTAGTATTTACAGAACGAAAGGAAACGATTCGATTAATTTCAGCCAGGCTTGCAACTAATGCAGAAAAGGAGCTTTATTATGACCAGAACATTAATTATTGAAAGTGGACAAAAACCTACGGAAGAACAATTAAAAGAGGTTGAAGAGGCGAAAAAAAGCCCAATTAACTTTGATGAGGATTGTGGGGAGTTGTCGCCAGCCATGATGAAGGCGTTTAAGAGTGCGGTTGTGCAAAGAAATCGTAAGAAAAAAGCTTAGAAATATTGGAGGAAGAATTTTATCCCCCAAATTTGAAGAATCAGAAGTCGGAAATTTCAGAAAGCAAAATGAATCCCCCCAAATAAAATTTGGGGGATGCAGTTGAAAAGGCATAGATACAGGTCAGTTAAAAATTACTGGAAAGCAGTAAAACACATAGTTCCGGGGATCTATGACCGGAACATGAAAAAGGGAAACTTCGCAAAACAGATGAATGTATAAGGCGAAGTTTTCAGTCCAAATTTCATAATTAGTTTTATAGGCTCCAAAAGCCTTATAAACACAGTGTTTTCTAGAGCGTGTTTAAAAAATCATTCCCAGCATCTGCACTCCCCACTTTGCGGAGGATATTACCCAAATTTAGTCAATGTAGCCCGCTATATCATGCCCTTTGGGTACACCTCCTGAATTTGGGTAAAATAATCAACAAACTGTGAAGCATATCATGCCCTTTAGGGTACATCTGTCAGAAAGCATTTTTCAAACACGCTCTGGGACGCATAGAGAATCAAAAATCTATGCGTTATTTTTTTGCCAGCAAAGAAACAAAAAATAATAATATTTTAAGAAATCAAGGATTTTATTATGGGGAAAGAAAACGTAGCAATGGGACGGCAGGCTGACTTTTGAGGAAAGGCTTATAGAAATTGCGGGCAGGATTGCGCAGGATGCTTATGGGGAATATCTGCGGGATTTGATATATGAGAAAGACGGGAGTTTCCTGGAGGAGCTGGATGACCTGAATGCCGGCCTGCGCCTGAAGGAAACGCTGGCATCGACCATCGCATTCCTGCTCCTTTTGCGCTGCGGTGTGGATATGGATGTGTGGCGCAGGGAGTTGGATTTAGGAATCTGGAACTACCGGAGAGGGGTTTGAATTTGACGGAAAGCAGACAGCCGTGTGGTTCGATGAGCAGGGTATGACGGCGGGGTATGGCACCCCGGCGTTGGAAAACCCACGCTTTACTATGGACTGGCAGGAGATTGAGGCACAGATACGTGCCTGAGTGGAAAACGGCGCTTATATGCCGGCAAACGAAGCTTATCTTGTTGATGAGGTGGAGCGGAGCCGTATTGCAGACCGTCTGTATTTCTTCTTTCGTGACGGCATGGGGAAAAGCCGGAAGAATTGGGACTGAAAGCTGCGGATTATCCAGATTCCCATATAAGCCTGGCGGAGCTTTTATCTATGGAAGAGGGAATGGATTTATCAGAGCCTTATGCGGACGTGCTTTTATCGTGGAAACCAGTGGAAAAACGCATACGCAGGCTTATCCAGGAAGTTAAATACCTATCCCCAAAGGAAAAGAAGCCTTTGCGGAATATAAAGAGCAACAGGCACAGGAAGCGCTTGAACAGGCGAAGGAGCAGATGGAACGTGACAACAAAGGTTTAATGCAAAGACGCCGTTGACCGTGCCATTGCCGGGAATTTTGACGGATACCGCCTGTCCAAAGGGACGGCGGAGGGCGTCATAAAAGAATACGGCATTGAGCGTGTCAGCTATGTGCCTGCAAACGCTGTCATGCACCGGGGGCAGGAAGAAAGGATTTTCTCAAAAAACAAGGAATTGATTATGATTTGACAGAAATGCGGGGTAATCCCCGCATTTTTTAATAATAGCATCCTGCGTATAGAGCAGGCGGCAGCCGGTACTGGTTTTGTCAAAATCTAATATACCGTGAGGGGGATCCGCTCTGTGTAAGTCTGTGAAAAACAATTTTGAAAAATATTTCAAAATCCTTGTAAGATTATTTGAAATGCGAAGTCTTATAAGTGAGGAGGTGAGAAAGTGGGAGGTTTCCAGGAAGAATTTGAGAAAATTTATATCAGATACTTCAATGATATATTTCTTTTTCTCAAAAAAATGTCAAAGGAAGAATGTATTGCAGAGGAAATCACAAGCGAAACATTTTGCAAAACAATGCGCTCAATAGATACTATGGTTATTCCCTTTGAGCGGGAAGCTAAAATTCAGATATTCTATGCTCAAAACGACGCTCCCGGAGATGTTCTAATTTATGGGTTAAATAAAAATACGGAAGAAAACGGTGTAACTATGCCAGGAGTGATTTTAATGCTGTATTTCCTGTCAGTTCTTCCTGCTTTCGTTGTACTTGCAATTCTACGATTGCTATTAAGAAATAAGCAGGCAATCATCGTGTGGACTGACAGTGCTATACCGTTTCCAGTTTCCTATATGGCAGCGCAGCTTTGCACAAAAGAAATTAACGTTACGACATATTCGTCACAACGGGATTTTTGTATGATCATCCTGGCTGCCATGCTGCTTTATTTTGCAATGCTGACTGGAAAATCTCTTTATAAAACAAAGCGGAACGCTTCGGGGGATAGACATGAAAAAATCTCTGTTTAGAAGAACGGATATGTCAGAACTGTGTATTGCATACATGTTCTGCTTTTCTCTAAATATGCTTTTGGATTTTGCAAAGACTCTGGATCCGGATGCTTATATTCTAAAGGCTTTTTTAAAGAACTTTATTGATTGCCAGACCCTTATTGTTTCACTGTTTACGTCCATTGTGATAGTTTTCCATTATCAGATGCTGGAAAGAAAAAAGACGGAAATATTTTGCAGAATACTTGTGGGCGGTACGGTGTCTGACATTACAATTCGATATATGCTGGACTGTATCGTGGTAATCCTTTTCGTTTATCTACTACCGGCTTTGGTAAATCTCCGTCCCGGTTTCAATTTAGCCGGTAATTTTTACTTAGTCCTTATTTTTGTCGCATACATACTAATCAGCGCAAGGAAGGTACGGAAATATGAAAATCTTTCTGTAATGTCCGCAGCGCAAAAATCACAGCGGCAGGGAAAAAGAGCGTCATCCAGATTATAACCAGCCGTTCCGCTATCAGCCGTTTATAAACTCTTTGAAAGTAAATGACGCATAAAGTAAGGGGCAGCATGGCTGGGAAAGATAGATTTTCCAGGTATATTTTATATAAGTTCTGCAAAGCGGTACTGCGGGACAGGTATTTATGGATGATTTTCAGGCTCCGGAAAAGAACTGCCGCAAAGGTCAGAAGATACAATCTACGGTATGCATTTCTGCCTGTCAGTATGTCAGGATTTATGCCGAAGCTTTCAATAAAGACGCTGCACAGCGACATCAAAAACAGGTCAAGGAGCGACAGTGCTGCCCAGAGGCTGAAAAGCTGTTTTTCTGCAGTGTGGGTGCAGGCAGGCCGCCAGAAAGCTGGCTATAGAGGCATGAAGAAGAACTGCCGCACGCGAAAAAAGAACGGGCTTAAAATAAAAGCTGCAGAGTAAGTCAGAAACTGCAGGAATAAGTGCGGCAGATACCGTCAGTGTATGGTGTTTTTTCTCTGTCCTGTATGGCGGTAATGCACAGGCGGGCCGGAATGTGGTGCAGGCTTTCGCAAATATATAGATAAATTCACTTGTATAATAAAAAAATTCCATCATAAGCGCTCCCGGAATGCCAGCATTTTTGCTTCAAAATCTTTTTTCATCTGCCGGCTGCAGTAAAAGACAGCATCTTTGCCATTCCTGTCTGTGTAGCATATATCGTCAAGGCATACTTTTTCATATGTGGAGCTCTTCCTGTAAAAAAGTTTTTTGTCCGGCTCCCTGTCATATTCTTCTTTCAGTATATAGTAAAGTACACCTGTTTTTATACTTTGAAGCACGTATCTTTCATAAAAAGTAATGAGTACAATACAGGACTCTGCTGAAATACGCAAAATAGATTCAGCCAGTTTCAGTCCGCTTATTCCGGGCATTTCGATATCCGGAAAATAAATATCGTACTGAACTCCCTGTCTGAGACAGTCTGCCAGGTCTGTTCCCCTTTTATAAATCTTTAATGCCGGGTTTTCTGTGTTCCAGAACTTCTGGACGGTTTGGCGGATTTTCCGGGCAAACAGCTCATCGTCATCTGCAACGGCTATTTTAAAACGGCTGTTTTCTTTATTCATGTTCGTTCCTCCAGTTTTAGTATGGTGAAATGTATGACAGATGACATCCGGATGTGTACGGTATTGTAAAAACGGCTTTTATAATCTCTGGAACGGCATAAAACCGGATATTTTAAAAATATTATAATTAAATTGATATTTCAATCCCTGTAGTAATGAAAAAATTAATACTGTCCGGTTCTAAAATCCTTATAACTCCAGGAAAGTTCTACAGCAGCAGGATACTGCTGCTTCGCAATACAGATTTTACGACGAAATCATTGTTGACTATGGGTGTATAAGCGTTACAATATACCTGTATGTCACGTACAACTTAAAACTGAAAGGCGGTATCCGGATGAATATTTTAATTGTAGAAGATGATGCTGCAGTCCGGCAGGAGATAAAGCAGCTTTTGGAAAACGCATTATACCAGGTGACAGTACTGGCTGGTTTTAGGAATACCGCAGAAGATATTCTGGAAATTCAGCCGGATCTGGTTTTGATGGACGTAAACCTGCCGGCAGAGTCCGGGTTTGATGTATGCCAGAAGCTGCGTGAAAAATCGGATGTGCCGGTTATTTTCGTAACCAGCAGAACGGATTCCATGGATGAGTTAAGCGGGCTGTTAAAAGGCGGGGATGATTATATTACAAAACCTTTTCATGCCCCTGTATTGCTGGCGCATATTGCCGCTGTTTTAAAACGGACCAGAAAAACGAATACAGAAGAAAAGAAGAACATCCATAAGGGTGTGGAGCTCGATACAGCCCGTGGATCGGTCATGTATCAGGGAAAGCGTGCGGAATTGTCAAAAAATGAACTGAAAATACTATATTGTCTTTTTGAACATAAGAATGAAATTGTATCAAGGACTGATCTGGTGGAATATCTTTGGGATCAGCAGGTTTTTATAGATGATAATGCGCTCAGTGTCAATATGACCCGCCTGCGTGCCAGATTAGAAGAAATAGGAATCCATGATTTTATTCAGACAAAGAGGGGGATGGGATACCGGATATGAAAGCGACAGAATATTTGAAAGATAAGTCATTACTGCTGCTTTTGCATATGGTATGTATGTCTCTTCTTACTGTATATTTACGGCTGACCGGATATCCGTGGGATGATTGTGCGGTGATACTGGTCTGCTGGGCAGCTATTACCGGCGCCTGGCTGACGGTGCAGTTTCTTTCCCGCAGACGGTATTTTCGGGAGACGGAGCATATTATAAAAAATCTGGATCAGCGATATCTGCTGGGGGAACTGATGCCCCGGTCGTTCCGGCTGGAGGACAGGCTGTACCGCACCCTGATCCGGAAATCAAATAAATCAGTTATTGAGCGTATCCGCCGGATAGAACAGGAACAGAAGGAATACCGGGAATATATCGAAAGCTGGGTGCATGAAATTAAGGCGCCGATAACGGCAATAGCGCTCAATTGTGAGAACCACAGGGACGAAAGGGGAAAGTATCTCCTGGTGGAAAACAGAAAAGTAGAAGATTATGTAGACATGGCGCTGTATTATGCCCGTTCTGACGCTGTTTACAAAGATTATATGATTGCGGAAACAAATCTTCAGGAAACGGCGGAAAAAGTGATGACGCAAAATAAATATTATCTGATACAGCGCAATATCCGGGCGGAAGTGGATTGTCATGATATGGTATTTACAGATAATAAATGGATTCGCTTTATTCTGAACCAGCTTGTGCTAAACAGTGCAAAGTACAGTAAGGAAGATGGCGCACAGATTCAGATTACTACAAAGATACAAAAAGGAGGAGTGCTTTTACAAGTGAAAGATAACGGGGTGGGAATTCCAAAGGAGGAACTGCCACGGATTTTTGAAAAGGGGTTTACAGGGACAAATGGAAGGGAAATGGAACGCTCTACCGGCATGGGGCTGTATTTATGCCATAAACTTTGCGGGAAACTGGGAATCGGTATCCGGGCGGTTTCAAAAGAAGGGGCAGGAACAGAGATCATATTAGAATTCCCTGTCAGTTCCTATCTTGCGGATTACAGAAACTGAAAGAATATGTTCTTATCTTTCAGGACTGTAAGGTTTCAGAAAGATAATCTGATACAAAGCAGATGGAGTTTTTGTTATAGTAGGCATAGTGCGGGAGGAAAGAATATCCCAGAAACTGTTACCATGCCTTTTAAAATCAATCACAGTATCAGAGAAAGGAGCGGCAGGATATGCAGGATACAATACGTGTATGTGATGTGGAGAAATATTATGGAAGTGGAAATCATGTGACAAAAGCAGTTGACAAAGTGAGCTTTACCGTGGAGAAAGGGGAATTTATTGGCGTGATGGGAGCTTCCGGTTCTGGCAAGACTACCCTTTTGAATTTATTGTCCACAATTGACAATGTGACAGCAGGGCATATTTATTATGGAGATACAGATATTACGGAATTATCAGAGGATCAGCTTTCTGTTTTCCGTAAAGACAATCTTGGATTCGTGTTTCAGGAATACAATCTTCTGGATACGCTGACGCTGGAAGAAAATATTATGCTTGTCATGACGCTGCACAGGAAGGGAAAAAAAGAAATTCAGGAACGATGTGGGGAACTGCTGCGTCTGCTTTGCATTGAGGATGTAAAAGAACAGTATCCTTATCAGGTGTCTGGAGGACAGAAACAAAGATGTGCCTGCGCAAGAGCGCTGGCAAACCATCCGGCGCTTCTGCTGGCCGACGAACCGGCCGGGGCGCTGGATTCCCTTTCTGCCCGGACACTTCTGGAAACTTTTACTAATATGAACGGTAAAATGGGAGCGACTATTTTTATGGTAACGCATGATGCTTTTTCGGCAAGCTACTGCCGCCGCATTCTTTTTCTGAAAGATGGGAAAATCTTCCACGAACTGGTAAGGGGAGAGAAAAAACGCCGGGATTTTCTGAATGAAATTCTGGATGTGCTGTCGCTGACGGGAGGTGCGCTTTCTCATGATGAATAAACTGGCTTTCCGGAACGTGAAACGCTCCGCAAGAGATTATCTGGTGTATTTTATGACGATGGCTGTGGTTACGGCGCTGATGTTTTCATTTCATACACTTTTATTTTCCAAAGATGTGCAGAAACTGTACGATAGGGTTCATATGATGGCGGTTATGACAGGGCTTGCTACTTTTTTCATTGTCCTGATTGTGGCATGGCTGATGAACTATATGGTCCGGTTTATTCTGGAAAAGAGGAGCCGGGAATTTGGCATATATCTGCTGACAGGGATGAAGAAAAAGGAAATCGCACGGCTGTATATCCGTGAGAATGTGATGACTGGCATGGGCGCTTTCATTGCGGGCATGGGGCCAGGATTTTTGCTGCAGCAGATTCTGCTGTCTGTTTTTTACAGTATGGTTCAGATGGATTACCATATTCATTTGGAATTTAATAAAACCTGTATTCTGATGACGGCGGCCTGTTATGGCGGATGTTATCTGCTGGCGCTTCTTCGCTGTGGGAGAAGATTTAAGAAAATGAATATTCATGACCTGATGGAAAGCCAGAAACAGAATGAGGTAATCAGTGAAAAGCATGAGAAAATAAACCGGATGCTTTTTCCGTTTTCCATTTTTGTCTTTGTTTTATTTGGAATTTTTCTATTTTGTTATAAAAACTGGGATACAGGAATCCTGACCGCATTCCTGACCGGGCTGGTTTTAAGTATCTATCTGTTTTATACGGGAATTGCCGCATGGATTTCCTGTTATGTAAGAAAAAAAGGAAATGCGGTCTATCGGGGGCACAATTTGTTTCTGCTGCGCCAGTTTTCCTGCAAAGTAAAGACGATGAGTTTTTCCATGGGAACGCTGACTGCGCTGTTTACCCTGGCGCTTATGGGAAGTGCGGTGGCGTTTATGTTTAATCATTTCCAGAACCAGGTTCTTATTAATAAATATCCGTTTGATGTGCAGATATACAGTAGCAATACGGATGAGGATTTTCATCAGGAGATCGCCCTGCTGGAAAAAGAAACGCAGGTGAGGGAGATTTATACTTATCAGATTTATGAGAATGGAACGAACCAGGTAAACGCATACCTGTATACCCATCTGAAAGAATTCGGATCGGATTACCGGAAAGCAGACGGAACGCCGGACTGGGAAGAAATCAATCGCAATGACGGGATGGTTTACTGTGATTATGACACCTGCATGGGAATTTCTGATTATAATCATCTGCGTAAAATGCTGGGCCTGTCAGAGGTTATTCTGAAAGAAGATGAGTATGCGATTCATATGAAAGAACGGGTGTGGCGGCAAACCGGGGATTTTTCAGACCAGATTGAGATAAACGGGTCTGGGGGAAGACTGTCTTTTTCAGGATACTATACGGAAAGTTTTTCGCAGGACGGGCATAATGGCGGAGATTATATTCTTGTGGTGCCAGATGCCCTGCTGGAAGAAATGAAACCATACTATGCGGAACTGGTGGCGGATATAGAAGGAAAAGCGCCCGGGAATTTGCGGCGCCTGCTGGATGATATTGAAGAAGAGGATGATATTGAAGAAGATGAAGAAAAACGTAATACCCGGGGGCATGTCATGACGGAGGACGCAGCGGACGACCGGGATGGAGAAGATCTGGGAAATTCCTGTTCCGGTTCAGATTCCATAGTTGTTTATGCGGTAAAAAATCTGGTAAGGGATAACCTGGTTCCGGAAATTAAATATATGCTGTCCTCAATTATTTTTCCCCTGTTTTATGTGGGTCTGGTGTTTCTGTGCGTAGCCCTGACTGTGCTTTCCGTACAGCAGCTTAGCGATTCGGTAAAATACAGATTTCGATACCGTGTGCTTTCACAGACCGGGTACGGAAGAAAAGAGATTGACCGGATTATATTAAAACAGCTTCTGGCATATTATATGTGTCCGGCGGTTATGGCCCTGGTGATCAGTGGTCTGGTTACGGTCTATGCAGGTAACCGCTTTAACTTTTATACAGGAATCCATACATCGCCGGCAGTTTACTTTCTGATGGGAGCGGCATTGTTTTTTGGAATTTATGCAGTGTATTTCACGGTTACTTACATTGGATTTAAACGAAATACAGAGCGGGAATAAGGCATATGTAAATAATAATTGTGAAACTGGAAGAAGGAAGCAGTCACTGCAAAGAAGATTTCGTGTAAAATAGTTGTGGTAGTGTCAGGCAGGTGTTATAATGATGACAGACGATTAGAAAAAACTGGAGGTATTATTGTGGATTACTATAAACAGATTTTTAAACGAAAGTCATTTCATATATTCAAAGGTACCGGCATACTGACAGATACGGATATTCAGAAATGTGAAGAATTTATCAGAACCATAAAACCGCTTATTTCTGAAATTAAAACGGAGATTTGTATCGTTCCGGAAAATGAAACTACCTGTAAACGTGGCGGGCAATATTGTATTTTACAGTGAAACAAAAGATAATTATCTGGCAAATACTGGGTATATGGGGGAACAGATTGATTTATATCTTGCGTCACAAAACATAGGCGCTTTGTGGTCCGGTATCGGAAAGCCACATAATTTACATAGAAACGGCCTTGACTTTGTCATTATGATTACGATTGCGAAAGATTCCGGTTTACCGGGCATGATCCGGCATTGTCCGTTCTGGCGCCAGTGTGAAAATAAGAATTTGCCGGAGAATCTTTGTATCTGATATAAACAACATAAAAGTAAGAAGAGAGCAGGAAAAAGTAAGAAAAAGTAAGAAAAAGGCCGGTATTACAAGCCCGGGGAGATATCCGGGTATTTAGCGGAGAGTAGTGGCTTATACATCTGATGCCGGCGGAAAGGAGTCCTTACATGCGGTACGATGATGAAAAAGATTATATTATGCGCATGATAAAAGAAGTAGTAGCGGTACTGATTTCACTGCTTTTGGGAAAGAAGTATGTCCAGGTGGAGCTGACAGAAGAAAGCAATTCTGTAGCTGGTAAAAGGCTGGATGAGTATAAAGCAATGGCGGACCGGGGAGAGGTCAATGAGGCGGAAAATATTCTGCTGGATGGAATTGATTATAACAGCAGGAAAGAAGTGGCGGCAGCCGTTTATTTTTATCAGTATCTGGGTGAAAAAGGAGAAACGTTTTTGCAAAGCCATAATTACTCCATGGAAGAAGTCCTGGAAGGACTGAAGGAGCTGGCAAAAAAGGCGGGATATGATTCTGTCTGTGATGTGCTCTGAATATGGAACAGGACTGTAATCGGACATACCTGTGGGAACTGGAAGCGGAATATCCGTAAAAACAGTATATTTACGAAATTCCTATAGTATGCTATGATAAAGCCTGTTGATGACAGAAACAGATAGAAAGAGGTTTATAGCAGAATGATTTATGACAATATCCTTGCCGCCATGGGACATACGCCCATGATCCGGTTAAACCGTATGACAAATGCTGACAGCGCTAACGTACTGGTTAAGTTTGAAGGGTTAAACGTAGGTGGCTCCATCAAGACCAGGACCGCTTACCAGATGATTAAAAAAGCCGAGGATGAGGGACGTATACATAAGGATACGATCATCGTGGAGCCTACCAGCGGCAACCAGGGGATCGGCCTTGCGTTAATCGGCGCAGTCCGGGGATACCGCACATGTATTATTATGCCGGATTCCGTCAGTGAAGAGCGCAGAAAGCTGGTGGAGCATTACGGCGCAAGGCTGATACTGATTCACGATGCCGGAAATATTGGCGCCTGTATTGAAGAATGCATGAAGACGGCGCTTCGTATGGCGGCGGAAGATCCTAATGTGTTCGTGCCACAGCAGTTTGAAAATCCCGCAAATCCCCTGGCCCATAAATATCATACCGGCGTGGAGATTCTGGAACAGGTGGAAGGCCGTATCGACGGATTTTGTTCCGGTATCGGCACTGGCGGGACGATTACAGGCATTGGTACTGTGCTAAAGGCGCAGAATCCGGATATTACGATCTGGGCCGTGGAACCGGAAAGCGCTGCGGTATTATCCGGCGGTTCCATCGGAACGCATCTGCAGATGGGTATCGGGGACGGAATTATTCCAAAGATTCTGGACCAGCGGATTTACGAAGATATTTATATTGTATCCGATGAAGAAGCTATCCGCACATCCAAAGACCTGGCGAGGCTGGAGGGGATTATGTGCGGGATTTCCAGCGGCACGAATGTGGCGGCAGCCATTGCCCTGGCAAAGAAGCTGGGGAAAGGAAAAACCGTTGTAACGATTCTGCCGGATACGGCGGAGCGGTATTTTTCCACGCCACTGTTCGGGCAGGAATAAGCGGGAAACGTGGGATTGCGCCATAACAGATGTCAGAGGGTGGCTTATCCGGACAGACAGCAAAGACGCAGTGGGCTGTCCGGCGGCTGGTATTATCCGCAGCCTGTGAGAGAGTTATAATAAGGACGGCACAGGAAATGCTGATAAACAGGGCGTTTCTGGTGGTTATCCTGATTCATTGACCAGGAATGGGACACTGTATCTGTGCGGATATGTGAATATAAGTGAACGGCGGAGCGGTTTCGGTAAATACATATTCATAATTGAATACCTGTCATAAACGGCCAGACAGGAGCAGCTAACCTGTCTGGTCGTTTTTATTATTTTACTGATGCGGGCATGCGCAATCGTAATTCGCTACTCGTTAAATGAGCAAACTCAGGAAGGAGGTATCCGATGGCTTAAATAGAAGAAGCCGGTTTGCGGAAAAAGCTTATACAGTCTGGTAAAACCGCCAGCTGAATATTAATATAGATATTTACATTGACACGTTTTACAGCCCTGCGTATAATCGAAACAGAAAAAGAGATATTGTTTATGGAAAGAGGAATGGCTTATGAGTGAACTGCCGGTTATAGGCGTTATGAAAGCCATCGTTCCGATTACCCGGTTCATTAAAGGCGGGCAGAACCGGATTTTTGACGAATCAGAGTCCGGTGGCACGAAGATTTTGATGAAGAATCACCGGCCTGCCTGTGTCCGGATGTCTCCTGGTCAGAAGGTGGTAAACAATATGATATTTACACCGCCTGATAAACCACATATAGTAAATTTTTAATATCTTTACTCTGGTGCATTATACTGATTGCTGCTGTAATTCCGGCTTTGGGGCAAAATAATGATGTCGTTTGTTATCGTTTTTAAGGAGGGAGAATATGAATCAAAGAGTTCTAATAAACAAAAATGCTTACCAAATCCAGCATTTATGCGGGTTTGCGGACTTTTAAAAGGTCTTTTGATAACAAATTGATAACAGTCGTTTGCGTGCGATTATTCTTACTGTCAAGTGGTTTGTTGGTGGG